>NZ_JBIAJC010000009.1:0-377537 GCF_042871745.1 Streptomyces sp. NPDC005576 | reverse complement strand
AGTTCTCAAGGAACGGACGCTTCCTTCGGTCCCGTCTCACCGGGGCCCTCCGGGCGCTTCCCTTCGTTCTTGCGTTTCCGACTCTATCAGACACTCTCGTGTCCGATTCCCGGTCGAAGCGGGTCAAGCAGTTTTTGCTTTCCAGTTCTTCGCTTTCGCGTTTCCCTTTCCGGCGAGTCCGACTCTATCAGATCCTTTCGGGCCTGATTCCCAGTCAGCGGGCCTGTCGTCCGGGCCGTTGCGGCCCTTCCGACGAGTGAGACGTTAGCGGATTGCCGGGCTCCGACGCTAATCGGGGCTGCTTTCACGAGCGGGCAATCCTCATTTCACACAAGCACGCGAAAAGGCGCACGACCGTAAGTCGGACCTCGTTGAGTGATGGTGCGGAATGGCTTTCCGGGGACCGACCGGGGTCGGCGCTCACGTCGGACAGCTCGGAGAACATTACTGATCGGAGGACGGCGTGTCAACCCCGGGCCGCGGGGCGCTGGGGACTGCCCAAGGACGTAGCCCCGGGCCCCTGCGCCGGGCCCCCGCACAGCACGGTCACCGCGCTGCCGCCCACGCCGTCCGGCGCGGTGGGGCCCGGCCTACGCCGTACGGGGTCAGCCCTGGCCGGAGGCGAGTTCGCGGCTGCGGTCGCGGGCCGCTTCGAGAGCGGCGATCAGGGCGGCGCGCACCCCGTGGTTCTCCAGCTCGCGGATGGCGCTGATGGTGGTGCCGGCCGGGCTGGTCACCGCCTCGCGGAGCTTCACCGGATGCTCGCCGCTGTCGCGGAGCATCACCGCGGCGCCGATGGCCGCCTGCACGATCAGGTCGTGGGCCTGGGCGCGCGGGAGGCCGAGCAGGATGCCGGCGTCCGTCATGGCCTCGACCAGGAAGTAGAAGTACGCCGGTCCGGAGCCGGAGAGGGCGGTGGCCGCGTCCTGCTGGGACTCGGGCACCCGCAGCGTCTTGCCGACCCCGCCGAAGATCTCCTCGGTGGTGGCGAGGTGCTCCCCGGTCGCGTGGCTGCCGGCGGAGAGGACGGACATCCCCTCGTCCACCAGCACCGGGGTGTTCGGCATGACCCGGACCACGGCGGTGCCGGACGGCAGCCGGTCCTCGATGAACGCCGTGGTGATACCGGCCGCGGCGCTGATGACGAGGCGGTCCGCGGAGAGGTGCGGGGCGAGCTCGTCCAGCAGGGTGCCCATGTCCTGGGGCTTCACCGCGAGGATGAGGATGTCCGCGCGCTTGGCGGCGTCCGCGTTGCCGACGGACTCGACTCCGTACCGGTTCCGCAGTTCCTCGGCGCGCTCGGCGCGGCGGCTGGTGACCAGCAGGTTCGCCGGGCGCCAGCCGGCCCGGATCATCCCGCTGAGGAGCGCCTCGCCGATCTTGCCGGTACCGAGGACTGCGACTGTCTGGGTCATGCGGTTCACCCTCCGGGCTGTGCTCACGGTTCCCGGCGCGCGGTGTGCTCCGGGATCCGTTCCGTGCTCGTCGCGGTCATCCTCGCACCGGGCCGCCGTCAGGCGGTACGGCGGCGGAGGGTGGCCGCTCCCAGCCCGAGCACCAGGAGGGCGCAGCCCGCGACGACGGCCACGTCCCGCACGAAGTCCCCGGTGATGTCGGGGTGGTGGAGCACCTGGTTCATGCCGTCGACGGCGTACGACATGGGGAGGACGTTCGAGATCGCCTCCAGGACCGGCTGCATCTGGTCGCGCGGGGTGAAGAGGCCGCAGAGCAGGAGCTGCGGGAAGATCACCGCCGGCATGAACTGGACGGCCTGGAACTCGGACGCGGCGAAGGCCGAGACGAAGAGTCCCAGCGCCGTACCGAGCAGGGCGTCGAGCAGCGCCACCAGCATCAGCAGCCAGGGCGAGCCGACGACGTCGAGGCCGAGGAACCAGACGGAGACGGCAGTGGCCAGCAGGGTCTGGACGACGGCGATCAGGCCGAAGGCGAGGGCGTAACCGGCGATCAGGTCGCCCTTGCCGAGCGGCAGGGCGAGGAGGCGCTCCAGGGTGCCGGAGGTGCGTTCGCGCAGGGTGGCGATCGAGGTCACCAGGAACATCGTGATGAGGGGGAAGATCCCGAGCAGCGAGGCGCCGATGGAGTCGAAGGTCTGCGGGCTGCCGTCGAAGACGTACCGGAGCAGGACGATCATCACGACCGGGATCACCAGCAGCAGCGCGATCGTGCGGGGGTCGTGGCGGAGCTGGCGCAGGACGCGGCCGGCGGTGGCGAGGGTGCGGGCCGGGGTGAGGGGGCGGGCCGGACCGGACCCGGCGCCCGTGGTCCGGTCCGGTACGGCGGGGGCCGGGGCGGCGGGGCTGCTCATCGCGGGCTCTCCTCGGGCTGGGCGGACGCTTCGTCGACGAGGCGGAGGAAGGCTTCCTCCACGGTGGTGCTCCCGGTGCGGGTGCGCAGTTCCTCCGGGGTTCCCGTGGCGAGGATGGCGCCCTCGCGCATCAGGAGGAGCCGGTGGCAGCGTTCGGCCTCGTCCATGACGTGGGAGGAGACCAGGATCGTGGTGCCCCGGTCGGCGGCGAGGGCGTGGAAGAGGTTCCACAGATCGCGGCGGAGAACGGGGTCGAGTCCGACGGTCGGTTCGTCCAGGACGAGGAGTTGGGGCTCGCCGAGCAGGGCGACGGCGAGGGAGACGCGGCTGCGCTGTCCGCCGGAGAGGCGGCCGGCCAGGGCGTCGGCGTGGCCGGCGAGGTCCACGTCGTCGATGACGCGGGTGACGGCGTCGCGGCGGGTGGTGCGGTGGGCGCGGCCCGGGAGGAGGACGGCCGCGAAGTAGTCCAGGTTCTGACGGACCGTGAGGTCGTTGTAGACGGAGGGCGCTTGGGTGACGTACCCGACGCGCGAGCGGAGGCCGGGGTGCCCCGCGGGGGTGCCGAGGACGTCGAGTGCTCCGGTGACCTGGGCCTGGGTGCCGACGATCGCGCGCATGAGGGTGCTCTTGCCGCAGCCGGAGGGGCCGAGGAGTCCGGTGATCCTGCCGGGTTCGACGGTGAAGCCGAGGTCGCGCAGCACCGTGCGGTCGCCGCGTACGACGGTGAGTTCCCCGGCACGGACGGCCGCGGCGGTCGGAGCTCCGGGAGGTGGTGGCGCGGGGTCCGGGCCGGCGGTGCGCCGATTATTCATCATGTGATGAATATGCTCCGGGGCGCCCTCCGCGTCAAGGCATGCGAAAGCCCGGAGTCGCGGGGGATTTCCGGGACTCCGGGCCGGGTGGGGCGGTGCGGGGACGCAGGTGGTGGTGGCCCCCGAGGGGACGCGTCGGGGCCGGCCTGCCCGGACGAGGCACCGGGCGGCCGGGCGGCGCCGCGCGCTACCTGCCCTTGCGGGCCTTGCGGGCCTTGCGGGCGCCCGGGTTCCCGGTACGGGTCGTACGGCGCCGGGTGTAGCGGGCGAGGGCGGTCTCGTACTCGGTGCGCAGCAGCGTCTCGCCGGGCGCTTCCCGGAGCGAGCGGACGAAGTAGGCCAGCAGGGAGCCGACGAAGCCGATCGTCTTGAGGCCGCGCAGGCTGTCCTCGCGGGCCGGGTCCGCCGGGCGGCTCCGGAAGCCCTCCCAGGTCTTGCGGAACGCGACAGCGCTGCAGACGGCGAACATCAGCACGACGAGGATGTTCAGGAAGCTGCCGATCTCGGCGACGGCCAGACCGCTGAAGGCGAAGCGCAGGGCGACGCAGGAGGCGACGGCGGCGGCCAGCGATCCGGCCGCGACGCCGGCGCGCCGCAGCGCGTACCCGCCGTCGTGCTCGACCCAGGTCGTACCGAAGAAGCGGAGCGGCTCCGGCTGCGGGCCGGGGGCGGTGCCGCCCCGGGGGGCCGGGGGTGCGGGCAGCGGTCCGGTGGGCAGGGGTCCGGTGGTTCGGCTGTTCTCGCTCACGCCGTCGATTATTCCGCGCGCGGCCCGGCCGGTTGGGCATCCCGCCCGCCGGGCCGGGCCGGTGTCGCCCAGGAGGTGCGCCGCCCGCCGGACTCTCAGGCGCAGCGGCCGGCGATCCAGCCGTCGCTGCCGGTGTGCACGTACGCGTCGGAGACGTACTCACCTGCCGAGATGCAGTCCCAGAGGTTCGAGGAGCCGTACGGGCCGCTGACCCGCTCGCCCTCCTTCTGGCAGTAGACCGCCACCATCGTCCCGTACGGCAGCAGCCGGATGGGGGCGTAGTTGGTGCCCGGTCCGGTGCGGACGTAGACCCGGTAGCCCGGCGCGATCGGGTAGCGGGGGGCTTCGTAGGTGAGCGTCGCCGCGAGGCCGGCCGGTTCGGCGGCCGAGGTCGTCGCCGCCTCTGCCGCGGCCGGGGCCCGGAGCGGGTCCACGGTGCCCGCGGCTCCGGCCGCCTTCGATGGTGCGGTCGCTTCGGCGGTGTTCTCTTCGACGGCCATACGGCCCTCCCCCGGGTCGGATCGGTACAGGTGACGCGCAGGCTAACAAGCCTTGCGCGGCAAGGACGAAGCATCGAATAGGCTCCGTGCGTCGCGCTTGCGGTCGAACACACGGGGGTGGGTGATGGCGCCGCTGCGGGGAGTCGGGCCGGATCCGGAAACGGAACGTCCCGAGTACGCCGGCCGGTACCGTCTTCAGGCACGCCTCGGCGAGGGCGGCATGGGCGTCGTCCACCTCGCCACGTCCGCTTCGGGGCTCCCGCTGGCGATCAAGATCGTGCACCGGCAGTACGCGGCGGACCCCGAGTTCCGGGCACGTTTCCGGCAGGAGGTCGCGGCCGCGCGGCGGGTCAGCGGTGCGTTCACCGCCCCGGTCGTCGACGCCGATCCGGCGGCCCCGCTGCCCTGGATGGCGACGCTCTACGTGCCCGGCCCGACGCTCTCCGCGCAGGTGAAGCGGAACGGACCGATGAACCCGGCGCAGCTGCGGCGGCTCACCGCCGGGCTGGCCGAGGCGCTGCGGGACATCCACCGGGCGGGGGTCATCCACCGCGACCTGAAGCCGAGCAACGTGCTGCTGCCGGACACCGGGCCGAAGGTCATCGACTTCGGGATCTCCCGTCCGTACGACAGCGAGTTGCGCACGGAGACCGGGAAGGTGATCGGCTCGCCGCCCTACATGGCGCCCGAGCAGTTCCAGCGCCCGCGTGAGGTCGGCCCCGCCGCCGACGTGTTCGCGCTGGGCGCGGTGCTGGTCCACGCGGCGACCGGGCGGGGGCCGTTCGACTCGGACAGCCCGTATCTGGTGGCGTACCAGGTGGTGCACGACGAGGCGGATCTGACCGGGGTGCCGGAGGACCTGGTGAGGCTCGTCGGGCAGTGCCTGGCGAAGGAGCCCGCATTGCGGCCGACTCCGGACGAGATCATGGCGGCGCTGCTGCCGCCCTCCTACGATGCGGCGGCCTTCGTGCCCGCCCAGCGGCGGCCGGCGCCGGAGAGCCGGGCCCCCGGGCGGCAGACCCCCCGGGGTGGCGGCGACCCGTGGGAGTCCGGTGACGGCAGTGACCGTAGCGGCGACGCCGGCCGCAGTGGCGACGGGACCGCCGGGGAGTCCGCACCGGCCCCCCGCCAGGAGGCGTCCCCTGCCGTCCCGAGTCCTGCCGCCTCCGGTGCCGCCGAGTCGACCCACGTGCGGGACGCACCGGCCGCCGGGCCGGGCCGTGCGCCTTCGTCCGGGCGGTCCCGCCGCGTCTGGTGGGCGGCGGGTGCGGCGGCGCTGCTGACCCTCGTCGCGGGGGGCGCGGTGTACGCCGGGGTCGGCGCGCGCACGCCGCCGGTACGGGCGGCGGAGGAGGGCGGCGCCGCGCCGGACGCGGCGGGCGCCTTCGTCCCGTGGCGGACCGCTCTGACGGGGGCCACCGGCGCGGTCCCGTACTGCTTCGCCGCCGGTGACTCCGGTGCGGCCGGCGGTGGGGCGTCGGGTGCCGCGCTCTACTGCTCCGCGTCCGGCTGGGGCGTCGCCCGCGTCGATCCCGCGAACGGGCACGTCCTCTGGTCGCACCGGGACTCGTCGGGCGGGGCCCGGGCACTGGCCACCGGCGGCGGCCCGGTCCTGGTGGACGATCCGGGCGGGACGCTCCGGGCGTACGGCTCCGAGGACGGGAAGGAGCTCTGGTCGGCGGGCTCCCCCTCCTCCGCCGGCGGGCTGTGGAGCGCCGGGGGCACCCCGCTGATCGTCGGCGCGGGGGGCGAGGTGGAGGGGATCGACGCCGGGACCGGGGCGGTGCGCTGGAGCCACCGCTTCGCCGGGCACACGCTGCCGGCCATCGGTTTCCGCGATCCGGCGACCGGGGTCTCCTACCTCTACGAGGCCACCGGCGACGGGAACGCCACCCTCGTCACGGCGGTCGGCGCGGCGGCGGGCGACGTCCGGTGGCAGCGGCGGCTGGACGGGACGCTGACCCCGGTCGGCGTCGACGACGGGTCACTGGTGCTGAAGGCGACGGGCGCGCAGTCGCGGGTGGACACGCTGGTGCGGTACGACCCCGAGGAGCGGACGGTGGCGCGGACGGCGGTGCCCTTCGGGATGGCCGACCCGGACATCGTGGTCGGCGGCGGCACCGCCTATCTGCTGGCGCCCGGCGGGGCCCTGGTGGCCCTGGACGTCGACGGCCCGGCCGGTGGCGGCAGCGCCGAACGGTGGCGGCTGGAGACGGGGGTGGCGCTGATGTCGGCCCCGGTGCTGGGCGAGGGGAACCGTCTGTACTTCACGGCGGCGGACGGGCGACTGCTGGCGGTGGACACCCGGCGGGGGAACCTGCTCGGGCAGACCGCTCCCCGGCTCCGGGACGGGAAGCTCGACCTGGCCTCCTTCCCGCACCCGCCCGTACCGGTCGGCCGTCACGTCGTCGGCACGGCGCCGGACGGTTCCGTCTTCGCGGTGGACGGGAGCGACCCGGCCGCCTGGTGACACCCCCTTTGGTGACACCCCCGAACGCCGGACCGCCCGGCCGCCCTCGTGGGGTGGCCGGGCGGTCGGGTACCGACGGGGGTGGGGCGGTCAGCCGAGCTTGGAGACGTCGCGCACCGCACCGCGGTCGGCGCTGGTCGCCATCGCGGCGTACGCGCGGAGCGCGGCCGAGACCTTGCGCTCACGGTTCTTCGGGGCGTACACGCCGTTCAGCGCCTCGCGGCGGGCCGCCAGTTCGGCGTCCGGGACGAGCAGCTCGATGGAGCGGTTCGGGATGTCGATGCGGATGCGGTCGCCGTCCTCGACCAGCGCGATCGTGCCACCGGAGGCCGCCTCGGGGGAGGCGTGGCCGATCGAGAGGCCCGAGGTGCCGCCGGAGAAGCGGCCGTCGGTCACCAGCGCGCACGCCTTGCCGAGGCCCCGGCCCTTCAGGTACGAGGTCGGGTAGAGCATCTCCTGCATGCCGGGGCCGCCCTTGGGGCCCTCGTAACGGATGACGACCACGTCGCCCTCCGCGATCTGCTTCAGCAGGATCTTCTCGACGGCCTCCTCCTGCGACTCGCAGACGACGGCCGGGCCCTCGAAGGTCCAGATCGACTCGTCGACGCCGGCGGTCTTCACGACACAGCCGTCCACCGCGAGGTTGCCCTTGAGGACGGCGAGGCCGCCGTCCTGGGAGTAGGCGTGCTCGACGGAGCGGATGCAGCCCTCGGCGGCGTCCGTGTCGAGGGTGTCCCAGCGCTCGGACTGCGAGAAGGCGGTCGCGGAGCGGACGCAGCCGGGGGCCGCGTGCCACAGCTCGACGGACTCGGGTGCGGGCGAACCGCCGCGCACGTCCCAGTTCTTGAGCCAGTCGGCGAGGGACGCGGAGTGGACGGCGTGGACGTCCTCGTTGAGGAGTCCGCCGCGGTGCAGCTCGCCGAGGATGGCGGGGATGCCACCGGCGCGGTGGACGTCCTCCATGTAGTACGTACGGCTCTTGGCGACGTTCGGCGCGACCTTGGCGAGGCAGGGGACGCGGCGCGAGATCTCATCCATCTCCCGCAGGCCGAAGTCGAGTTCGGCTTCCTGGGCGGCGGCGAGGAGGTGCAGGATCGTGTTGGTGGAGCCGCCCATGGCGATGTCGAGGGCCATGGCGTTCTCGAACGCGGCACGGCTCGCGATGGCGCGGGGCAGGACGGTCGCGTCGTCCTGCTCGTAGTGGCGCTTGGTGATGTCGACGATCGTGCGGCCCGCGTTCTCGTAGAGGGCGCGGCGGGCGGTGTGGGTGGCCAGCGTCGAGCCGTTCCCGGGGAGCGCGAGACCGATGGCCTCGGCCAGGCAGTTCATGGAGTTGGCGGTGAACATGCCGGAACAGGAACCGCAGGTGGGACAGGCGTTCTCCTCGATACGGAGCATGTCCGCGTCGGAGATCTTGTCGTTGACGGCGTCGGACATGGCGTCGACGAGGTCCAGGGTGCGGACGGTCCCGTCGACGAGGGTGGCCCGGCCCGACTCCATGGGACCGCCGGAGACGAAGATCGTCGGGATGTTGAGGCGGAGGGCCGCCATCAGCATGCCGGGCGTGATCTTGTCGCAGTTCGAGATGCAGATCAGCGCGTCCGCGCAGTGCGCCTCGACCATGTACTCGACGGAGTCGGCGATCAGGTCGCGCGAGGGCAGGCTGTAGAGCATCCCGCCGTGGCCCATCGCGATGCCGTCGTCCACGGCGATCGTGTTGAACTCGCGCGGCACCGCGCCGGCCGCGTGGATCGCCTCGGAGACGATCCGGCCGACCGGGGCGAGGTGGGTGTGGCCCGGGACGAACTCGGTGAAGGAGTTCGCGACGGCGATGATCGGCTTGCCGATGTCCTCGCTCGCTACGCCCGACGCCCGCATAAGAGCGCGCGCGCCCGCCATGTTGCGACCGTGGGTGACAGTGCGGGACCTCAGCTGCGGCATCGTCGCTCGCTCCTTCGACAGATAGAGAAAGACTGTCTACTTCGACGGAAAAGACTGTTCCGAGCGTACGCCCCGACTCCAGGATCTGGACAACCCGTCCGGATAGCGGGACGCCCTGCTCACGGAGCGGTCGGCACGATCGGCGCGGCGGGCCCCTCGGGCGGTGCGGGGTGGTCACCGTCCCTGGGGTCCGGGTCCTGGGGGGCGTACGGCCCGTCCTCGGCCAGATAGCGCTGGATGCTGGGCGCCACCAGGGCGACGATCCGCTCCGGGTCGGCGGAGGCGAGCGGCTCGGCCCGGACGACGTACCGCAGGATCGCGATGCCGATCATGTGCGCGGCGGCCACTTCGGCACGGAAGGTCGGATCGGGTACGTCCAGTTCCGCCGCGATCCGCTCCAGCAGCCTGTGCAGCAGGAAGCCGCGCAGCACCTCGGCCGCCGCCTCGTGGGTGAGCGCCGACCGGACGATCGCCAGCAGCGGCGCCCGGCTGACCGGGTTCTCCCACACGGAGATGAAGTAGCGCGCCATCCGCTCCCCCACCCCCTCCACCGGGCCGCCCAGGATCTGCGGCACGACGAGGGCGGGTTCGAAGGAGAGCTCCACGGCGGCCGCGAACACCTCGTCCTTCGTCCCGAAGTAGTGGTGGACCAGCGCCGCGTCGACACCGGCCGCGCGCGCGACGGAGCGCATCGACGCCTTGTCGTAGCCGCGCTCGGCGAACTCGCTGCGGGCCGCCTCCAGGATGCGGGCCCGGGAGTCGGGGCCGCCCCGGCTCTCGGCGCGCGAGGGGCGGCCCCTGCGGCGCGGGGTGGCGGGCTCCTGCGGGGCGGCGGGCTCCTGCGGGGCGGAGCGGGCCCGAGCGGGACGGCCTGGGGTGGAACGGCCGGGGGTGGAACGGGAGGTCACGGCCGGGGCGTCCGCTTGGCCGAGGCCAGGTGGAGACGGGTGAAGGCGAGCGCCTCGGCGAGGTCCGCCTCGCGTTCGGCGGACGACATGGCCCGGCGGGTGTTGACCTCCAGGACCACGTGCCCGTCGAAGCCGCTCCGCGCGAGCCGCTCCAGCAGCTCCGCGCAGGGCTGGTCGCCCCGGCCGGGTACCAGGTGCTCGTCCTTGCCGGAGCCCTTGCCGTCCGCGAGGTGGACGTGGGCGAGCCGGTCGCCCATCCGGTCCACCATCGCCAGCCCGTCGGTACGCGCCGTCGACGTGTGCGAGAGGTCGACCGTGAAGTGCCGGTAGTCGTCGTGGGTGACGTCCCAGTCCGGGGCGTACGCGAGCATCTCGCGGTCCCGGTAGCGCCACGGGTACATGTTCTCGACGGCGAACCGGACGTCGGTCTCGTTCGCCATGCGCCAGATCCCGTCGACGAAGTCGCGGGCGTAGTGGCGCTGCCACCGGAACGGCGGGTGGACCACGACGGCGGAGGCGCCGAGCCTCTCGGCCGCGGACCTGGCCCGCTGGAGCTTGACCCAGGGGTCCGTGGACCAGACCCGCTGGGTGATCAGCAGACAGGGGGCGTGCACGGCGAGGATCGGGACCTGGTGGTAGTCGGAGAGGCGCCGCAGCGCCTCGATGTCCTGGCTGACCGGATCGGTCCACACCATGACCTCGACACCGTCGTACCCCAGGCGTGCGGCGATCTCGAAGGCCGTCGCCGTCGACTCCGGATAGACCGAGGCCGTCGACAGGGCGACCTTCGCATCGGGGATGCGCACCGCTGGATCTGCCACCTGGACAGCGTACGGGCCCGACGGCGCACCGCCGAGAGGACGGGGGCGAAAGTGAGAAGGGCCATGGAGGGCCCCGGCGGTTACGGGGACTGCCGCGCACGGCAGTCCCCGTGGCCGCCGAAGGCCGTCCCGGCCGCGCACCGGCCCCGCGCCCCTCAGCTCAACGCGATCCGCTCCGCCGGGAGGTGGTCGAGGCGGCGCAGGATGACGCCCTCGCGGAGGGCCCAGGGGCAGATCTCCAGCTCGGTGATCCCGAAGAGGTCCATCGCGCCCTCGGCGACGAGCGCCCCGGCGAGCAGCTGGCCGGCCCGGCCGGGCGAGACGCCGGGGAGGTTGCCGCGCTCCTCGGTGGTCATGATCGCGAGTTTGGGGACCCATTCCTGGAGGGCCGCGGCGGAGAGGGTCCGCGGGGTGTACAGCCCCTCCGTGGAGCGGGCCGCCCCTGCTATCCGGGCCAGCTGTTTGAAGGTCTTCGAGGTGGCGACCACGCGGTCGGGCCGGCCGTGGCGGCTGAAGTCCCCGACCGTGCTGGCGATCCTGGCGCGGACGTGCCGGCGCAGCTCCCGCACCTCCGCCGCGCCTGCCGGGCGGGCGGGGTCGCCGAGCAGCCAGCCGGCGGTGAGGCGGCCGGCACCGAGCGGCAGCGACACGGCCGCCGCGGGCTCCTCGTCCAGTCCGAGGGCGATCTCCAGCGAGCCGCCGCCGATGTCGAGCAGCAGCAGCTTCCCGGCCGACCAGCCGTACCAGCGGCGGGCGGCCAGGAAGGTCAGCCGCGCCTCCTCCTCGCCGCTGAGGACCGCGAGGTCGACGCCGGTCTCGGCGCGCACCCGGCCCAGTACGTCGTCGGCGTTGGTGGCGTCCCGGACCGCCGAGGTGGCGAACGCCAGGACTTCCTCGCACCCCTTGTCCTCGGCCGACTGGACCGCTTCGGCCACCGTGGCGACCAGCCGGTCGACGCCCTCGGGCCCGATCGCCCCGTGCGGGTCGAGGAGCTGGGCGAGGCGGAGTTCCGCCTTGTGCGAGTGTGCGGGCAGCGGACGGGCGCCGGGATGGGCATCCATCACCAGCAGGTGAACCGTGTTCGACCCCACGTCGAGGACTCCGAGTCTCATAGCCGGAACGCTACGCCGAAAGGGACTTACTCTTGGCGCGTGTCAAAGACGAACAAGACGAAGCCGGGCAAAGCAACGAAGAAGCCTCAAGCGAAGCGGGAGATCCAGCGGACGGAAGAGAACGGGCCCGACCGGTCCGACGAGAAGGGCATCGATTTCCCCCGCGCGTGGGTGGAGTTCCCGGACCCCGCCGACGACGAGCAGGTGTTCCGCTGCGACCTGACGTGGCTGACCTCGCGGTGGACGTGCATCTTCGGCAGCGGTTGCCAGGGCATCCAGGCGGGCCGCGCGGACGACGGCTGCTGCACGCTCGGCGCGCACTTCTCCGACGAGGACGACGAGAAGCGGGTCGCCGGCCACGTCGAGCGGCTGACCCCGGACATGTGGCAGTTCCACGACGTCGGCACGTCCACGGGGTGGGTCGGAATCGACGACGACGGTGAGCGCCAGACGCGCCGCTGGAAGGGCTCCTGCATCTTCCAGAACCGTCCCGGCTTCGCCGGTGGCATGGGCTGTTCGCTGCACATCCTGGCTCTGAAGGAGGGCAAGGAACCGCTGGAGACGAAGCCCGACGTCTGCTGGCAGCTCCCGGTCCGGCGCACGTACGACTGGATCGACCGGCCCGACGACACACGGGTGCTGCAGATCTCCATCGGCGAGTACGACCGCCGGGGCTGGGGCCCGGGCGGTCACGACCTGCACTGGTGGTGCACCTCCGCCACCTCCGCGCACGGCGCGGGCGACCCGGTCTACGTGACGTACCGCCCCGAACTCACGGAGCTGATGGGCAAGGAGGCGTACGAGCGGCTGGTGGGGCTCTGCGAGCAGCGGCTCGCCTCGCTGCTGCCGATGGCCCCGCACCCGGCGGACCCGGTGACGCCGGCCTGAGCCCTGTTGGTCGGTCGGACCCGGTGACGCCGGCCTGAGCCCGCCGGGTGCCCTCGGCCTTCCGGGCCCGGCTGTCTCAGCCCGCCGGGGCCGGTTCGCCGGGGCCGGTGCGCGGCGCTGACGGGGCCGGTGGCTGGTCGGGCGGGGCCGGTTCGTGGGGCGGAGAGGGTTCGGCCGGGCCCGCCGTGGGTGATGGGCCGCTGGTCGCGCCGATCGGGTCCGGCGAGGCGCTCGGCGGCGGTCCGGTGGAGTCCGCAGGTTCGGGGGCCGCCCCGGACGGGGCCGCGAGGACGGGTGTGGGAGCCGCGGGCGCGGCCGGAGCTGCGGGCGCCGCGGGTGCGGCCGGCTCCCGGGGACCCGGCGGGGCGGCGGGCGTCATGGGTCGCAGCGGCCCGCCGGCCGGGAAGCCGGTGAACGCGGTGGTCCGGCCGCGCCCCTCGATCCGTACGTGCTGGGAGCCGGGCGCCAGGACGACCCGGGCCCGCCAGGGGTGGCGCGGTTCCCGCGACCGGTCCACCAGGACGTGCAGGGTGACGCTGCCCCCCGCCGGGAGCGTGCCCGAGGAACGGCTGAGCCGCAGCCAGCGTGCGTCGGTACGGGCCCCCCAGACGACGGGGCCGCCTCCGGAGGCCGTCAGCCTGAGCAACGTGACTCCGCCGGAGGCCCGCGCGGTGACGACCAGCGCTCCGGCCCGGCGGGTGCCGCCCGCCGTACTGATCACCTCGGCGACCACGTCCGGGGCGGGGAACCCGTCCGGCGGGCCGCCCCGGACGCCGGTGCGGACGTCCTCGGCGTGCCCGCCACCACCGCCCGTGCTTCCGTCGCCGCCCCCGTCGTACCGGCCGTCTCCGCCGGAACGGTCGTACCCGCCCGGGCCGTCGTATCCGTCCTGGCGGCCCCAGGAGGTGCCGGCCGAGTCGCCGGTCGCGTCCATCTCGGTCGCGGCGGCCGACGCGCCCTCGTGGCCGCCGCCGCCCGGCGGCGACGGCCGGTACGCCGCCGCCCACAGTGCGATGACCGGCGCCGCCACGACCGTCGCGACCACCGTCGTCGTCATGACCCGGGCGCGCAGCCGGTCGCGGCGGGCGGCGTGGTCCTTCGGGTCGAGCGGGTAGCCGGTCCGGTCGAAGCGCGGGGAACCTGCACGGGACCGCTGGGCGTGCGCCATCGCCACCCGTACCGACGGGCGGGGCGCCTCCACCACGGGCAGTCCCGCGGCGGGGGCGACGGCCACACCGGGCCAGGGGCCGGTGGCACCGGCGCGTTCGGCGGCGCGCCGGCAGCGCGGGCAGTCGTCGACGTGGCGGACGAGTTCGCGGCGCAGCGGGGCGGAGAGCAGCGACTGCCGATTGCCGGTGAGGCTGCGGGCGGCGGAGCAGGTGCCGTCCTCGGCGACGGCGAGTGCGGCCCGGGTCCGCTCGAGCTCGCAGGCGGCCGCCGCGAGGAGTTCGCGCGCGGTGGCCGGGTCGAGTCCGAGTACGGAGGCGACGGCGCGGGGGGTGAGTCCGTGCCGGACGGAGAGTTCGAGCGCCTCCCGTTGCTCGGGCGTGGTGCCGGCCGCTTCCGGCCAGGCCAGCTGGGCGAGTTCGCGGCGGCGGGCCTCGGACGCGGGGCTCTCCTCGGAGGGCGGAACGGTCGCCTCCTCAGGGGTGACGCGGGGAGCACGGCCGGCGTCCGGCGCGCGAGCCGGCGCCCCCTCCGCGCCTCGACCGGCCGGACGGACGGGCCCGTCACAGCCCGTGGCGGGGGCGTCGGCAGGGGCTGTGGCGGGGCCGGGAACCGGGGCCGGGCCGGTGCCCGTGGCGGGAGCTCCGGCGGGCGCGTGCGCCGGGGGTGCCGGGGCGAGGGCCTCCGCGAGCGCGGCTCCGCGCTCCCCGCTCGCTCCTCGGCCGGAATACCTGGGCATCCTGCGGTGGGCCTGCCGGCCGCGCCTCTGCTCGGTGAGCACCCGCAGGCACATCCACCTGGCCAGCGCGTACAGCCAGGATTTACGTTCCTCCTGGCCCGTGGGGCACCGGCCGCCCTGGCGTTCCGCGACCGCGAGGACGGCTCCCAGCGCCTCCGTCGCGGCCTCGTGGTCGCAGAGCACGGAGAGGCAGTAGGTGAAGAGGCCGTCGAGGTACGGCTCGTAACGGGCGGGCGGCCGCTGCGCCGGGAGGTGGGGGGCGCGACGGGGCGATCGGTGTGCGCCGGTGGTGGGCGTGGGGGGCTCCAGCCTGCTGCTCGTCACCTTGCGACCGTAAGCAGAGGGGGGTGTGCCCTCGGTGCCCCTTACGGACATTTAATCCCTATGGGTGAACGTATCGCTCGAAACGAGACGGGAACCCCCCATTCCGGCACCTGCGCCGTTGTGCGCCTCCAGCGCTCCCGGAGACCGCGCGCCGCCATACGCGGCTGTTGCGCTCCCGTACGCCCCCGGGCTCCCGCCGCCCCGCCGGGACGGGGGCGCCCTCCCGGCGGCTCCCACCCGGCGAGTCCGCCCACCCGCCTGCCCCGGTGGCGGTACGGCCCCCGTGGCGTACGGCCCCGCCGCCTACAGCACGCGGCCGGACGCCAGCAGAGCGCGGTGCGGCAGCACCAGCAGCTTCTCGTCCTCGCCGCCGGGGAGGACGAACTCCGCGCTGAGCGTCTCGTAGTGGCGCTTGATCTCCGCCACCGTGGCGGGCGTCTGTGCGGTCACGATGCGGCCGATCGTCGCCACCCCGGACGCGGCACCGCTCCACCACTCCTCGACGGTCGCCCGGTGGTCCCAGGCGAGGGCGGTGCCGGAGACGTCCGCGAGACCGGCCCCCGCCAGCAGCGCGGCGAGCCCGTCCGGGGTCTGCTCGAACGCTTCCTCCGGGGCGAGCGGGGGCACCTCCGGCGGCCGGAGCGCTCCGGCCGCGGCGACCGCCCGGCCGAGCAGCCGCTGGCCGGTCCCCGCGTCGGCTCCCCAGATGGTGACCGCTATCCGGCCGCCGGGGCGGGTCACCCGGCGCAGTTCGGCGAGCGCCCTCCGGGGGCGCCCGACGTGGTTGAGGACGAAGTTCGCGGCGACCGCGTCGAACTCGCCGTCCGCGAAGGGCAGCTCGGGCAGGAGTGCGACACGCACGTCCGCCGCCGGGGCGGCCCGCGTGGCGCTCTTCACCATGTCCGGTTCCGCGTCGACGGCGGTGACCACCGCGCCCCTCGCGCACGCCGCCACGGCCACCGCCCCGGTGCCGGTACCCACGTCCAGGACACGGGTGCCCTCGCGCACGCCCGCCGCGTCCAGCAGATCGGGCACGGTGCGGGCGCAGAGCCGGGCGAAGGACGCGGCGTAGGCGTCGGCCAGGCCCGCCCACTTCAGGCGCTCGGCCTCGTCGAACGGTGTGGTGCTGCTGGTCATGCGGTCCCCTCCCACGATGGGGCCGCGATCTCCCGCGGCCCTCCGGAAACCCCATTGTCGTAGGCGGGCTATACGGTGACGCCATGGTTGCCCGTACGAAGTCCACGAAGGACCGTCCGTCCTACCGCTGCACGGAGTGCGGCTGGACGACCGCCAAGTGGCTCGGCCGCTGCCCGGAATGCCAGGCCTGGGGCACCGTCGAGGAGTTCGGCGGCGCGCCCGCCGTGCGCACCACCGCGGCCGGCCGGGTCTCCACCGCCGCCGTGCCCATCGGCCAGGTGGACAGCCGTCAGGCGACCGCCCGCTCGACCGGTGTCAGTGAGCTGGACCGGGTCCTGGGCGGCGGGCTCGTACCGGGCGCCGTGGTGCTGCTGGCCGGGGAGCCGGGCGTCGGCAAGTCGACCCTGCTGCTCGACGTCGCCGCGAAGGCCGCGAACGAGGAGCACCGCACCCTCTACGTCACGGCGGAGGAGTCCGCGAGCCAGGTCCGGATGCGCGCCGACCGGATCAAGGCGATCAACGACCACCTCTACCTCGCGGCCGAGACCGACCTCTCGGCCGTCCTCGGCCACCTCGACGCGGTCAAGCCGTCCCTGCTGGTGCTGGACTCCGTGCAGACGGTCGCGTCCCCGGAGATCGACGGCGCGCCGGGCGGTATGGCGCAGGTCCGCGAGGTCGCCGGGGCGCTCATCCGCGCCTCCAAGGACCGCGGGATGGCGACGCTGCTGGTGGGCCACGTCACCAAGGACGGCGCCATCGCCGGGCCCCGGCTGCTGGAGCACCTCGTCGACGTGGTGCTCTCCTTCGAGGGTGACCGGCACGCCCGGCTGCGGCTGGTCCGGGGCGTCAAGAACCGTTACGGCGCGACCGACGAGGTCGGCTGCTTCGAGCTGCACGACGAGGGGATCACCGGTCTCGCCGATCCGTCCGGCCTCTTCCTGACACGGCGCGACGAGCCGGTGCCCGGCACCTGTCTGACCGTCACCCTGGAGGGGAAGCGGCCCCTGGTCGCCGAGGTGCAGGCGCTCACGGTCGACTCGCAGATCCCGTCGCCCCGCCGTACCACCTCGGGTCTGGAGACCTCGCGGGTCTCGATGATGCTGGCGGTGCTGGAGCAGCGGGGCCGGATCAGCGCGCTGGGCAAGCGGGACATCTACAGCGCGACGGTCGGCGGGGTGAAGCTCACCGAGCCCGCCGCCGACCTGGCCATCGCGCTCGCGCTGGCGAGCGCGGCGAGCGACACCCCCCTCCCGAAGAACCTGGTCGCCATCGGTGAGGTGGGTCTCGCCGGGGAGGTGAGACGGGTCACCGGTGTGCAGCGCCGGCTGGCCGAGGCGCACCGCCTCGGCTTCACACACGCGCTGGTCCCGCGCGATCCGGGAAAGGTCCCAGCCGGTATGAAGGTCACAGAAGTCGCCGACATGGGCGATGCTCTCAGGGTGCTGCCGCGCCGGTCTCGTTCGGAGGCACCACAGGAGGACGGCGCGCGCCGGTAGACTTTGCCCTGGTCTCGCCCGCTCGTACGCGCGGCACGAGCGCCGCAAGGGCACCGCAAACCTGTGACCGGAGGAGTGCAGTGGCAGCCAACGACCGGGCATCATCGCCCGGAAAGTCCGGCCAAGGCACCGGTAACGAAGCGCTGATGCGCGCTTCGCTGAGCGCGGTCGCGCCCGGAACAGCCCTGCGTGACGGGCTGGAGCGCATCCTGCGGGGGAACACCGGAGGGCTGATCGTCCTCGGCATGGACAAGACGGTCGAGTCGATGTGCACCGGCGGTTTCGTGATGAACGTCGAGTTCGCCGCGACCCGTCTGCGCGAGCTGTGCAAGCTCGACGGCGCGCTCATCCTCGACAAGGACATCACCAAGATCCTGCGGGCGGGCGTCCAGCTCGTCCCGGACGCCGCGATCCCCACCGAGGAGACCGGAACCCGTCACCGCACGGCCGACCGCGTCTCCAAGTCGTGCGGTTTCCCGGTCGTCTCCGTCTCCCAGTCGATGCGCCTGATCGCGCTGTACGTCGACGGCGAGCGGCGGGTGCTGGAGGAGTCCTCCGCGATCCTCTCCCGCGCCAACCAGGCCCTCGCCACGCTGGAGCGGTACAAACTGCGCCTCGACGAGGTCGCCGGCACGCTCTCCGCGCTGGAGATCGAGGACCTGGTGACGGTCCGGGACGTGACGGCCGTCGCGCAGCGGCTGGAGATGGTGCGGCGGATCGCGACGGAGATCGCGGAGTACGTGGTCGAGCTCGGCACCGACGGACGCCTGTTGGCGCTCCAGCTGGACGAGCTGATCGCGGGCGTGGAGCCGGAGCGGGAGCTCGTCGTACGCGACTACGTCCCGGAGCCGACGGCGAAGCGCTCACGGACCGTCGCGGAGGCGCTGACCGAACTCGACGCGCTGAGCCACTCCGAGCTGCTCGAACTCGCCGCGGTGGCACGGTCGCTGGGGTACAGCGGATCGCCCGAGACGCTGGACTCGGCCGTCTCGCCGCGCGGCTTCCGGCTGCTGGCGAAGGTGCCGAGGCTGCCCGGCGCGATCATGGAGCGGCTGGTGGAGCACTTCGGCGGACTGCAGAAGCTGCTCGCGGCGAGCGTGGACGACCTCCAGACCGTGGACGGCGTCGGCGAGGCGCGGGCGCGCAGCGTCCGCGAGGGCCTCTCCCGGCTCGCCGAGTCGTCGATCCTGGAGCGGTACGTCTGACCCCGGGGCGGGCCCGTACGACCGGCCCGCGGGGGATCGGGGAACAGCCCCCGGCGGGCTCCGGCCCACCGGGGTTCCGGCCCACCGGGGTTCCGATCCCCGCGGGGTTCGGTCTCTGCGGGGCTCGGTCTCTGCGGGCTTCAGTCCTTGGCGAGGACGAAAGACGCGCGCTGGATCGGCTCGCCCGGGGCCTCGGCCTCCAGGAGGTACGTCCCCGGGGCGGCCTTGCCGGTCGGCGGGGTCGCGCAGCTCGGGGCGCTCCGGGTGCGGTTCCAGTCGATCGTGCGGATCACCGTCTGCCCCGCCGGAACCTTGAAGAAGAGGCTGCCGGACGCGGTCGGGCAGTCCTTCGAGGACCAGACCTGGTCGTCGTCGTCACCGCTGGCGTCGGTGACCGTGAGCACCACGGCCTTCGGGCCGAGGTCGGCCTTGCAGTCGCCGGTGGACGTGTTCTTCGCGATCAGCTCGAACTTCGGGGTTTCCTCGGGGCCGTACGTCACCTTGGTCCGCAGGCTCAACTGCACGGCGGCGGGGCGGCAGTCGGGGAGCGCGGAGCTCGCGGGGACCTGGATCCCCGCGGTGCCGCCGGACGAGGCGGTGCCGCCGGAGGCCGCGTCCGAGGATGCCTCCGCGCCGGGAGACGGGCTCGTGATCCCGTCGTCGTCGCCGTCGCCGTTCGAGCCGTCGGCGGAGCCGTCCGCACCGTCGGAGGTCCCGCCGGCGCTCTCGCCGGTGCCACCCGACTCGTGGCGGCCGCCGGGTTGTTGACTGATCGCCGGCCCGGAGTCGGAGGGGCCGGGCGTGATCGAACGCGCCGGTTCGGAGCTGCCGGGCTTGGCGTCGGGCGGGCTCTTCCTGCTCGTGCCGGGCAGGAACACCCAGGCGAGCAGCGCTGCGAGCAGCGCAACCAGAATCGCCGCTACCACCCTCCGTCGCCAGTAGATGCTGGAGGGAAGCGGGCCGACCGGTTTGCGCAGAGATCCCACGTCGCAAACTGTACGAGAGATCGTGCCCAACTCCCGCCCCACCCGCCGCTCCGATGGTCAACTTTTGCGGATCATCATTCCGGAAGGGCCTGTTGAGCGCCGGTTTCACGACGCGCGGGCCGGACAAGCACAGGGAGACCGGGACAGAGGGGACAGAACGGGTGGCGTTGTTCGTCCAGAGGCTCTCGCCGGGGGCGACACCCCCGTGCCCGTGACCGTCGCCGGGCCTTCCGTGTCAGGATCGTAGGTGCGATGACTGCCACGACTTCGACACACACGTCCCCCGCTTCCCTCCTCCACACCCCCGTCATCGGGTGGTTCGAGCAGCACGCCCGCGATCTGCCCTGGCGCCGTCCCGAGGCCGGCGCCTGGGGCGTGATGGTGAGCGAGTTCATGCTCCAGCAGACCCCGGTGAACCGGGTCCTCCCGGTGTACGAGCAGTGGCTGGCCCGTTGGCCACGCCCGGCCGACCTGGCGGCCGAGGCGCCGGGCGAGGCGGTCCGCGCCTGGGGCCGGCTCGGCTACCCCCGCCGCGCGCTGCGCCTGCACGGCGCGGCCCAGGCCATAACGGAACGCCACGGCGGGGACGTGCCCCGTGAGCACGCCCAGCTGCTGGCGCTGCCCGGGATCGGTGAGTACACGGCGGCGGCCGTCGCCTCGTTCGCGTACGGGCAGCGGCACGCGGTGCTCGACACGAACGTCCGCCGGGTGTTCGCGCGGGCGGCCACCGGCATCCAGTACCCGCCGAACGCGACCACCGCCGCCGAGCGCAAGCTCGCCCGCGCGCTGCTCCCCGAGGAGGACGACCGGGCGGCGGCCTGGGCGGCGGCGACGATGGAGCTCGGCGCGCTGGTGTGCACCGCGAAGAACGAGGACTGCTCGCGCTGCCCGATCGCCTCACGGTGCGCCTGGCTGCTCGCCGGGAAGCCCGCACACCAGGGCCCGGCCCGCCGGGGCCAGACGTACGCCGGAACGGACCGGCAGGTGCGCGGGCGGCTCCTCGCGGTACTGCGCGACTCCGTCGCCCCGGTCTCCCAGGCAGCCCTGGACGCGGTGTGGGACGAGCCGGTGCAGCGCGCCCGGGCCTTGGACGGCCTGGTCGCCGACGGACTGGTGGAACCCCTGTCGAACGGCCTCTACCGGCTGCCGCTGACCTGACCCGGTCCGGTCCGGTCCGACGAGTAGGCCGTCGGTGCCGGGCGCGGCGAAAGCCCCAGGAATTCGCCAAAGAGTCCTGGGGCTTTCGGATGGACGGGCCCGAACACTCGGCCCGGTCCCGCTGGATCTACTGGATCCGCTCGGTCAGCGGGATCCGCTCGTTCAGACGGAGACGTGGACGACCCGCAGGTAGTTCACCGGGTTGATCGCCGAGCCGTAGTTGGCCGTGGTCCGGACCTCGAAGTGCAGGTGCGGGCCGCTGGAGTTACCGGTGTTGCCGGAGAGGCCGATCTCCTGGCCGGTCTTCACGGTCTGGCCGATCCGGACGTCGATCTTCGACAGGTGCGCGTACTGCGTGAACTTGCCGTTGGCGTGCTTGATCACGATGGCGTTGCCGTACGCGGGACCGTCGCCGCCACCGTTCGGGCCGGCCTTGACGACCGTACCGGTGTGGGCGGCCTCGACCTTGGTGCCGATCGGCACCGCGAAGTCCTGGCCGGAGTGCTTGTGGGCCCAGCGGTCGCCGCCGGTGCCGTAGGTGGCGCTCAGCGTGTAGTGGGCCACGGGGACCTCCCACGAGCTGGCGTTCTTCTTGGCGGCGGCGCGCTTGGCGGCCGCGACCTTCTTGGCGTGGTCCGCCTTCTCCGCGGCGGACTTCTTCGCGTCGGTGGCGGCCTTGCTCTGGGCGGACGCCTGCTTGGCGACGGCGTCTGCGGTGGTGGCACTGGTGAGGGCGACGGTGCCCGTGGTGCCGGAGGCGAACGCCGCGCCAGCACCCAGGACCATCGACACTCCCAGACCGGCGGACAGAACGGCGCCGCGGACACGAGAGGTGGACGGGCGGGTGGGGGTCGTAACGCGCTTCGACATACGAGTAAGTCCTCCGAAGATGGGGGGCTCCCCGGTCGATCTGTCCGGGGGAAACCCGGGCGTTTGTCCGGGCTTGCTCCACCTTGGTAACCCGCCCCGGCGGCATGCTCAAGTACCCCATCTACGAGGAAAAGCCGTAGAGGAGACACCGGGAATCGAGCGCGGGACGTCCCGCCGGAGAGGCCGCGCGAGCCCCGGAACCGGGTCGGTCGGCGCCGTAAAGGCCCAGGTGAAGGTGGTCGAAACGGGACAGAGCCCCGGAATCCCGGCAGATCGTTTCGCCGTTCGAAGGTCCCGGCCGACCCCGGGACCAAAGACCTTCCGGTGATCCCGAGCGCATCTACGGCGCTCGCTAGTAGGCTCGAAATGGCCTGTGCGCCTTGTCACCGCCGGTGGGACCAAGGGATGTCCGCTTCGGGACCTTCGGCACGCCACGTCAATGTGCCGCCGGACAGGCGGCTCCGGGGGACTGCCATGAGCACCGACGAGACCCACGCCCTGGACCGGATCGAACTGGCGGACGCCGTCGAGTCGATCCGCGACCAGCTCATCGAAGCCGCCGCCCGCGCCACCGGCCGGCCCGTGGTCTTCGCCGTGGGCGACATCCAGATGGAGTTCACGGTGGAACTCCGCAAGGAGGCCAAGGCGGGTGCCAAGGTCAAGGCATGGGTGGTGGAGGCAGGTGCCGACGCCTCCCGCATCACCGGCACCCTGCACAAGGTCGCCTTCACCCTCACCCCCCGCAAGGCCGAAGCGGACGGCTCCGGCCCGCTGGAGATCGGCAACGACGCCCCGGGCGGCAGCACCGCCCACTTCGGCCGGGGACGCGACGGCGCGTGAGCGACACCCTTCCGCCGGTCCCGCACATGCGGCACGTACGCAGCCCCCGCCCCGTACGCCCCACGGACCGCACCGTCGTGGTCCAGTCGGGCCGCCAGGGCAGCGGGGTGCTGCTCACGGACCGGCTGGTGCTGACCTGCGCGCATGTACTGGGCGGTGAGACCCATGCATCGATCGCACATCCGGACCGGTCGATGCCCGTGCGCGGCAGCGTCCTCTGGGTGAGCGCCAAGGTGGACGCGGCGCTTCTCCTGGCCGCCGAGCCGGTTGTGCCTGTCCCGCCGGTGCGCCTGGGGGTCCTCGCCTCGACCCAGACCATTCCCCTGTGCGAGATCACCGGTTTCCCGGAGATCCAGCGGTACGGCCCCGAACGCCATCTGGAGGCTGACCAGTACATCGCCACCGTGCTGCCTCTGGCGGGCCTCCTCCGTGACCTCCTGGTCTGCGAGCTGGACGGTCCGCCCCCAGGCATGGATGAGGACGGCGAGGCTCTCCTGAGCGGCCTCTCCGGCGGTCCGGTCTTCGCCGGGGCCGTGCTGCTGGGCCTCGCTCGTTCGATCCCGCCCCGGCACGGCGGGCGTCGCGTGGAGTGCGTCTCGCTGAGACCGGTGCTGGACTCCGCCGGCTTCCGCCAGGCGTACGAGCATGCTGTCGGATCGCTCCCCCGCTCCGAGCAGGTCTCCGGCTACCACCCGGCCGACCCCGGGTACGAGGAGGAGTACGCGCTCGCCCTCGGCGCGGCCTACCGCAAGACCAAGATCTTCGGACTGGACGAGCTGGGCCGACGCGACTCCGAATGGGACCTCGACACGGCATATCTGAGCCTGGAGGCGGAGGCGGGCCACCCTTGGACCAGCAAACAGGCCCGCACCCTTCCTGCGGCCAGAGCTACTCCCCAGCGCATCGACGAGTTACTGACCGACCGTCCCAGGGTTCTGCTCCGGGGCGACGCGGGGGCCGGGAAGACCACCCTGCTGTGGTGGCTGGCCGCGCACGCCTCGGCGGGGACGCTGCCGGACCGGCTCGTGGCGCTCAACGGCTTCATCCCCTTCGTCGTCCCCCTGCGCACCCTCCGGGCACGCGGCGAGACGCTGCCCGCCCCGGCTGGACTCCCCGGGGCCGCACGGCTGGCCGTGGACGCCGCTCCGGACGGCTGGGCCGGGCGCGTTCTGGAGTCGGGCCGGGGCCTCCTCCTGGTCGACGGACTGGACGAGGTACCGCCGGGGGAGCGGGAGGAGACGTACACCTGGCTCTCCGGTCTCCTCGCCCGCTTCCCGGGGACCCGCTGCGTGGCCACCGTGCGACCGCTCGCCGTCGAACCGGAGTGGCTGGCTGCCGAGGGCTTCGAGGAGCTGCGGCTGCTGCCCCTGCGGAACGAGGACATCCAGGCGTTCGTGGCGGCTTGGCACAAGGCCGCACGGCTGGACGACGACGACCATCAGCGCCTGCGTGAGCTGGAACACGACCTCGCCAGGCAGTTCCGCGTCAACCGCACGCTGAGCGACCTGGCGCGTACGCCCCTGCTGTGCGCGGTGATCTGTGCCCTGCACCGCCGGCAGGAGGGCTTCCTCCCGAACACCCGATGGAAGCTCTACCGGTCCTCACTCGACATGCTCCTGGGCAACCGGGACCAGCGGCGGGGAATCGGAGGCCCTGAGGGCATCACCATGGAAGTGGAGGAGCAGGCGCTGCTCCTCCAGCGGATCGCGATCTGGCTGGTGCGCGAGGGGCAGACGGAGTTCTCCCGGGAGCAGGCCCTGCGCCAGCTGGACCGGGCGCTGGCGAGCATGGAGCGGGTACGGAAACAGGGGACGGCCGACGCGATCCTGACCCACCTGCTCAATCGCAGCGGCCTTCTCCAGGAACGCGCCGAGAACCTCTACCAGTTCACCCACCGCACTTTCCAGGACTACCTGGCCGCCGCGGAGTTCGTCGAGTCGGATCAGATCAACGAACTGCTCCGGTCCGCCGAGGACGAATCGTGGGCGGACGTGATCGAACTGGCGGCCGGCCACTGCGGCCGACGCGAGATCGACGAGCTGATCAACGGCCTGCTGGACCGGGCGGAGAGGTACGCCCCCGGCCCCCGCGCCCTCGATGCCGAGCTCGTCCCGAAGACTCGTGTGCTGGCCGCCCTCTGCGCCCAGCACGCCACGCTGCTGGACGACAGGACACGGCGAAGGATACGCAGTGCTCTCACCGGGCTCTTCCCGCCCCGCCTGACCTCCATGGTGAAGCTGCTCGGGTCCCTCGGTCCCGATGCGCTGACCTACCTGCCGGAGCCCACCGCCATCCGGTCCGACATCATCGGCAACGAAGCCATCGCGCAGTTGCTCGGCGAGGTCGGCGGACCGGAGGCTCTGTCGTACGCCCGTGACTGGGTCGCGGCCTCCCCGAGGTCAGCCCGGATGCTGGCCCCCAGCTGGAAGAGCTTCCCCACCGAGGAGTTCGCGAAGGACGTGCTGGGCAAGGGAGATCTCAGCGGGGCGTTCCTGACCATCCGCAGCCGTGCCGAGCTGATGGCACTACCTCATCTCGGCCCCCTCGGGCACTTCGTCGGCGTCGCCTTCGGCGGCTCCTTCACCGACGCCGACCTGCGGCGTGGGCTGTCCGAGGCCGCTCCCGGAATCCTGAGCCACCTCGGAAATCCACTGCTCCACGACCTCTCGACACTGCGCAACAGCGAAAACCTCAGGCATCTCACCGTCGACGGATGCCCCGAGGTCACCGATCTCACCGCGCTCGGGGAATGGCCCGCCCTCCGGGAGATCAACCTCGATGTCAGCCACCTCCCGTGGGGCCGGCTCGCCGCTCTGCGGGACGTGGCGAGTCTGAACACGCTGGAACTCCGCTCCCCGACAGGACGCCTGAGCGACCTCCCGCCCATCCCCCACCTCCGGCATCTGGCCCTGCTACGAAGCGGTGTGAGGGAACTCGGCGATCTACGGGGGTGGTCCTCGCTCCAGTCCTTGCGGTTGACCACGGTGGCCTCGCTGACCTCGCTGGTCGACTCGCTCCGCACCGCCCCGAGCCTCACCGAGGTCGAGGTGACACAACCCCGTATCGAGATATGGCCTCGACGCGTGGAGCCGGTCACGCACCTACGTAAGCTCTCCTTCGGGATCGGCCCGGCCCGCGGTGCCGACCTGCGGTCGCTCCCCGGCCTGTTTCCGTCCCTTCGATCCCTCACGCTGACCTGCCACACGGAGGTTCGGATCGACCTGGCGCCCCTGCGCGAGCAGGCCGGGCTGAACGTGAAGGTGATCTGGCTGACAGCCAAGGGGGAGCTCTTCAACGCTGAGCTCATGGGCGACCGCCTGTCCGTCGAGGGCCGCTTCTGAACCCCCTGCTCCCCCCCGCACGAAGAAGCTGCCCCGGACCGATAACCGGTCCGGGGCAGCCCCTTCACTCACTCACGTCGTCGTGGACTACGACGCGTCCTTCTGCATGTTCGGGCCGGCGCCGCCGGCGGCCGACTCGATCGGCGGGACGTCGGGCAGAGCCGACTTCTCCTCGCCGCGGAAGGTGAACTTCTTCTCTTCGCCTTCGCCCTCCGTGCCGACGACCACGATGTGGCCGGGGCGCAGCTCGCCGAAGAGGATCTTCTCGGAGAGGATGTCCTCGATCTCGCGCTGGATCGTCCGGCGCAGCGGCCGGGCGCCCATCACGGGGTCGTAACCCTTCTTCGCGAGCAGGTTCTTCGCGTCCGTGGAGAGCTCGATGCCCATGTCACGGTCCTTGAGACGCTCATCCACCTTGTCGACCATGAGGTCGACGATCTGGATGATGTCTTCCTGGCTGAGCTGGTGGAAGACGACGGTGTCGTCGACGCGGTTCAGGAACTCGGGCCGGAAGTGCTGCTTGAGCTCTTCGTTGACCTTGACCTTCATCCGCTCGTAGTTCGTCTTGACGTCGCCCTGGGCGGCGAAGCCCAGGTTGAAGCCCTTCGAGATGTCCCGGGTCCCGAGGTTGGTCGTCATGATGATGACCGTGTTCTTGAAGTCCACGACCCGGCCCTGGGAGTCGGTCAGGCGACCGTCTTCCAGAATCTGGAGCAGGGAATTGAAGATATCGGGGTGGGCCTTCTCGACCTCGTCGAAGAGGACGACGGAGAACGGCTTGCGGCGCACCTTCTCGGTGAGCTGGCCGCCCTCTTCGTAGCCCACGTAGCCGGGGGGCGAACCGAAGAGACGGGAGACCGTGTGCTTCTCGCTGAACTCCGACATGTCGAGGGAGATCAGCGCGTCCTCGTCGCCGAAGAGGAATTCGGCGAGCGTCTTGGAGAGCTCGGTCTTACCGACACCGGACGGGCCGGCGAAGATGAACGAGCCTCCGGGGCGCTTCGGGTCCTTCAGGCCGGCCCGCGTACGGCGGATCGCCTGGGAAAGGGCCTTGATGGCGTCCTTCTGGCCGATGACGCGCTTGTGGAGCTCGTCCTCCATGCGCAGCAGACGGGAGGACTCCTCCTCCGTCAGCTTGAAGACCGGGATGCCGGTGGCGGTCGCCAGGACTTCGGCGATGAGCTCGCCGTCGACCTCGGCGACGACGTCCATGTCGCCGGCCTTCCATTCCTTCTCGCGCTTGGTCTTCGCGGCCAGCAGCTGCTTCTCCTTGTCGCGGAGCGAAGCTGCCTTCTCGAAGTCCTGGGAGTCGATCGCCGACTCCTTGTCGCGGCGGACGCCCGCGATCTTCTCGTCGAACTCGCGGAGGTCCGGCGGCGCGGTCATCCGGCGGATGCGCATCCGGGAGCCGGCCTCGTCGATCAGGTCGATCGCCTTGTCCGGGAGGAAGCGGTCCGAGATGTACCGGTCGGCCAGGGTGGCGGCCTGGACCAGCGCCTCGTCCGTGATGGAGACCCGGTGATGGGCCTCGTAACGGTCGCGCAGACCCTTGAGGATCTCGATGGTGTGCGGCAGCGACGGCTCCGCGACCTGGATGGGCTGGAAGCGGCGCTCGAGAGCGGCGTCCTTCTCCAGGTGCTTGCGGTACTCGTCGAGCGTGGTCGCACCGATGGTCTGGAGCTCACCACGGGCCAGCATCGGCTTGAGGATGCTCGCGGCGTCGATCGCGCCCTCGGCGGCACCCGCACCCACGAGGGTGTGGAGCTCGTCGATGAACAGGATGATGTCGCCGCGGGTGCGGATCTCCTTGAGGACCTTCTTCAGGCGCTCCTCGAAGTCACCGCGGTACCGGGAGCCGGCCACCAGGGCGCCGAGGTCCAGGGTGTAGAGGTGCTTGTCCTTGAGGGTCTCGGGCACCTCGCCCTTGACGATCGCCTGGGCCAGGCCCTCGACGACGGCCGTCTTGCCGACGCCGGGCTCGCCGATGAGGACCGGGTTGTTCTTGGTCCGGCGGGACAGCACCTGCATGACCCGCTCGATCTCCTTCTCGCGCCCGATGACCGGGTCGAGCTTGGATTCGCGGGCGGCCTGCGTGAGGTTGCGGCCGAACTGGTCCAGCACCAGGGAGGTGGAGGGAGTGCCCTCGGCGGGGCCACCGGCGGTGGCGGCCTCCTTGCTGGTGGAGTAGCCGGAGAGCAGCTGGATGACCTGCTGCCGCACCCGGTTGAGGTCGGCACCCAGCTTCACCAGGACCTGCGCGGCGACGCCTTCGCCCTCGCGGATCAGGCCGAGCAGGATGTGCTCCGTGCCGATGTAGTTGTGGCCGAGCTGGAGGGCCTCGCGGAGCGACAGCTCCAGGACCTTCTTGGCTCGGGGCGTGAAGGGGATGTGGCCGGACGGGGCCTGCTGGCCCTGACCGATGATCTCCTCCACCTGCTGGCGGACCGCCTCGAGCGAAATCCCGAGGCTCTCCAGGGCCTTAGCGGCGACACCCTCACCCTCGTGGATAAGGCCCAGGAGAATGTGTTCGGTGCCGATGTAGTTGTGGTTGAGCATCCGGGCTTCTTCCTGAGCCAGGACGACAACCCGCCGCGCGCGGTCGGTGAACCTCTCGAACATCGTTAATCGCTCCTCAGAGCGGTCAGGCAGTTAGGGGTCGGTCCCCTCCCTGTCCTTCCGCAGCTTAGTCCCGCAAGCGGGGACCGCTCATTCCAACTGCCGACCGGATCACCCCCGCGTCAGCGAGGAAATCTTGCCGATCAGCGGACACCTGCTCCAACCCGATGGTGCGAGACGATGTTCCCGCAGGCCAGGCAGATACCCCTGTCACCACTACGCCGATGGCGAACGTGAGACGCCCCGGTTCGTGTGTCGCCCCTTCCCACCAGTCATGTCTTACCCGCAATTACAGACAGTCCATGCGGCGTGCGCCCCATCCCTCCGCTACGGGCGAACAACCGCGTGGCGCCCGACGCTCCCTCGCACGCCCTTGACGGGAACCCTTCGTGAGGCGGCGCACACGGTGGGTGACACCCTGGCCTGTCGCCACCCCCTCGCGTAACCCGGAGGGCCGTCCGGCGGTTCATCGCACATGAGCCCCATCGTCCCGCCCCCTCGCGCCCCCCGGTGGGCCGACACGTCGGCACTGGTCCCGTCGGGTCGCGGGTGGGACCCGGACGCGGGTACGCACCCGGGGACCGGCCCCGCCGGGGGCTTGGAGGACTCCGAGGACGCCGAGAGTGCCGGCGCGGCCATGGAGCGGTGGTACGAGGACGGGCTCGGCTGGGCGACCGACCGGGGCCGTCCGCTGGAGCTGCTGACCGGCATCCGGTTCGACGTGCTGGAACTGCCCTCCGCCGCAGGTCGTGCGGTGCTGCGCCGTTTCGGGCGTACCGGCCCCGTGGCGGTGGCGCGGGGGCGGCTGCGGCTGCTCGTGGCGGCCGGGAGCGCGGAGGAACTGCCCGCACTGCTGGAGTGGCTGGAGTGGGGCGGCATCGCGCTGGATCTCGTGGGCATCGGGGCCGGTGGCAGGATCACCGCACCGGCACCGCACCGGCTGTCGCATCGCTGTCCGCCGGGGGCCGCGCTCTGGCTGCGGCCCCCCGAGCCGCCGCGGGGTCCGGATCTTCTTCTTCCGGCCCTCGCGGGCTTCGGGAGCAGGGGTGGGGATACTCCCGATCTCGTACGGCTGGTGGATATGGCGGCGACGGAATGCCACCGGGTCCGTTTGAGGCGTTCCCGGGTGCGTCCGTCCGCCGGCCGGCCCTCAGGTCAGGCGTTGGCCTGCTCGTAGGCCTCGCGGACTCCGGCCGGAACGCGTCCGCGGTCGTTCACCTCGAGGCCGTTGTCACGGGCCCACTTGCGGATTTCGGCGGTGTCCTTGCTCCCGCCGGTACCGGCACCGAGCGCACGGCCCTTACGGCCCGTGGCGGCGCGACCGCCGGTGCGGCGTCCGCTCTTGGTGTACGGCTCGAGAAGACCACGGAGCTTGTCCGCGTTGGCCGTCGTGAGGTCGATCTCGTAGGTCTTGCCGTCCAGCGCGAACGTGACGGTCTCGTTCGCCTCGCCGCCGTCGAGGTCGTCAACAAGAAGGACCTGAACCTTCTGCGCCACGAGATATCCTTTCATCGAAAATGGAGTACGCGGAAAGGAAACCGCTTTTCCCGGGAAAACACAAACCCCAGGGAGAGGTTCGGGACCCCGGGAACGCGGGAAACGGGCGCGTATCGGACATAGGGATCGGCGTACTTCTACCGATCACAGGTGCAGAAGCATCCGGCTGTTGCCCAAGGTGTTCGGCTTCACTCGTTCGAGACCGAGGAACTCGGCGACACCCTCGTCATAGGAACGCAGCAGCTCACTGTAGACATCCATGTCGACCGGCGTCTCGCCGATCTCCACGAACCCGTGCTTCGCGAAGAAGTCGACTTCGAAGGTCAGGCAGAAAACCCGGCGGACCCCGAGCCAGCGCGCGGTCTGCAACAGCTTGTCGAGAACCTGGTGGCCCACTCCGCTGCCCTTGAGCCGGTGATCGACGGCGAGAGTTCGCACTTCGGCGAGGTCTTCCCACATCACATGGAGCGCGCCGCATCCGACGACCCCGGCGTCCTGGTCGCGTTCCGCGACCCAGAACTCCTGGATGTCCTCGTAAAGAGTGACCGTCGCTTTGTCCAGGAGGATGCCGTCGGTCACGTAGCCGTCGAGCAGCCGGCGGACCGCGGCGACATCGCTGGTCCTGGCACGGCGGACGGTGATGGCGGGCTTTTCGACCGCCGAGTCGGTTTCACCTTCGGTTTCCGACTGGCTATGCGTCAGGTCTGCAGACATGTCCCGACGCTACCGTCCACCCTCCCCGGTCGTGCCATCGGCCGGAACATCGGACGCGCCGTCGGCAGAGACGTCTTCCGCACGTCCTTCTGCACTGCCTTCCGTACTGCCTTCCGCACTGCCTTTCGCGCCGTCTTCCGCGCCGCCCTCCGGGCCGCCTTCCCCCGTGTCCTCCGCATCGTCGGCCGTGCCGCCGACGGTGTCGGCGGGGTCCGTCGGTACTGCCGCCGCGCCGCTCGGACCTGGGGAAATGATCCGTACGGCATCCTTCAGGGCTTCCCGCTGTTCCGCGGACATCATGCCGAAGAAGGCGACGAGAGCGGCGGCGGGGTTGTCGCTCCGCGACCAGGCCTCGTTCATCAGTGCGGCCGAGTACGCGGCGCGCGTGGAGACCGCCGTATATCGATAAGCCCGGCCGTCGACTTCCCTGCGGACCCACCCCTTCTGATGAAGGTTGTCCATAACCGTCATGACGGTGGTGTAAGCGATCGAGCGTTCCCGCTGGAGGTCTTCCAGCACTTCTCGCACAGTGACGGGTCGGTTCCATTGCCAGACGCGCGTCATCACGGCGTCTTCCAGCTCTCCCAATTGACGGGGCACACGGTCACCTTAATGCCAGATGTCCGAAATGCGCAGTTATTTTCTTCGGAACCCTCCGAACCCCCTGAACCCCCTGGCCTCCGAGCCCCGGAGAAGACTGAGAGAACCCCGGAACCCTGAGGGGTCACGAAAAAGAGCGTGCGACTCGACGCGAGCCGCACGTTCTTGGAGTGCGCCGGGTTGTGCGGGTGGCACAGGGGGCGCGAATTCAGTACCGCGCGCCGGTGGGAGGAGCCGATAACCGTCCGCACGGTCGGTTGTGGGGCACCCGTACCGGTGGAGAACCGGAAGAGGAGAGCGGAAGGTATCCGGGCGCCGTAACCGCCTCCCACGCCGGGGAATCCGGCGCGACGACGCCGGAACAGAGCGGAAAACAGCGGCGGGACCCCGACGGAGGCGGGCACGCATGGCACCGGATACCAGCACTCCGGATACCTGCACTCCGGATATCGGTACCGGTTAGGCGGTACCGATACGCGTACGGAGCCGCACGGGACCGGGGCACGCACCGGTACCGGCGCCGATCCCGGCCCGGAATGCATCATTCAGGGCGCCCAGGTGCCCGTGCGCTCGGGTAGCCAAGCGCCCAGGTGCCCAAGCGCTACAGGCGTCCGAGCGCTCAGGCGTTCAGGCGCTTTCGGCGGCCGGGGACTGGCGGGCGGCCTCGGCGCGGGCGAGGGCGGCGTCCACGGCCGCGTCCTCCTTGCCCTTGTTCGGCCCACCCTGGCTCTTCACCATCGTCACCACGAGACCGATGAAGAATGCGGCCATCACGACGGGCGGAACAAGTGCGGCTACGTAGTCCATGCCGTCCAGAGTAGCGATGCCGGTACGGCGGCCCGAGGCACCCTCCCGGTGGGTCGGGGCCGGACCGCCGTACGTACGGGAAACGGACGGGTGCTCAGCCGGCCGCGCGCTGCTCTTCGGGCGGCGGCGCCGGGCGGCGGCGCGGCGGGAAGACCTCGGACGGCTTGGGCATCGGGCGGTCGCCCGGCGTCGGCGGCCTGGACGGTGCGGCCGGGCTCGCGGGCCGCTGGGGCTCCGCCGCCGCTCTGCCGCCCGGCAGGGCCAGCAGCCGGCTGCGGGGGCCCGGGGCGGTGAGGGCGGCGGTACGGCCCGCCAGCCGGGCCCGTACCGGGCGTTCGGCGAGCACCTGGCAGCGCTCCAGGAGCGCCGCCGCGACCGGTCTGCCGCGGAGCGCCCGCAGGGCGGCGAGATCGTCCGGCCGGGGGTCGTAACCGGCGGCCAGGGCGTCCTGGAGGAGTTCCAGGTAGCCGCTGACGGAGCCGGGGAGGGCGGCGCGGTAGCGGGCGAGGTCGGCGAGCAGGAACGCGCGGAGCCGGCCCGCCTCGCCGACCGCGTCGTCCACCGCTCCGGCGAGCCGCAGGCAGTCCTGGACATCCTCGTCGGGCAAGGGCATGGGGTGGAGGGCAAAGGCGAGAGCGCGTCGGAGTACCCGCAGCTCGTCCGCACCGAACGCCATGCCGCCTCGTGATCCGTAGGGCGTGGGCATGGCGCGACAGTACGTGCTAAAGGGACAAAATCCTCTTAACTGGTCACATATGGCGCGGCGTGCTCCGGTGCGGCCGGAACACCGCCGTGACGCCGCCGTGGGGCGGCGCGCGGCGTCGTCGCAGGTGCGCCGGGGTGCGCCGGGGTGCGCAACTGCGACGACGGCCCACGGCTACAGCCGCGAGACGTTCCGCTCGTAGACCAGGCGGAGCCCGATGAGGGTCAGCCAGGGCTCGTGCTCGTCGATGACGGATGCCTCCCCCAACACCATCGGAGCAAGGCCCCCGGTCGCGATGACGGTCACGTCGTCGGGGTCGTCCGCCAGCTCGCGCTTCATCCGCGTGACCACGCCGTCGACCTGGCCCGCGAAACCGTAGACGATGCCCGCCTGCATGGCCTCGACGGTGTTCTTGCCGATGACGCTGCGCGGGCGGGCCAGCTCGATCTTGCGGAGCTGGGCGCCCTTCACGCCGAGCGCCTCGACCGAGATCTCGATGCCCGGGGAGATGACCCCGCCGGTGTACTCGCCGCGCGCGGAGACCGCGTCGAAGGTGGTGGCGGTGCCGAAGTCGACGACGATCGCCGGGCCCCCGTACAGCTCGACCGCCGCGACCGCGTTGATGATGCGGTCGGCGCCGACCTCCTTGGGGTTGTCCATCAGGATCGGCACGCCGGTCTTGATGCCGGGCTCCACGAGGATGGCGGGCACGTCGCCGTAGTAGCGGCGGGTCACCTCGCGCAGCTCGTGCAGGACGGCCGGGACCGTGGAGCAGATCGCGATGCCCTCGATGCCGTCGCCCAGCTCCACACCGAGCAGCGGGTGCATGCCCATCAGCCCCTGGAGGAGCACGGCCAGTTCGTCGGCGGTGCGGCGGGAGTCGGTGGAGATCCGCCAGTGCTCGACGATCTCCTCGCCGTCGAAGAGACCGAGGACGGTGTGGGTGTTGCCGACGTCGATGGTGAGCAGCATCAGGCGCTGGCCTCGCCGGTGGCGGGGACCTCGCGGAAGTCCAGGCCGATGTCGAGGATGGGCGAGGAGTGGGTGAGCGCGCCCACCGCGAGGTAGTCGACGCCCGCGTCGGCGTAGGCGCGGGCGGTGTCCAGGGTGAGCCGGCCGGAGGACTCCAGCGCCGCGCGCCCGGCGACGAGCGCCACGGCTTCCTCGGTCTCGCCGGGGGTGAAGTTGTCCAGCAGGATCAGGTCGGCGCCGGCCTCCAGCACCTCGCGGACCTGCTGGAGGGTGTCGACCTCCACCTCGATGGCCAGCTCGGGGAACTCCTCGCGGACCCGCTTGAACGCCTCGGCGACGCCACCCGCCGCGATCACGTGGTTGTCCTTGACCAGGGCGGCGTCGGAGAGCGACATGCGGTGGTTGACGCCGCCGCCGCAGCGGACCGCGTACTTCTCCAGCGCGCGCAGCCCCGGGGTGGTCTTGCGGGTGTCGCGGACCTGGGCCTTGGTGCCCTCCAGGACGTCGGCCCACGCGCGGGTGGCGGTGGCGATGCCGGAGAGGCGGCAGAGCAGGTTGAGCGCCCCGCGCTCGCCGGTGAGCAGGTCGCGGGTGCGGGTGGTGACCGTCAGCAGCTTCTGGCCCGCGGTGACGCGCTCGCCGTCCTCGACGTGGCGCTCGACCTCGAAGTCCTCGGTGCAGACGATGGAGAGCACGGCCTCGGCGACGTGCAGGCCCGCGACGACACCGTCCTCGCGGGCGGTGAAGTCGCCGGTGGCGACGGCGTCCTCGGGGACGGTCGCGACGGTGGTGACGTCCACTCCGCCGTCGAGGTCCTCCTCGATCGCGACGTGCGCCACGTCCTCCACCTGGACGGGGTCGAGTCCGGCCTCGGCCAGCAGCGCGGCGAGGGCGGGGTCGAGCCCGCACTCCAGGGCGTCCGGGTCGTAGTCGTCCGAGGCGCAGCCGCAGTCGTCGCCGCAGCCGCCCGCGGACGCTGCGGGGGCCCCGATGTGGATCAGCGGGACGTCCACCGGTGTCGGGCGGTTCTCTTCGGGCGTGCTCACGGTTGCGGCTCCTCGGGGGCGTCGGGCGGTGCGGTGGCGTGAAGGGTGCGGGGTGGGGGTGCGGGCTGCGGGGGCGGGTGCGGTCAGGCCGTGCGGGGGGCCGGCCGGTCCTCCGGGCGTACGGGGTCGAAGTCGGTGCCCGGCGTGCGGCGCACGGAGAGCGTCCGGTCCTCGCCGACGCGGACGACGAGGTGGGCGCCCCAGTTCGCGTCGTCGCGGTCGGGGTGGTCCTCGCGCCAGTGGCAGCCGCGGGTCTCCGTGCGCTCGCGCGCCGCGGCGACGAGGACCCGGGAGACCAGCAGGAGGTTGGTGGTCTCCCACGCGTCGACCCCCGGCACGGCAGCCTTCCCGGCGGCCGTGCCCTCGTTCGCCGTGCCCTCGTTCGCCGTGCCGGCCGCGCCGTCGTGCAGCGCCTCCAGCTCCCGGGCGGTGGCGGCCAGGCTCTCGGCGGAGCGGAGCACCCCGGCGCCCCGGGTCATGCTCCGCTGGATCTCCGTACGGGCCTCGGGGGCCAGCAGCGCGGAGCGCGGGCCGCCCTCGGGGCGGACCGCCTCGGTGCGGGCGGGGCGGCGCTCGGCGATGTCGGCGGCGATGCGCTCGGCGAAGACGAGCCCCTCGAGGAGGGAGTTGGAGGCGAGGCGGTTGGCGCCGTGGACTCCGGTGCAGGCGGCCTCCCCGCAGGCGTACAGACCGGGCACGGTGGTGCGTCCGCGCAGGTCGGTACGGACGCCGCCGGAGGCGTGGTGGGCGGCGGGTGCGATCGGGATCGGCTCGGTGACCGGGTCGATGCCGTGTTCGCGGCAGGTGGCCAGGATCGTGGGGAAGCGCTGCTCCCACATCTCGGCGCCGAAGTGCCGGGCGTCGAGGTACATGTGCTCGGCGCCCTGCGCCTGCATCTGGCGGGTGATGGCCTTGGCGACGATGTCGCGCGGGGCGAGTTCCGCCAGCTCGTGCTGACCGGTCATGAAGCGCGTGCCGGAGGCGTCCACGAGGTAGGCGCCCTCACCGCGCACCGCCTCCGAGACCAGCGGCTGCTGGCCCTCGGACCCGGCGCCCAGGAAGAGGACGGTGGGGTGGAACTGGACGAACTCCAGGTCGGAGATCTCGGCCCCGGCCCGCAGGGCGAGCGCCACGCCGTCGCCGGTGGAGACCGGCGGGTTCGTAGTGGCCGAGAAGACCTGGCCCATGCCGCCGGTGGCGAGCACCACCGAGGGGGCGCGGACCGCGCCGACCCCGTCGTGCTGGCCCTCGCCCATGACGTGCAGGGTGACGCCGGCCGTACGGCCTTCGGCGTCGGTGAGCAGGTCCAGGACCAGGGCGTTTTCCACGGTGTGCAACGCCTGGGCGCGTACCGCCTCGACCAGGGCGCGGGAGATCTCGGCACCCGTGGCGTCGCCGCCCGCGTGCGCGATCCGGCGCCGGTGGTGGCCGCCCTCGCGGGTGAGGGCGATGTCGCCGCTCGCGTTGGTGTCGAAGTGCGCCCCGGTGTCGATGAGCCGGCGTACGGCGTCGGGGCCCTCGGTGACCAGGGTGCGGACGGCCCGCTCGTCACAGAGTCCCGCGCCGGCGACGAGGGTGTCGTCGAGGTGCTGCTCGGGGGTGTCGCCCTCACCGAGCGCGGCGGCGATACCGCCCTGGGCCCAACGGGTGGAGCCGTCGTCCAGGCGCGCCTTGGTGACCACGACGGTGTCGAGTCCCGCGGCGACGCAGCGCAGGGCGGTGGTGAGCCCGGCCACGCCGGAGCCGACGACCACGACGTCGGCGTCGATGAACCAGCCGGGTTCGGGGGCGGTCAGCCGTATTCCGGTCACGAGAGGGCTCCGAGGTTCAGGGGGATGTTGTCGATCAGACGGGTGGCGCCGACCCGTGCGGCGACGGCGAGGACGGCCTCGCCGCCGTCCCGGTCGTCGGGGACCTCGGTGAAGTCGGCCGGGTCCACCAGCGCGAGGTAGTCGAGTACGAGCGGCTCCGCCGCCCGGGTGGCGTCCTCAAGGACGGTGCGGGCGGCGGCCCGGACGGCCTCGGCCGTGCGGCCGTGCGGTGCGAGCGCCACGGCCTGGGCGTCGGCGGCGAGGCGGGGCTCGCCGAGGGCGTTGAGCCCGGCGGCCCGGTCGGTGCCGGTGTGCGCAGGGCCGGAGTCGTGTCCGTCGTGGCCGCCGTCGCGTACCGGGCCGCCGGTCGCCAGGGCGCGCTCGCGCAGCGCCTGCTGGGCGGCGAGCCGGTCGCGGGCGGCGAAGAGGGCGGCGGAGAGGGCGAGGGCGGTACGCCGCTCGGCGGCGGAGAGGAACCGGTTGCGGCTGGAGAGCGCGAGGCCGTCGGCGTCCCGGACGGTGGGGACGGCGGTGATCTTGATCCCGAAGTTGAGGTCGCGGACCATCCGGCGGACGAGCGCGAGCTGCTGGGCGTCCTTCTGACCGAAGAGCGCCTCGTCCGGGCGGGTCAGGTGGAGGAGTTTGGCGACGACCGTGAGCATCCCGTCGAAGTGCCCGGGGCGCGAGGCGCCTTCGAGGCGCTCGCCCATGGGGCCTGCGGTGATCCGGACCTGCGGGTCGCCGCCCGGGTACACCTCCTCGACCGAGGGCGCGAAGACCACGTCCGCGCCGGCCGCCGAGGCCACCGCGAGGTCGGCCTCCAGGGTGCGCGGGTAGCGGTCGAGGTCGGCGGCCTCACCGAACTGGAGCGGGTTCACGAAGACGGTGACCACGACCTGGCCGTCCGGTCCGGCGGCCGTGCGTGCGGCCCGGATCAGGGTGGCGTGGCCGTCGTGGAGCGCGCCCATCGTCATGACGACCGCCCGGCGGCCGCCCGCCGGGCGGGGCAGTGCTTCGAGCGCCCGTGCGGTGTGGAGCAGGACGGCGGTGTCCGTGCCGGTCGGGGTGGGTGCGGTGTTCATCGGGTCTCCCCCGGCTCTCCGTCGTCGTCGGTGGATGCGGCACCGGCCGCGCGGCCGGTGCCGGTGCCGTCCGCGAGGACGCCGAGCAGGTCCTCGGCGGACTCCGGCTTGAGCAGACCGTGCGCGAGGGCCCGGTCGGCGGTGGCGCGGGCCATCGCGAGGTACCCCGCGACCATCTGCGGGGCGTGTGCACGCAACTGGGCGACGTGCGCGGCGACGGTGCCCGCGTCGCCCCGGGCCACCGGGCCGGTGAGGGCGGCGTCGCCGGAGCGCAGGGAGTTGTCGAGGGCGGCACCGAGGAGCGGGCCGAGCATCCGGTCGGGGGCCGCTACGCCCGCCTTGGCCAGCAGCTCCATCGCCTCGGCGACCAGGGTGACCAGGTGGTTCGCGCCGAGGGCGAGGGCCGCGTGGTAGAGCGGGCGGGCCTCCTCCTCGATCCACTCGGGCTCGCCGCCCATCTCGATGACGAGGGCCTCGGCGGCGAGCCGCAGCTCCTCGGGTGCGGTGATCCCGAAGGAGCAGCCGGCCAGGCGCTGGACGTCCACGGGCGTACCGGTGAAGGTCATCGCGGGGTGCAGGGCGAGCGGCAGTGCCCCGGCGCGCAGCACGGGGTCGAGCACCCGGGTGCCGTACCGCCCCGAGGTGTGGACGAGGAGCTGGCCGGGCCGGACGGCGCCGGTGTCGGCGAGGCCCTGGACCAGGCCGGGCAGGGTGTCGTCGGGGACGGTGAGCAGCACGAGGTCGGCGCGGGCGAAGACCTCGGCGGGCGTCACCAGCGGCACGTCCGGCAGCAGCGCGGCGGCCCGGCGGCGGGAGGCTTCGGAGACGCCGGAGACGGCGACCGGGCGGTGCCCGGCGAGCTGGAGCGCGGCGGCGAGGGCGGGCCCGACGCGGCCCGCGCCGACGACGCCCACGGCGAGGCGGGCGGGGCGGTCCCTGGCGTCGAGGGGGTCGCTCGGGGATGTCGTGTTCACGCGGGTATGACCTTCCGTTCCAGTCCGCGGGGGGTACCGGACGATTCCTCTGCATGCTACGCCAGCGCCCCGCCCCGGCCCCGCTCTGTCCACAGCCTGTGGGTAACTCCCGGACGCTCCGGAATCGCGGGCGACCCCGGGTGGGTGCCCCGGGCCGGGCGGACGATGATGGTCGCATGGCAGCAACGGACGAAGAGAAGACGCGACGACGCAGGCTGGCCGCCTGGCGGGCCTCGCACCGCATCCTGGCGCGCACGTCCTCGGACGGCACGCTCGGCGAACAGCTGGCCGCCCTCGCGGCGGGCGCCGGATCGGTGTACGGCACGGACGAACCGGCCGACATCTACGGCAACGGGGTCGTCGCCGAGGTCGAGGAGCGGGTGGCCGGGCTGCTGGGCATGGAGGCGGCGGCCTTCTTCCCGACCGGCACGATGGCCCAGCAGGTCGCGCTGCGGTGCTGGGCGGCGCGTACCGGGAACGCCACCGTCGCCCTGCACCCGCTCGCCCACCCCGAGGTCCACGAGGAGGGGGCGCTCGGCGCGGTCAGCGGGCTGCGGACGGTCTACCCGACCGGCGCGCCCCGGCTGCCCACGGCCGAGGAGGTCGCCGGTGTCGCGGAGCCGTTCGGCACCCTGATGCTGGAGCTGCCGTTGCGGGACGCCGGCTTCGTCCTGCCGACCTGGGAGGAGCTGACCGAGGTCGTGGCGGCGGCCCGGGAGCGGGACGCGGTGGTGCACCTGGACGGCGCCCGGCTCTGGGAGTGCGCCCCGCACTTCGGGCACGGACTCGCGGAGATCGCGGGCCTCGCCGACAGCGTCTACGTCTCCTTCTACAAGTCCCTCGGCGGCATGTCCGGAGCGGCCCTCGCCGGTCCCCGGACGCTGATCGAGGAGGCCCGCTCCTGGCGCCACCGCTACGGCGGCCAGATCTTCCAGCAGTACCCGGCCGCGCTCTCCGCGCTCATCGGCCTGGAGCAGGAGCTGCCCCGGCTGCCGGAGTACGTGGAGCAGGCCCGGATGGTCGCCGGGGCGCTGGCGGAGGCGTTCGAAGCCTCGGCGGTGCCGTGGTTCCGGCTGCGCCCCGAGCCGCCGCACACCCACCAGTTCCACCTCTGGCTGCCGTACTCCACCGAGGTGCTGGACGATGCCTCGCTGCGCCAGGCCGAGGAGACCGGCGTGACGCTCTTCCGCCGCTGGTCCGCCGGGTCCCAGCTGCCGCCGGGGGTCGCGTACACCGAGGTGACCGTGAACGCGCCGGGACTGGAGTGGACGGCCGAGGACGTACGGGACGCGGTGCGCGAGTTCGTCGAACGCCTGGTCTGAGCCGCACGCGAGCGCACCCGCCCCGCACACGATCACACCCGCCCCGCACGGGGCCGCGTCCGCCCGTGCGGGGCCGCCCGCCGCTGCCCCGCACACGATCACACCCGCCCCGCACGGGGCCGCGTCCGCCCGTGCGGGGCCGCCCGCCGCCCCCGCCCGCCGCCTCACCACCGGGGCCATGCCTCGCTCCGCCTCCGGGAGGCGGCCTCGCGGCGGGCCCGGTACCCGCGCAGGAGGCCCCGCAGGACCTCCCGGTCGTGGGCGCCGGGCAGGGGCGGCGGGCGTTCGCCGCTCCGGGCCGTGCGCCAGGTGTCGTACATCTGCTGCTGTATCGCGTCCATGGATTCAGCCTGCGCGGCCCCGCCCGGACCCGCGCGTCGATTGACGTCCCCCGTCACGCGATGTGCATCCGGCGACGGGCACCCCGCACCATGGTCGGGTGAGCGTGACCATCGACATCTCCGGGCTGCCCGCCGACCGCGTCGTCTTCGAGACCTCTCCCCTGGCCGAGCTGGGGATGGCGCTGCACGCGCTCTCCGAGCCGGGGCACCATCCCGGGCTGCACGGCTGGGTCACCGCCACCGCCGCCGCGCTCCCGCCGGACCTCGCGGACCGGCTGCACGAGGCGGAGTTCCTCTGGCGGAACGTCTTCTCCGACGTCTTCGTGCCGTTCACCGGCATCGCGGGCGGCAGCGGCCGGGCCGGTGCCACCCTCGCCGAGGACCTGGACACCCTGGACCGGCTGGACGAGGAGCGGTTCGTCGCGGCCGCGCTGGAGTTCACCTCGTGCTCCTTCTTCGGTACGGGGGCCGCCTCGCCGCTGACGGACGCGGCGACGCGCGAGCGGGCGCGCGACATGGCCGCCGCGCGCGGCCCGCGCCAGACCGACTTCACCGAGCGGCTGCTCGCCGACCCCGGCTCGGTGCGCGCCTGGCTCCGCCGGCTCTTCGAGGACTGCGAGGAGGCGTTCTTCGCGGACACCTGGAACCGGGCACGCATCCCGCTGGTGGCCGACGCGCGCCACAAGACGGAGGTGCTCCGCCGCAAGGGCATCGGCGACGCGGTCGACGCGGTCTCGGCGGCGCTCTCGCTGAGCGAGGACGGCGGCCGGATCGTGGTCGACAAGCTGAACGCGGCCCGGACGACCGCGACCGGCCCCGGGGTGGAGCCCGGCATCACCCTCATCCCCACCGGCTTCGGCTGGCCGCACCTGATGATCGGGCACTCTCCGGGGTGGCGCCCGGTGATCCTCTATCCGGTGCACCGGCCCGAGCTGCCCTCGCCCGCCTCGGTGGAGTCCGTCCGGCTGCGCCTGGAGGCGCTGGCCCATCCGCTGCGGCTGCGGCTCTGCCGCAACCTGGCCCGCTCCCCGCACACCACCGGCGAGCTGGCCGACGCGCACGGCATCACGTCCCCGGAGGTCTCCCGGCACCTGTCGGTGCTGAAGAAGGCGGGGCTGGTCACCACCCGGCGGCGCGGCCGGTACGTACTGCACCAGCTGGACCTCACGGTCGTCGCCCGGCTCGGCAGCGACTTCCTGGAGGGCGTGCTGCGGTAGGCCGTGTCCTGAGGGCTCAGCGGGCCCCGCCCGCACGCACCAGCCCCGACTCGTAGGCGAGGACGACGACCTGGACCCGGTCGCGGAGTCCGAGCTTGGTGAGGATGCGGCCGACGTGCGTCTTCACAGTGGCCTCCGAGAGCACCAGCCGGCCCGCGATCTCGCCGTTCGACAGCCCCTGCGCGACCAGCAGCATCACCTCGCGCTCCCGCTCGGTGAGCCGCTCGACGCGCTTGTCGCCGGGCTCGGGGGTGGTGCTGGGCAGCATCGGGGAGAACCGGTCCAGCAGCCGCCGGGTGGTGGACGGCGCGACCACGGCGTCCCCGCTGTGCACCGAGCGGATCGCGTTCAGCAGCTCCCCGGGCGGCACGTCCTTGAGCATGAAGCCGCTGGCCCCCGCCTTGAGGCCGGTGAAGGCGTACTCGTCCAGGTCGAAGGTGGTCAGGATGAGCACCTTCGGCGGGTTCTCCTGGGCACAGATGCGGCGGGTGGCCTCCACCCCGTCCAGCCGGGGCATGCGGACGTCCATCAGGACGACGTCGACGGCGGTGGCGCGGAGCACCTCGATCGCCTCGGCGCCGTCGCCCGCCTCGGCGACCACCTCCATGTCCGGCTGTGCGGCGAGCACCATGCGGAAGCCGGTGCGCAGCAGCGCCTGGTCGTCGACGAGCATCACGCGGATGGCCATGGGGAAGGGGTCCTGTCCTGTCGAAAGGGGTGGGGCCGCCCGGGTCAGGCGGCCGGTTTCAGCGGGAGCAGCGCGCTGATCCGGAAGCCGCCGCCGGGGCGCGGGCCGGCGTCGAGCGTGCCGCCGACCATGCCGACCCGTTCCCGCATGCCGATCATGCCGTGGCCGGCGCCGTCCGCCCCGCCGTCCTCGTACAGCTCGTGCGGGGAGCCGCGTCCGTCGTCCTCGACGAGCAGTCCGAGGCCGTCGTCGAAGTAGACCAGCCGCACGCTCGCCCCGGCGTCGGGGCCGCCGTGCTTGCGTGTGTTGGTGAGCGCCTCCTGCACGATGCGGTACGCGGTCAGTTCCACGCCGCTGGGCAGCGGGCGCGGGGTTCCCTCGACGGTGAAGTCCACCGCCAGGCCGGCCTTGCGGACCTGTTCGACGAGTTCGTCGATCTGCTCGACGTCGGGCTGGGGGACGTACTCACCGCTCGGGTCGGAGTCGCCGGTGCGCAGCACGCCGAGGAGTCGGCGCATCTCGGCGAGGGCCTGCCGGCCGGTGGTGGAGATGGTCTCCAGGGCCTGGCGGGCCTGATCGGGCGCCGCGTCCATGACATAGGCGGCGCCGTCGGCCTGGACCACCATCACGGAGACGTTGTGGGCGACGACGTCGTGGAGTTCACGGGCGATCCTGGCGCGCTCGGCGGCGACGGCGACCTTGGACTGGGCCTCGCGTTCGCGCTCCAGCCGGGCGGCGCGCTCCTCCAGAGCCTGGAAGTACGCCTGCCGGGTCCGCAGCGAGTCGCCGAGCACCCAGGCGAGCACGAACGGCACGGTCAGCACGACCACGACGAAGATCTGCTGGACCCAGCCGCCCTGCTCCTCGGGCCAGCGCGCCTGCGAGATCCCCGCGGCGAGCAGGCCGCAGCCCAGCGCCAGCCGGGAGGCCCAGCGCTCCCCCGACGCGGCGACGGTGTAGATGATCACCAGCAGGGCGAAGTCGGCGACGCCCGTCTCGACGCCCAGCGCCACCTGGGCGATCCCGATCCCGAGCGCGAGCAGCAGCATCCGCTCCGGCATCCGGCGGCGCAGCGCCAGCACGGCGCAGAGCCCCAGGATGACCGGCACCGTGCAGATCCGTTCCCGCAGCCCGGCCGGGGGGTCGGACACGAAGGTCACCCCGGAGAGCCCGAGGAGGACGACGGCCCAGAAGCAGTCGACGCCCGTCGGGTGTCTGCGGAGGAAGTCGTAGAGGCTCTGCACTGTGCCAGCGTAGGGAAGAGCGCGGGTGCCCCGGGTCAACCGGAGGGCCGATCCGCTTGGGTGGCCCGTACTCCCCAAGGTGGAGAGAGGCCCGGGGCGGATGCCGGAGACTTGCCCCGTGACGGACGAATGGCTCGGATGGGGTGCGGCGGCGCGGGCCGCGCTGTACGGCGACGGCGGCTTCTACCGGAGGCCGGAGGGGCCCGCCGGGCACTTCCGTACCTCGGTCCACGCCTCCCCGCTCTTCGCCGCGGCGGTGGCCCGGCTGCTGGCGCGTACGGCGGCGGAGCTGGGTACGGAGACCGTCGCCCTGGTCGACATGGGCGCGGGGCGCGGGGAGCTGGCCGCCGGAGTGCTGGCCGCCGCTCCGGAGGGGCTGACGGTCACCGCGTACGCCGTCGAACTGGCGGACCGCCCGCCGGGACTGGACCCCCGGATCGAGTGGTGCGTGCGGCCGCCCCAGGGGGTCACCGGGCTGCTGTTCGCCAACGAGTGGCTGGACAACGTGCCGCTCGACGTCGCCGAGACAGACGCGGACGGCGTCGCCCGGTACGTCCTGGTCCGTGCCTCGGACGGCGCCGAGCGGCTGGGCGATCCGGTGACCGGTGAGGACGCGCGGTGGCTGGAGCGCTGGTGGACACCGGGTGCTCCGGGCGACCGGGCCGAGATCGGGCTGCCCCGCGACCGGGCGTGGGCCGGGGCGGTGGGCTCGCTGGCGGCGGGGTGCGCGGTGGCCGTGGACTACGCGCACGTACGTGGCGCCCGGCCGCCGTTCGGCACCCTGACCGGGTTCCGGGCCGGCCGGGAGGTGCCTCCGGTGCCGGACGGCTCCTGCGACCTCACCGCCCACGTCGCACTAGACGCCTGCGCCGCCGCAGGGACGCCCCCCGGCGGCCCGGCGCCCGAACTCCTCGACCAGCGCACCGCCCTCGGCCGCCTCGGTACCTCCGGCGGCTCCGGCGGATTCGGCGGATTCGGCGGCCGGCCCCCGCTGGCGATGGCCTCCACCGACCCCGCCGGGTACCTCCGGGCGCTCGCGTCGGCGGGCGAGGCGGCCGAACTCACCGCGCGCGGCGGGCTCGGCGACTTCGGGTGGCTGGTGCAGCGGGTGGGGTGAGCGGCACCGCCCGTCCGCGCGCAGGGAATACTGGGCCGCATGACGGAGACGACGGTCGGCATCGGTGGCGCGGCGGAGAGCACCGACATGGTGCTCAACATCGGTCCGCAACACCCCTCCACGCACGGCGTGCTCCGGCTGCGCCTGGTCCTGGACGGCGAGCGCATCCTGAGCGCCGAACCCGTCATCGGCTACATGCACCGGGGCGCCGAGAAGCTCTTCGAGGCCCGCGACTACCGGCAGATCGTGATGCTCGCCAACCGCCACGACTGGCTGTCGGCGTTCTCCAACGAACTGGGTGTCGTGATGGCCGTCGAGCGGATGCTCGGCATGGAGGTTCCCGAACGCGCCGTCTGGACGCGGACCCTGCTCGCCGAACTGAACCGGGTCCTCAACCACCTGATGTTCCTCGGGTCCTACCCCCTCGAACTCGGCGGCATCACACCGATGTTCTACGCGTTCCGGGAGCGCGAGGAGCTCCAGGCCGTGATGGAGGAGGTCTCCGGCGGCCGGATGCACTACATGTTCAACCGGGTCGGCGGCCTCAAGGAGGACCTCCCGGCGGGCTGGCTCGGCCGGGCGCGGGACGCCGTGGCCTCCGTGCGCTCGCGGATGCACGTGTACGAGGACCTGGTGCTCGGCAACGAGATCTTCCGGGCCCGGACGCGCGACGTCGGGGTGCTGACCGCCGAGGCGGTGCACGCGTACGGGGTGTCCGGGCCCATCGCCCGTGCCTCCGGCGTCGACTTCGACCTGCGGCGCGACGATCCGTACCTCGCGTACGGAGAGCTGACGGACGTACTGAAGGTGGTCACCCGGACCGAGGGCGACTGCCTGGCCCGCTTCGAGTGCCTGCTGGAGCAGACGGTCAACGCGCTGGACCTCGCGGACGCCTGCCTCGACCGGATGGACGCCCTGGCTCCCGGGCCGATCAACCAGCGGCTGCCCAAGGTGCTCAAGGCCCCCGAGGGCCACACCTACGCCTGGACCGAGAACCCGCTCGGCATCAACGGCTACTACCTGGTCTCCAAGGGCGAGAAGACGCCGTACCGGCTGAAGCTCCGCTCGGCCTCGTTCAACAACATCCAGGCGCTGGCGGAGCTGCTGCCGGGAACCCTCGTCGCCGACATGGTCGCGATCCTGGGCTCGCTCTTCTTCGTCGTCGGCGACATCGACAAGTAGAGCCCGGAGAAGCCGTGTCCGGGCGCGCGTCCCGTCAGGAAGCCGCGCCCCGCAGGCCGGAAGAGCCGGGGCGCCTCTGGGCGTCCGGCGGGGCGAGGTCGATGACCTTGCCGACCGCGCGCGGATCGCCCGCGTGGCTGCGGTGCACGGCCAGCGCCTCTTCACCGACCACGTCCGCGAGATCCTCCTCCGGCACGGGCCGGGGCGACTGCCGCACCCCGGTGCCCGGACCGGGAACCGTGGCCGTCCCGGGCGCCGGGGTGCCGTCGGGCTGGCTGCCGAAGAAGTCGAACCCGCCCTGCGGCACCTGCGCCCGGCGCTGCGCGTGGTACGGCACGACGGCCGAGGCCGCCGGGACCGTACGGGCCACCCGGGCCGGCACCGGGGACGGGCCGGCCGCCCGGGGTGCGGGCAGCGCGGGCTGCGGACCGGGCCGCCGGGGGGCGAAGTCCGCCGAGTGGGTGCCGTCGCCGCCGGCGCGGTTCGCCCGGTGGTCGTCGGGCCGGTCGTCGGGCCGGCCGCCGGGGGCCGCGTGATCGCCGCCCGCACGGTCGACGGACGCACGGTCGACGCCCGCACGGTCGACGCCCGCACGGTCGACGTACGCGTCGGCCGCGGCATGCCGCCCCCGCGCGCCGTCCGTCTGCGCGGCCGACTCCCGGGCACGCTCGGCGAGATCCCGCTGCCGGGCCTGCTCAGCCGTCCGGCGGGCCCGCTGGAGCGCGGCGTTGTGGGGCAGGTCGCGCAGGGCCCGGGCGGCAGCGAGGTACGCGGCCGGGGTGGGCGTGGAACGGGCGGGCGGCAGCGCGATGGGGGCGGCCGCCGCCTCGATGGCGAGCTGCCGGCGGCCCTCCAGCGCACTGGCCCGCTCGGTCTCGGCGGTGGCGTACCGGCGCAGCAGCCCGGCGTGCTCCCCGCGCAGTCCGGCGAGCTCCATCCGCTTGGAGCGGAGCTTGGTCTCCAGGCGGCCGCGCAGCTCCCGCGCCTCCTCCAGCTCCTGTTCCAGCTCCGCGACGCGTTCCTCGGCCCGCCATTCGGCGCCGGCCTGGGCGCGCTGGAGCTCCGCGACCCGCAGTCCCGCGGCCTGGTCCCAGGTACGCATCAGATACGCGCCGACGAGACCGGTGGCGGCTGCCGCCGTCGCGAGTACCCGCAGCGGGATCGTGTCCAGGGGCAGCCACGCGCCGGCGGCCAGCACGACCGACACTCCGGCCACCGCGGAGGGCGGCAGCAACTTGTGCAGGGGTGGCGAATGGCGATGACGTCCACGGGGCATGGCTGGAATTTACCGCGTGCGATCGGCGTACGGGAGGCCGCCGGGCAATCTGTTCCCCTGCGGTTACCTGACACCGCGTCGAAGAACGCCGCCGGTTCTCCGGTCCCGCTTTCCGCAGGCCGGAGAACCGTGCGGAAGATCCGCGAGGGAGATCCCTCGGGGAAATCCCGGCCATCGGATACCCGCACCCTGGAAGGCGCGGGTATCCGGGGTGGCCGGAAGGTCAGCCGATCAACTTCTTGGAGGTCAGGTACTCCTTGGCGACATCCGCCGGCTTGGCGCGCTCCGCGTCGACCTTGCGGTTGAGTTCCGCGAGATCCTCCGTCGTCAGAACGCCGGTGACCTTCGCCAGCAGTTTGGCGACCTCCGGCGACCCGGCGTCCGCCGTGTTCACCACGGGAAGGAGGTTGTCGGCGTTCTGGAGGTGCTTGTCGTCCTCCAGGAAGACCAGGTCGTACGCGTCGAGGACGGCGTCCGTGGTGGTGCTCAGCACGAGCTGGTCCACCCCGTCCTTCACCGCCTGCTTGGCCTGCGGCGTACCGACGCCCTTGGGGTCGACACCTGCCACGTCGATGCCGTAGGTCGCCTTCAGGCCGGGGGCGCAGAAGGGCCGCACCGCGCACTCGTCACCGGCCGCGATCTTCACCTTGATCTTCGACTTGCCCAGATCGGAAAGTGTCTTCAGGTTGTTCTTCGCGGCGAATTCCTTGGTCACCGCGAAGGCATTCTGGTCGACGGCCTCGCCGGCCGGAAGCGCGGTCAGACCGAGCGGTGTCGCCAGCTTCTGCAGGGCGGCGACGGTGGCCGCGACGTCGCCGGAGGCGACCGGGGCCTTCTCCGCCTCCTTCGCCCCGTTCACCTTGGCGTTGAGGAATTCGGCGAGAGTCGCGGCGTATTCGGGGATGACGTCGATCTCGCCCTTCTCCAGGGAGGGTTCGTACAGCTCCCGGTTCTCCACCGTGGTGACCGAGGTGCTCCAGCCGCCGTCGGCGAGGATCTGGGCGTACAGCTCGGCGAGGACCTTGGACTCGGTGAAGGCCGCCGAACCCACGACGAGCGTGCCCTTCTTGGCGTCCGCGGGGGCGGAGGCCCCACTCGTCGAGCCGGCTTTGCCGTCCTTCTCCAGGCTGTCGCCCCCGCAGGCCGCGAGCGACCCGGCCAGCGCGATCGTCCCGATGACCGCACCCGCTATGCGTGCGTTTCTGCTCATGTTCCTTCTCCGTCCACGGCTGTTGAGTCCACGGCTGTTGAGTGATGAGAAAAGTGGGAGGGGAGGGCCGGGCGGCTCACGCCCCGCGCCCCCGCCGCCGCAGGGGCGACAGCAGCCGGTCGAGCGCCAGCAGGACGCCCTCCACCACCAGGGCGAGCAGGGCGACCAGAACCGCTCCCGCGAAGACCTGCGCGGTGTCGTACCGGTTGAATCCCGCGGTGATGACGCGTCCGAGCCCGCCGAGCCCGGCCATCGCCGCGATGGAGGCGGTGGCCACCACCTGCACGGCGGCGGACCGCAGCCCGGCCATGATCATGGGGTGGGCGAGCGGCAGCTCCACCCGGAGGAAGACCTGCACCCCGGACATCCCCATGCCCCGGGCGGCCTCGACCACCGCGCGGTCCACCCCGGTCATGCCGACGTAGGTGTTGGTGAGCAGCGGCGGCACCGCGAAGAGCACCAGCGCGATCACGGTCGGCACGTAGCCGGAGTTGCGCAGCGGCGTGAGCATGAAGAGGGCGAGCACCGCGAAGACGGGCACCGCCCGGCCCACGTTGGAGATGTTGATGGCGAGCGCGCCGCCCCGGCCGAGGTGGCCGAGCCGGAGCCCGAGGGGCAGCGCGATCGCGCAGGCGACCAGGAGCGCGAGCCCGCTGACGTAGAGGTGCTCGGCGAGGCGGTGCGCGGCACCGTCCTCCCCCGACCAGTTGGAGCCCGTGACCAGCCAGGTCCAGGCATCCGCGACCACTCCCACGGCTCAGCCCACCTCCTTCGTCGCGGCCTTCGTCACCGGTTCCGTCGTCGGTGCCGGTACGGGCACCGGCGTCGTCAGCGGTGACGGCGCCGCGAGCGGGGTGGCCGCCCGGGCCCGGGTCCACGGCGTCAGCCACCGCTGCACACCGAGCAGCAGCAGGTCGGCGGCGACGGCGAGCACCACGCAGAGCACCGAGGCGGCCAGCACCTGGGCCTTGAAGAGGCTGGGCAGGGCGTCCCGGATGAGGTTGCCGAGGCCGCCCTTGCCGACGAGCGAGCCGACCGTGGTGAGCGCCACGGTGGACACCGAGGCGATCCGCAGGCCGGCCATGAGCGCGGGCAGCGCGAGGGGGATCTCGACCTCCCAGAGGAGCCTGGCGGGGCCGTACCCCATGCCGCGCGCGGCCTCCTTCACCTCTTCGGGCACCGCTTCGAGCCCGGCCAGGATGTTCCGTACGAGGATGGTCAGCGAGTACAGCACCAGTCCGGTGACCACCAGGGAGGCGGACAGCCCGAAGACGGGCAGCAGCAGGGAGAACATCGCCAGCGAGGGCACGGTGTAGATCACCGTCGTCAGTCCGAGGACCGGCCCGGCGAAGTGCCGCCCCCGGCGGGCGAGGAGGGCCAGCGGGAAGGCGATCACCAACCCGATCGCCACCGAGACGGCGGTGATCCAGACGTGCTGGACGGTCGCGTCCGTCAACTCACCGCTGCGGGTGCGGAGGTACTCGCCGCAGATCCAGTCGTTCGTCACCAGGCAGTCCGAGCCGGCCATCCGCCCCCACCTCCCCTTCCCACGTACCGTCCCGATTCCGGGGTACGGACCCTTCCCGGGCCTTCCGGCGGCGGGTACGGCGGCGAGCCTATCCTCGTGCACGGACCCGCACGGAGGCCGTCCCGTTCCAGCAACACGCCCGTCACACCAGGCGCGCTACAAGGGGGAACCATGATCCGGTTCGAGAACGTCACCAAGCGGTACGCCGACGGCACGACGGCCGTCGACTCGCTCTCCTTCGAGGTGGCGGAGGGTGAACTCGTCACGCTCGTGGGCCCGTCAGGATGCGGCAAGACGACCACCATGAAGATGGTGAACCGGCTGATCGAACCGACCGGGGGGCGGGTGTACCTCGACGGCGAGGACATATCCGCGATCGATCCTGTCCGGCTCCGGCGCCGTATCGGCTATGTGATCCAGCAAGTGGGCCTCTTCCCGCACAGGACGGTCCTGGAGAACACCGCCACCGTTCCCCATCTCCTCGGATGGAAACGCGCGAAGGCCCGGGAGCGGGCGGCGGAGCTGCTGGATCTGGTCGGTCTCGACCCGTCGGTGCACGGCGACCGCTACCCCGAGCAGCTCTCCGGTGGGCAGCGCCAACGCGTGGGCGTGGCAAGGGCGTTGGCTGCCGATCCGCCGGTCCTGCTGATGGACGAGCCGTTCGGCGCGGTCGACCCCGTGGTCCGCGAGCACCTCCAGAACGAGTTCCTCAGACTCCAGGAAACGGTGCGCAAGACCGTCCTCTTCGTCACCCACGACATCGAGGAGGCCGTCCGCCTCGGCGACCGGATCGCCGTCTACGGACAGGGCCGGATCGAGCAGTTCGACTCCCCCGCCCGGGTGCTCGGCGCCCCCGCCACCCCGTACGTCGCGGACTTCGTCGGCGCCGACCGGGGCCTGAAGCGGCTCTCGGTCACCCCGGTGGAGGAGGCCGACCTCGACCGGCCCCCGGTCGTCCGGCCCGGCGAACCCCTCCGGGACGCCACCGCGCGGATCGCCGGCGAGGGCGCCCGGTGGGCGGTGGTGCTGGACGACCAGGACCGCCCACTGGGCTGGCTGCCCGCCGGGGCGCAGCCTGCCCGGGAAGCGGTCCCGGGCAGGGACGTCACCGTCCGCGAGGCGCTGCGTCCCATGGACGCCCGGCTCCCGCTCGGCGCCCCGCTCCGGCAGGCCCTCGCCGTGATGCTCCAGCACGACGCGGGGTGGATCGCGGTCGTGGACGACGAGGAGTCGGGCCGCTACCTCGGCGCCCTCACCCCCGGCCGGCTCCACGAAGCGCTGCGCCGCTCGATCAGGGCCGACGCGGCGGACCGCACCCGGGCCGGGATCGCGCTGGAGACGGTCGCCGGGGCGGCCGGTCCGGCCCGCTGACCGCCGCCCCCACGCCCGTGGGGGACAAGCCCTACGCTGGACGCATGAGTACGTTGCGCGGACGGGGCACGATCGAGGGCCTGCCGGAGTGGGACCGCTGTGCGGTCATGGGGGTGGTCAACGTGACCCCCGACTCCTTCTCCGACGGAGGCCGGTGGTTCGACACCACGGCCGCGATCAAGCGCGGGCTGGCCCTGATGGCGGACGGCGCGGACCTGATCGACGTCGGCGGTGAGTCCACCCGCCCCGGCGCGAGCCGGGTCGACGAGGACGAGGAGCTGCGCCGGGTGGTGCCCGTCGTACGGGGCCTGGTCGCCGAGGGCGCCGTGGTCTCGGTGGACACCATGCGGGCCCGGGTCGCCGAACGGTCCGTCGAGGCCGGCGGTGTGCTGGTGAACGACGTCAGCGGCGGTCTGGCCGACCCGGACATGGTCCGGGTGGTCGCCGAGACCGGGGCGCCCTTCGTCGTGATGCACTGGCGCGGCTTCAGCGAGTCCATGAACGCCCGGGCGGTGTACGCGGACGTGGTCGGCGAGGTCGTCACCGAACTGCGCGAACGCATGGACGCCGTGGTCGCGGGCGGGGTGGCCCCGGAGCGGATCGTGATCGACCCGGGCCTCGGCTTCGCCAAGGACACCGCCCAGGACCTGGCGCTCGTCGCGCACCTGGACGCGCTGCACGACCTCGGCCGCCCGCTGCTGGTGGCCGCGTCGCGCAAGCGGTTCCTCGGGCGGACCCTGGCCGGTCCGGACGGCACCCCGCCCCCGGCGCGGGAGCGCGACGCCGCGACCGCCGCGGTCTCCACGATCTCCGCCCGGGCGGGTGCCTGGGCGGTCCGGGTCCACGAGGTCCGGGCCAGCGCCGACGCCGTACGCGTGTGCCGTGCCGTCGAAGGAGCCGTGTGACCACGCCGCCCGCGGGCTCCGACGAGAACGGCGCCTCGGACGCGACGGCCGACGTCGCCGCCGTCGAACGGGCGAACACCGACTTCTACGAGGCGATGGAGAGCGGCGACTACGAACGTCTCGCCGACCGCTGGCTGCCCGGCGAGGACCTCACGATCTCCTGCGTCCACCCCGGCTGGCCGGTCCTCCGGGGACGCGGGGACGTGCTCCGCAGCTACGCGCTCATCATGGCGAACACCGAGTACATCCAGTTCATCCTGACCGACGTCGATGTCGCCATGACCGGCGACACCGCTCTGGTCAACTGCACGGAGAACATCCTCAGCGGCGGCCCGGCCGAGGGCGACGACACCGTGGGCCCGCTCGTCGGCCAGCTGGTCGTCGCGACCAATCTGTTCCGGCGCACCCCCGACGGCTGGAAGCTCTGGTCCCACCACGGCTCGCCGGTGCTGACCGAGTCCGACGAGGAACCGGAGCGGGAAGCTCCGGCCTGATCCGGCGCACGGGGCCCGCGGGGTTGAGGCGCCGTGGCAGCGGGTATGGGCGGACACCAGCGCCCGAGGGCGCGGCGGGGGCCTCGTCCGGGGCGCGCGCCGCACCCACCCGAGGGCCCGCTCCGTCGGTGCTCGCGGGTAGATTCGGGAGAAGGCGCCCCGCCGGGGCGCGGCACCGGTATGCCGGGACGCGCGGGCCCGGCACCCTCCGAAAGGAAGGTTCCCGCGCCCCGTGGACCAACAACAGCAGGAGTGATTCGCGTGGATCGTGTCGCGCTGCGCGGCCTCAAGGCCCGTGGACACCATGGCGTCTTCCCCCGGGAACGCGAAGAGGGCCAGACCTTCATCGTGGACCTGGCCCTGAGCCTGGACACCCGGGCCGCCGCCGCCGCCGACGATCTCTCGCGGACCGTGCACTACGGCATCGTCGCGGAAGAGGTCGTCGCCATCGTCTCGGGCGAGCCGGTCGATCTGATCGAGACCCTCGCCGAGCGCATCGCCCAGCAGTGTCTCCAGCACGAGGGGGTCCACGAGGTCGAGGTGGTCGTGCACAAGCCGGATGCCCCGATCACGGTCCCCTTCGACGACGTGACCATCACCATCACCCGGAGCCGAGCATGACAGCATTTTCCGCCCGCGGGCAGAGCGATCCCACGGTCCAGCCGGTGCCGGCCTCGGTCGTCCAGCAGGTCGACGACGCCGACGTCACCCTCTCCAACCCCAGGCGGGCCGTGATCTCCCTCGGTTCCAACCTGGGCAACCGGCTGGAGACCCTCCAGGGCGCCATCGACGCCCTGGAGGACACCCCCGGCGTCCGGGTCAAAGCGGTCTCCCCGGTGTACGAGACGGAGCCCTGGGGGGTGGAGCCCGGCTCCCAGCCCTCGTACTTCAACGCGGTGGTCGTGGTGAAGACGACGCTGCCGCCGTCCTCGCTGCTGGAGCGCGGCCAGGCCATCGAGGAGGCATTCGACCGGGTCCGCGAGGAGCGGTGGGGGCCCCGCACCATCGACGTCGACATCGTCGCGTACGCCGACGTGGTCTCGGACGACCCGCACCTGACGCTTCCGCACCCGCGAGCCGGGGAGCGGGCCTTCGTTCTCGCGCCCTGGTACGACGTGGACCCCGACGCCCAGCTGCCGGGCGCCGGCCCGGTCGCGGGACTGCTGGCCGCGGTCGGGCGGGACGGCGTGCTGCCCCGCGCCGACCTGGAACTCCGCCTGCCCGAGTGATCCCGCGCGCCCGCCGGAGACTCCCGGAGGCGGTACGGAGACCCACCTCGGGCACGCGGCCGGGTACGCGGGATCACGGGGCGGTCCTCAGTCGTTAGGCTCAGGGCAGACAGGACCGCGGGACGGAACGCGGGCGGCGAAGGGCGGCGTGACCGGTGAAGCAACTACGGCTCGGAGTACTGGCCGGCCTCTTCGCCGCCGCGGGCGTGCTCTCCTGGGCGGCCGCCCGCCTCTGGGACGCCTTCGGCACCCTGCCGAGCGTCCCGCTGGCCGCACCGATCGTGCTCGCGGCCATCGCCGCGATCCTGCTGGCGACGGCCCTCTCGCTGCGCTCCCGGCTCCGCGCCCAGCGCGAGCGGCGGCCGGGGGCCAAGGGTGTCGAACCGCTGATGGCGGCCAGGGCCCTCGTCTTCGGCCAGGCCAGCGCCCTGGTGGCCGCACTGGTCGCCGGGATGTACGGCGGCACCGCCGTCTTCCTGCTGAGCTACCTGGACCTGCCGCCCCGCCGCGATCAGGCGATCTACGCGGGCGCAGCCGTGGTGGCATCCTTCGCCGTCATCGCCGCGGCCCTCTTCCTGGAGCACGTCTGCAAGCTCCCCGAGGACCACGACGACGACAAGAGCGTGGCCGCGGCCTGAGTGGCCGCTCCGGCCCTCAGCGCGCCATGATGAGGCTCATCGCCTCGGCCCGCGTCGCCGGGTCACGGAGCTGCCCGCGCACCGCCGAGGTGAGGGTCTTCGCCCCGGGCTTGCGGATGCCGCGCATCGACATGCACATGTGCTCGCACTCGATGACGACGATGACGCCGCGCGGCTCCAGGATCTCCATCAGGGCCTCGGCGATCTGCGTGGTGAGCCGCTCCTGCACCTGCGGCCGGCGCGCGTAGACGTCCACCAGCCGCGCCAGCTTGGAGAGCCCGGTGATCTTCCCCGAGGTCGCCGGGATGTACCCCACGTGCGCGACCCCCCGGAACGGCACCAGGTGGTGCTCGCAGGTGGAGAAGACCTCGATGTCCTTCACCAGGACCATCTCGTCGTGCCCCAGGTCGAACGTGGTCGTCAGGACGTCCCGGGCCTCCTGGAAGAGTCCGGCGAAGATCTCCCGGTACGCCCGCGCGACGCGCCCGGGGGTCTCCAGGAGCCCCTCACGGTCCGGGTCCTCGCCCACCGCGATCAGCAGCTCCCGTACGGCCGCCTCGGCCCGCTTCTCGTCGAACTCGCCGTACGGGCCGGTCGCGTGAGCGCCGTCCAGCGTCACCGGATCGGTCATCTGTGCCTCGTTCCTCTGCGCGCCGGCTGCGCGGTGTCCGCACGGCCCAAAAAGCCGCGCCCCCACAGGCTAAAACCTGGGGGGCGCGGCATCCATTCCGGTGCGGGCGGGCGGCGGGTGAGGGCCGTCACACCTGCTCGGTACGGGGGTCAGCTCTCCGGACGGTCCTCCGGGGAGAGGTCCTTGGCCGGGGCGGCGTCCGAGGAAGCCGTCGAGCCGTTGGCACCGGCCGAACCGTTGGCGACGGCCGAGCCGTTGGTCAGCGCGAGTTCCTTCGGCGAGAGCACCGGCGGACGCGTCGACGGGGTGCGCCGGGAGGAACCGGTCCACGCCGGACGGGCCGGACGCTTCACGATCGGGGCGAAGATCTCCGCGATCTCCTCCTTGCCCAGGGTCTCCTTCTCCAGGAGCTGGAGCACCAGGGTGTCGAGGATGTCGCGGTTCTCGACCAGGATCTCCCACGCCTCGTTGTGCGCGGTCTCGATGAGCTTCTTGACCTCTTCGTCGACGAGCGCGGCGACCTCTTCCGAGTAGTCGCGCTGGTGACCCATCTCGCGGCCCACGAAGGGCTCGGTGTTGTCACCGCCGAACTTGATCGCCCCGAGCCGCTCGGTCATGCCGTACTGCGTCACCATCGCGCGGGCCGTGGCACTGGCCTTCTCGATGTCGTTGGCGGCACCGGTGGTCGGGTCGTGGAAGACCAGCTCCTCGGCCGCGCGCCCACCCAGCATGTATGCGAGCTGGTCGAGCATCTCGTTGCGCGTCGTGGAGTACTTGTCCTCCTCCGGAAGCACCATCGTGTAACCGAGGGCACGGCCGCGGGAGAGGATCGTGATCTTGTGCACCGGGTCCGACTGGGGGGAAGCCGCCGCGACCAGGGCGTGTCCGCCCTCGTGGTACGCGGTGATCTTCTTCTCCTTCTCGGACATGATCCGGGTCCGCTTCTGCGGGCCGGCCACGACGCGGTCGATCGCCTCGTCGAGGGTGGCGTTGTCGATCAGCTTCTTGTTGCCGCGCGCCGTGAGGAGCGCCGCTTCGTTCAGCACGTTCGCCAGGTCGGCACCGGTGAAGCCGGGGGTACGTCGGGCGACGGCGTTCAGATCGACGTCGTCGGTGACCGGCTTGCCCTTCTTGTGCACCTTGAGGATCGCCAGGCGCCCGAGCATGTCCGGACGGTCCACCGCGATCTGACGGTCGAACCGGCCCGGGCGCAGCAGCGCCGGGTCGAGGATGTCCGGCCGGTTGGTCGCGGCGATCAGGATCACGCCGCCCTTGACGTCGAAGCCGTCCATCTCGACGAGCAGCTGGTTGAGCGTCTGCTCGCGCTCGTCGTGACCGCCGCCCATACCGGCACCACGGTGCCGGCCGACCGCGTCGATCTCGTCGACGAAGACGATCGCCGGGGCGTTCGCCTTGGCCTGCTCGAAGAGGTCGCGGACCCGGGAGGCACCGACACCGACGAACATCTCGACGAAGTCGGAGCCGGAGATGGAGTAGAACGGCACACCCGCTTCGCCGGCGACGGCGCGTGCGAGCAGCGTCTTGCCCGTACCGGGCGGCCCGTAGAGCAGGACGCCCTTCGGGATCTTGGCGCCGACGGCCTGGAACTTCGCCGGCTCCTGGAGGAACTCCTTGATCTCCTGGAGCTCCTCGACGGCCTCGTCCGAGCCCGCCACGTCGGCGAACGTCGTCTTCGGCGTGTCCTTGGTGATCAGCTTGGCCTTGGACTTGCCGAACTGCATGACCTTGGAGCCGCCGCCCTGCATCTGGTTCATCAGGAACAGGAAGATGACCACGATGAGGACGAAGGGCAGGAGCGACAGCAGGATCGAGAGGAACGGGGACTGCTTCGACGGCGAGACGGTGTAACCCTTCTCGATGTCACCGCTCTCGAACTTCTGCTGCAGCGTGTCGGCGAGGTCGACGCCCTGGCTGCCGATGTAGCTGGCCTGGAACTTGCTGCCGGACTCGCCCTTGAGTTTCTGGCCGTCCTTCAGCTCGATCTTGAGAATTTGTTCGTCACCGGTGGTCAGCTTGGCCGACTCCACCTGGTTCTTGCTGATCGCCTGGATCACCTTGGCGGTGTCCACCGTCTTGTAGCCGCCGGACGAGCCGACGACCTGCATCAACACGACCACGGCGAGGACGGCCAGCACGATCCACATGACCGGCCCACGGAAGTATCGCTTCACGTCCATCCATACGGAGCGAAGTCGCCCCGTCCCTCCTGCCCGTAGGTAAATGCTGCTGTGAGATTGAGACTGCTCTTCGGACCGTACCCCAGCATGGTGGCCTTCGACCGCCGAGGACGTACCGGAAACCCTTATTCGAGACCTTCAACGGCGGGAGCGCGGTAAGGGTTCCCGCTGCCGCCGTCTTCCGGGAACGGCCCCGGCCGGCGTGCGGCGGGGGCCGTGCTCCCGAAGGGCCGGTCGGGGTGTCAGCCGCCGTACACGTGCGGGGCGAGGGTGCCGACGAAGGGGAGGTTGCGGTACTTCTCCGCGTAGTCCAGCCCGTAACCGACGACGAACTCGTTGGGGATGTCGAAGCCGATCCACTTCACGTCGATCGCGACCTTGGCGGCGTCCGGCTTGCGCAGCAGGGTGCAGACCTCCAGGCTCGCCGGCTCGCGCGACCCCAAGTTGGAGAGCAGCCAGGAGAGCGTCAGCCCGGAGTCGATGATGTCCTCGACGATCAGGACGTGCTTGCCCTTGATGTCGGTGTCCAGGTCCTTGAGGATGCGGACGACGCCGGAGGACTGGGTGCCCGCGCCGTACGAGGAGACGGCCATCCAGTCCATCGTGGCGGGGGTGGACAGCGCGCGGGCCAGGTCGGCCATGACCATCACCGCGCCCTTGAGGACCCCGACGAGGAGCAGATCCTTGCCCGCGTACTCCGCGTCGATCTTGGCGGCCAGCTCGACGAGCTTCGCGTCGATCTCTTCCTTCGTGAGGAGCACCGACTGGAGGTCGCTGCCCATGTCCTTCTCGTTCACCCGCGTCTCTTTCTTCGCCCGCCCGGCCCGGTGCGTGTCACCCGGGCCCGGCCGGCCGTCTCGCCTGCACTTCAGCCGCTTGCTCTTCAGCTCTGCCGAATGACCAGTCTGCCACCCTGGCGCCGGGCTTCGACGCGGCCGGGCAGGTTGAGGGCGCGCTGGCCCCGCCAGCCGGTGATCAGCCGGTCCACTTCCTCGACGTGCCGGGCGAAGAGAGAACCGGCCGGGGCGCCCGCCTCGATGACGGCACGGCGCAGCACCCGGCGGCGTACGGCGGGCGGCAGCGCCCAGAGCTTGGCGCAGTCCAGCTCTCCGTCGTCGTCGCGCACGGCCCGCTCGGCCTCGGCGGCCCAGCCGTCCAGGGCGTCGGCGTCGTCCCGGGAGAGCTGGGCCGTACGGGCGAGAGCCTCCACGACGCCCTTGCCGAGGGCCTTCTCCAGGGCGGGCAGGCCCTCGTGGCGGAGGCGGGAGCGGGTGTAGGCGGGGTCGGCGTTGTGCGGGTCGTCCCAGACCGGGAGGGACTGGACGAGGCAGGCCTTGCGGACGGTCTGGCGGTCGAGCTGGAGGAACGGGCGGCGGTAGCGGCCGGCCGGGCCGGAGGCGGCGGCCATGCCGGAGAGCGAGCGGATGCCGGAGCCCCGGGCGAGCCCGAGCAGCACCGTCTCGGCCTGGTCGTCACGGGTGTGGCCGAGCAGGATCGTGGCGGCGCCGTGGCGCTCGGCGGCGGCGTCGAGCGCGGCGTAGCGGGCGTCACGGGCGGCGGCTTCGGGGCCGCCCTCGCGTCCGACGTGGACGGCGACGGCCTCGACGGGGTCGAGGTCCATGGCGGTCAGACGGGTGACGACCTCGGCCGCGCGCAGTCCGCTGCCGGTCTGGAGGTTGTGGTCGACGGTGATGCCGCCGGCGCGTACGTCGAGTTTGCGGGCCTCGAAGGCGAGGGCGGAGGCGAGCGCCATGGAGTCGGCGCCGCCGGAGCAGGCCACGAGGACCAGGGGCGGGGCGACGGGCCGTTCGGGGAAGACCGTCCGGCCGCCTCCGCCGGCTTCGGCGAGACGGGCTTCGGCGGGGCGGGCTTCGGCGGGGCGGGGGTGCCCGGACCGGCCGGGGAGGAGACCCTCGCCGGTCCGGAGCGTGTGTTCGGTGAGTACGTCGTGGAGTACGCGGCGGACCGCCAGGCGTATCGCCGCGACCGCAGGATGGGGACCCATGTCCGGTGCCCTTCTGGAGTTCTGGGAGGTGCCTCCGAGAGGCGGGACGGCGAAGTGCCCTCCCTGACGTCACTCAGAGTGCGTCGATGGTGACAGAGACAAGCTGTCCATCGAGCATTGCACGGCTTCCCATGCCCTCATGGTCCCTCGGATGGGTGATAGGCGGACCTTTCTGCGGCCGTGGGCCGCGTCAAGATCACGAATCTGCCTTACGGTGCACGCGCGCGACCCACTCCGCGGGGGCGGCGATCTCGGCCTTCGTCGGGAGCGTGTTGGGCGAGGTCCAGACCCGGTTGAAACCGTCCATGCCGACCTCGGCGACCACGGCGCTCACGAACCGCTCGCCGTCGCGGTACTGACGGAGTTTCGCATCCATGCCGAGCAGCTTGCGCAGTGCCTGGTCGAGGCGGCCCGCGCCGCGCGCCCGGCGCTGCTGGAACTTCTCGCGGATCTCGGCGACGGAGGGGACGACGTCGGGTCCGACCCCGTCCATGACGAAGTCGGCGTGCCCCTCCAGCAGGGACATCACGGCGGTGAGCCGGCCGAGGATCTCGCGCTGGGCGGGGGTCTGGACGAGATCGACGAGACTGCGTCCGCCGCCCTCGCCGCTCTCCCCCTCGGGCCGCCCGCCGACGAGCGACTGCACGGCCTCACGCAGCTGTTCGACGAAGGTGGCGGGGTCCACGTCGGTCTCGTTCAGGAACGACTGGATCTCGCCCTGGAGGTGGTCGCGCAGCCACGGCACCCCGGTGAACTGGGTGCGGTGGGTCTCCTCGTGGAGGGCCACCCAGAGCCGGAAGTCGTGCGGGTCGACGCCGAGTTCGCGCTCGACGTGGACGATGTTCGGGGCGACCAGCAGCAGTCGGCCGCCGCCCTGGTCGAGGGCGGGCAGCTCCCGGCTCGCGGGAGCGAAGGTCTCGTACTGGCCGAGCACCCGGGAGGCGAGGAAGGAGAGCAGCATGCCCAGCTCCACGCCGGTCACCTTGCCGCCGACGGCCCCCATGACGCTCTGGCCGGGGCCGCTGCCGCGCCGCTCCTGCATCTTGGCGAGCAGGGGGCGCAGGAGTTCGCGGAAGCCCGCGACGTTGGCCCTGATCCAGCCGGCCCGGTCCACCACCAGGACGGGGGTGTCGGCCGGCACGGGAGCGCCGGGGCCCTCCGGGATCATCCGGGTGAAGGACCGGACGTGCTCCTCCGAGGCCTTGGCGTGGCGGCGCAGCTCCGCGACGACGGCGCGCGCCTCCTCCCGGTCGATCTCGGGACCCGGCCGTACGAGCCGGGTCGCGGTCGCCACCGCGAGATTCCAGTCGACCATCTCGGCACCACCGATGCTCGTCATGCGTCAACCGTACGTGAGGGTGCGCCTGAGTGGTGGGGCGTTGGCGGAGGGAATCCCCCGCTAACCGGCGCTGGTGGCCAGCGCCGTGGCGAGGTCGTCGAGGGCCTTTTCGGCGGCACCGGGAGAGGTGGTGCCGGAGGTCAGGAAGGCGAAGGTGAGCAGTCGGCCCCGGGCGTCCACGACCGTGCCGGCCAGGGCGTTGACGCCGGTGAGGGTGCCCGTCTTGGCCCGTACGAGTCCGGCGCCGCCCGACTTCTCGCCGTACCGGCCGTCGAGCGTGCCGCTGAAACCGGCCACCGGGAGTCCGGTGAGGACGGGACGCAGTTCGGGGTGGGCGGGGTCGGCGGCGCGGGCGAGCAGCCCGGCGAGGAGGGCGGCGGTCACCTTGTCGTTCCGGTCGAGTCCGCTGCCGTCGCCGAGCCGGGTGCCGGTGACCGGCATCCCGATCCTCTTCAGCTGGGCGGTGACCGCGCCGCGGGCTCCGGCGAAGCTGGCCGGGCGGCCGGCGCCGAGGGCGGTCTGCCGGGCGAGGGCCTCGGCGAGGTCGTTGTCGCTGTTGGTGAGGGTGCGTTCGACCAGCGCGGAGAGCGGGTCGGAGCGGTGGGTGGCGAGGACGGTCGCCTTGGCGGCGGCGCGGTGGGGGCGCGGTTCGGCCGTCGCGCTGACGCCGCCGTCCCGGAGGTACCGGGCGAAGGTACGGGCGGCGTCGGCGGCGGGGTCGCCGGAGCGCGCGGCGGGGCCGTGGTCGCTCTTGTCGAGGCGCCCCTCGCGGACCATCAGGGCGCTCACCGGTGCGAGGTTCTCGTTGGGGCCGATGGGGTGACGGGCGGGCCCGGAGTAGGCGGAGGCGTCGTACGTCAGTGCGACCTTCCGCACCTTCCGGTCCGTCAGGGCCTCGGCGGTGGACCGGGCCAGTGCGCGCAGCCCCGCCTCGTCCAGGGTGGGATCGCCGCCGCCGACGAGGGTGAGGGTGCGCAGGTCGGGCGAGGCGCGCACGGTGGTGTCGATGCGGTGGTCGGGGCCGAGCGCGGAGAGCGCGGCGACCGTGGTGGCGAGCTTGATGGTGGAGGCCGGGGTCATCGGTGTACCGGCGGCGCGCGCGTAGATCCGCTTGCCGGTGGCCGTGTCCACGACGACGGCCGTCGTACGGGTGCCGAGGGCGGACGCCTTCATCAGCGGGTCCAGCGCCTTGGCCGGCGCGAGCGCGGCCCCCGCCGGGGTGCGGCCGGTACCGGAGCCGAGGGCGGCGAGCACTGCGGCGGCGCTGGGGGCCGGCGTGGGGCCGGCCGGACCCACCGCGGAAGGGCGGTGAGCTGTGTCACCTGTACGGCCCATGGCGGCGGCCCGGGCGCGTTCGGCCTTACGCTGACCGTTGTCCCAGGGGCCGGCGGCGAACACGGCGCCGGCGGCGACCACCAGGCCGAGAACCACGGAGCCTGCGACGAGCCGCCAGTTGCCCGGCAGGGCCGGTTTTCCGGCCAGGCCCTTCAGCTTGCCCCAGGGGTCCGACGGTTCCTTCGACGGTTCATCCACCGGCTCGGCCACCGTTGACCAGCCCCTTTCGCGAGCACACTTCTGCGTGGGGGACACTTAATCACCAGTCGTATGTGTTGATCATGGAGGAGCCACCCGTGGAGTTCGACGTCACCATCGAGATTCCGAAGGGTTCGCGGAACAAGTACGAGGTGGACCACGAGACCGGTCGGATCCGCCTGGACCGTCGACTCTTCACCTCGACCAGCTACCCGGCCGACTACGGCTTCGTCGAGAACACCCTCGGCGAGGACGGCGACCCGCTGGACGCGCTGGTCATCCTGGACGAGCCCACGTTCCCCGGATGCCTCATCAAGTGCCGTGCCATCGGCATGTTCCGCATGACGGACGAGGCCGGCGGCGACGACAAGCTGCTGTGCGTCCCCGCGTCGGACCCGCGCGTCGAGCACCTGCAGGACATCCACCACGTGTCGGAGTTCGACCGCATGGAGATCCAGCACTTCTTCGAGGTCTACAAGGACCTGGAGCCCGGCAAGTCCGTCGAGGGCGCCGACTGGGTCGACCGCGCCGCGGCCGAGGCCGAGGTCGAGGCCTCGTACAAGCGTCTGCAGGACCACGGCGGCGCGCACTGACGCGGTTCTCTCCCGGGGCCTCACGGCTCCTTCCGGTTCCGCTTCCGTACGGGGGGCGGGGCCGGGTCCGTCACGAGACCCGCGGGTCACCGTGACGGCCTGAGGACAGCGTGGACGGGCGGTACACCTCACGGTGTGCCGCCCGTCTCGCGTGCGGGTCCGTTGGCCGTGTCCATACTGGGCAGGAGTGCGGCCAGGACGCATCGGGCCAGGAAGAGCGAGGTCGAGCAGTGGCGGAGCAGGGCGGTCCGGAGGACCAGAAGCCCCAGTCCGACGAGGCGCACAGTGCGTTCACCGCGCCCGCCGGGGTGGAGCGGTCCACACCGCCACTCGAGGACGACCACCCCACCTCGGAGTTCGCGGTACCGGCCGGGGTGCAGCCGGAGCCGGGCGGGCCGGGTTCCGCTTCCGGTTCGGGCCAGGCCGGCAAGAACCTGCCGAACTCGGACACGCTCGGCTCGGCCTTCGCACCGCCCCGTGCGTACGACGCGAGCCAGACGCCCGCTTTCACCCCCGCGCACGGCATTCCGATGGTCCGGCTGACCAAGGAGGCGCCCTGGCAGGACCGGATGCGCACCATGCTCCGGATGCCGGTGACCGAACGGCCCGCGGCGGAGAACGTCCAGCGGACGGACGACTCGGGGCCCGCCGTACCGAGGGTGCTCGACCTGACGCTCCGTATCGGCGAGCTGCTGCTGGCCGGGGGCGAGGGGGCCGAGGACGTGGAGGCCGCCATGTTCGCGGTGACGCGTTCGTACGGTCTGGACCGGTGCGAACCGACCGTCACCTTCACGCTGCTCTCCATCTCGCACCAGCCCTCGCTGGTCGACGACCCGGTCACGGCGAGCCGTACCGTGCGGCGCCGGGGCACCGACTACAACCGGCTGGCGGCCGTCTTCCGGCTGGTCGACGACATCACCACCGAGGACGTGGACGTCTCGCTGGAGGAGGCGTACCGGCGGCTGGCGGAGATCCGGCGCAACCGCCACCCCTTCCCCGGCTGGGCGCTCACGGTGGCGGCCGGGCTGCTGGCGGGGGCGGCCTCGGTGCTGGTCGGCGGTGGCGTGGTGGTGTTCTTCGTGGCGGCGGCCGGCGCGATGCTGGGCGACCGGCTGGCCTGGTTCTGCGCGGGCCGCGGACTGCCGGAGTTCTACCAGTTCACCGTCGCCGCGATGCCGCCCGCCGCGCTCGGGGTGGCGCTGACGCTCACCCACTGGGGCGATGTGCGGCCGTCCGCCGTGATCACCGGTGGGCTCTTCGCGCTACTGCCGGGGCGGGCCCTGGTGGCGGGCGTGCAGGACGGGCTGACCGGCTACTACATCACCGCCGCCGCGCGCCTGCTGGAGGTCATGTACTTCTTCATCGGGATCGTGGTCGGGGTCCTCGTGGTCCTCTACCTGGGGCTCCAGCTGGGCGCGACGCTCAATCCGGAGGAACGTTTCGTCGCACATGACCGGCCGGTGGTCCAGATCCTGGTGTCGATGACGCTGAGTCTGGCGTTCGCGATCCTGCTCCAGCAGGAACGGGCCACCGTGCTCGCGGTGACCCTGAACGGCGGGGTCGCCTGGATCGTCTACGGCGCCATGGCCCGCACCGGCGATCTCTCGCCGGTCGCCGCGACGGCGGTGGCGGCCGGACTGGTGGGCCTCTTCGGGCAGCTCTTCTCGCGCTACCGCTACACCTCCTCGCTGCCGTTCATCACGGCGGCCATCGGCCCGCTGCTGCCCGGTTCGGCGACGTACTTCGGGCTGCTGGGCGTGGCCCAGGGCGAGCTGGACCGGGGGCTCGCGTCGCTCTCCACAGCGGTGGCGACGGCGCTGGCCATCGCGATCGGGGTGAACCTCGGCAGTGAGATCTCCCGGCTCTTCATGCGGGTGCCGGGCACGGAGACGGGCGCGGGCCGCAGGGCCGCCAAGCGCACCCGCGGGTTCTGACCGGAAGGCTCCCGTGGGCCGGACACCCGCGGCCCGGCACGCGGACGGCGCCCGTCCCGCGGGTGACCGGGAGGGCGCCGGGTGCGTACGAGGTGCGGAGCGGGGTCAGCGCTTGGCGTGACGGCCGCGACGGCCCGCGGCGGGGCCGCTGCCGGAGGTGCGGTCCTCGTCGTCGGCCTGCCGGGCCGAGGCCGCCTTCTTCCCCTTGGAACGGGCCCGCAGGAACTCGATCGCGATCGGCACCACCGAGACGAGCACGATCAGGATGAGCATCAGCTCGATGTTCTCGTGCACGAAGTCGATCTTGCCGAGCACCGAACCGAGCACGGTCACGCCGACGCCCCAGAGGACGCCGCCGATGATGTTGAAGATCAGGAACGAGCGGTAGTTCATCCGGCTGACACCGGCGATGATCGGCGTGAAGGTGCGGATCACCGGCACGAACCGGGCCAGCACCAGTGACTTCGGGCCGTACTTCTCGAAGAACTCGTGCGCCTTCTCGACGTTCTCCTGTTTGAAGAGCTTGGAGTCCGGCCGGTTGAAGAGGGACGGCCCCACCTTGCGGCCGAAGAGATACCCGACCTGGTCCCCGACGATCGCGGCGAGCCCGATCAGCACGCAGACCAGCCAGAGCGGGTAGTGCAGCTGGCCGGTGGTCACCAGCAGGCCCGTGGTGAACAGGAGGGAGTCACCGGGCAGGAAGAACCCGATCAGCAGTCCGGACTCGGCGAACACGACGAGGAGGACGCCGGGGAGTCCGAAGGTGTTGATCAGATGGTCCGGGTCCAGCCAGCTCGGGCCGAGCGCAAGCGTATTCAAGGGTCCGGGCTCCAGGATCGATCGTTGGGCGGCTGCGTGGCCGCCCCAAGCTATCAACGCCCCGGACGGGCTCCGGGTTCCAGTGGACGCGGTGAGCGTGCGCACGACACGAACCGGGGCAAAGCTGGACCGCAGGAGGTGTCACCCATGGGCATCGAGGATTACGGCGGCGGCCAGAGCGACCGGGCGGAGGTGCTCGTCGTCACCACGAACGACGTACCCGGGCACCAGGTGACCCGGGTGATCGGCGAGGTGTTCGGGCTGACCGTGCGCTCCCGCCACCTGGGCAGCCAGATCGGCGCCGGGCTGAAGTCGATGGTCGGCGGCGAGCTGAAGGGTCTGACCAAGACCCTGGTCGAGACCCGCAACCAGGCGATGGAGCGCCTCGTCGAGCAGGCGCGGGCGCGCGGCGCGAACGCGGTGCTCATGATGCGCTTCGACGTCTCCGAGGCCGCGGACGTGGGCACCGAGGTCTGCGCGTACGGGACGGCCGTGGTGATCAGCGAGCTGTAGGCCCACCGGGTTCCGGCTGCTTCCGGCTGCTTCCGGCTTCCTCCGGCTTCCTCCGGCTTCCTCCGGCGGATCGACATCCACCGGAAACTGCGCGTTATGCGGCTTTTGCGTGGATAGGGTGTGCCGGTGGCCCCCACCTCACCCCCGCCCGCGACGCCCTCCGCCCCGGCCCCCGGTGGTCCGCCGGGCCCGGAGCCCGGCCCCACGCCCGCCCGGCGGCTGCTGCCCGTCGTGCTGCCGGCGCTGGTGGTGGGCGTCGCCTCGGCGCTGATCCTCCTCGGGGTGAGCCTGCTGGCCGAAGGGCTCCAGGACGTGCTCTGGGAGAACCTCCCGGACGCGCTCGGGGTCGGCCGGTACTCCTCGCTCTGGATGATCGTCATGCTCACCGCCACCGGTATCGCGGTGGGGATCACCGTCCACCTGGTGCACGGCCACGCGGGCCCGGACCCGGCCACAACCGGGCTGGTCGGCACCCCGCTCTCCCCCGGGGTCGTACCGGGGCTGCTGCTGGTCACCCTGCTGGCGCTGGCGGGCGGGGTGAGCCTCGGCCCGGAGAACCCGATCACCGAGGCGAACATCGCCCTCGCCTTCTGGCTGGGCCGGCGGCTCGCCCCCGGCTCACCGGCCGAACTGTGGGTGGCGCTGGCGGCGGCGGGCACGATCGGCGCCCTGTTCGGCACGCCGGTCGCCGCCGCCCTGATCCTCTCCGAGATCCTCGCCTCACGGCCCGGCCCGGGGGCCCTCTGGGACCGCCTCTTCGGTCCGCTCGCGGCGGGAACGGCGGGGGCGCTGACCATGTCGCTCGCCGACCATCCCAGCTTCGACCTGTCGCTGCCCGACTACACCCACACCGGCTGGGGCGATCTGCTCGCCGCGCTGGTGATCGCCTCGGCGGCGGCGGTGCTGGGCATGGCCGGGGTGCTGGCGGTGCCGTGGACGCACCGGGCGTTCGAGGCGCTGCGCCACCCGGTGCTCGCCATCGGCGCCGGCGGCCTCGTACTGGGGCTGCTGGGCGCGCTGGGGGGCCATCTGACCCTCTTCAAGGGACTGGAGGAGGTGAAGGAGCTGGCGGCGTCGCCCGACGGCTGGTCTGCCGGGGAGTTCGCAGGGATGGCGGTGGTGAAGATGGCGGCACTGGTGGTGGCCGCCACCTGCGGTTTCCGGGGTGGCCGGATCTTCCCGGCGGTCTTCGCCGGGGCCGCCCTCGGGCTCGCGGCGCACGCCCTGGTCGACGCGGTACCACCCGCGCTCGCCGTCGCCTGCGCGGTGCTGGGCGTGCTCCTCGCGGTCACCCGGCAGGGGTGGCTGAGCCTCTTCACCGCCGCGGTGCTGGTGAGCGACATGACGGTGCTGCCGGTGCTCTGCGTGGCGACACTGCCCGCATGGCTGCTGGTGACCGGGCGGCCCCAGATGCAACTGCGCAAGGACGGGACGGCGCTCCGGTGAGCGGCGCCGCGGCGGCGCGGTGGAGCTGCGGTGGGGCCCGCCTCTCACCCCGGCCCCGGCGATGCCCCATCGAACGTGCCGAATGGGCCATTTGTCCGTATCGTCACATGCGTACGGCCCGGTGGAGCCGCACGCGGACTCCCCGCCGTACGGCCCGCACCGCCCGACGCCCGGAGGAGTTCGTATGTCCACGCCCGTCAATGTCGCCGTCGTCTACTACTCCTCCACCGGCACCATCGCGACGATCGCCAAAGCGCTCGCCGAGGACGCGGAGAAGGCCGGCGCCGACGTACGGCTGCGCAGGGCCGCCGAGCTCGCCCCGCAGACCGCCATCGACTCCAATCCCGCCTGGGCCGCGAACGTACGGGAGACCGCGGGCATCCAGGAGGTCGTCGCCGACGACATCGTCTGGGCCGACGCGGTGATCTTCGGCTCGCCGACCCGGTACGGGAACGTGGCCGCCCAGCTCAAGCAGTTCATCGACACCCTGGGCGGGCTCTGGCAGGCCGGCGCGCTGGCCGACAAGGTCTACAGCGGCTTCACCTCCAGCGCCACCACGCACGGTGGCCAGGAGTCGACGCTCCTCGCGCTCTACAACACCATCCACCACTTCGGCGGCATCCTCGTCGCCCCCGGGTACACCGACCCCTCGAAGTTCGTCGACGGCAACCCCTACGGCACCTCGCACGTGGCCGGCCAGGGGGACATCCCGGTCGGTGAGCAGACGCTGACGGCGGCGCGCGTACAGGCCGAGCGCGTCGTGAAGTTCACCCGGGCCATCAAGGCCGGTCTCGCCGTGGCGGGCTGAACCCGGCGGACGAGAACGGCGGGAGCCGGGCCCCCGCGACCGGGGCCGCGAACCGAGAGGACGGGCGGGCATGGCGCTCCACAAGGGATCACACGGCAGGGACGACTCGGGGAAGAGCCGCGAGCTCGCCCTCAACCCCTTCTTCGGTGAGGCCGATCCGACCGCGGGCATGACCTCCGCCCCACCGACGCACCGGCTGCCGGACGGCCCGCTCCCGCCGTCCACCGCCTATGGGCTCGTCCACGACGAGCTGATGCTCGACGGCAACTCCCGGCTCAACCTCGCCACCTTCGTCACCACCTGGATGGAACCCCAGGCCGGGGTGCTGATGGCGGAGTGCCGGGACAAGAACATGATCGACAAGGACGAGTACCCGCGCACCGCCGAACTGGAGCGCCGGTGCGTGGCGATGCTCGCCGACCTGTGGAACGCCCCCGACCCCGCCACCGCCGTGGGCTGCTCCACCACCGGCTCCAGCGAGGCCTGCATGCTCGCGGGCCTCGCACTGAAGCGGCGCTGGGCGGCGAAGAACCCCGACCGCTATCCGGCCACCGCGCGGCCCAACCTGGTGATGGGCGTCAACGTGCAGGTCTGCTGGGAGAAGTTCTGCAACTTCTGGGAGGTCGAGGCCCGGCTCGTGCCCATGGAGGGCGACCGCTTCCACATCGACCCGCAGGCCGCCGCGGACCTCTGCGACGAGAACACCATCGGGGTCGTCGGCATCCTCGGCTCCACCTTCGACGGCTCGTACGAGCCGATCGCCGGCATCTGCGAGGCGCTGGACGCCCTCCAGGAGCGCACCGGGCTCGACATCCCGGTCCACGTCGACGGCGCCTCGGGCGCCATGGTCGCGCCCTTCCTCGACGAGGACCTGGTGTGGGACTTCCGGCTCCCCCGGGTGTCCTCCATCAACACCTCTGGCCACAAGTACGGCCTGGTCTACCCGGGCGTCGGCTGGGCGCTCTGGCGCACGCCCGAGGACCTGCCCGAGGAGCTCGTCTTCCGGGTCAACTACCTCGGCGGCGACATGCCCACCTTCGCGCTGAACTTCTCCCGGCCGGGCGCCCAGGTCGTCGCGCAGTACTACACCTTCCTGCGGCTCGGCCGGGACGGCTACCGGGCCGTCCAGCAGAGCTCGCGCGACGTGGCCCGGGGACTCGCGACACGGATCGAGGCCCTCGGCGACTTCCGTCTCCTCACCCGGGGCGACGAACTGCCGGTCTTCGCCCTGACGACCACGCCGGACGTGACGGCGTACGACGTCTTCGACGTGTCCCGCCGACTGCGCGAGCACGGCTGGCTGGTGCCCGCGTACACCTTCCCGGCCAACCGGCAGGACCTGTCGGTGCTGCGGATCGTCTGCCGCAACGGCTTCTCGTCCGACCTCGCCGCCCTGCTCCTGGACGACCTGCGGGCGCTGCTGCCCGAACTGCGGGAGCAGGAGCGCCCGCTGAGCCGCGACAAGGGCGCCGCGACCTCGTTCCACCACTGAACGGGCCGACCGGACAGGTTACTTGCGGCTCTCGGCGATCAGCTCGAAGGCGGTCTTCCCGTCCAGCGACTCGCGGATGATGTCCGCGTGCCCTGCGTGCCGGGCGGTCTCCTCGACCAGGTGGACCAGCAGCCACCGCATGGAGACCTCCGCCTCCTTCGGGAACCAGGGCGCCTCGGGCAGCGGGAAGGTGTCCTCGAGGTCCGGTACCGACCGGATGAACTTCTCGGTCTCGGCCACCACCCCGTCCCAGAAGGCCAGCATCCCGGGCACGGTCTCGTCGCCGACGAGCCGGAAGCTGTCCCCCCAGGTCTCCTGGGTGCGCGCCTTCTCGTTCGGCTGCCGCTGCGCCATCCGCAGCCAGTTCAGCTCGGTCTCGGCGGCGTGCTTGACCAGTCCGGAGAGGGAGAGCTCACTGGCGCTCGGCCGGCTCGCCGCCTGCTCCTCGGTCAGGCCGAGCAGGGTGCGGCGGATCGCGCCGCGCTGGGCTTCCACGAAGGCGAGGAGGGTGGCCCGCTCGTCGTGGTGCGTCTCGGACACGTGGGTGACCATGCTGACCGTCCTGGGGTCTCGCGCCGGAGCCCCCGTGGCCCCGATCGACACCCTCACGCTACGAGCCCATGCGGACAACCACTGTCCTCAATGCTTCCCGGGCGCGAACCGTTCAGAACGGAAAGACCGTACGGCCGTACTGGACCGAGATCCAGTGCGTCGTCGTGAAGGCGTCCACCACCGCGTCGCCGTTCCGCCGGCCGAGGCCGGACATCTTCTCGCCCCCGAAGGCGGCCAGCGGATCGTCCTGCACGGTGGGGCCGTTGACGTGGAACATCCCGCTGCGGACGCGCCGCGCGAACCGCACCCCGCGCTCCACGTCGACGGTGTGCACCGCCCCGCTGAGCCCGTACGGGGTGTCGTCGACGATCCTCAGGGCCTCGTCCTCCCCGTCGAAGGGGATCAGCACGGCCACCGGCCCGAAGACCTCCTGCGCCAGCAGGGGCGAGCCCGCCGGCACCCCGGTCAGCACGGTCGGCTCCACGACATTGCCCCGGGTACGGCCGCGCAGCAGCGCGGTGGCTCCGGCGTCGAGCGCCTCGGAGACCAGTCCGGACAGCGCGTCGGCCTGGAAGGCGTTGATGACCGGACCGATACGGGTGGCCGGGTCGTGCGGGTCCCCGACGGCGATCCGGGACACCTCGGCGACGAACCGCTCGGTGAACTCCTTCTCCACCCGGCGGTCGACCAGGATGCGGTTGGCCGCCATGCCGACCTGGCCCTGGAAGAAGAACCGGCTGAAGACGGCGGCGTCGACCGCCGCGCCGACGTCCGCGTCGTCCAGCACCACCAGGGCGCTGTTGCCGCTGAGTTCGAGTACGCACCGTTTGAACTGGCGGGCGGCCAGGGCCGCTATCTGACGGCCGACCCGGTCCGAGCCGGTGAAGGAGACCACCGCGGGCACCGGGTGCTCGATGAACGCGTCGCCTATCTCGGCACTGTCCGTGACCACCACGTTGAGGAGGCCCGGCGGCAGCCCGGCCTCCTCGAAGACACGTGCCACGAGACCGCCGCCGACGACCGGGGCGTTCTGGTGCGGCTTCATCACGACCGCGTTGCCGAGCGCCAGAGCCGGCGCGACCGACTTCATCGCCACGACGAAGGGGAAGTTGAAGGCGTTGATGACGGAGACGACCCCGACGGGACGCCGGTACAGCCGGTTCTCCTTGCCGTCCACCGCCGCGGGCAGCAGCCCACCGACCGGGCGGACGGCCTGGCGTATCGCCTCGCGCAGGAGTTCCCGGCCGAGGTCGACCTCGTACCGCGCCCGGGGCAGCGTCCCGCCCAGTTCGTCGACGATGGCCGCGGCGATCTCGTCGGCGCGTTTCTCGACCACGGCCAACGCCCGTACGAGGACGGCCTGCCGCTCGTGCGGGCGGGTCGCGGCCCACGCCGTCTGCGCGCGTTCGGCGGCGCGGTACGCCCGGTCCACCTCGGCGGCCGTCGCGACCGTGATGGCGCAGAGCTTCTCGCCGTTGTAGGGATTGACGTCGATGATGTCCCACGAACCGCTGCCGGTCAGCCATTCGCCATCGATGTACTGATGGGCCAGTTCATGGAAGAAGGACATGCAATCCCTTACTGCAGGCGTACGCACACTCCTGATTGAACGTCATCGTACGCGTGGATCAGCTCTGTTGAAGCAGTCTGTGGAGGAGATCCCGGGTCTCACCCTCGCCGGGACTGTCGGCACGGAGCCGGACCATGGCCTTTTCGTACTGCTGGACGTCCTCGGCCTTGTCGAGATAGAGCGCGCTGGTGAGCTGCTCCAGAAAGATGATGTCCGACAGGTCCGATTCGGGGAAACGCAGCATGGTGAACGCGCCGCTTTCTCCCGCGTGCCCGCCGAAACTGAAAGGCATCACCTGGAGAGAGATGTTGGAGTGCTCCGACATTTCCAGCAGATGCCGCAATTGGGAGCGCATCACTTCGCGTGAACCGTAGGGCCGGTGCAGGGCGGCCTCGTCGAGCACCGCGTGGAAGTCCGGCGCGCGTTCCGACACGAGCACCTTCTGCCGCTCCAGACGCAGCGCGACCCTGCGCTCGATCTCCGCCTCGGGAGCCCCGCGCATGCCACGCGAGACGACGGCGTGCGCATATGCCTCGGTCTGCAACAGACCGTGCACGAACTGCACTTCGTAGATACGGATGAGGGATGCCGCTCCCTCCAGACCGATGTACGTCTGGAACCAGCCGGGCAGCACGTCACCGTAACTGTGCCACCAGCCCGCCACGTTGGCCTCGCGCGCCAGACCGAGCAGCGACTCGCGCTCCGCCTCGTCCGCGACTCCGTAGAGCGTGAGCAGATCCTCGATGTCCCTTGCCTTGAAGCTCACCCGTCCCAACTCCATGCGGCTGATCTTCGATTCGGAGGCCCGGATGGAGTAGCCGGCCGCCTCACGTGTGATTCCGCGCGACTCGCGCAGCCTTCTGAGCTGAGAGCCCAGCAGGATGCGGCGCACCACGGATCCACTCGACTCGCCTGCCGACACTGGACGACCCTCCCCATAGCTTTCCCGGGCAACGAGGCCCCCCGAACCCCGAGAACCGGATTCTGCCACCAAAACGCTTCGGGCCGTACTCATTCGATTACAGAGAGGGGAAGACTTGCCGGAGTCATGGAAAACTGCTGGACGGAAGAAATACCCCGGAACCGCCACGGTATCGGGCAGGTCCGGCACGTGCACGTGCATCTGCCCTTGCATCTGCTCCAAGCATTCGGAAGCATGGGCCTTGCGCACCTGCGTGATCGTTCGTGTTGTGCCGCTGTGTCCCCGCAGTACCGCTCACAGGCAGTGCCGCTCGCAGCCGCGAAATCCCGGGAGCACCTCGTATGAGGACTGATGGATCGACGACGCTCGAACCGTTACGGCGCGGCCTGCCCCCCACCGATCCCGCGGCGATCACCGCGTCGGCCTCCCTCACCCTCCCGGCGAGATACGAAGCAGTCGGCTCCGCACGGCACTTCACCCGTACGACGCTCTGTCAGTGGCAGCTGGAAAGCCGTTTCGACGATGTGGCCCTGGTCGTCTCCGAGCTGGTCACCAACGCCCTGCGTCACGCGCTGCCGTCCGACGTCGCCCGCGACCCCAACATTCCTTCGGTGAGGCTCCAGTTGGCGCGTTGCGCCACCCGTCTGGTGTGCGCGGTGCGCGACCCCAGCCGGGAGAGTCCGATGGCGGGTGAGGCGGAGGACTCCGCCGAGTCGGGCCGGGGGCTGTTCTTGGTGGAGTCCTTCAGCGACAGCTGGGGCTGGCACCCCGCCCAGGCACCCGGGGCACCCGGGCCGTCGAGGACACCGCAAGGGAAGGTCGTCTGGGCAGTGTTCCTGCTGACGGGAACCGACGAGGTGGCGGACCACCCGCGCTGAAGAGGTGCCGGTCGATGGGGTCGGCGTGTGCGGAAGCCCGCACGGGTCACCGCGCCGCCACGCATCACCACGCATCACCATGCGTCACAGGGCCGGAACGCGAAGGAGAGTCGCGTTCCGGCCCTCCCCACGTCCCGCCCGGCCGCGCGTCGGCTCCCACCGGCTCGGCCCCGGCGCCCGCGCGCCCGCCGCGCCGCACGCGGCACTCCCCGTCACGCTCAGGCGCCGGACGCCAGATGGTCGAACTCCCCGTCCTTGACGCCCAGTAGGAGCGCCTCGATCTCCGCCGGCGTGTACACGAGGGCCGGACCGTCCGGGTGGCGGGAGTTGCGCATGGCCACATTTCCGCCGGGAAGTTTCGCGAACTCCACGCAAGATCCTTGGGAGTTACTGTGTCTGCTCTTCTGCCAGACGACTCCGTGAAGCCCTGTGGCCGCCATGCCGTTGTACACGTCGTGCACAGAAAGCTCCCCGAGTTGCAAGGTGCAAGCGTCAACCATCCGTCAACCAACCTGGATCATAGCGGTAATTCACATGCCAATGCATGGGCAAATGCACGTGCACGCGGGGTGTTCCTTTGATTACAGCGATTACGGCAGCCGTGAAGACGCGACGAAATTGCCCGCGTACCGCAGGAAGATCCTCCTGGGAGAGCCCGCTCGACGATCCCCGGTCCCCCACCCGGTCCCGTCCCGGCCCCCGTGCCGGGCCCTGTCCTGGACCCATCGAGGCAGCCCGGCGCGGCCGTTCCCGTGCGGACCGGAAGAGCGGGCCCCCTCTCCGACTCACATGCTTTTCAACGGGTTTCCGGTTCCGCCTCGGCCCCTTCTCCCGCTTCTTCCGCTTCTTCCGCGTCGTGGGCCGGTTTGGCTCTCCGGCTGCTGGGGACGGCTCCCCGGTCGTCGAGCGCGAACGACAATTCCACCAGCGCGTCGAGCAGAAGCGCCGCTCCCCGCCGTACGACGGGGTCGGGCACGGGTTCTCCCGGCTCGGGTTCCTCGTCGTGGGGCGCGTCGAGAAAGTCCCACTGCGCCACCGACTCGGCGACCGGGCCCCATTCGGGGACCCGCCGCTCACGCACCGCCTTGGCGCCCTTCTCGGTCGCCCCGCGCAGGGCGTCGGCGAGCTCCGCCGCACCGCGTACGGGGGTCGCCGCCCGGTCCGGCAGGTGGGCCTCCAGCAGCATGGCGGCCCGGCCGAGCTGTGACAGCGCGTGCTGGGCGTCAGTGGCGGCCGCCCGGGAGATGCCCCGGTGCCGCACCGGCTCGTACTGGGCCTTCTTCAGGGTCTCCGTCCACTCGACCCGGGCCTCGCGGGAGGCGAGGAGGGCCGCCCGTACGTCCTCCTCGCTGCGGAGTGCCGGGGCCGCGTACTGGTCGATGACCGTGGCGGCGTACCGCCCGACCGCGATCAGCCACCCGGCGAGCCGGTTGCGCAGCCGCGGGGTCTCCCAGGCCGGGTAGACGGCGTACGAGACCATCGCGAGCACCCCGCCGACGAGGGTCAGCACGATGCGTTCGGGGACCGTCTGGGACCAGTCGGAGCCCGCCATGCCGAGCAGGAAGACGACGTACGCCGAGATGCAGACCTGGCCGACCGCGTACCCGGTGCGCATCAGCAGGTACATCAGCCAGGCGCAGCAGACCGCCAGCGCGGCGGAAAGTTCGGGTCCGGGGTCGGCGAGCTGCACGACGGCGGTGGCGAACCCCACTCCGACGATGGTGCCGCCGAAGCGGGCCACCGAGCGGGCGTAGGTCTGCGAGAAGTCCGGCCGCATCACCATGACCGCAGCCATCGGGGCCCAGTAGCCGTGGCCGAGGGGCAGCACTTCGCCGATGAAGTAGCCGCCCGTGGCGACCGCGGTGACCCGGATCGCGTGCCGCAGGATCGCCGATCCGCGGTGGAACTCGCCGCGCATCCGGCCGAGCACGAGCGGGACGAGCTTGATCAGGCCCGGGCGGCGGCGGTGCGGGGTCTCGGGATCGGCTTCCGAGCCGTGGCGGGTTCCGGCGCCCTCGGCGATCTCCACGACGTCGTGGAGAAGGGCGATCAGCCGGTCCGAGGCGCGTCTGGGCGGGCCGGTCGTGAGTCCGCCGGTCTCCGGCTCCTCCAGCACCGCCAGGTCCGGCGCGCCGAGCCGTACCGGGTCGCCGTGCCGGACCGCGCGGGCCGCGGCGTCGAGGACCGAGGCGGCCGCCCCGAGCAGGGCGCGGGCGCGGTCGCGCTGCGGGCCCTCCTCGGGCACCCCCATGGCGGGGTCGGCCAGGGAGGCCAGCACCGGTCGCAGACGCTCGGCGACGATCCGGGCGCCGTGCAGTTCGGCGGGGCGGTGGCGGGCCTCGCGCGGCGAGACGGCCGCCGCGTCGCGGGCCGCCATCAGCGCCTCCGGGTCGAAGGGTGCGATCGGGTCGTGGCGCAGCCGGCGGGCGTAGTCGGCCTCGGCGGCGAAGGCGTCGGCGAGCGCGTCGCGTTGGGCGCCCCACCGGCGTACCGGGAAGAGCACGATCAGGGAGGCCTGCACCACCCCACCGACGACGATCATCCCGGCGTGCGCGGCGGCGTCCTCGACGGAGGTGGGGAGGGTGATGGTGACGAGCATGATCGCCACGTTGGAGGAGGCGAGGATGCCGCCGGTGGGACCCGCGGCCCAGCAGAGCCCGGCCACGAAGGTCCAGAGGACCAGGACCGCGAGGAAGAGCAGGTGGTACGGGCCGACGACGTAGCCGACGAAGGTCGAGACGCTCAGGCTGACCCCGGAGACCAGGGCGAGCACCGGGCGGGGGCGCCAGCTGCGCTGGAAGGTGGCGATGGCCGCCTGGAACGCCCCGAACGCCGAACTGGCCGCGATGACCGGCCCGAAGAGCGCGAGCGCGGTCTCGACCACCAGCGCCAGTCCGATGGCGCCGCGCAACGCGACGAGCGGCTCCAGCCGGGTCCGCTCGACCGTGAACCCCGAGCGTGCGGTCTCCTTCAGGGCCCGGAGCCAACTCATGGGGCGAGCGTAGCCGCAAGAGCGGGCAAGTCCGACTTTTGGTTCACCCGTGCGGACCGGGTCGCTCCCCCGCCCCCCGCCTCGTCACGGGGCGGGCGGCAGCGCGAGCCACTCCGTCCAGCCGATGTCGCGGCCCAGGTACCGGGGCTGCCGGAAGGGCCAGGCGGCGGCGATCCACTGGGGCACGAACGCGTCGAGGGCGCGCTCCACGTCGCCGCCGGCCAGGTCGTCCACCACCCACCAGGAGATCTCCCCGTCCGCACCGGCGCGACCCGGCGGGTCGACGTAGACGCAGCCGAGCAGCGCCGTCTCCCCCTCGTCCAGCAGGGCGTAGTTGAAGGACTGGTGCGCGGCTATCTCCTCCTCGTGGCGGAGCAGGTCGGCGCGGTCCTGTTCGTAGGTCATCGACTCCGGCGGCCATCCCCAGGCCGGGCCGAACATCTCCCACAGGCGTTCCCGCGAGCCCATCACCGCGGGGTAGTCGATCGCGGTGTCCGCCTCCCGGATCGGCCGCAGATGGACGGCGGTGCCGGGTACGGGCACATGGGTGGGGTGGACGAAGTCTTCGGGCAGCCAGGTCATGGGGCCAGACCGTAACAACCCTCCGGGGCGGGCGCCGCAGGGTTTTCGCGGACCGCCCGTGCGCGGCTCACAGCGCGGCGGTGGCGCCGGGCTCCAGACGGTCGATCGCGATGCCGGTCAGGCCCTGCTCGCCGAGGAACCGCGCGGTGGACTCCTGCCCGAGTTCGCTGAGCATGAGTTCGTGGATCTGGATGATCCGCTCGGGCCCGACGGCGCGGACGTAGTCGGCGGCTTCGCCGAGCTTGGTCCACGGACCGCTGGTCGGGAGCAGCAGGGTGCGCACGGGGGCCTCGGGCACGAAGTAGGCGTCGCCGGGGTGGTAGACGGCGCCGTCGACGAGGTAGCCGACGTTGTCGGGACACGGGATGTCGGCGTGGATCGGCGCGTGCCGCCGGCCGTGGACGGTGACGGCGAGGGGGCCGACGGTGAAGGTGTCGCCCGCCGTGACGGCGCGGACCCTGCCACCGTGGCCGTCGTGGCCGCCCAGGGCGTCCGCCACGGGGGCCGTGCCGTAGACCAGCAGGTCCGGCCGGGATTCGAGAGCGGCGGTGACGAGCTCCTCGTCGAAGTGGTCGAAGTGCTCATGGGTGATCAGGACGGCGTGGGCGCGGCCGACGGCCTCCGCCGCGTCCGGGGTGAAGGTGCCGGGATCGATGACGAGCCGGGTGCCCTCCTTCTCCAGCGTGACGCAGGCGTGGGCGTGCTTGGTGAGCTGCACGGTGGCTCCTTCCGGGAACACTTTCTACAATCAAACTGTACACCTTGGGTGCATGTTTTTGTGGGAGGACGCGGAGCGGCCCATGCGCCCGAGGTGTACAACCCGGTTGGCGATGACCGGTAGATTCGCGCCCATGGACGACGCTCGACTGGCCGAGGAACTCCGCCTGACCATCGGACAACTGGTGCGCGCGGTGCGCTCCACCGACACCATGCCCCCCGGCGAGGCCGCCGTACTCGGCTATCTGGACCGCGGCGGCCCGATGACCGCGGCCGACATCGCGCACCGGCGGGGCGTCAGCCACCAGTCGGCCACCAAGGCGGTCAAAGAGCTGCTGGCCCAGGGCTTCCTACGGACCGAGGCGCACCCCCTCGACGGACGCAAGCTCCTCCTCCACCTCACGGCCGCCGGCGGCGACCGGCTGGCGGAGGAACGCGACAGGCGCGCGGAGTCACTCGGCGCCGCGATCGACGAGGTGCTCGACTCCGGCGAGCGGGAGACGCTCGCGGCCGCGCTGCCCCTGCTGGCACGCCTGACCACCCGTCTGCGGACCTAAGGGCTGACACCAGGGCAGGCGGCGTCAGGACAGGTCGGCGCCAGGAAAGGCCGGCGCCAGGACGGACCTGGCCTACGGGTTGATCCCCCGGCCGCCGCGTCCGCCCACCCGGGCGCGGTCGGCGGCCTCGGTGCCGTGGGTCCAGCCGTCCAGGTCGGTGGCGCCGCGCACCCGGGTGGTCGTCGTCCGGGGGAACATCCGCTCCGCCGCGCCGGAGACCGCCACGTCGCGGGCGGCCAGCACAGGCAGCAGCGCGTCGTTCCCGGGCCCGTCCGGACCGCCGTCCGCGGCCGCGGCCTCCGCACCGGCCTCGGCGGTCACCCGCGCGGTGTCGGCGGCGAGCCGGCTGCCCAGGCGCTGGGCGTACGCCATCAGGAAGGACTGCCGGAACGTCTTGGTCCGCTTCCGGCCGCCGGCCCGCTGCCCCGCCTCGGCACGCGCCATCGCGGAGGTGCCCTGCACCAGGAGCGAGGTGAAGAGGAGCTCCACCGCCTCCAGGTCCGGTTCAAAGCCGACGACCGTGGTGAAGCCGAGGTCGCTGTTCCACACGGCCCGGCACCGGTTCGCCGAGGCCACCGCGTCGAGCAGGATCGCCTTGGCCGTCTCGTACGGGGCGTCGACGCCGATCCGGCAGGCCCCGGGACGGTCCCCGCTGTGGGTACGGGCCGCGAGCAGCGCCTCGTCGATGCTGTGCCGGGCCATCAGCTCCTGCGCCTTGGTGGTGAGGGCCTCGGCCTCCTCCGGGAAGTCCGTGCCCTCCGCCTTGGCCAGCAGCGCGCGGATGCGGGTGAGCATGCGCGGTTCGTCGTGCGTGGGCGGCGGGAGCGTGCTGCCACCGCCCGCCGGGGCTTCCCCGGGCGGCGGGCCGACCGCCTCCACGGCGGGGAGCCGCAGCAGCAGCCGGTACAGCTCCAGCAGCGCGGAGGCGTAACTGAAGCGGTCGGGACGGTTGCGCTCCACGGGCGGCGGCAGCTCGGCGAGCTGGCCGGACCAGCGCGGCGGGAGCGTCGCGTACCCGGCGGTCTCGGCGGTGATCAGGGTCGCGGCGAGGGCCGCCCGCTCCTCGTCCAGCTCCCTGCGCACGAACCGTACGACGTCGGCGGGCTGCCAGCCCCGGGCCCAGGCGCGGCGGAGGAACTCCTCGCCCCGCCGGTGCGCCTCGTCGTCCGCGTCCGGGGCGGCGGCGAGCAGCGACGCACCGGTGTCCAGACCGGCGTCGCCCTCCGAGTAGAGGGCCGCCGCACACGCCTGGTCGATCACCGGTTCCATGGGTTCAGGGTAGAGGCGGGCACCCCCTCACCCCTCCTGCGGCGGGAGCAGCACCAGCTTTCCGCGTACGTGCCCGGCCTCGCTGACCCGGTGCGCCTCGGCGGCCTCCGCCAGCGGATACGTGTGGTCGACCGGGATGCGCAGCTCGCCCAGGACGGCCCGCCGGGCGTTGGCGGCGAGGCGTCCGGCCGAGGGGCCGCCGCCCCCGGCGGAGAAGGCGACCCCGAGCGCGGGGGCGTCCGCGTCGGCGATGGTCACCACCCGGTCCGTCGTACCGCCGCGCAGTTCGATGGAGTCGGGCAGCGCGCCCCGGCCCGCCGCGTCGAAGACCGCGTCCACACCCTGGGGAGCCAGTGCGCGGACCCGCTCGACCAGCCCGGGGCCGTACTCCACCGGGGTCGCCCCCAGCACCCGCAGATAGTCGTGGTTGGCGGCGGACGCCGTGCCGATGACGGTCGCGCCCCGGGCCGTCGCGAGCTGCACGGCGGCCGAGCCGACCGCACCGGCCGCGCCGTGCAGCAGCAGCGTCTCCCCGGCGTCCAGCACCAGTTCGTCGAGCACCCGGGAGGCGGTCTCGGTGGCCACCGGCAGCGCGGCGGCCCTCTCCCAGTCCAGGTCGGCGGGCTTGCGGGTGATCTTCTCCGGGTCGGCCAGCACCTCGGTGGCGTACGAGCCGGTCTCGCTGTAGCCGAGCACCTCGTCGCCGGGGGCGAAACCGGTGACGCCCTCACCGACCTCCTCGACCACACCCGCGAACTCGCTGCCGGGGGTCGCGGGGAGCGAGGTGGGGAACGCCCGTTCCATCCACCCCCTGCGGATCTTGTAGTCGACCGGGTTGACCCCGGCGGCCCGGACCCGCACCCGGAGCCGGCCGGGCCCCACCCGCGGGGCGTCCACCTCCGTCAGCCGCAGCACCTCGGGGCCGCCGAACTCCTCGAACACGATCGCCTTCATCCCTGCTCCTGCTCCCCGCGCGCCGCGGTCCGCTCGCCGTCGCCCCCGGTGCCGATCCTCGCGGCCCGCGCCCGCGGCTGCCTCCCGGGAGGAGCCGCCCGGGGCCCGCCACGGAGGGTGCTCCCCGGTGATGTCAGTACCCGGTGCCAGACTCGGAGCCATGACGGAACGGTGGGCCCTGGCCACGGCGGAGGGCGGCGGCGCGCTGCTCGTCCCGCTGCGGCGTGACGGGCGCCCCGCCGGTCCGGTGCTCCGCGAACCCGACCTCGCCGAGGCGGTCCGGGCACGTCCCGACGTGGTGCGCTGGGTCTGGCGGTCCACCACCGAGGTCTACCCCCGGCTGCTCGCCGCCGGAGTCCGCGTCGAGCGGTGCTACGACATCGAGTGCGCGGAGCTGCTCCTCCTCGGCCACGCGGGGCGGCTGGGCGAACCCCGTTCCGCCGCCGCGGCCCTGGCCCGGCTCCGCGACGCACCCGTACCCGCCGATCCGCCGCCCCGCAGCGCCGAGCCGGGGGCGCAGTCCCCGCTCTTCGAGCAGTCGGCCGCCACGGACGTGCCGTTCGAGGGCCTCCTCGACGTCTACGCCGACCAGGTGCGCCGCCACGGAGCGGCCGAGCACCCGGACCGGATGCGGCTGCTCACCGGCGCGGAGTCCGCCGGGACGCTGGTCGCCGCCGAGATGAACCGGGCCGGGATGCCCTGGCGGGCCGATGTGCACCGCGCGCTGCTGAACGAACTGCTCGGCGAGCGGTACGCGGGCGGCGGCGAGCCCCGCAGGCTGGCCGAGCTGGCGGACCAGGTATCGGCGGCGTTCGGACGGCGGGTGCGGCCCGATCTGCCCGCAGACGTCATCAAGGCGTTCGCCGGGGCCGGCATCAAGGTCGCCTCGACCCGGCGCTGGCAGCTGAAGGAGATCGACCACCCCGCGGTGGAGCCCCTGATCGCGTACAAGAAGCTCTACCGCATCTGGACCGCGCACGGCTGGAGCTGGCTCCAGGACTGGGTGCGCGAGGGCCGCTTCCGCCCCGAGTACATGCCGGGCGGCTCGGTCAGCGGACGCTGGACGACCAACGGCGGCGGGGCGCTCCAGATCCCCAAGGTGATCCGCCGGGCGGTCGTCGCGGACGAGGGCTGGCGGCTCGTCGTCGCCGACGCCGACCAGATGGAACCCCGGGTCCTCGCCGCCATCTCCCGCGACCCCGGGCTGATGGAGGTCGCCGGACACGAGGGCGACCTCTACGCCGCGCTCTCCGACCGCGCCTTCCGGGGCGACCGGGACCAGGCGAAGGTCGCCCTGCTCGGCGCGGTCTACGGCCAGACCTCCGGCGACGGCCTCAAGAACCTCGCCGCGCTGCGCCGCCGCTTCCCGCTGGCCGTCGGGTACGTCGACGACGCGGCGAAGGCGGGCGAGGAGGGGCGCCTCGTACGGACCTGGCTCGGGCGCACCAGTCCGCCCGCCGCCGGGGCGGGGGACGACGGTGAGGCGGGGCTGCCGCAGGAGGGCGGCGCCGACGAGGAGGACGGCGCCGGGGACGGCCGCCGGGGATACGGCTTCACCCCCGGGTACGCCTCCTCCGACGCGCGGGCCCGGGGCCGCTTCACCCGCAACTTCGTGGTGCAGGGGAGCGCCGCCGACTGGGCGCTGCTCCTCCTCGCCGGCCTGCGCCGCACGCTCGCCGAGGAGCGGCTCCGGGCGGAGCTGGTCTTCTTCCAGCACGACGAGGTGATCGTGCACTGTCCGGCCGAGGAGGCGGAGCGGGTGGTGCGGGCGATCCGCGAGGCCGGGGAGCTGGCCGGGCGGATCGCCTTCGGGGACACACCGGTGCGGTTCCCGTTCACCACGGCGGTGGTGGAGCGGTACTCGGACGCGAAGTGACCCGGGGGCGCCGGTGACCCCGGCGCCCCCGGGTCACTTCACCTGGAGCTCGAGCCACTCCGGGGAGGTGACCAGCGCCTTGAGCTCGTCGATGGAGAGCGCGGGCTCGGACCGGGTGGCCGCCGCCGACTGCTGGGCCGCGTTGAAGGCCATGGCGACGACCCGCATGCCGTCGGGGCGCATGGAGTCGGCCGTCCACTGGACGACCCCCGCCCCGCCCTTCTCGCCGGGCTCCTGACGGACCGCGAGCAGGGTGCCGTCGGGCAGCGTCTCAGCACTGCCGTACAGGTCGCCGGCGACGTCCCTCATGTCGCGCTGGACGTTGATCCCGACGAGGGACTCGCCCTCCCCGTCGTCCACGACCACCTCGGCGTACTCTTCGCCGTCCGCGTGCTGCTGCCGGACCACGGTGACGTCGTCCGGGAGCAGTCGCAGGAAGGTGGGCATCAGCGAGGAGTAGTCGAGCTGGGGGGCGGGGCTCGGGGTGGGCGTGGCGCTGGGCCGGTCGTGCGCGGACATGTCGCCGAGCAGGTGCCTGACGAGGGTTCCCCACCGGTCGGACCTGGCCAGGGCGGTGAGCTGCGATGCGTCGACCGGCGGGGCGGAGCGGGCATGTGCGGCGCTGCCCAGCACTCCGCTGTAGGCGCGGACGTCGAGGGTCACTCCGTCCCGCAGCAGTCGGAAGCGGTTGCCGGTGAGGCCGGCACCCCGCGGCTCGGACGTGCTCACGCCGACCGGGCAACCGTCGTCGGTCTGCGCTGCCACCGTCCCGTCCGGGTTGTGGAGGGCGAGCGGGTCGACCTCGTCGTAAGCCCAGTCCACGCCTGCGGGGCCGTCGCCCGCGCCATCCGCCCCCGACAGACAGGGATGGTCCGTGGTGTTCCCTCCGCTGCCGGGCACCAGCCACTTCGTCGGGTAGAGGGAGGCGGTGACCGTGACGGGACCGTCGCCGTCGTCGTACACGACCGAGGCCGACGCCCCGGTGCGTGTGACCTCGGTGCGGGCGCCGTCACGGCCCGCCGTAATGATCTTCAGCGGCGCCCAGCCCGCGTCCGTGCCGACCCCGGTCCCCCCGGAGACCTTGCCGCCGGACAGCAACGCGGTCAGCGTCTTCACCATCTCCTTGCCGGAGACACCGTCCCCGGCCCTCCCGCCGGAGTTCCCCCCTCCGGCGCGCGGGGAGACCGCGTGGGTACCGGAGGCCAGTTCCCCGCCGGAGCCCCCGGCCTGCCCGATCGCCACGCTCCCGCCGACGGCGACGAGGGCGAGGGCGAGCGCGCCGCCGGCGGCGGCGGCGACCCTGCGCCGCCGGACTCCGCGCCGGCCGATCCCGATCGCGCCGTCGAGCAGCGCGGCTCGGTCGGAGAGTTCGAAGGAATCCCCGGCGCGCCGGAGTTCTCCGCTCAGTTCGTCTTCAAAGGGCATGGCTGGACACCGTTTCCGTTCGATTCGGGCAGAGGAAGGTGATCAGGAACGAAGAGCGGGCCGCCTCACCGGGCGGTGAACTCGACGAGGCTGCCGCCCAGGAGGGTGCGCAACCGGGTCAACGCCCTTACGCACCGGGTCCGTACGGCTGCCGGGCTCGTCCGGAGGATCTCGGCGGTCTGCTCGACGCTGCGGTCCTCCCAGTACCTCAGCACCACCACCGCCCGGTCCTTCGGAGGGAGCCGGTCGAGGGCGTCGAGCAGCGTCATCCGCAGAGCCGGGTCCTCCCCGGCCGGGGAGGGGATCACGTCGGGCACCTCCGCGAGCGGGCGTTCACCGGCGGAGCGGCGTCTGCGGTGCGTGAGGAAGGTGCGGACGAGTACGGTCTGGGCGTACGCGGCCGGGTTGTCGATCCGGTGGACGCGGCCCCAGAGCATGTACATCCGGCCGAGAGTCTCCTGTACGAGGTCCTCGGCGAGGTGCACGTCGCCACCGGTCAGCAGCGCTGCTGATCGGTACAGCCGGCCCGCGCAACCCGCGGCGAACTCCCTGAAGTCCTCGACGCGCGACTTCCTCATGCGTTCCCCCGTCTCCCGGGCCGTACCAGCCGTGCGCCCCACTCCTTCGACGTGATGGGCCGGGCAGAATGTTTCAGCCGAACACCGAGCAGTTTTTCGGCAGTTGTCCGCGGCGGGACCGACCGCCGCAGCCAGGTTCTCCCCGCCGCTCCCCAACCCCCCTGCACGCAGGTAGGTTCGGCGCCATGGACACTGGCCATCTACTGGGCTCGGGGCGCAGCGCCGACGTGTACGCACTCGACGACTCCTGGGTCCTCCGCCGCTACCGCGACGCAGCCGACACCACCCCCGAGTTGGCGGTGATGTCCTACCTCTCCGCGTTCGGCTTCCCGGTGCCGCGCATCGGGCCGCCCACCGGGGGGGCGGGTCCCGGCGACCTCGTGATGCAGCGGCTGACCGGTCCCACCATGGCCGAGGCGCTCATGGCCGGCTCCCTGGACGCAAGGCGGGGCGGGGAGATGCTCGCCGGGCTGCTGCGTGAACTGCACGCGCTGCCGGCGCGCGTCTCCCCCGATCCGGAGGCCCGCATCCTCCACCTCGATCTGCACCCCGAGAACGTGATGCTGACCGGGCACGGGCCGGTGGTGATCGACTGGAGCAACACCACCGAGGGATCGCCCGGGACGGACCGGGCCATGTCGGCCCTCATCCTGGCGCAGACCTCCCTCACCCCCGGTTTCCCCGCCGCGGACGGCGTCCGCGTCCTGCTCACCGCGCTGCTCCTCGCCATGGCCGGTGACGGCGGGATCGCGGACGAGGACCTTGCCGGAGCCGTCGCCCTCCGCTCGTCGGACCCGTACCTCTCCCCCGCCGAACAGGCCGTACTCGGCGAGGCCGCCGCTCTGGTGGCCGCACGCGGGAGGTGACGCCGGGCGGGAGTTCGAGTTCGACCATCTGGCGTCCGGCGCCTGAGTGTGACGGAGAGTACTGCCGTACTGGCTTACCTGCGCGGCTGACCGGACGCGGGGACGACCACGGGCGGGAGAGGCGTGGACGGTGACGGTTCCCCCCGGAACGGCTGGGCATCGATCAAGAGCGGGACACCGTGCCGGCCGCCGTGCGGGAAGTCGCCGCGGGGAATCCCTCGCGGGACGGCGTACGTGAGGGCGTACGACACGGCGTACGGCACGGGCCCCGGCAAGAGAACGGACGGGAAGGCACAGCGACATGACCGCACCGCACTCGGGGACCAGCCTCTGGCTCCGCCGCTACCACGCCGCCGACGCGGACGCCGTCACCCTGGTGTGCTTCCCGCACGCCGGTGGATCCGCCGGGTACTTCCACCCGTTCTCGGCGGCCCTCGCGCCCTCGGTCGGCGTGGTCGCCGTCCAGTACCCGGGCCGCCAGGACCGCTACGCCGAACCGTGCGTCGAGGACCTCGGTGAGCTCGCCGAGGCCATCCACCGGCAGCTCCTGACCCTTCCGGGCCCGTTGGCCTTCTTCGGCCACAGCATGGGCGCATCCCTCGCGTTCGAGGTGGCCCGGCGGCGGGAGTTGTGCGGCGAGCGGGCGCCGTCGATGCTCTTCCTCTCCGGCCGCCGCGCCCCGGACACCCGCCGCGCGGTGACGGAGGCGGTGCACGCGCTGGACGACGCGGGTCTCCTCGCCCGGATCAAGCGACTCGGCGGCACCCACACCCAGCTCCTGGACGACCCGGAGATCCTCGGCCTGGTGCTCCCCGCCGTACGGGGCGACTACCGCGCCATCGAGAACTACCGCTGCCCGCCCGGCACCGTCCTGCGCTCCCCCATCACCGTGCTGACCGGCTCCGAGGACCCCCTCACGACGGCCGAGGAGGCCGACGCCTGGCGTCTGCACACCGCCAGCACTTGCACCGTGCACACCTTCCCCGGCGGCCACTTCTTCCTGGACCCCGAGTCCCGCGCCGTGCTCGCGACGGTCTCCGGCACCCTGGATCGGCTCGGCGTGTGAGGGACGCGGGGAGCGGGGCGGCCGACGCCCGGTGCGGATGCCTACGTGGTCCCCACGACCTGCCCCTCGCCGCCCTCTCCGATCGCACCCTGCTGAGCGGCACCTCCGTCCCGGCCGCCTGATGCCGGTGCCCGAAGTCCAGAGATCGCTGGGGGACCGTTCTGGAAGGCGAACGACTCGGTGAAGTCCTCGGGAAAGTCCCCGTTCCCGGACGCTGTGCGCCCCTTCACCAGGGCACCCCGGGATCAGTACGGGGGTGCGGCGGGCGAGGAGCCGTGTGGCTCCGGGTGAAGACAGATCCGGAGTCCGACGCGTTCGGCCGGCGCTCTCGCCTGCTCCGCCGTCGTCTGCCCTCCGGACAACGGTCCTCGCAGCGCAACCGACCACCAATTCTCTCCAGCTGAGATCAGACTCAAATGTCTGAACTGCCCGGCCCGAGCGTGAAAGAATCGCGTTGCCGCAGGCCACACGGTCGGGATCAGCGCACGTGCCCTTGGAGACAACCATGACGACCGGCCCCGGTGGGCTTGACTCGCAGCCCACCGCAACCACCTACGAACTCGGTGATCTGATCCCCCTCGCATGGGGCGGCAGGATTCGTGTACCCCACTTCCAGCGTGACTTTCGCTGGCAGAGCAAGGATGTCTTGCGCCTGTTCGACAGCATCGTCAAGGGTTACCCCATCGGCAACCTGCTGCTGTGGGTACGGAGGCAGCAGTCGGAGCAGTTCATGCTGGGGCGACTCCGCCTGACGGCTCCGGCGCACGACGAGTCGTTGTGGGTCGTGGACGGTCAGCAGCGTCTGATTAGTCTGGCCAACGCGCTGAGCCCGGAGGGCCATGAGTACAAGCCCTTCAACGTGTACTACGACCTGGTGGAGAAGGAGTTCATCGAAAGCCCCCACTCCCTTGAGGCACACCACATCGCTTTGCCCGTTCTGTTCGATCTCAAGAAACTGCTCACCTGGTTCCGGACCGACGGCCTGGGCGCTTCCGACCACTTCGACGAAGCCGAGCGAGTAGCCACCGCGCTCCGCCAGTACAAGGTTCCTGCTTACCTTGTCCGCCACGATGACAGAGCTGTCCTGACCGACATTTTCGACCGGATGAACAACTTCGGCCGCAAGCTGAACCGCGGCGAGATCTTCTCCGCCCTGTATTCGGGTGAGGAGAAGAGTTCCGACGAGCGTCTGACCCTCGCCAAGATCTCGGACAATGTCGCTGCCCGGACCGGCTTCGGCAGCATCGATACCGGCACCATCCTCGCGTCGGTGCTGGCTCGGCGCGGCCCGGACCCCATGCGGGACATCCGGGTTGAGTTCTCCGTGACCGGTCGGCGTACCCAGTCGGAGTTCCCTAACGAGGACGAGCCCACGGCCTTCTCTCAGGGGGAAGAAGCACTGGTCCGAGCGGTCAATTTCCTTATCCAGGAAGCCGGTGTGCCGCACATCTCCTTGTTGCCCTACCGAGCCCTGCTGGTCACCCTGACTCGGTTCTTCGCCCACTTCCCGAACCCGGGATCGAACAACATCCGGCTGCTGAGAAGGCTGTACTGGCGGCTCTCGCTTGTCGGCCCCATGGTGTTCAGGGGAAGCTTCACGCAGTTCAGTCGCACCCTCGGCGGCAAGATCCGGCCGGACGAGGAAGAAGGCTCGCTCCACGCCATGCTGGCCACCATCTCCGATGCCGCGCCGGTTCTCCCCAGCGCTGATCGGTTCCGCACCAACGAAGCAACGACGAAAATCATGCTGAGTGCCTGGTTCTCCCTGGGTCCCCGATCACTCACTAACGGCGAGGCCCTGGACGCGCAAAGTCTGAACGCTTTGCTGGAACAGGACAGAACAGCGGCGAACGCCGCGCCCATGATCTACCCCAGGCTCGGAGAGGCACGCGCCCGACTGTCGCCCGCCAACCGTCTTTTCCTGCCGACGAACATGGACCCCGTGTCCGAGCTTCCGGCCGCCTTGGCGAGGCAGCCGCTGGAGATCGAGGATGCGGCTTGGGACGCGGTATTGGCCTCGCACCAGCTCGACCGCGAAATTGCCGAATTGGCGGAGGGAGATCGCGAAGCCTTTCTTTTGAGGCGCCAGGAGCGCATCCAAGAACAGTTGAGTGGTTTCATCAACCGAATGGCTGAGTGGGATTACGAGGACACCCCCACGCTGGATTCTCTCGATCTGGACGACGAGTTCGATGACCTCGAAGAGCCGGATACTCCCGTCGCACCCGAAGGGTACTGACCACGCGCCGGGGGCCATCCGCCAACCGAACGGACCACTCAACAATGGCACCTCTCCTCGAGACCTACTACGCCGTCGTCCTCAACGGGCTGCGCGTCGGAACGCTGTGCCAGAGAGGTGATTACACGCGCTTCGTGATGAGCAACCGCTACTTGGACAATCCAGAACGGCCGGTTCTTGGCCTGAGGTTCGAGGAAAATCTCAGAGCGCCGTACGCATCGGCCTTGAGGCTGCCCAAGTGGTTCTCCAATCTGCTTCCCGAGGGTCCCCTTCGCGAATGGATCGCAGACGATCGGGGAGTCTCGCTCGATCGGGAGATGGAGCTTCTCGCTCAGGTCGGCCACGACCTTCCAGGAGCTGTCCAGATTTTGCGGACGGAAGGGCCGGAGGACGATTGGGAATGGCGAGATCTCGCCGCAGCTGGAGGAGCGGGTCCGGGGGGAGAGAAGGAAAGTTCCCCGTGGCGTTTCTCCCTCGCCGGGGTGGCTCTGAAGTTCTCCATGCTGTCACGTGGCGATCGGCTCACGGTCCCGGCCGCAGGGGAACTGGGCGACTGGCTGGTCAAGTTCCCCGACTACAGGCATGCGGACGTCCCGCGCAACGAGTTCGCGATCATGTCGCTCGCCACATCGGTTGGCATCGACACACCCGATGTACGCCTGCTCCACAGGGACCAGCTCGATGGCCTACCTGACCGGATGTGGCCCAACTCCGAGGAGTGGGCTTATGCAGTTCGGCGCTTCGATCGCACCGAGGACGGAAATCGCTCGCGAATCCACATCGAGGATTTCGCGCAGGTGCGGGACAAGTATCCGCAAGACAAATACATGTCATCCTTCGAGACCGTCGCGGCCACAGCCTATCGAAAACAGGACGTAGCATCCCTTCGCGAGGCAGTTCGTCGAATTGCCTTTTCGGTGGCAATCGGGAACGGCGACGGACATCTGAAGAACTGGTCCCTCATCTATCGTGACGGTCGCACTCCCTCACTGTCACCGGTATACGATCTGGTCTCTACAGTCCCTTATGTCCCTGCGGACGAGGTGGAGGACCTGGGCCTCAAATTCGGTGGAAGCAAGCGCTTCGAGCGGGTGACGCTCTCCGGCTTCGAGCGGCTGGAGTCCACCTTGGACCGAAAGTTCGGCACTACCCATGCCCATCTCGCTGCCGTCGCGGCGGATGCAGCACGCGGCGTCAGGGAACACTGGTCCGGTCACGAAGAAGTGCTCGCCACCAATGCCTCACTACGCAGGGCCGTAAGCTCCTGGATCACCGAGTCCACCGCCCGCCTGCTGAGTTAGCGGGCCGTACGCCGGAGCCCGGGCCGGAGAGCATCCGGCCCGGGCTCCGGTGGGGGCGGCGGTCAGTTGTCGCCCGCGTGCGACGGGCCGAAGAACTCGATCTCCGCGAGGGCGACTTGCTTGGACGCGGAGGCGTGGTAGGCGGACACGACGGTGAAGCGGACCTTGGTGACGTCGTCGAAGCGGAAGTTGCGGGTCTGGCCTCCGGCGCCGTCGTCCAGGGTGATTTCGCGGTGCGTGACCTTGCCGCTGGACTGGGTCACGGTGACGTCCATGCGGTGCGGGAGGGCCTGTTCGGTGTTCTTGTCGGCGCGGGGCGAGACTCCCGGCATCACGATCACGTTCAGCAGCCGGGTCGGTGAGTCGAAGGATGCCTCGATCCACTGGCCCTTCCCCGACTCCGACACCCCGGGGCCCCACCAGGTGTTGTTGAGCTTGTCGAAGGACGAGTCCGGCTTGTGGCCCTGGTAGGAGCGGGACGCGGTGACGTGGTCCGGCGAGACGGGGGCGCGCTTGGAGAAGTGGTCGCGGGTCGCCTGGACGGCGTCGGGGATGTGGACGACCGCCACGATGACCAGGGTCACCACGATCGCCGCCCCCACCCAGCTCAGTACGCGGTCGAAGGTACGGCGCACCCGGGGGCGGTCCCCGGCCCACGGGGTCTCCCGGGTACGGGTGTCCAGCAGCCGGCGCCACCACGGCAGTCGGCGGCCCGTCTCCTGCCGATCGCCCGCCATGGGCATCGCGCAGCGGGTGCAGTAGTGGCGGTCGGGGCGGTTCCGGGTGCTGCACCAGGGGCAGGGCGTGCCCCCGTGCACACCGAGTTCCTCGCCCGGGGCCTGTACGGAGTGCGGGCGCTGGGGGACCGGCCGGCCGGGCAGGACCGGGGCGACGGAAGGTGTCGCGGCGGGTCCGGGGTCGGAGACCGGGACGATGAGACGGCGAGCACGGTCCGCCATGCCCCCGTCGTCCGCTCCTCTGTCCGCTCCTCCGTCCGCCGCCCTGTGCGCTTCTGCGGCCGCTCCGCCGTCCGCCCAGCCGTCCGCCGCCCCCGGGACCTCCTGGGTGTCGGCCTCATGACGGCTGTCGTGCCCGTCGTAGGTCCCGTGTCCGGCGGGCCGGGCGTGCTCCACCGGTGCGGCGGCGAACGGGTCGTCGTACGCGGAGGCGCCGGGCGCTCCCCCGGCCCGGTCGGCCGGATTGGCGTACGGGGAGCCGTCAGGGGCACCGGGCTCGGCGCCCAGCGGCTCCCGCGCGTTGCCCCGTGGCTCCCGCGACTGCCGGGGCAGCCCCACGCCACCGCCGGGCCGGGCGAAGGCGTCCCAGCCGGGTCCGGCGTCACCCGATCCGGCGGACGGAGCCACCGACGAGGGCGCGGGCGACGACGAGGACGATGACGTGGGCGAGGACGGCGAGGACGAGGGCGAGGGCCACGGGGCCGATGCCGCTTCCGACGCCTCACCCGCTCCGCTGTCGGCGCCCGCACCGGCGGCTCCGCCGTGGGCGCGGGCGCCGCTCGCGGCACCCGCCGGGGTCGCCGGCCGGTCGGCCCAGCTCAGTACGGCCCCGCACGCGTCGCAGAACGACAGGCCCGGTTCCGCGCGGGTGCCGCATTCGGCGCAGTTCTGCGTGGTCATTTCTCCGAAGTCCTTTCGGACGGATCGCCGGCGGTCACCTGGACCGTGTACGGCATGTGGGCGGGCCGGGCGGCGGCGACGATGCCGTCCAGGCGGTAGTGGTCCGCCGTGGTCGGATCGGGCAGCCTGAGGTGTACGTGCAGATGGGGGCGCGGGGCGCCGGGGATCGGGCCCAGCGGGCGGGCGGTCCAGTCGGCGGCCCCGCTCTCGCTGATCTCCGGTTCGACGCCGAAGGCGAGCCGGACCGTTTCGGCCAGGCCGCGCCGGGTGCCGCGGATGCGGTGCAGATACGCGGCGGTCGCCACGGCGGTGCGCAGCAGCGGCTCCGGTTCGGTGCCGTCGGTCTCCGCGCCGACCCAGTGGGTCAGCCACCGGGCGTAGTCCAGGGGTGCCAGCGAGGGCCGGAAGTACGAGTCGATGCAGTCCAGTGCGGTGTGGATGGGCGCGAACACCTCGTCGAGCCCGTCGACGAAGCGCAGGGCGAGGTCGTCGTCGGCGAAGACGGCGGGCAGCATCGCACCGATCGGTGAGGACGAACCGAGTCCGTCGACGGAGCCCCTCATCCGCGGTTCCCGCCGTTCCGGTCGTTCTCCGTCGGGGAGTTGTCGCCGATCACCCGGACACGGTGGTCGAAGGAGAACACCAGGGACGGTGCCGACAGGTCGATGCGGTTCGTCGCCTCGCCGCGCTTTCCGGTCAGTGGGTCGGCGGGGTAGAGGACGACCTCGTCCACCAGCTCGACGCCGGGTATCCGCTGGAGCACCGCGAACGCCTCGCCGGCCTGCACGGGCCGTCCGAAGGGCCATCCCTTGCCGTCCGCGCCGCCGGTCAGCGGGTCGAGGTGCCGGTAGAGGGCGTCGTGGACCCGCCGGCGTACGAGGTCGGTGTCGACGCCGCGGAAGGCGTGCACGGTGGCGACGACGGTGACGCCCTGGTAGAACGGCGGGCCGACCGCCAACCGGGTCCCGATCAGGCGGCGTTCGTCCAGGTGGCGGGTGATGCGCTCCAGCAGGGCGTCGCCGGGGACCAGTTGCTCGAAGCGCAGCCGGCCGCCGGGGTCGGGTACAGCCTGCGGAACCACCAACACCCGTACCGCATAAGCCCCGTACTCCGTCTCCTCGCCCTCCAGGCAGGTGATGCGCGCGGTCTCGGGGGCGGCGCGGCGGGCGAGCTCCTCGTAGTCGCGCAGGGTCACCGCGCGCTCCTGGGCGCGGAGCGTGATCGGGGCGCGGACCTTCGCCTCCTCGACCGTCTCTCCGTCCACGCCGCCCCGTGCGGCCTCCCGGTTGACGACCTCGGAGACGTACGGGATGGAGGTGCGCAGGACCTGCACGGCACCACGGGCCACGTTGCCCGCCCGGCCGCCGCCGGTGCGGTAACGGCGGGCGCGTACGGGCGAGCCCTTGGGAGCGGCCATACCGTACTGGCGCAGGGTGCCGTCGGGTTCGCGCACCGCCGGTCCGAAGGCGATCTCGCCGGTGGTGGCGTCCACGGTGACGTGGCGGTCGTACGGACCGGAGGCCGCGAAGTGCGGGACCACCTGCCAGTCCGTCCACCCCTCGTGCTCGGCGGTCTGGAGCAGGACCGGCGGGGTGTCGCCGACCACGGGGCCGTGCGCGAGCCGCAGCCGCTGTCCCGGGAGGCCGGTGGACTCGCCGAGCGCCTCGTCGTAGACGGTCTCGGCGTGGACGACGGGGGCGGTGCCGCCGATGGTGAAGCCGTCGGCGGCGCGGACGGTGGGCGAGGTGGTGTAGAAGGGCTGGCCGGAGTGGGGTTCGGTGACCCGGCACCGCAGCCAGCCCGCTTCCTGACCGGCGTTGCGGGAGAGGACGTGGCCGCCGGGGACGTGCAGGACCACCTCGCCGGGCCGGTTGAGGCCGCCGGTGCCGTCCCGGTCGACCTCGCAGAGCTGCCAGCCGTCCTCGGTCCACGCCTCCCACACCAGGGGAGGCTGGCGCGGGTCCACACCGACACCGTCGACCCGGCTGTCCAGCTCCAGGGTGACCGCGCAGTGCGGCACCGCGCTGGTCAGGCCCAGCAGCATGGAGTCGCCCGGGGAGGGCGACTCGGAGAAGCAGAGCACGTCCTTGCCGTCGTCGGCGAGGTCGTGCGTGCGGTCCAGGGCCGGCTCGCCCCGCCGCTGCACCAGCAGATGACTCAACCCGCAGTTCCAGAGCACGAGTTCCCGCTCGGTGGCGAAGACGACCGCTTCCTCGTCGCTGGTGCGCGAGGTGGCCACCTCGGTACCGAGCGGCACGGTCACCGGCTCCTCCTGCGGCGCCGAGAGCCAGAAGGTCACCTCGGTACGGGCCGCGGAGGGCGGGAACAGGGTGATGCCGACCAGGTCCAGGAAGGCCAAGTGGTTCTTCTCCGGCACCCGGTTGAGCCGGTAGACGATCTCGTCGGCCATGTGCGCGACCGTCTCGACGAGGGTGATGCCCGGATCGGAGACGTTGTGGTCGGTCCACTCCGGGGCGCGCTGCTGGATGTAGCGCTTGGCGTCGTCCACGAACTGCTGGAAACGGCGGTCGTCGAGGTTCGGGGAGGGGAGGGCCATCAACGGTCGCTTTCGGAAGAGTTGCCCAATGGGGGGCCGGCGTCGGGCTCCTCGTGGGACGGAATGACGTAGAAGGGGAAGACGAGGCTGCGGGGGTTGTTGGTGCCGCGGATCGAGTAGCGGACGTCGATGTAGAGGACGCTCTGGTCGGTGCCCACGGTGACCTCGATGTCGTCCACCTCGATGCGCGGCTCCCAGCGGTCCAGGCTGACGTACACCTCGTGCTGGATGCGCCCCGCGGTCTGCTCGTTGACCGGAGCGAACACCAGGTCCTGGATGGCGCAGCCGAAGTCCGGCCGCATCGGCCGCTCCCCCGGCGACGTCGACAGGACCAGCCGGATCGCCTCCTCGATCTCCCGCTCCCCGCTGACCAGGGCGATCCCGCCGGTGGGCCCGATGCGCAGGGGGAACGACCAGCCGGACCCGACGAACTGCTCGGCCATCAGACCTCCACCTGCCTTCCGCTGCGGTTCTCGCTCATATCACCGGGATTCCGTTGGCCAGGAACGCCGGGGACGTGACCAGCGTCGTGGGGGCCTTGATGGTGGTGTTGACGGCCGAGGTGATCTGCACGGTTCCCCCACCGGTGAGCATCGCGGCACCCACGGCGTTCATGTTCAGGGCGCCGACCGCGTTCAGCCCCAGCGTGCCCGTGGCCCGGACGTTGACCGCGCCGCCGCCGCTGATGCTGAGCGGGCCGCCGCTCTTGATGGTCAGGGCACGCCGGGCGCTGAGCGTCAGATCGGTGCCCGCTTCCACCGACACCGACCGGCTGCCCTTGATCTGCACCGAGCCCTTGCTGTCCACGATGATCTCGGTGTTGGTCCGGTCCAGGTGGATGATCAACTGCTGGTCCCCGGAGGCGAGCCGGACCCCCTGCTTGCGGCCGCCGGTCTTCTGGCTGAGGAGGTCCATGCGGTTGCCGTCCCGGTCGGAGACGGTGTGCCGGCTCGCCTTCTTCCGCATGGCGTCATGCAGCGGTACGTCCCTGACGGGGGTCGGCACGTCCTTGCCGTTGTAGAGCCCGCCGATCACGAACGGGTGGTCCAGAGCGCCCCGGTCGAACCCGACGAGCACCTCGTCGTTGACGTCCAGCGGGAAGATCCCGCCGCCGGAGAGGCCGCCCATCTGCACGGTGCGCGTCCAGTCGCTGACGTAGGTGTCGTCCAGCCACGGGAAGCGCAGCCGGACCCGCCCCTGCTTGAGCGGGTCGTTCACGTCGGTGACCAGGGCGTTGGCCACGCTCGGCAGACGGGGAGCGGTCTCCGAGCCGCCGGAGGTGAGCCCGTACAGCGAACGCCACTGGCGGCCGCTGACCGTCACCCAGGTCTCGTAGTGCTTGCCGTCGCCGAAGACGTGCCGTACCGAGGTGGCGGTGTACTTGCCCTCGAAGGGCTTGCCCACGTCGGCCAGGGCCACCGGAACGCCCGGGCGCAGCTTGGGGTTCCCGCGCGCGACGACCTCCACCTCGGCGAACGAGGAGGTGATGTCGTCGGCGAGCGCGTCGGCGGCGAACTTCACCTCGGCCTGCTTGTCGTACGGGGTCGCCGTGTCCACCAGCGGAGCCGTACCGAACTTCCCGGCGGCGTCGCCCGGCGTGGTGCCGATCCCGATGCCCGGGTTGGAGACGGCGGGCGAGACGGCGGTGAGTTCCCTCTTCGTCGTGACGTCCCAGCCGCGCGCCTCGACCTTGCCGATCTGGTCGGCGGCGGTGACGGCGGCCCGCAGCCGCAGGATGTCGTGGCCCGCCTGCAGCACGAAGGGACTCTTGTCCCCGTCGGTGCTCGGCGAGGGCGCGCCCGAGGACGGCTTGGGCCGCACGAACTGGAACTTCCCCTTCGCGTCGACGGACATCACCATCTCGTTCTCGTCGGCGAGCCGCGCGAGGAAGTCCCAGTCGGTGACGTTGGACTGGCTGATGAACTCGTAGACCGTCTTCGTCGACTGGATCCGCCCGATGGGCACGCCGTCCTGGGCGGCCAGCTTCCTGGCGATGTCGGACGCTGTCTGGTTGCGGAAGGCGGTCACCCGGCGCCGGCGGAGCAGGCGGTGCCCGAGGTCGTACCCCCGGACGACGGCGAAGGTGCCGGTGCCGTCGTAGTCGACCTCCAGCCCGGTCACCTCACCGGTCAGCAGCGGGTCGCCTGCACCCTGCCCGTCGGCCACCGGCGTGATGACCACACTGGTGCCGAAGGTGACCCCGAGCTTCCCGAGGATCTTCCGGTACGGGTCCCGGAAGGTGAGCCGGAACGCCGCCGGAACGCCCATCCCCTGATCGACATGGCTGTCGACCAGCGCGCTGGTGAGATCGGACGGGATCTTGGCGCCACCGATCTTGACGTCGACGACATTGGAGAACGCGGCCCGCACCATCAGCCACGCACCTCCTCTGCGGACGGCATGACCAGTTCCGTACCGGACGGCAGGTGCCGCGGATCGTCGATGCCGTTGGCCTCGGCGATCGACCGCCAGGCCGCGGCGTTGCCGTACTCCCGCCAGGCCAGCGACTGCAACGAGTCGCCCGCCACGACCCGGTGGACGCGCTGCGCGGTCAGCGCGCCCGATGTCGGGTTCTGGCCGCGGGTCTTGCTCGGGATCTCGTGCAACTGCAGTTTGCAGGTGGCCCGGATGGGGACGCCCGTGGTGCCGAAGACCGTGTACGAGACGTCGACGGAGCTGATGTAGGCGGTGAACCGCGCCGTCGAGAACGACCCCCACTGGAAGACGACCCACGGCGGTGAGGGCTGCTTGGTACCGATGCTCTTCAGGGTCACCTCGCAGCATTCGAGGAGCGACTCCACCTTCTTCAGCACGGTGTTGCCGGTCGGCTCGTCGGAGGAGTCGAGAAAGACGTCCAGGCCCATCTGCATCGCCTCGACGCCCATGAACTCCGGCTTCGCGCCGCTGCGTTCGATCTGCGCCGGTGTCGCCTTCCACTGCGCGCGGCGGCTCAGCGACAGCTGCGCCGGGTTGAAGTCGAAGGCGAACGTCTCCATGATCCCGCCGGGGGAGGTGCTGTCACCCACCGGAGGTTCGTGGATCGCCAGATTGGCGCGTACGAGGCTCTTGCCCGCGCCCTTGCTGCCCTTGCTCACCGTGCCGCCGCCCCTCAGCCCGTGAATCCGTGGTGGGCGATCTCCAGGACCTCGGTCGCCACGGCCGGACTCGCCGGGTCGAGGGTGGGCCCGGTCCAGCGCACCGGCAGCACGTCGATGAGCCCCCAACTGGCGACCTCCGAACCGTCCGCGCGCAGCGCCGCGATCTGCGCGGTGGGCCGCTTGATCCCGGTCTGCACGGACGAGATCCACTTGGCGACCTTCGCCGTGTCCGGGGTGAGCGGACGGGTCAGCCGGATCGTGGAGAAGGTGACCCGGGTCGGCAGCGCCCACACGAAGCCGTTGTTGCCACCCTCCTGGTGGTGCTCGACCTCCACCTCGGACGCCAGCCCCTCGCACCCGTTGAAGTAGCCGAGGCTCTCGCCGTCGATGCTGAGGGAGAACCAGATGGTTGAGCCCGGATCTTGGCTGGAGGGCATCTCGGCGGACCTTTCTGTCGGGGGTTCGTGCCGGTCGGGGTTCGTGCCGGTCGGGGTTCGTGCCGGTGGTGTTCGTGCGGGTCGGGTGGCCTGTGGTCGTTGCGGTCCGGGGTGCGTGCGGGTCGGGTGGCCTGCGGTCGTTGCGGGCGGGAGGCGGTCAGCGGCGGGGGTCGCGGAGCTTGCCGATCCGTTCGCGGTCCAGCCGGAGTTCGGTGCGGATCAACCGCGTGATCCGGCCGACGAGCCGGTGCGCGAGCTCGTCCAGCTGGAAATCGGTGAGCGCCCGGGGATCGAAGCCACCGTCGGGTACCTCGGTGTACTCCGGCGGAGGAGGCGGGGAGTAACTGGGCGGCGGGTCGTTCGGCGGCGGTGCGTACGCTGGCGGTGCCGGGGTGTACGGCGGCGGAGGTCCGGCCGGGCGCCCGTGACGCGCGGTGAGGCTGCCGGCCACCGTGGTCGCGGCGGCGGCGGCGAGAGCACCGATCGCGGACGAAGTGGATCGGCCGTCGGCCCGGTGGGGCCTCCCCCAGAGCCGCTGCACGACCGGCATCGGGGTGGCCGGAGCGGCAGGAGCCGAAAGGGGAGCCACGGCCGCGATCCCCCCACCCGCAGACCGGACCGGCACCACCGGACGGCGCGTCGGCACCACCTTCGCGGACGCCGCGACGCTGCGCTGGAGCGCGGTCGGCAGCGGCGGGAGCGACGGGAGCGTGGTGGGCGGCTGCCGGAGCGTGGTCGGGGACGGCTGAAGCGCGGTGGGGGGCGGCTGGAGCATGGCCGGTGCCGCCCGGAGCGCGGTCGACCCGGGGGGCGCCGCCGTCGTCGGGAACGCCGGAGCCGGGGAGGCCGTCATCGGGGCTGTGACCGCGGGGGCCGGGTAGGCCGGGGCCACGGGGTGGGTGTGTACGGACGGCTGTACGGAACGAGGTGCGGCTGCCGGCAGGGGCGACGGGGGCAGGGACGTCCTGGGCAGGGGCGACGGCGGCAGGGACGTCCGCGGCTGTGTCCGCACCGGCGCCCGCTGTACGACGGGGACCGGCGGGAGGGTGCGGGATGCAGGTGCGCCGTGCACGTCGGCCGGTGCCGGTACCGAAGCCCAATCCGGCGTCGGTACGGGAGTTGGCGCCGGGGCCGTCGTCGGCAGTACGGGAGTTGGCACCGAAGCGGGTGCCGGAACCGTTTCTGTACGCGCGAGCTGTACGGGCAGCGGGGCGGCGGGGGTGGGAACCGCGCGCATCGGGGCACCGAGGGGCGAGCGTCGCGGGGTCCCCCGGAATGGCACGGGCAGGGACGGGCCGGGTGTTGAGGAGGCGGCGGGGCCGGGTGCCGGGAACGGGCCGGGTGCCGGGGACGGGCCGGGTGTCGGGGACGGGACGGGTGCCGGGGACGGGACGGGGCCTGCGGACGGGACGGCACCTGCGGACAGGGCGGGGGCGGCCGGGGCGGGTGGGGACGCCGCCCGCTGGACGCCGGGAACCGGGGCGGACACGGCGCGCTGGACAGCCGGGGCCTGGGCGCCCGGGGCCGGGGTGTGCGGGGCGGGGGTGCGTGGGGCGGGGGTGTTCGGACCCTGGAGGCCCTGCCCCTGGGGGGACACCGCCCGCTGGATGCCGGGAGCCGGCGGGGTCGCAGGCGCCGAGGGTGCCGAGGCGATCGGCGCACCCAGGCCCGGGCGGTGCTGCGGACGGGCGACGCTCCCTCGGACGGGGGGCACGCCGGTGGAGGCGGCGGACGGGCGGACTCCGGTGGACGGCCGCGCGGAGTCGTCCGACCGGCCCGGGGTGCCCGGGGCGGGCGGACCCGAGGCCGCCGTCCGCTGTCCCGGAGTGTCGCCCGAGCGCGCCGACGTCGCCCGCTGGACAGGGGTGCCCGCCGGGGCGGGGGTGCCGGGCTGGACGGGGGCGCCGGGCTGGTCCGGGAGGGCGGGCGCGGGCCCTGTGGAAGGGGCCGGGGCGGTGGTCTCCCCCACCGGACGGGCACGGGTGGCCGGTGGAGGAACGGGTGCCGGGGCCGGGGCCGGGGCCGGAGTGCTCGGCGGGGCGGAGGCTCGTTGGACGGCGGTCCCAGGGGCCGGCGAAGCCGTAGGTGCCGCCGATCCGGAGGCCGCAGGACCGGGCCCGGACGATGTCGTACGGCCGCTGCCGGACTGCGGCAGCGGCGCGGCGGGGCCGGCGCCTTGCGGTCGGACCGGGGCTGAGTGTGTGGGCTGGTGAGGCGCGTTCCCCGGCGACGCGGGCCGCTGCTGAGCGGATGCGGACGCCGCCCGGCGCTGGACGGTCGGCGCCTCTCCTGCGGTACCCGCGACGGGGACCGCAGGCGAGGCCGAGGGCAGAGCTGCTCCGGGGGCGGCCCCGCGTGACGGCGGGGAAGGGATGCTCCGCGCGGGCTGGTCGTGGCTTCCGGCCCGGACGGCGGGAGCGGCACCGGTCGCCGAAGTCTGCCCCGGAGCGTCACCGGTCGCCGACGGCTGCCCCGGAGCGGCACCGGTCGCCGAGCGCTGCACCGGAGCAGCGCCGCGCACTGCCCCGGTATCACCGCCCGTGGCAGGGCCAAGCGCAGGACTCGGCGCAGGACTCGGCGCTGCGGGGGCCCCGGTAGGGCCGGAATCCCCACGTGCTGGAGCCCCCACACCACCGCGAGGGCCGCCCCGCCCCGGACTCCCGCTTGCCGGAGTACTGCTGCCGGGGCCGGCGGACCTGGCAGAGGCGCTCCCGGCGGTTGCCGGGCCCGCCGCCTGAGGAACCCGTCCCACGGCGGTACCCCGCACCGCCGGCGGCTGCACGACCGCCCGCTGTACGACGGCCGGACCGGAAGGCGCCGCGGCAGGACCCGCCGCGACGGGACCCACCGGAACAGAAGCTTCCGCACCGGCCGGGCCGGAACCCGCAGATCCGGCACCCGCAGATCCGGGCTCACCGCCCGACGGCACTTCCCGGGCCCGCCCGCCTTCACGGGGGGCGGCGGGCGGTTCGGCGCCGGAAGCGGCACCGGCGGGGCGTGCCTGGGGCCCGGCCCCGGCAGACGTACGGGCTGCCGCGTTCGCGGGGGCGGCACTCCGCCGCGCGGTGGGCAGTACCCGCCGCTGCACCGCCGCCCCGGGGTGCGCCCGGGTCAGGGTGACCGGCCGGAGCGACGGACCCGCCGGGACCGGCGTCACCCGCAGGCCCGCGCGCGCGGACGACGCGGGCGAGGAGGAGACAGGCCCGGCAGGAGCCCCGGACCGTACCGGCACCGGAGCCGGAGCCGGAGTGGAAACCGGAGCCGGACTCGAACCGGCACCGCCGGACGCGCCGGCCTGACCGGTGGACGCCCGGCCGATGGACGACTGCCCCATGGGTGCCTGCCCCCGGGACGCCTGACCCCGGGATGCCTCTCCCCGGGATGCCGATCCGCCGGGAGTAGCCGCCGTCACCGGACGGACCGTGCGCGCCTGCGTGGAGCCGGAGCCCCGGGCGGACGCGGGTCCCCCGGACGCTCCGGGGGCCGCCGGGAGACTCGCCGGGAGCGCCCGCAGCGGTACCGCGGGGGCGCGCTGCACCGTGGCGTCGTTACCCGCCAACGGCAGTGCCCCCGCCCGGCGTTCGAGACCGGGTACGGGCCGGGCCGACACCGGGTTCGACGCTCCGCCGAGTACCGAGGCCGGCCGCCCGTCCAGTACGGCGTGGGAGGCGGTGCCCATGAACGACGGGTTCTGCCAGGTCGGCAGCCGACCACCGAACGCGGAGTCCGCGACTCCCGCGGGTCCGCCCGCCACGGCGCGCTGGATCGGCGGCAGCCCGGTCCAGGCGGCGACGACCGGTGCACGGAAGTTCGCGGGTTCGGCCGCCCCGCCGGTGCGGGCGCCGTTGTCCGAGGACTCCGCCGCGCCGCCGGAGGGCATGGCGGCCGTACCGTCGGAGGGTACGGCCGCCGCACTCGTCGGAGTCTCGCCCGTCCGGCCACTCCGGAACCTCTCCAGGAACCCCACCGCTCAGCCCTCCGCGCCGGCACGCGTCACGAAGGACGCGATCTGATCGGTGTAACGACGGCGGTCCTGGTGTTCCAGGTCCAGGATCTGCTCCAGGCTCCAGTGGAAGTGGTAGGCGACGTACGCGATCTCCTCGTGCAGCCGGTCGTTCGCGTACGTCACGATTCCCCCAGGCGGCTCCCGCCGAGTTCGACCTCGAAGGGCTCGGAACAGTGCGGGCACTCCACCGAAGCGCGGGTGTGGCCCTCCGCGTTGATCTGTCGGTAGAAGTCCTGCAGGAAGGCCAGGTCGGAGGCGAACATGTTCTCCACGATGCCGTCGTGGATCATCGGGAGCGTGCCGAGCCGGGTGATCACCCGGCCGAGCAGCACCACCGAGAGGAACGCCGGGTTCTCCTGGACACGTACGTCGCGCAGCGGGACGAGTTCGTCGCGCGCCGTCGACAGCCGCATCACCCCGTCCCGGTGGACGGTGCCCGCCTCGTCGACGTAACCACGCGGCAGCTGGAACGCGAACTCGGTGCGCAGTTCGTACCGTTGCTGCTGCTGCTGCGGCGGGCTCGGTGCGGCCTGTGCGGCGTGTGCGACCTGCGCGTCCGGTGCGGCGGCGGGCGCGGGCTGCGCCGTCTCCGCACCGGGAGTCTGGGCGAAATCGCCGGCCCTGGCGGCCGAACGGCGCATTACTCGATGACCAGTTCTTCGAACACGATGGTCACCGTCTCGGTGAGCGCGGAGGCCTCGCCCGCCTTCACCGTGCTCGCATCGATCTTGCTGCACCAGGCGTTGCGCAGGTGGTAGCGCTTCACCGGGTTGTTCTGGAAGTCCATCATGATGATGGAGGCGTTCTTGCGGGCCGTGGTCATCTGGCCGGCGATCGACTCGTTGATCCACTGGGTGAACGACGCCGACTGGGTCATACCGCGGATGACCGTGCAGGTCCCGTTCTTCTTCACACCCGGCATGTTTTTGACCACGTTCTGGCCGTTCGGGGTGTTCTGCTGATAGGTGATGACGTCCTGCTCGATGCTCATGCCACTGACCTCGGCGAGGTACTCGACCATGACACCGTCGATCTGCAGGCCGAAATTGTGTGAGGTAAGGGCGTCACCCGGCTGGAGACTCATGTGTTCGCTGTCCTTGTGAAGGAGGTCTGTGGGGTGGCGGCGTTACGGCGGTGGAGGCTGCCCGGGACCCGGGTGGTGTCTGACGGCGATCGGCCGGACACCACCCGGGAAACCGGCTACTCCTCCAGCTCTCCGCTGCCGCTGGAGAACTGAGCCAGTCGGAAGATCACGAACTCGGCGGGCTTGACCGGCGCGATGCCGATCTCGCACACCACCCGGCCGACGTCGACCGACTCCGGCGGGTTGGTCTCCTCGTCACACTTGACGTAGAAGGCCTCCTCGGGGCGCTGGCCGAAGAGGGCGCCGCTGCGCCACTCGTTGACCAGGAACGCCGAGATGTTGCGCCGGATACGCGCCCACAGGGCGTGGTCGTTCGGCTCGAACACCACCCACTGGGTACCGAGGAGGATCGACTCCTCCAGGTAGTTGAAGTACCGGCGGATGTTCAGGTAGCGCCAGGCCGGGTCGGAGGAGACCGTACGGGCTCCCCAGACGCGGATGCCGCGGCCGGGGAAGGCGCGGATGCAGTTGACGCCGATCGGGTTGAGCAGGTCCTGCTCGCCGCGGGTGATCTGGGTCTCCAGGTCCACCGCGCCGCGCACGACCTCGTTGGCGGGCGCCTTGTGCACACCGCGCTCGGCGTCGTTGCGGGCCCAGATGCCGGCGACGTGGCCGCTCGGCGGAACCAGCACCGACTGCCCGGCGGCCGGGTCGAAGGACTTGATCCACGGGTAGTACAGCGCGGCGTACTTGGAGTCGTAGCCGGCCGTCTCCTGGCGCCACACCCGAATCTGACGGGCGTTCAGGCCGGGCGGCGGGTCGATGACCGCGACGCGGTCGCCCATGAGCTCACAGTGCGCGATCATGCCCAACTGGACTGCCTTGACGGCCTCCAGGTCGATCGCGCCGCGCTGGTAGGCGGCCATCAGGTCGGGCACCGCGACCATGGAGATCTCGTCCACGGCCTCCAGACCACCGAAGCCGGTACGGTCCGCGGAGTCGCCCAGGTAGCGGGCCGGGCCGGGGTAGGCGCCCTCGGCCGGCTCGGCGGGAGCGGCCGAGGCGGGGGCCGCGAGGGCCACCGTCTGGGCGTCCGGCCGGACCAGCTGTCCGGCGGGCGCGGCCTCGGCGACGGTGATGAGCTTGGAGCGCTCCTTCACCTGCGTGACGACGTAGGTACGGCCGCCCTTCTTGGCGGACACGTCGAAGGTCTCGACGGCCTTGTCGCCGTCCTTGACCGTCAGCTTGAACCGGTCGGCCGGTCCCTCCTCCTCCGGCAGCGTCACCTCGACGCTGAGCGCGCCGTTGGTGCCGGGGGCGATGGCCGCGACCGAGAACCCGCCGAGCGGCCGGAACTCCCCGGCCTCCAGCGCGGCCGGGGCGGCGGAGGACTTCACGGCGGTACGGCCGGGGCCGGCCGCGCCGTCGAGGGGGGCACCCTCGGCGGAGCCGCCCACCCGGACCACGTAGGCCGCGGAGCCGCCGTTGTTGAAGAAGCCGTAGACGGAGTGCGCCAGGTAGTACCCGTCGGTGAACTCACCGAACGAGGCCACGTACTGGCTCCAGTTGGTGACCAGGGTCGGCTCGTTCAGCGGACCGCTCGGCGCGAGTCCCACGAAGGCGGCGACCGACGTGCCCACTCCCTCGATGGGACGCGAGCCGCTGGCCACCTCCTCGACGTAGACGCCGGGCGACAAATAGGACGGCATGTTCTGCTCTCCTCGGGGTACGAGACAGGAACCGCCTTACTCTCACCCGTGCGGGAGCACCGCCGAAACGTCCTCCGGGTCCTGTCCGGGGGCACCATCTCTGCCCTCAAGGGCAGCCGGGAGCCCGCCATGGGCCGCACCGGGCCGCGCGGGGCGAGCGGGCGCCCGGTGGAGATCCGGCGTCCGTCCTCGTCTTCCCGGTCGGGCACCCGCCCCGCGTCCGCCTCGGCCGGGTGGAGGGGTGGCCGCATACGGTGTGCGGCGGACCGGGGCTCCGATCCGTCAGAATTACCACGCTCCGCCCCGTACCGAAAGGGCCACGAGGGCACTCGTGCGGGCAAGCAGTGCTGCCCCGGTGGGAGTGGGCGGCCGATCGGGCAGGCACGCGCATCCGTGCGGTCGAATCCTTTTGTCCCGAAGCCCCATGAACGGCCCGTCCTCGCCGCCTAGCGTGGCCGCGTGAGCCTATGGACTTCTCTCGAACCCGCGTCGGCCACGGTCGATCCCGGCAGCACCACCACCGTACGACTGCGCCTGCGCAACACCGGCGACGTGGTGGACGAGTACCGCTTTGAAGCGGTCGGCGACATCGCCCCCTGGACCACCCTCGACCCACCCACCCTGCGCCTCTTCCCCGGAACCACCGGCACCGTCGAGCTCAGGTTCGCACCCCCACGCACCCCCGACGCCACCGCAGGCCCCAACCCCTACGCCATCCGCATCACCCCCACCGAACACCCCGAAGCAACCACCGTCCCCGAGGGCAACCTCACCATCACCCCCTTCACCGAACTCCGCACCGAACTCGTCCCCCCCACCGTCAAAGGCCGATTCCGCGGACGCCCCCGCCTCGCCATCGACAACCTCGGCAACACCAAACTCACCGCATCACTCAACGGCACCGACAACGGCGACCAACTCACCTACGACCTCCGCCCCAGCAACATCCAGATAGAACCCGGCCGAGCCGCCTTCATCACCACCACCCTCAAACCCCGCACCATCATCTGGTTCGGCCCCAAAGAACAACGCCCCTACACCCTCACCGTCCAACGCTCCGGAACCACACCCCTCCCCGTCGACGGAACCTTCATCCAACGCGGCTTCCTCCCCCGCTGGCTCGCCACCCTCCTCGGCATACTCCTCGCCCTCACCATCACCTTCATCGCCCTCTGGTTCGGCCACAAACCCACCATCGCCACCGGCACCACCGAAAAACTCGTCGAAGCCGGCGCCACCCTCGCACCCACCCCCACACCCACAACCGCCCTCGCCCCACCACCAGCCCCCGCACCCACCACCCAAACCCCCACCCAACCCACCGAACAACCCACAACCAAAGACTCCGGCGGATCCGGCGGATCCAGCGACGAGAAGAAAGCCACCGAGGTACCGAAGCCGATCGGCCACTGGCTGATCAGGCCCGGCGCGCCGGGCAAGGACGAGACCGGCGCCCACCCGCTCACCGTGACCGACGTGGACGGCACCGACGGGCACGGCGGCGCCGGCGCCTTCAACGGTTCGAGCAGCCAGATGATCTCGACGAGCCCGGTGGTGCCCACCGGGCCCGGCAGCAGCTTCACCGTCTCGGCATGGGTGTACCTGAACAGCACCGGCGACTTCCGCACCGCGGTCAGCCAGAGCGGGGAGCACAACAGCGCTTTCTACCTCCAGTACTCCCCGGGGGAGAACCGCTGGTCGTTCGCCCGGACACGCTCGGACGGTGGTACGTACGCCGGGACGGGCTACCGCGCGCTCTCCCTCGCCCCGTCGGAGCTGCGCACCTGGACCCATCTGGTCGGCGTCTTCGACGGAACCACCGGCACCCAGACGCTCTACGTCAACGGTGCGCCCCAGGGCTCCGCCCAGGACCTCTACCCGTTCGAGACGACCGGCGCCTTCATCATCGGGCGGGCCAGGTACGCCGACGCCGATGCCGACAAATTCGACGGGAAGATCAACGACGTCTCGGTGTGGGACCAGGCGCTCACCCGCGCCCAGATCGAGGCCGTGCACTGACCCAGAGTCGGTATCGGGGGCCCGCCATGGCCCTCCACCGGGGAAGGGGAAGGTCCAGCAGGGCATCACCCCGGGCAGAGCGCTCTGCCCGGGGGAGACTCGGGGGACGATCGGACAGGCACGTTCGGCGGGCCGACCAACTACCCACGCCCAAAAGCCACATCAGGCCACGTCCCCACTGATCTAACGTGGCCGCGTGAGCCTTTGGACCTCCCTGGAACCCGCGTCGGCCACGGTCGATCCCGGCAGCACCACCACCGTACGACTGCGCCTGCGCAACACCGGCGACGTGGTGGACGAGTACCGCTTTGAAGCGGTCGGCGACATCGCCCCCTGGACCACCCTCGACCCACCCACCCTGCGCCTCTTCCCCGGAACCACCGGCACCGTCGAGCTCAGGTTCGCACCCCCACGCACCCCCGACGCCACCGCAGGCCCCAACCCCTACGCCATCCGCATCACCCCCACCGAACACCCCGAAGCAACCACCGTCCCCGAGGGCAACCTCACCATCACCCCCTTCACCGAACTCCGCACCGAACTCGTCCCCCCCACCGTCAAAGGCCGATTCCGCGGACGCCCCCGCCTCGCCATCGACAACCTCGGCAACACCAAACTCACCGCATCACTCAACGGCACCGACAACGGCGACCAACTCACCTACGACCTCCGCCCCAGCAACATCCAGATAGAACCCGGCCGAGCCGCCTTCATCACCACCACCCTCAAACCCCGCACCATCATCTGGTTCGGCCCCAAAGAACAACGCCCCTACACCCTCACCGTCCAACGCTCCGGAACCACACCCCTCCCCGTCGACGGAACCTTCATCCAACGCGGCTTCCTCCCCCGCTGGCTCGCCACCCTCCTCGGCATACTCCTCGCCCTCACCATCACCTTCATCGCCCTCTGGTTCGGCCACAAACCCACCATCGCCACCGGCACCACCGAAAAACTCGTCGAAGCCGGCGCCACCCTCGCACCCACCCCCACACCCACAACCGCCCTCGCCCCACCACCAGCCCCCGCACCCACCACCCAAACCCCCACCCAACCCACCGAACAACCCACAACCAAAGACTCCGGCGGATCCGGCGGATCCAGCGACGAGAAGAAAGCCACCCCGAAGCCGCCTGAGGACACGGCGGCGACCGCGGTCAACCGCCTGGCCGAGGACGACCCCATGGGCCGGCACATCTGCTACCGCGCCTTCATCAAGGGCGAGGGCTGGCAGCATCCGGTCTGCGACGGAACCATGGCCGGCAACACCCGGAGCGTGCCGATCACGGCCCTCAACATCGCGGTGTACGGAGTCGACGGCTCGTCCGGCAACGCCCTCGTCCACGATCCCGAGTCGACCAACGGACTGGGCAAGTGGTTGAAGAAGTGGACGCCCGTCGTCGAGGACGGCAAGGACAACTACATCGGCAGCGCGGAGAAGGACGCCCCTCTGATGGCGGGGTACGCCATCAACGTGGGCAGCGGGCAGATCTGCCAGTACATCCGCTTCACCGGCTCGGAGTGGGCGAAGACCAACACCTGCACGGGTCCGCGACCGGCGTACAACTTCGGCGGGACGACCGACAACAACCGCGCTCTGGAAGCTGTTCAGTTCACGGTGCCACCGGCCGCCGAGTGACCTCGTCGTGCCTCCCGGCAGGGCGACGCCCTGCCGGGAGCGTCATCGGGCCACCGGCCGAGCCGGTGTGCGGTGAGCCGGTGTGCGGTGGGCCGGTGTGCGGTGGGCCGGTGCCGGTGAGGGCACCGGACTACCAGGTCCCCTCGCCCGGTACCAGCCGCCCGGCCTTGCGGTACTCGCGCCGGGCGCCCTCCAGCAGGTCGGCGGCGGTGACCGTGTCGTCCCGGCCGGCTGCGAGGTAGGCGGCGGTCATCACGGCGCTGCGGATCGAGCCGCCCGCCAGCTCGAAGACCACCGCCACCTGCTTCACGTCGATGCCGTCCGCGCAGGGCACGTGGGACAGGCTGTGCCGCCACAGGGCGAGGCGCTGCTCGACGTCGGGGAAGGGGAAGTCCACGACCAGGTCCAGGCGCCGGGTGAACGCCTCGTCGATGTTGGCGCGCAGATTGGTGGTGAGGAGCGCGATGCCGTCGAAGGACTCCAGGCGCTGGAGCAGGTAGGAGCTCTCCATGTTGGCGTACTTGTCGTGGGCGTCCTTGACCTCGGACCGCTTGCCGAAGACGGCGTCGGCCTCGTCGAAGAGGAGCACGGCGTCGGTGCGGTCCGCCTCGGTGAAGATGCGTTCGAGGTTCTTCTCGGTCTCACCGACGTATTTGTCGACCACCGACGACAGCTGGACCGTGTAGAGGTCGAGGCCGAGTTCGGCCGCGACGACCTCGGCCGCCAGGGTCTTTCCGGTGCCCGAGGCGCCGGCGAACAGCCCGAGGACACCCCGGCCGCGGCCGCCGCCCGCGCTCAGCCGCCACTCACCGAGGACCCGGTCGCGGTGGCGCGCGCGCAGGGCGAGTTCCCGCAGTTCGCCGAGCGGGCCGGGGGGCAGCACCAGGTCCCGCCAGTCGACGTCGGGCCGGATGCGGCGGGCGTGCTGTTCGAGACCGGAGGCGGACTGCTGGCGTGCGGCGAGCCGCAGGTGGGCGGGGGCGAGCGGGACCCCGTCGAAGGCCGCCAGGCCCTGGGCCGCGCGGGCGGCGCGGACGATGTGCTCACCGGCCAGGTGGTAGGGGGCGACGGTCGCGGCCAGGTCGAAGCCGGGCTCCTCGCCGAGCGCCGCCGACCAGGCGCCGACCGCGCCGACGCCCCGACGCGGTGCCTCCAGGACGAGCGGGTCCGTGTCGCACCACTCGGGGTCGTACGGACGCGGCCCGGTGATCAGCACGGTGATGTCGCGGGCCTCGGCCAACTGCCGTACCAGCGACTCGGGTTTGTCGGGCAGCCCTTGCACGACCACCGCGCGCCCGGTCAGCCGGGCCTCGCGCAGCAGGCCGGGGACACGGTCCTCGGGTCCGGTGAACCGCAGGGCCGGGCGGCCCGCGGCGCGCAGCGCGGCGGCGACGGAGGACAGGCCGTCGCCCTCACGCCGTTCGCGGACGTAGGCGGTGACCGGCGGACCGGCGGCGAGCCGGGCGGCCAGCCGGTGCACGAAGCGGCCGGGCCCGTCGTCCGGGAGGGGCTCGTGTCCGTCGTAGGCCCCGTGCCCGCCGAACGCGCCGTCGCCGCCGAACGCGCCGTGCCCGCCGAACGCCACGTGCTCCTCGTACGGTTCGGCGGCCTCGTCCAGCGGGTGGAGGTGTCCGGTGAGGGACGCGTCCGGGGAGTCGTCGCCGAGGAGATGCGCCACCAGCCGGTCCGGCACGCGCAACGAGCGGCTCAGGAAGGGGCGTTCGGGCTCCTCCACGTCGAGCAGCCCGAGCGCGCGCAGCGGCGCCGCCGGGTGCATCCGGGCGCGCGCGGAGGCGAGGTGTACGGGGATGCCGCACAGGTCGAAGGCGAGCGCGACGGTGGCCCGGCGCCGTCCGACGTCGTCGTTCAGGTAGCCGTAGAGCGACTCGAAGCTCCGGTCCAGGTCGGGGGCGAGCGCGACGAGGAGGACGAGGGCGTCGAGTCCGGTCAGGCCGAACCGGCCGGCGAGGTCGCTCAGGCGGTCGTCGTAGAGGTCGGCCGGCTCGGCCACGTCGAGCCGTACGGGCTCCGTGGGGCGCAGCAGGCGCCGTACCGCGTCCTGTGAGATGTACAGGCCGCGCAGCGGGTCGGACGCCGTGGGGTCGTCGGCGGAGCGGTACTCGACCAGCAGCGCCGCGCGCTCGCGCAGTTCGGCGAGGCGGGCGAGGAGGGACTCGGCGTGGACTGGGTCGGCCGCCGGGTGGGGCGGGGTCCGTACGGTCATGTCCGCTTGCCCGTGGTCCGGTTGCGCCGGGCCACTTTCCTGGCCTCCTGGGCGGCCGCCACCTGGTGGTCCCGGTGGGCGCGTTCCGGCGCCTCGGCCGGGGTGCCGCCCATGGTGCCGTCCAGGGAGCCCACGCGGACGGCGGCGCCCTCGGTGACGGGCGGGCCGGCGTCGTACTCGGGGTAGGCCGGGAAGGGGGCGGTGATCACCAGGTCGAGGGAGGGCTTGAGTTCGCCGCCGAGCGCGGACCAGATCTCCGCGAGCGAGCGGGCCTCGGTCTGGATGCCCGCCACCGAGAGCGGCACGGTCATGCCCAACGCGCCCAGCGAACCCGGAAGTTCCGACGGCGCGATGAGTTCGCGCGGGATGAGGGTGGCCAGCGCGGCGGAGAGCAGCCGGTGTTCGTCCTGGGGCTGCTTCGTCCAGGCCGTCACCAGGTACGACAGCCGGAACCAGCGCGGCGGTTGGCGGCGCTTGACGACCACGTCCCGCTCGTCGAAGACGGGTACCTGTCCCCGTTGGCGGCGGTTGATGTCCTCGCGGATGTCGTACAGATAGGCGTTGATGGTGGGCGCGTTGCGGCGGGCGGCCCAGTCCCGGGTGGGTGCGTCGAAGGCGATGTCGATGCCCGATCCGCTCAACGCCCCTCCGCTGAGCAGGTTCTTGAGGACCTCGTCCACTTCGTGGATCACCGTCGTGCTCCCGCCCTGCCGTTCCCGGCCCCGCGTGTCGTCCATGCCGCCGTGCTCGCCACCGTGGTCGCCCCGGCCGCCGCGGACGATCCTGCCTCCCCCACCGCCCGTCCCCGCAGTCGCGCCGGGACGACGATCGGGCAGGCCGCACCGCCCGGAGGGGCGGCTCGATTTGCCCTTCCGGTCAGATGTAGCCTTCCCTCAAGGCCTGAGCCACGGCGTGCGCCCGGTTGCGGAGGTGCAGTCGGGTGGTCAACCCGTGCAGGACGTTCTTGACCGTGCGTTCGGAGTAGGACAGCTTCTTGGCGATCTCTCCGGTGTCGAACCCCTCGGCCACGAGCCGCAGCACATCGACCTCACGCGACGTCAGTCCCGGGGCGGGCGTGCCCGATCGGCCCGCCGCGTGGCGGTGCAGCGAACCGACCTGGGTGATCAGCCGTCCGAGCAGGTCCGACGGCAGGTCGCCGTCGCCGCGGTCGGCCGCGCGGACCGCCTGTACGAGCCGGGTGGCGGTGGCCTCGTGGCGCCACACGATGGCGCCGACGCCGCACTCGATCACGTCGAGCAGCTCGGCCTCCCGCAGCGCGCCCACGACGAGCGCCGCCCGCGCGCCCTCACCGCGCACCAGGCGGCGGAGCCGGGTCAGCACCGCCTCGTCGAGTGCGTCCTCGATGAGCAAGAGCACCATGCCGGGGCCGGATTCGCCCTCGTCGCGGAGGTCGATCTCCGGGTACCGGCGCAGCTGGCTGCGTACTCCCTCGATCGAGATCGGGTCCCGGGCGTGCACCGCGACCCGTATCCGGTCCACGGGCTCGGCCGGGCCGGGCTGTGTGGTGCGCGTGGCGCTGAGCAACCGACTTCCCCCATGTACGCGTGCGTGCCACCGGGGTCCGGCAGGTGGCGGGTCCGCGTTCTCCACATTCGTGGAAGGGCCGGAGGGCCGGCAATCGTGGAACACCACGAGCGGCACCACGAGATCGGCGGTCGTCGAGGGCCGTGAGGGCACTCCTCGCGGTGCCCTTCGCGGGCACGGCGCCGCCTACTCCACCGTCACAAGGAGGGGACAGAATGTCCGGACCCTACAGTGAGCAACCGCGCGAGCACAGGGGTGCGACCGAACTTCTCGCGACCGGTGCCGCGCGCGCCCGTGCGGGGCACGGCGGTCTGGTGCTGCTGCGCGGGGCCACCGGCACGGGCCGGACCACCGTCCTGGAGGCCGCCGTCGAGGCCGCCACCGGGCACGGGATGCGGGTGCTGCGGGCCCGTTGCTCGCCCGATGACGCCTCCGTCCCCTTCGCCGCCGTCCTCCAGCTCCTGCGGTCCGGGGCGGAGACGCGGGCGCCGTGCGGGGCGGAAGGCGGCTCCACCGACGAGCGCGAACACGGCGACCGGCTGCGGCGGTCGCTGCTGGCCCACGCCCGGGAGTCCCCGCTCCTCGTGGCCGTGGACGACGTGCACCTCGCCGACGCGCCCTCCCACCGGTGGCTGGTGGAGACCGCCCGGCACGTGGACCGGCTCCGGCTGCCGGTGCTGCTGGCCGTCACCGAACGCGTCCAGTACGACGTGGACCCGCCCGCACCGGGCTTCGCCCGCGGCCTCTCCCCCGCCCTCGTCCGCGCCCACACCCTCGCCCCGCCCACCGCGGAGTCGGCGGCCGACGTGGTGCGCGCGCTCTTCCCCTCTGCCCCCGGGCCGTGGGTCGAGGCGTGTACCCGGGCCGGTGCGGCGAGCCCGCTGCTGCTGCACGCCCTCCTGGACGACCTGGACGCCTCCGGGGACCTCCCCGCCTTCCCCGAGAGTGCCGCCGCGCTCTACCCGGGGGCGTACGCGGCGGCCGTGTCGTGGTGGCTGGAGAACGCCGGGGCGGGCACCGCTGAGGTGGCGCGCATCCTGGCGGCCCTGGACGAAGAACCGGACCGGGGACCCTCCGTACGCCCCGAACCGTCCGGCGGGGACCGGGCCGCCCACGATCCGGGCCGGGTCGGCGCCCGGCTGCTCGCCGAGCTGTCGGGCGCCGACCCGGCCCGGGTGGCGGGGTGGCTCACCGCGATGACCGGACTGGGCTTACTGCGCGCCGGCAACGACGCCCGGCCCCGCTACGCCCACCCGTTGCTGCGGGACGCGGTCCTCGCCTGCGTCCCCGCGACCCGGCGGTACGCGGTCCGCGGGGCGGCGGCCGCGGCCAGCCTGCGCTGGGGCGCGCCCGCCGAGACGGTCGCCGGGCACCTGATGCTCTCCGGTCCGGTGGGCGAACCCTGGGTCCCGGTCGTGCTGCACGGCGCCACCTCGCTGGCCCTGGGCGCCGGACGGACCGGTGACGCCGTCGCGTACCTCCGTCGCGCCCTGGACGAACCGCTCCCTCCCGAGGACCGGCAGCGGCTGCTCACCGAGCTGGGCTCCCTGGAGTACGCGGGCTCCCAGTCCTCGGCCGCGATACCCCGGTTCGCCGAGGCGCTCGCGCTGGCGGGCACGCCGCGCGACCGGGTCAGCGCGGCCGTCGCCCTGGGCACCGCGCTCGCCGACCGGGGCAGCACCCGCGCCGCCCTGGAGGTGCTGCGCAACGCCGACGGTCAGCTCGCCGGCCACCCCGGCCTGGCGAGCACCCTGCAGAGTGCGACCGTGCTCCTGTCCGACCAGGACAAGACGGTCCGCCGCGAGGTCTACCGGTGGCTGCGCGACGCCGCCGAACGCACCCCGGAGCTGGTCAGCCCGGCCGCCCAGGCCCTGCTCGTTCGGTACGCGGCCACCGCCGGGCTGACCTCGGCGGAAGAGGCGATGAGGAAGGTGCGCGTCCTGCTCGCCGAGCCGTCCGACCCGCTTGCCGAACCGTTCCTGCTGGGCGCGGCGGCCACCGTGGCCCAGTGGGCCGACGAACTCGACGAGGCCGAGGAGCTGGTCGACCGCGGCCTGGCCGGCCACCACCCCCACCTGCCGCACCCCATGCACGTGGCGCTGCTCCACGTCCGCGCCGACATCGCGGCCGCCCGGGGTGACTTCACCGGGCTGCCGGAAGAGCCGCCCGCCTTCGACGCCACCGGGCTCACCCCCGCGTACGCCCACGTGCTGACCGGGCTCGTGGAGGCAGGCCGCACGGCTGAGGCACGACGGCTCTCGGACGCCTTCGACCTGCGGGAGGCGCCCGACTCCTGGGGCCGCAACCGGCTCCTCTACGCGCGAGGGTTCCTGCGCGCCTCGGACGGAGATCCGGCGGGGGCACTGCACGACTTCCTGGAGTGCGGACGCCGCCAGAGCGAACGCCAGGTGGTCAGCCCGGTCGTCACCCCCTGGCGCACGGCGGCCGCCCTGTGCTGTCTGGTGCTGGGCAGCCCCGCACAGGCGCTCGCGCTGGCCGAGGAGGAACTGCGTCTGGCCCGCGTCTGGGGCACCGCGCGCCCGGTGGGCCGCGCACTGCGGGTGCTCGGCACGGTCACCGGCGGTCGCCGGGGCCTCACGCTGACCGAGGAGGCCGTACAGCTGCTCCGGGACGCCCCGGCCGCGGTCGAGACGGAGCTGGTCTCCGCGCTGATCGCGCAGGGTGAAGCCCTGACGGCCGCGGGGGAGCGCTCCCACGCCCGCCGGTCCCTGCGCGAGGCGGTCGAGCGCGCCGAACGGCTCGGCGCCGCACGACTGCGCACCCTCGCGGAGCGGTCCCTGCGCGAGAGCGGCGCCCGCCGCACCCCGGCAGCCCGCACCGGCGCGCGCTCCCTCACCGTCAGCGAGCGACGCATCGCCCGCCTGGCCGCCGACGGCCGCACGAACACCGAGATCGCCGACCTGCTGCACCTGGCCCGGCGCACGGTCGAGACCCATCTGACGCATACGTACCGGAAGTTGGGGATACGCCGCCGCGTCGAGCTGCGCGCCTCGCTGGGCGAGGACTGAGGGCGGGACAGCCCTCGGCCGCCGGGCTCAGGAGGCGGGCGGGGGCGGCGCAACCGCTGCGGTGAGACCCACGTAGTCTCCCGGGTCCTGGAGTTCGGCGCCCGCGGAGCGCAGCATGTGCTTGACCATCGGCTCCGGCATCCGGATCACCACCGGCTGTGGCAAGGTCATCTCGCGTACGGCGGTGGTGCTGTGGGTGAGGGCGTGCCCGTCGGTCACCTTCCGTCGCACCCGGTCGGCCGCGGCGCGGCCCCGGTCGGTCACCCGGGCCACCACCTTGACGTCCAGCGTGAACTGGACCAGCACCGACGACATCTTCGGCTTGACCAGTGGCCAGGACCCCGCGGCGTTGCCCGCGGCGCCGGTCGCGCCGGACGAACCGTCCGCGTTGCCCATCAGCTGGTTGAGCCGGAACTCGTCCGCGTTGAGCAGGCCCGCGCCCGCCAGCCCCCGGCCCGCCCGCTTCCGTTCGGCGGACGAAGAGCCGTCGCCCTGGGCCGGGCGGTGTGCTCCGAGGTGGCTCTGCCCCACCGTCTCGAAGGTCATCTGGTCACCGACGCCGAGGACCCGCCCCTGCCGCAGACGGGCGTGGAGGGAGGCCCGCAGGTCCTGCCCCTCCACCCCGGTGGCGTGCACCGGAGGCAGATCCACCCCGGCGGAGGTCAGGGACGGCAGCGCCGCGATCATCCACTCGGTGGAGACCGCCTCGTTCAGTGCGTACGCGGCCGCCTGCCCCTTGCCTCCGAACCGGTCGCCGCCGCCCGCCGCCTTCACGGCGGAGTTGACCAACTCCCGTACGCGCGGCGCACCGTGGAACCCGTTGACCTGGGCCTCCATGGGCAGCCGCACCCCCGCCGCCCGCCAGGCCTCCAGCTGGGGCGGCGGCTGGTTCCGCGGACCGGCGGCGACGGGGGGAGCCACGACGGGGGCGGACACCCGGCCGAGAGCCTCCAGGTCCTTCTCCAGCACCCGGTGGGTCAGCGCCAGGTTCTCCATCCTGGCCAGCGACACACGGCCCCCGGCGCCGAGGAGTTCCAGGCTCGCGGTGATCGGCACCCGCATCCTCGCCGACGGAGCGGACTTGGCCTCGGCGACCATCTTCACGCCCGACTGGCCCCTGCTCGCCTCGCCTTCGCGCTGGGACGACCCGGTCGCGAAGGCGGCCCCGCCCGCGCCACCCATGCTCTTCAGGCCGCCCAGAGTGCCCTCCGGCCTGCCCGAGCCGGCCACGACGGCCTCCGCCCCCTTCGTCACGCCCCGGTCCCGCGCGGTGGCCCGCTGGCCGGAGGCCAGGGTGATGTACTCCATGTCCCGGCCGTCGTCCGCCTTCTCCTGGAACGTGGCGTCCCGCACCCGGTCGACCTTGAACACCGCCCAGTACGGCGTGTTGCGCCCGTCGAACAGCTCCACGGTGACCCCGCCGTCCATCGCTCCGGCCAACAGCGCGGCGGACCCGCTCCGGTCCAGTACCCGCAGCAGCCGCTGCACGTTGTCGTTGCGGTCCTTGAGCTGCTGCCTGGGCAGCAGGTCCTCCGCCAGCCCCTTCCGCGGGCCCGACGCGAGGCTCTCGCGCAACCGCCCCAGCAGGGGAACGAAGTTCGGCAGGTTCTCGATCATGCCGAACCCGAGAGGGAGCCCGCGGCCGAGGACGGGCCCGGTGGGGGCGGCGGTGGGTCGTGCGGCGGGTGCCGCAGGGGATGGTGCGGCGGGTGCGGCGGTGGGCCCGTTCGCGGTGCGTTCAGCGCCGCCCGCCGCTGCCCCGCCCGCCCCTTCCCGGGCCGCCCGCTCGGCGCCCGCCCGGGAGCTCTCCCCGGTCTCCGGGGCCCGCGGACCGGGCGGTGCCGCGGCCGGCTCCTCGTCCAGCCCCGCCTGCCGCCGGATGGCGGGCGGAAGCTGCGCCTCGGTGAGCCAGACCGCGGCCTCCGCCGGCAGGGTCCGGGAGGCACTCTCCACGTACGGGCCGCCGGTGGCGACCATCACCTCGGCCACCATGCTCACCAGCAGGTCGCACTGGACCAGATGGAGCGGGGCCTTCTTCGGGGTATGGGCGTTGCGTTCGACCGTGCCGGAGACGGTGGCGGTCTCGGAGCCACCCCTCGAGGTGGTGCGGAAACCCGAGACCCCCTGACCGGCCCGCCCGCCCGTGAAGTTCTCGGAGACCGTGGACCCGACCTGCACCGTGCTGCTGGTGCCCTGGCCCCGCTGCCCGGAGCTCTGGTGGCCGCCCAGCACGAGGGTCTCCGTACCGGGCCCCTCGCCCCTGTGCAGGAACTTCGGATTGGCCAGCGTGAGCTTGGTGCCGATCGCGCCGTTGAGCGCGGTCAGGCGGCGCTCGTAACGCAGGTCCTTCACCACCCAGCCCGAAGACGTCGCCTGCCGCAGCGACGCGTGGAGCGCCTGCGGACTCAACCGCTCCTCGATCGCCAGCCTCGGCGCGAGCCCCTCGGTCGCCAGGGCGGCGTCCTCGTGCGCCTCCCTGCTCCGGCCGGCGGCCTTCGCCAACAGCGCGAAGGCGAGATCGCGGACGGCACCACCGTCGCCGACGGTCTCCATCAACTGCCAGTCCCGCAGCGCCTTCCCGGTGGAGGGGGCGGGGACGAGCCCGGCCAGGTCGCCGATACCGGTCGGGGCGAACGGCTGCTCCGGCTTGGACGGCCGGGCGGTACGCCGCTCCCTGACCGCGGCCTGCGCGGACTTCTCGGCGGGGTCCAGCGTGAACTCGGCCGGTGTCAGCAGCCTGACGTCCTGCTCGTCCAGACGCAGCCCGCCGATCACCCTCGCCTCCGGCACATGACGGCCCGGAGAGCCCGGCGCGAGGGCGCGGGCGAGCTTGCGCGGCCTCGATGTCATGGAGATGTCCACGTCGAGCCGCAGCCCCGCGCCGAAGACGGCGGCGGTCTCGGAACCGTTGGTGAGGGTGTCGGTACGCGTGGTGGGGCCCGCCTGGTTGCGGCGCGTACCGGACCGGTGCCGCTCGTAGCGGGCCGAGGCGGTCAGCACGCCGGGGACCACCCGGGCCTGTCCGAGGACGAGCCCGCCGATCGACCGCGCACTGCTGCGCCCGCTCTGCGCGCTGCTGGTGACCCCCGAGTGGCTGCGCACCATCCAGTCCTCGGTGTCGCCGAGATAGCGGGTGTCGCTGAGCATGCCCTTGACCCGTACCAGCACGTCGTGGGCGTGCATCGTGGTCTTGCGGCGCAGGCGTACCGGGATGCCGGTGGAGAGCAATTGGACCTTGTTGGCCTTGAGGTTGGTCTCCGAGAGGGCTGCCACCAGCGTGCGGTAGTTCTCCCGCTGGAGCGCCGACTCCTCCGCAGTGGGGATCTTCGCCGCCCGGCTCTCCCCGAAGGCGGGCAGATACTCGGCAAGCCGCGGATCGGTACCGAACAACTCGGTCACGGCCTGCACCATCGGACGGCTGTCGACCCCGCTCAGGACGACGCTGGAGCCCGTCTCGTACGCGAGGTGGCGCTCGACGTCCCGCTCCACACCGTTCTCGTCGGCCTTCCTCGGCTTCTCGACGAACTCCCCGGCATCCATGCCCGGCGGCAACGGCAGCCCGATGTCCCGCGCCTCGTCGGCCCGCAGGCTCATCCACACCCTCATGGAGTGGGTGGCGGCCGCGAGCCGGGGGTCCAGGACCATCGCGCCCGACCGGGGCCCCGTGCCCTCGGCGGTGAACCGCACGGTCGCCAGGTACAGGGCCTTGTCCCCGCGCACCTCCGCCCCCTGACGGTTCGTCACGGTTTGTTCGTTCTGCGTGAACCGCGCCCTGCGGGCCGTCGCCACCGGCATGGCCGTGCCCCGTACGACAGCCGCGTTGCCGGACACCCCGACGCCGATCGCCGGACCCAGCCCACCCCCGAAGGCCCGCCCCTTGCCCGCGCTCGCCCCGGCCGCGTGCTGGGTCTGCTGGTGGGTCCGCAACTGGGTCTTGCCGGTGCTCCAAGCGGGCGAGACACCGGTGATCTCGGCCCGCATGCGGTAACTGGCCGCCGTCTGGCCGTCCTTGGCCTGGAGATCCTCGCCGACGACACCGTCTCCGAGCAGCCGGGGCAGATCCTCCAGCACGGTCGCCGTCGACGTCGCCTCGTACAGCCGCGCACGGCCGGGCGCACCCTCGGCGGTGACCGACGGGTGCAGCACGGAGGCGACCGTGTCGAACAGTCCGCCACCGCCCCGGTGCGGGGCCGCCGTGTCCGCCACGCCGACCGGAGCCATGGAGTCGGCGAGCCGGACCCGTCGGGCCGTCTCCGGCCGGATGGCCTCCGGCGCCCGCGGTGCCACGGTGCCGGCCGGCACCAGATGCTCGGTGGGCACCCGCTGGGTGAGCGTTCCGGCGCCCTGGAAGCTCTGCTGCTCCTGCGTACCACTCCGTACCACCCGTACGCCGTACCGCACCCTGCGCACCACCTCGACCGAACCCTTGTCGCTGCGCAGGACGCGCGGCTCCGCCACGGTCCGCTGGCTGCGGGACTCACGGGAGGACTGCCAGGGCTGCGCGTTGCCGGTGGCGGCACCGCCGACGAACAGGCCCGGCAGGACGGGCGCGAGCGCGAAGGCCATGCCTCCCAGACCCTTGCTGGACGACGAACCCGCCGTACTGCCCACGGTGGCGACCGAGTTGTGCTGGACGTCGACCTTGGTGTCCTTGCCCTCCGCCTCGTCCAGTTCGGCCACCGGCGCCCCGTTCGGATCGGGCGGCCGCTCGGCCAGGTCCTTCTTGGGGTGGAAGACGGGCGGCCGTTCACCGGGAGCCGGGGAGACGGTGATCGTGACGTCGAACCACTCCTTGCCCTTGGCTCCCTGGACCGCGAAGGCGCGCCCCTGCCCGAAGAACGACTCCGGCCGCCCGGCCAGCTCCTCGGCGATCTCGCCGACGGTGCCCTCTCCGTGCCCGACCACCGCAGCGACCGCGTGTCTGACGAACTCGTGCCCGGTCAGCCCGTACACCGGCGACAGCCCGGCCGCCTCCAGCGTCATCAGATACGGCGGCAGAACCATCCCGGCCTGCCCCGATGTCTCCGGGGCGGGCACCGTCACGGGGGCCGGGACGGGCGCGGGGGCAGAAGCGGGAGCCGAGGCGGACCGGGGCCGCCCCGCCCGCGCGCCCCGCACCATCGCCACCGCCGCCGCGTTCCCCGCGGCGCGCTGAACGCCGAGCAACGGGCTGATCGCCGGCCCGGACGTGGCCGGCCCGGCTGTCGATGGCCCTGTTGTGGAAGGCCCGGCCACGGACGGCCCTGCCACGGACGGTCCTGCCGCCGATGGCCCGACCGTCGACCGCACCCGGGGCGCCTGCTGGGGGGCCTCGGTCCTGCCGTCACCTGACTGCTGCCGTGTCCGCACGGGATCACCGTAATGAAGCCCGCCCCGCCCCGGACGCCGCTGACCTGCACAGCTCCGACTCGCCGCACCCTGCACACCGCGGGTTCATCTCCCGTACCCCGGAGGGCCGTTCGGCCCGCTGTGGCGGACCGCAGCGGGGTGTCCGCGGCGGTACGCCGACGAGGTTCGGCCGCCGGTCCGGGACGGTCGCCGCCCTGGCCACCGAGCGGGTGCAGGGCCATCCGTGGGGAGCGCGTGGCCGCTGCCGACGTCAGGCGGCGTGTGGTCGCCGCGCGCGTCGAGTTCTGGATCGGTCAGCGCATGGCGTTGACGTACCAGCTCCCCGTCGACGCCACCGACACCAGCGCCCGCGCCCGCGCCCGCGCTGCGAACGGAATCACCGTCGCGCCGACTACCCCGGAAACCTTCCCCCGCCGCACCCGGGTCTCGGTCGCAGCCGGTGTCCGGGCCATGGCCGCTTCATCGATCGACGTCGGCGGGTCGGGCGGCCCGGGTGGCGCGAGCATCACCACTGACGTCCATGGCGGCGGACCGGCACAGCCGCAGCCGCCCTGCACGCCGACAGCGTCAACACCGCGCGACGACACCTCACCTGCGGGAGAGGGCCGCCGCTGAAAAGGCTCAGCTATGCCGGTTCCGTATCAGTCAGCGGGTGCCTGCTGGAGCGATGCCACCAGTGGCGGCGTCGGGGATGCACGGCTCGGCCCAACCAGAGGCCGAGCAGCAGATAACCCAGAAGGGCACCTGTGGTGTTGAGCAGAACGTCATCGATGTCGAAGGTCCGCCCGATGATCAGGGCGCCTTGGACGAGTTCCACAAGGAGCATCACGAAGGCGGTGACCACCGCCACCCGGACCAGCCCTCGCGTTCGGGGCACCAACACCGGCAGCAGCACACCGAACGGCACCCCCATCACGATGTTGCCGCCGAGCTGCTTGACCGTGTCGAAGGAAAGGGGCTGACCGAGATAGGCACGGATGGAGTCACCAGGACGCAGATTACTGTGCGTCAACGGCACGGAAGCCGCCGACGGTTCCAGCGTCAGCCGGGCCAGCACCACAGCGAACCCCACCATCGCCCCGAAGGCCAACAACATGGCCAGTACCCGGCCAAGCACAGACATGGGAGGTTTTCCGAACACCCGGTCCCCGGACTTCGTCGCGGTCTTGTCACGCAGGACCCTTCGCGCCATCACAAGCTCCTAGCCACATTGGTTTACTTTTGGACGTTCCGACGTCCGCAACGTGGAGCGGCAGGCGCTACGCGTGGGTCCGTCCCGGTCCGAAGAATGCGGCGACCGGGGCGGGCACGGGTCACCGACGGACCGCTTGAGTGTGTCATGCTCGCAGCCTTTTCCGACCTCCCGAGTGCCGATGTGGATCTTCTGGGCATGCGGCCTGGCGGGACGGGCAGCGGCCGTCAGGCACTGGCTACGCGCTGCCTGACATACGGGGCGCCGCCCTGTTGGTCACCGACGGCGGATTTTAGCCAGTTCGGCGTTGAACTGGGCGCCGGTGAGGAGGGCCAGATTGGACAGCCACAGCCACACCAGGAAGACGATGATCCCGGCGAGCGACCCGTACAGCCGGTTGTAGGTGCCGACGCGCGAAACGTAGAGAGCGAAGCTGGCGGACGCGGCGAGCCACAGGGCCACGGCCAAGGCGTCTCCCACAAGTCTCTGCCGCACCCCACGTGTCCCGTCCGGGCCCGAGCGGAACAGCACCAGCACCAAGATGGCGACCAGGCACAGCAGAAGCGGCCATTTCAGGGCGTTCCAGGCGGTGCCGGCCATGCTGTCCATGCCCACGAGCCGGCCGATGGTGTGGGCCGCTTCGCCGCTCAGGATGAGCACCAGCGCACTGGAAACCAGAAGCGCCAGCAGCACCAGCGCGGTCATCACCAGCCGTGGTGCCGTCCTCCACGCCGGACGCAGGTCCTCAACGCCGTACATGACGTGCAGGGCCCGGCGGAACACCCCCAGATAGCTGGAGGCGGACCACAGAGCACCGATCATGCCGAAGACGGCCAGCGTCCACGCGGCCGTGTGCTGCTCCGCCATGCCCTGCAACGTGCTCTGCATGACGGGGCGGGACTCGGTCGGCACGACAGCGATCACGTTACTGATCAGGTTATCGGTGGTCGAGGCACCGACGATTCCCAACAGCGAGACCGTGACCAGAAGGGTCGGGAAGAGCGCGAGCACCGCGTAGTAGGTGAGGGCGGCAGCGAAGTCGGTCACGTTGTCGTTCCACACCGAGGCGGGGGTCCGGCGCAGCGCGATACCGATGTGCTGCCAGCCCGGCAGGTCGCGTGCGTACGTCAGGGGTGGCAAGGGCGGTGTCGTGGTGACCCGGCCCGTCTCCGAGTGGGGTGCGGCGGGCTCGAGCGAAGGCGTCGGCGAACTGCTCATCAGGCGGGCGTCTCCCTCCTCGCACCATGGGCCGTCGTCGGGCTCCAGTTGGCAGACTTCTCAGCGAGCCGTTCGTACGCACCCCGAACGGCGCGCTTCTCGCGGCAACGCGCGATCTGCCTGGAGATACCGGCGTACCCGCATCTGTTCGTGCCGCAGAACTTATCCACTCCTTCGCCGGACAGCCAACTCCCTCACGGTTCGGCGCTTGACTCCAGAGCTGCTCGGAAAATTGATCGCCGTAGGCTTTACGCTCCCTTTACACGAGTGCCCACCGGTCGGCCACCGGGCCCTTCGCGAGCAGGAGTCCGGGCTCTCGATTCGAGCCAGCAAGGTAATGGACATGAAAAAGCCCCAGGTCACGGCGAGTGAGTCCTGGGGCAATTCCGAGCCGCCTTCGGGATTCGAACCCGAGACCTACGCATTACGAGTGCGTTGCTCTGGCCAACTGAGCTAAGGCGGCACGCCCTGTCACACCATGGTGCGATCAGCAGCGGGGCCAAGTCTACACAGTTTCCGGTGGTGCTCCGTACCACCGGCCCCACATGCCCTCCGCGCAGGTCAGCGCAGCTCCGAGGGCCGGGATGGGGCCGCACGCGGGCCCCGTGGCAGCCAAGCCGGGGCCAGCCCCACCCGGGCAGCCCGGGCAGCCCGGACAGCTCGCCCCGGACAGCTCGGCCAGGGTCGGCGGCCCGGGGCACCGGCGGCTCAGGTGCACTTCGTGCCCTTCCTGGGGACGGTGCCCTCCAGGAGGTACCGGTTGATCGCGGTGTCGATGCAGTCGCTGCCCCGCCCGTACGCGGTGTGGCCGTCGCCGACGTAGGTGAGCAGGGTGCCGGAGGTGAGCTGATCGGCGAGGGATACGGCCCACTTGTACGGGGTGGCCGGGTCCCGGGTGGTGCCGACGACGAGGATCGGGCCGGCGCCCTCCGCGTGCGTCGCGTGCGGGGTACCGGTGGGGTCGACCGGCCAGTACGCACAGTTCAGGGCCGCCCACGCGAAGTTCCGGCCGAAGACCGGGGATGCCTTCTCGAAGCTCGGGACGGCTTTCTCCACGGCGGAGCTGTCGGCGAAGGCGGCGGGCAGGTCGAGGCAGTTCACCGCGTAGTTGGCGTACATGAGGTTGGCGTACGAGCCGTCGGGCGAGCGCTCGTAATAGCTGTCGGAGAGGGCGAGCAGGCCGGAGCCGTCGCCGTGCCGGGCGCCCGCGATCGCCTCGCGGAGCTGGGGCCAGGCGGCCTCGTCGTACATGGCGGCGATCACGCCCGTGGTCGCGAGGGACTCGCCCAGCTTCCGGTCCTCGCCGGTCGGGACCGGCTCGGCGTCCAGGTCCTGGAAGAGCTTCTTCAGCTCGGCGGCGGCGTCGGCGGTGCTCGTGGTGCCCAGCGGGCAGTCCGGCTGCTCCACGCAGTCCGCCGCGAAGGATCTGAAGGCGCCCTCGAAGCCGGCCGTCTGGTCGCGGTTCACGTCGACGGCGGCCAGCGACGGGTCCAGCGCCCCGTCCAGCACCAGGCGGCCCACCCGGTCCGGGAACAGGTCGGCGTAGATCGCACCCAGGTACGTACCGTACGAGGCGCCGACGTAGTGCAGCTTCTCGTCGCCCAGGACGCCGCGCAGGATGTCCATGTCGCGGGCCGAGTCGACGGTGGAGACGTACGGGAGGATCTTCCCGGAGCGCTTCTTGCAGCCGTGGGCGAACTTCTTGAAGGCGGCCTCCAGCTTCCCGATCTCCGCCTGGTCGTCCGGCGTCAGGTCGACCTGGGTGAACGCGTCCATCTCCTTGCCGGTCAGGCATTCGACGGGTTCGCTGCGGGCCACCCCGCGCGGGTCCACGGCCACCATGTCGTACCGGGCGCGGACCTGCGCCGGGTAGCCGAGGGCCGCGTACCCCTGGAGGTACTCGACGGCCGAGCCGCCGGGGCCGCCGGGGTTCACCAGGAGGGAGCCGATCCGCTCGCCCGGCCCGGTCGCCTTCTTCCGCGAGACCGCCAGATCGACGTCCCCGTCACCGGGCTTCCCGTAGTTCTTCGGCGCCTTCATCGTCGCGCACTGGAAGCCTTCGACGCCGCACGCGCCCCACTTCAGCTTCTGCTTGTAGTAGGGGGCGAGGTCCTCGGCGGCCACGGTCGCCGAGGACCCGACGGCGGACGCGCTGGGCGTCGAGCCGCCGCTCGTACAACCGGAGACAAAGAGTCCGGCTGTGCCGAGCGTGATGGCGAGGGTCTGGAGCAGGCGCCTGGAGTCCATGTCCGGAGCGTAGTCGCCCGGTGACGAGTCGTCCGATTTCCTCCTCATTCGGGTGAACGCGCGACGCGATCGCCCACGAACAGAACAGCATCCGATGAGCAGAGCCGGCCGAGCAGAGCCGGGCGACCGCACCCTCAGCCGGCGCGCAGCGCCATCGTCATCGCCTCCACCGCCAGCAGCGGCGCGACGTTCCGGTCGAGCGCGTTGCGGCAGGCGATCACCGCCTCGATACGGCGGAGGGTCTGCGCCGGCCCGGAGGACTCGGCGATCCGGTCGAGGGCGTCCCGTACGTCGGTGTTGGCGAGGGCGATCCGCGAGCCCATCTGGAGGGCCAGCACATCGCGGTAGAAGCCGGTGAGCTCGGTGAGGGCGAGATCGAGGCTGTCGCGCTGGGTACGCGTCTTCCGCCGCTTCTGCTTGTCCTCCAGGTCCTTCATCACGCCCGCCGTGCCGCGTGGCATCCGGCCTCCGGCCGACGCACCGAGCGCCGCCTTCATCTCCTCGGTCTCCTTGACGTCGACCTCCTCGGCCACCTCCTTGGCGTCCTCGGCAGCCGTGTCGATCAACTCCTGCGCCGCCTTGAGGCAACCGCCCACGTCCGCGACGCGCAGCGGGACCTTGAGCACGGCGGCCCGGCGGGCCCGCGCCCGCTCGTCCGTCGCCAGCCGACGGGCACGCCCGATGTGGCCCTGGGTGGCACGGGCCGCGGCGTGGGCGCGCTCGGGGTCGATGCCGTCGCGGCGGATGAGGACGTCCGCCACCGCCTCCACCGGGGGCGTACCCAGCGTGAGGTGGCGGCAGCGGGAGCGGATCGTGGGCAGCACGTCCTCCAACGAGGGCGCGCAGAGCAGCCACACCGTCCGCGGGGCGGGCTCCTCCACGGCCTTGAGCAGGACGTTCCCGGCGCCCTCGGTCAGGCGGTCGGCGTCCTCCAGGACGATGACCTGCCAGCGGCCCACGGCCGGTGAGAGCTGGGCCCGGCGCACCAGGTCACGGGTCTCCTTCACACCGATGGAGAGCAGGTCCGTGCGGATCACCTGGACGTCGGCATGGGTGCCGATGAGGCTGGTGTGGCAGCCGTCGCAGAAGCCGCAACCGGGGGCCCCGCCCATGGCCCGGTCGGGGCTGGTGCACTGGAGGGCGGCGGCGAAGGCCCGGGCGGCGGTGGCCGTGCCGGAACCGGGCGGTCCGGTGAACAGCCAGGCGTGCGTCATCTTCGAGCCCGGAGGCACGGGCTCCCGGGCGGCCGTCGCGGTGACCAGGATGTCGGCGTCGCGGGCGGCAGCCGCGAGCTGCTCCTGCACCCGGTCCTGACCGACCAGGTCGTCCCATACGGACATGGTCACCGCCCTTCCGGTGGTGTCGTGCGGTCCTGCGGTGACGAGAACCCGAGGCGTACTGCGCGCTTCCATTGTGGGGGACCCCACCGACAATCCCGACGCCGTGCGGATTCCAGGGCATCCCGTCCGTCTCCCCGGCGACGCGCACGCCCCCCGGTCCGGTGATCCGGTCCGGGGGGCGTGCGTTCTCCGCCGTACGCGTACGTCGGGGCGATCCGTCAGCGGCGCGGGCGCCGCCGGCCCTTGCCGCGGCCGTCCGCCTCGTCGTCGTCATGTCCACCGAGCAGCTCGTCGGCGAGCGTCGGCAGATCGTCCAGCGGGGTCTCCTCGGCCCAGTCCGGACGCGGTCGGCGCGACGACCTGCCCGACCGCTCGTACGCGGCCCGGTCCGCGGCCGGATCGCCGCTGATCTGCGGCAGCTCGCGGGTCCGCTCGGCCTCGCTCTCCGCGCCGGAGGGCGCGGGGTCCTCGTCCCGGAAGATGTCCCGGGGGACGCGGTCGGCCGGCGCGTCGGGGCGGTACGCCGGAAGGACGGCTGTCTCGTCCGCCCGGTTGGCCCGGTCAGCCCCCTGCGTCTCCCGGTAGGCGGGAAGCACGGTGGTCTCGTCGTTCTCCGGCGATCCCGCGCCCCCTGCCCGCCCCTTCGCGCCACGCGATCCGTCCGCGCCGGCGGAACGGTCCGAGGAGGCGTTGTCCGGCTCCCCCTTCGGCCGCACCTTCGGAACCTGCTGGGTGACCTCGTTCGGGTTCACCAGCGGCGTCGGCACGGTCAGCTCGTCGCCGGAAGCACCGGAAGCGCCGGACGTACGGGGCGTACCGGAAGCAGCAGGCGTACCGGACGCACCGCCCGCCCCGACGGACCCCGACTTCGTCCACGGGTCCCGGGCCACACGCGGGGCGTCCGCACGCGCCGCCTCCACACGCGAGGCCTCCGCACGCGCCGTCTCCGCCTTGCGGGCGGCCTCCGCGCGCTCGGCAGCTGCCCTCTCGGCAGCTGCCCGCTCGGCCTCCGCGCGCTCGGCCTCCGCACGCTGGGCTGCCGCGCGCTCCGCCTCGGCACGAGCCGCGGCCTCTGCCTTCGCCCGTGCGGCGGCCTCGACCGCCGCACGCTCGGCGGCCTCCTCCTCGGCACGGCGGCGGGCGGCCTCCGCGCGTACCAGGGCCTCCTCGGCCTTGCGCTGCTTCTCCAGGCGGGCCTCCTCGGCCTCCTTGCGGAGCCGGGCCTCCTCCACGGCCTGGAAGCGCAGCCGTTCCTGCTCCGCCTCGCGCGCCTTCTCCTCGGCCTCGCGACGGCGGCGGGCCTCCTCCTCGCGGAGGCGGAGCTCCTCGGCTCGCTGCCGGGCCTCCTCGGCCTGCCGCTCGGCCTCGGCCTGCCGGGCCTCCTCCAGCTCGCGCTGCTTGCGCTCCTCCTCCTCGGCACGGAGCTTGGCGAGCTGCGCCTGGCGCTCCCGCTCCAGCCGCTCCTCCTCCGCCTTGCGGGCGGCCTCTTCCTCCGCCTTGCGCCGGGCCTCTTCCTCGGCCGCCTTGCGCGCCTCTTCCTGGGCCTTGATCTCGGCCTCGGAGAGCGGCAGGACCCGGTCGAGCCGGTGGCGTACGACGGTGGTGATGGCCTCGGGCTCCTGGCCCGCGTCCACGACGAGGTAGCGAACGGGGTCGGCCGCCGCGAGCGTCAGGAAGCCGGAACGCACCCGGGTGTGGAACTCCACCGGTTCGGACTCCAGCCGGTCCGGGGCCTCGGTGAACCGCTCCCGCGCGGTGGCGGGGTCGACGTCGAGGAGCACCGTCAGGTGCGGGACGAGTCCGGTGGTGGCCCAGCGCGAGATACGGGCGATCTCGACCGGGGAGAGGTCCCGTCCCGCGCCCTGGTAGGCGACGGACGAGTCGATGTAGCGGTCGGAGATGACGACGGCGCCGCGTTCCAGGGCCGGGCGGACGACGGAGTCGACGTGCTCGGCGCGGTCGGCGGCGTACAGGAGGGCTTCGGCGCGGTTGGAGAGTCCGGCCGACGAGACGTCGAGGAGGATCGAACGGAGCCGCTTGCCGACCGGGGTGGCCCCCGGTTCACGGGTCACCACGACCTCGTGGCCCTTGGCCCGGATCCAGGAGGCGAGCGCCTCGACCTGGGTGGACTTCCCGGCGCCGTCGCCGCCCTCGATGGCGATGAAGAAGCCGGTGGCGGCGGGCGCGACGGCCGGGTCGCCGCCGCGCAGCGCCTCCCGCAGGTCGCGCCGGAGCGGGACTCCCGCACGGTCGTCCGTCTTGGCGAGGACGAGCGCGGCGACGGGCAGCAGCAGGGCGCCGACAAGCATCAGGGCGAACGCGGCGCCGCCGTGGGCGAAGACGAAGTCGCCGGCGACGAGGCGGTGCCTGCCGAACGCGGCGGCCAGCAGCGGGCCGCCGACGGCGCCGACCGCGACGGCCACCCGGACGACCGCCTGGAGGTGCTCGGTGGTCTTCGCCCGCCGCGGCTCCTCCGTCTCCTGGTCGACGAGGGTGTGGCCGGTGGCCGCGGCGATACCGGCGGTCCAACCGGCGAAGAGGGCGATCATCAGCCCGGTCGCGGTGTCCGGCACCAGACCGAGCGCGAGGAGCGCCACGCCGGTGAGGGCGAGCGCGAGGGCGAGCAGCCGGCGCCGCGACAGCGCGGGCAGCACCTTGGCGGCGGTACGGATACCGAGGGCGGTGCCGCCGGTCAGACCGAGGATCAGCAGCGCGTACGTGGCGGGTCCGCCGCCCAGGTCCGCCGCCTGGAGCACGGCGGCACCGGCGGCCGCGGCGATCGCCCCGGCGACGGCCGCGCAGGCGGCGACGATCAGCGGGAGGGCCCCGGTACGGCCCTTTCCGGCACTGGCACCGGCACTGGTCCCGTCCGCGGACGGGGCTGCGGCAACGGTCCGTCGGCGCAGTCCCTCCAGCGGCGAACGGGGCCTCGGCGTGGGAAGGCCCGGCAGTTCGAGGAAGTACAGGGTCGAGATCGAGGCGGAGAACAGCCCGGCCGCGACGTACGAGGCGAGAGCCGCCTGGTGCAGCGAGAACCAGTCCAGGCCCGCGCCCAGGAGGTTGCCGACCAGCGTGGCCACCAGCAGGACCACCGCGGCGGCGGGCACCGCGAGGAAGTCCGTACGCAGGGAGAGCCGGCGCAGCGCGTCGAGGTGGTCGGGGAGCGGACGGACCGCCGCGCCCTCGATCGGCGGGGCGGGCAGCAGGGCGGGCGCCGCGCTCTCCTTGGCCACCGCCCACAGGCGTTCCCCGGCCCCGGCCACGAAGACGGTGATCAGGATCATCAGGAGCGCGTGGTCGGGCGTCCAGTCGATCCAGAGCGGCGCGACGACCAGCAGCGCGAGCCGCAGCCCGTCGACGCCGATCATCAGCCATCGCCGGTCCAGTACTCCGCCCGGTGCCGTGAGCGATGTCAACGGCCCCAGGAGTACGGCTCCGAAGAGCAAGGTGGAAAAGATCCGGACACCGAAGACGGCGGCTACGGCGAAAGCCGCCCCGCGGTATCCGGTGCCGAATGAGCCCTCCTGGACCGCTGCTTGCAGCGACAGCAGCACCAGCACCAGGACGGCGAGTGCATCGCCGATCCCGCCGACGAGCTGGGCGCTCCACAACCGCTTCAGCGGCTGGATGCGCAACAGGGCTCGTAGGGCGCGCTCGCGTGAGTCTGCGGCAAGTGTGTCGGAGGGGGGGCTCACGACCGTTGGCTGCTCGGCTCGCGTCATCCGTCCAGCCTATCGGCAGCCGTACGGTCGCCGTTGCCCCGGCCGAACATACGACCGTGTGGCCCCCCGGAAACCTCCGGCCGGAAGTGCCGGGAGTCCGGACCGGAACCGCTCCCGCCGCCTCCGCGGGCCCTTGGGAATTACCCGTGGGGGAGGAGGCCCGGACACACGTCCGCCGCCCCCGGTCGGAAACCGGGGGCGGCGGACGGCGTGTCGCGGGATGCGGCTCCGCGGGGTCCGCTCAGTCCTCGGTGGGCGCCGCGGCGGAGGCGGAGGCCGCGCTCGTCGCCTTCTTCGCCGTCGTGGTCTTCTTCGCCGTCGTGGTCTTCTTCGCCGTCGTGGTCTTCGCGGTCGTGGTCTTCTTCGCGGCGGTGGTCTTCTTGGCCGCGGTCGCCGTCTTCTTGGCCGGGGCCTTCTTCGCCGTGGCGGCCTTCTTGGCGGGCGCCTTCTTGGCGGCCGTCTTCTTCTTGGCGGGTCCCTTGGCACGCTTCTCGGCGAGGAGTTCGTACCCGCGCTCGGGCGTGATCTCCTCGACGCTGTCGTCGGTGCGCAGCGTCGCGTTCGTCTCGCCGTCCGTGACGTACGCGCCGAAGCGACCGTCCTTCACGACCACCGGCGCCCCGCTGACCGGGTCGGTGCCCAGTTCCTTCAGCGGCGGCTTGGCGGCTGCCCGGCCGCGCTGCTTGGGCTGCGCGTAGATGGCGAGGGCCTCGTCGAGGGTGATGTCGAAGAGCTGGTCCTCGGAGGTCAGCGACCGCGAGTCCGTCCCCTTCTTCAGGTACGGACCGTAGCGGCCGTTCTGCGCGGTGATCTCGACGCCGTCCGCGTCCTCGCCGACGACGCGCGGCAGCGACATCAGCTTGAGCGCGTCGGCGAGCGTCACCGTGTCGAGCGACATCGACTTGAAGAGGGAGGCGGTCCGCGGCTTCACCGCGTTCTTGCCGGTCTTCGGCGTGCCCTCGGGCAGCACCTCGGTGACGTACGGGCCGTACCGGCCGTCCTTGGCGATGATCTGGTTGCCCGAGACCGGGTCGGCACCGAGTTCGAAGTCTCCGCTCGGCTTGGCGAGCAGCTCCTCGGCGAGTTCGACGGTGAGCTCGTCCGGCGCCATGTCGTCGGGGACGTCGGCGCGCTGGTGCCCCTCGGAATCCTTCTCGCCGCGCTCGATGTACGGGCCGTACCGGCCGACCCGGAGCTTGATGTCGTTGCCGACGGGGAACGAGGAGATCTCCCGGGCGTCGATGGCTCCGAGGTCGGTGACGAGTTCCTTGAGGCCGCCGAGGTGGTCGCCGTCGCCGTTGCCCGCGTCGGAGGCCGCACCGGCACCGGCCGTGCCCTCGCCCGCACCGAAGTAGAACCGCTTCAACCACGGCACGGACTGGGCCTCACCCCGCGCGATGCGGTCGAGGTCGTCCTCCATCCGCGCGGTGAAGTCGTAGTCGACGAGCCGGCCGAAGTGCTTCTCCAGCAGGTTGACGACGGCGAAGGAGAGGAAGGACGGGACGAGCGCGGTGCCCTTCTTGAAGACGTAGCCGCGGTCGAGGATGGTCCCGATGATCGAGGCGTACGTCGACGGGCGGCCGATCTCGCGCTCTTCGAGCTCCTTGACCAGCGATGCCTCGGTGTAGCGGGCCGGCGGCTTGGTGGAGTGGCCGTCGGCGGTGATCTCCTCGGCGGAGAGGGCGTCGCCCTCGGCGACCTGAGGCAGTCGGCGCTCGCGGTCGTCCAGCTCGGCGTTCGGGTCGTCTGCGCCTTCGACGTACGCCTTCATGAAGCCGTGGAAGGTGATCGTCTTGCCGGAGGCGGAGAACTCGGCGTCCCGGCCGTCGCTCGCCCGGCCACCGATCTTGACGGTGACGGAGTTGCCGACCGCGTCCTTCATCTGGGAAGCGACGGTCCGCTTCCAGATCAGCTCGTACAGCCGGAACTGGTCGCCGGTCAGGCCGGTCTCGGCGGGGGTACGGAAGCGGTCCCCGGAGGGGCGGATCGCCTCGTGCGCCTCCTGCGCGTTCTTGACCTTGCCGGCGTAGGTACGCGGCTTCTCCGGCAGGTAGTTGGCGCCGTAGAGCTGGGTGACCTGCGCCCGGGCGGCGGTGATCGCCGTCTCCGAGAGGGTCGTGGAGTCCGTACGCATGTAGGTGATGAAGCCGTTCTCGTACAGCTTCTGCGCGACCTGCATGGTGGCCTTGGCCCCGAAGCCCAGCTTGCGGCTCGCCTCCTGCTGGAGGGTGGTCGTACGGAACGGCGCGTACGGCGAGCGGCGGTACGGCTTCGACTCGACCGAGCGGACCGCGAAGGCGGAGTCGGCGAGGGCGGCGGCCAGCGCGCGGGCGTTCGTCTCGTCCAGGTGCATGACCTGGGCGGAGGCGGCCTTCAGCTGCCCGTCCGCACCGAAGTCGCGGCCCTGGGCGACCCGGCGCCCGTCGACCGCGCTGAGACGGGCGGTCAGGGTGGACGGGTCCGAGGCGTCACCGGTGCGGCCGGTGGCGAAGGTGCCCGTCAGGTCCCAGTACGAGGCGGAGCGGAAGGCGATGCGCTCGCGCTCCCGCTCGACGACGAGCCGGGTGGCGACGGACTGGACACGGCCCGCCGACAGCCGGGGCATGACCTTCTTCCACAGGACCGGCGAGACCTCGTAGCCGTAGAGGCGGTCGAGGATGCGGCGGGTCTCCTGGGCGTCGACCATGCGCTGGTTGAGCTCGCGCGGGTTGGCGACGGCGGCCCGGATCGCGTCCTTGGTGATCTCGTGGAAGACCATCCGGTGGACCGGGACCTTGGGCTTGAGGACTTCCTGCAGGTGCCACGCGATGGCTTCGCCCTCGCGGTCCTCATCGGTGGCGAGGAAGAGTTCGTCGGACTCGGCCAGCAGCTGCTTGAGCTTCCTGACCTGGGCCTTCTTGTCGGCATTGACGACATAGATGGGCTGGAAGTCGTTTTCGACGTCGACCCCGAGCCGCCGGACCTCGCCGGTGTACTCGTCGGGGACCTCGGCCGCGCCGCTCGGGAGGTCACGGATGTGCCCGACGCTCGCCTCGACGACGTATCCGGGGCCGAGATAGCCCTTGATCGTCTTCGCCTTGGCAGGCGACTCGACGATGACGAGTCGGCGGCCGCCCTGTGCGGTCTCGCTGGTCGGGGACAACTTCGCTCTTCTCTCCGGTCGGCACTCGATGCGCATCCACGCGGCGGCTCAAAGCCACTGGCGGTGCTGTCGCTGCGGAGTGTGACGGTACAACCCGCCCCCGTGTCAAACGGCAAAAGCCCGCAACGGCCACTCGAACGGTAACCCGACTTCCGGCATTCCTGCCGCCCGGACTGTCCGTTCCGCACCCGGTACGGCCGCTGCCTGTGGGTTTCGAGGCGTCCGGGCAAGGGTGCGGAGGCGGTGCGGAAAAGGTGCGGAGCGGGTGTGAAAGCGGGTTCGAAGAGGGTGGGCGGGCGTCCGGTCCGGCGGCCCTGCAGGCTCCCGGCTCAGGACGCCCGACGCGCCGGATTGGTTCACCGGATTCGTTCAGACGCCGGCGAGAAGCCACACGCCGAGGAGGAGGAAAAGTACGCCGAAGACCGTCGACAGCACGGCGGCGGGAACGGGCCTCACTCCGAGGGCCACCGGCGCGCGACGGGCCGTGCGCGCCCCCGTCCAGAGGAGGAGCGCGGCGCCGAACAGCGCGAAGACCGCTCCTCCGAGGCCCGCCGGTCCGCTCTCCATGTCTCCGCCCCCTGTCCTGGCCCGCCGACCGGGCCCGGCGCCCCAGGGCGGCCGGGCCCGAGGGGCCGGCTCGCCCTCAGGACGCGCAGGGGGAGGCTGCCACCCCCGGACGTCGGCCACGCGAACCCCGGGTGAACAGCGGGCCCGGGGACGGCCGCCGGGTGAACAGCAGGCCCGGGACGGCCCGCTGGGCGAACAGCAGGCCCGGGACGGCCCGCCGGAGGGCCGTCGGTCCCGCAGCGGGCGCACCGCGCGGGAGATCGGCACGGGCGACCGGCGCGCATGCCCTGCTCAGGCAGTGCACGCCCGCTCAGGCCGTGCGCGCCGACGCCCATCGTGTGTGCGCCCGCACAGGCCGCGTCTGCGCCCGGTCAGGCCGTGCCCTCGGCCCTGCCGGCGCCGGGGGTCACCGGCTCCAGGAAGCCCTCCTCGACCAGGAGCCGGATCGCCTGGGGGGTGCGGTCCCGCAGGAGCACGGGGTCCTCACCCATCAGCTGGGCGATGGCGTCCAGAATGCGGCCGGCGGGCAGCGACCCGTCGCACACGCCGGCGAACCCCGCCCCCACCGAGTCGACCTTGGTGGCCCGGCGCATGCCGCGGTGCTGACGGAGCACCACGTGCTCCGGGTCCTCCGCACCCGGCAGCCCGACCTGCTCCTGCACGACCTCCTCGGCGAGCACGAAATGGCCCGCGAGCAGCGAGGCGTCGTCCTGGGCGCGCAGATAGTCCTGGCGGGCGAAGTGGGCGAGGACGGCCGGGCCGAGGGGCTGCTCGATCGAGTGCGGCCACTCCTCCACCACGATCGACGGGTTCCCGGCGACGGCCGCGGCCGACTTGCGCACCGTGATCCAGCCAAATCCGACCGCCGTTGTCCCGCGCGCCTCGAACTCGTCGAGCCAGGCTTCGTACCGGGCGGTGTACTCGGCCGGATCGGAACGGTGGTCGCCGCTGTCGCGCAGCCACAGCTCCGCGTACTGCGTGACGTCCTGCACCTCCCGCTGCACGATCCAGGCGTCGCAGTCGGCCGGCACCCAGGACCGGAGCCGGTCCTGCCACTCCTCGCCCTCCACGTGCTGCCAGTTGGCGAGGAACTGGGCGTACCCGCCGTCGTTCAGCCGGTCGCCCGACTGCTGGACCAGGGTGCGGCAGAGGTCGTCACCGCCCATGCCGCCGTCGCGGTAAGTGAGGCGAGCACCCGGGGAGATGACGAACGGCGGATTCGAGACAATCAGGTCGTAGGTCTCGTCGGCGACCGGCTCAAAGAGGGAGCCCTCCCGCAGATCGGCCGGGGCGGCGCCGGAGAGGGCGAGCGTGAGCCGCGTGAAGTCGAGGGCGCGCGGATTGAGGTCGGTGGCGGTGACGCGCGTGGCGTGCTGCGCCGCGTGGAGCGCCTGGATGCCCGAACCCGTGCCCAGATCGAGGGCGGAGGCCACGGGGGTACGTACGGTGATCCCGGCGAGCGTGGTGGACGCGCCGCCGACCCCGAGGACGACGCCTTCCTCGTGCGACCCGATGCCGCCCGCGCCCCCGACGGCACAACCGAGGTCGGAGACGATGAACCAGTCCTCGCCCTCGGGGCCGCCGTACGGGCGGACGTCGACGGTCGCCCGCACCTCGCCGGCCGCCTCGCGCACCCAGCCGTCCGCCAGGCAGAGGGCGAGCGGAAGAGCCGCTTCGGCCCGCTCCACCGGAACGGGCCGTTGAAGAAGGAAGAGCCGCACCAGCGTGTCGAGCGCGGTCTCGCCCCGGGTGGCGCGCAGCGCGGGAACGGTCTCGGCGCGCGCGAGGGCCGCGTAGGCCGGTGCGCCGAGGAGATCCAGGAGTCCGTCCGCGGTGAACGCGGCCGCGAGCAGCGCCTCACGGAGTGCGGGAACGTGCTCGGACCGCGGAAGGCGGGGCCCCGAGGGGCTCGTCGGTGCTGAGGGGCTCTTCGTACTCACGCCTCCATTGTCGCCGCTCCCACCGACAACGGCAGCGGCCCGGCCACCACGAGGGGTGATCGGGCCGCCCCGCCCGCGGACGTACGGAAGCGACGGGGCCGCGACAGGTACGGGCTGCGGAAGCTACGGGCGCTACGGGCGCTACGAGGCGTTGGCCGGGGATGCCGGGGCGCCCGATCCCGATCCGGGGGACGCGGAGGCCGCAGGACTCTTGCAGCTGTCCTGCTTGGCCATCGCTTTCCCGACCTCGCCGGATTGCAGCTTGTTCAGCGCGTCGGCACCGCTGCTGCTGGTGTTCTTCAACTCGTCGGCGATGTCCTTGAGACCGTCGGCGAACTTCGCCTGATCCTCGGTGTCGAGCGCGTCCACCTTGGTCTTGAGGTTCGCGTACGCCTTGGAGGAGGCGTTGAGCCCCTTCACCGCCTCCTGCTGCGTGGCCTCACCGTTGTCGACGGGCGGGGCGCCCGCCGAGTCCACGGCGGAGGCGAGCGCCTTGTACGCCTCCGAGATCTGATGGAAGGCGGCCGAGTCGGTCCTCTGCACGTCGGCGGGCTGACTGTTGTCCGCGGTCTGCTGCTGGATGGCGGTGTTGGCGTCCGCGATCTTCTGCAGTTGCGGCTGGATCTGGTCGCACACCTTCTTGGCCCAGTCGTCGACCTCGTCGTTGCTGTCGTCGCTGCAACCCGTCAGCGTCAGTACGAGTACCGCACCGCCGGACAGTGCGGCCGCAAGCTTCTTGTTCACCGAATCGGTCCCTTCCAAGGCTCTCGGCCCCGGAACTTACACGCCACGTGGGCGACATCCGGGCGCCGGTCTCCCGGTACGTGCCCTTTTGAAGCCATTTGCATCAAGAGAAACGGGGGAGATTCAATTCACCCTCCACGCCTGCTCCGAGCCCGCTCCGCGCCAGCTCCGAAGAGGCGAACCACCCTGCGGGCAGCTACTCCATCTTCACCCGAACGGGTGAAGAACCCGACCTGCGGGCACCCCCTGCCCGATCGTCACGGACGACGCCTCGTCAACGGTGCGGGGGTGTGACTGACGTGATGCCCATCAGGAGGCACCCGTGGCGAAAGGGGCTGGCAGGGGTCGCGGTACGGGCAGGGGTCGCCGGCCGGGGTCGCCGGCCGGGGTCGCCGTACTGGCAAGGGTCGTAGGCGCGACATCGCAGAGGCGCAGGGCCACACAGAGGCGCGCGGTAAGGCGGCGTGCGAGGGTATGCGACCGCACAGGGGAGTTACGTGCGACGGACGGCGAACAGCAGCAGCAGACACCTTTTGATCGCCTTCGGCAGTCGCCAGGAGCGCAGGAGAGAAGGCGCGAAGGCGCGCGAAACCGGAAGCGAGCCGGGGCACATCCTGTCGCGCCGGCCCTGGCTGAACGACTCGACGGCTCACAGGCTCAACGACTCGACGGCTCAACAGGGCCCTGAGGAGCCTGGGCCGCCGGGAGACGATCAGGGAAAGATCACCGCGGGCGTGGTCGGCCAGGTCATACGGATCACACCGCCGTTCACCCCCGACCGGACTTCCACGTCGTCGACCAGGCCCTTGATGACGGCGAGGCCCATTTCGTCCTCGCCCTCACCGTCCGGCTCGGGCTCCGGCTCGTCGAGTCCCACCGGTCCCGGCGAGGCCCGGCGTGCGCCGGGAACGGCGCCTCCGGCATCGCTTCCCGGACCTGGGACATCGTCGCCGACCTCGATGGAGAACGACTTCTCCTCGTCCTTCAGCACCACGGCCACCGGGGTGTCGAGGCCATGAGCGTGGTGCAGCCCGACAGCTCGGCTGCATGCCTCACCCACCGCGAGTCTGACCTCGTCGAGCACCGCCTCGTCGACGCCGGCCCGGCGTGCCACAGCGGCTGCCACCAGGCGGGCCGTCCGGACATGTTCAGGCTGTGCGCTGAAGCGGAGTTCAACGGTGGCCATGAGATCCCCCTCGAACGTAGGGCGTGCTTCTCAGAGGCCCGGGCATGGCGCCCGTACCTCTGGTCTCTTCCGGAGCCCACGGAGCGGACGGCCGACCCAGGGTCGGCCGCCTGCTCAGCGCGGCCCGGCGCGGCTGCTGCCGTCCGGGCCGTCCACGGACCACCGACCGGAGCCGGCGGGCCGCTCCGACGTCAGTCGGTGGCGGCGACAGCCTCGTCGACCGTGGTGTGAATCGGAAACACCTTGGTCAGGCCCGTGATCCGGAAGATCTTGAGAATGCGCTCCTGGTTGCAGACCAGGCGCAGCGAGCCCTCATGAGCCCGGACACGCTTCAGGCCGCCCACCAGCACGCCGAGACCGGTGGAGTCGAGGAAGTCGACGCCCTCCATGTCGACAACCAGGTGGTAACTACCGTCATTCACCAACTCGACCAACTGCTCGCGCAGCTTGGGCGCGGTATACACATCAATCTCGCCACCGACCTCGACGACCGTACGGTCGCCACCAGGGCCGGACACATTGCGAGTCGACAGGGACAGGTCCACGGATCCTCCAGCACCTTGCTATCGAGCGGTCGCCCCTCGGTCTCCCCGACGGAGTCAGGGGACGGATCGCCAGCCGCGATGGCATTCAATCACTTACCAGCAGCCATGCACGACGCCTTGGGACCATTGTCCGTCACGCCAGTGACACACTCGGTGCCGATGGCCAAGAAACACCGCCCCAGCGGACCCGCCGAGAGCGGAGATTCCCGCCCCTCTCCCGACATGATCCTCGACCGGCTCGCCGCAGGGGCGGGCCGGGCCGCGCGCATCACTCATACGGAGCACTTGCCCCCGCGACCGGGAACCCATGCCATCTGGCCGGATCGCATCCGACCGGAAGTCGTCGCGGCGATCGGGCGTGCCGGGATCGACCATCCGTGGGTCCATCAGGCGGCCGCGGCCGAATGCGCCCTCGACGGTGAATCCGTGGTGATCGCCACCGGAACGGCGTCCGGAAAGTCGCTTGCCTACCTCGCCCCGGTCCTGAGCGCGCTGCTCGACGGCTCGGAGGCTCCGAACGGACGTGCGGCAACGGCGCTCTACCTCTCCCCCACGAAGGCGCTCGCGGCGGACCAGCGCCGGTCGGTGAAGGCCCTCGCCTCGCCGCTCGGCAACGCGGTCAGGCCCGCCGTCTACGACGGCGACACGCCCGTGGAGGAACGCGAATGGGTGCGCCAGTACGCCAATTACGTCCTCACCAACCCCGACATGCTGCACCGGGGCATCCTGCCGTCCCATCCCCGCTGGGCCTCCTTCCTGCGCGCTCTGCGCTACGTCGTCATCGACGAGTGCCACACGTACCGGGGCGTCTTCGGCTCGCACGTCGCCCAGGTCCTGCGCCGACTGCGGCGACTGTGCGCCCGGTACGGCTCCGATCCGGTCTTCCTCCTCGCCTCCGCGACCGCGGCCGAGCCGTCCGTCGCGGCCGGCCGCCTCACCGGCCTGCCGGTGAAGGAGATCGCCGACGACGCCTCACCCCGCGGCGAACTGGTCTTCGCCCTCTGGGAACCGCCGCTCACCGACATGCGGGGCGAGAAGGGCGCGCCCGTGCGGCGCACCGCTACCGCCGAGACGGCGGACCTGCTCACCGACCTGACCCTCCAGGGTGTCCGCACGGTCGCCTTCGTCCGTTCCCGGCGCGGGGCGGAACTCATCTCCGTGATCGCCAAGGAACGGCTGGCCGAGGTCGACCGCTCGCTGCCTCGACGGGTCGCCGCCTACCGGGGCGGCTACCTGCCGGAGGAGCGCCGCGCCCTGGAGCGCGCCCTGCACTCCGGTGAGCTCCTGGGCCTGGCCGCCACCACCGCCCTCGAACTGGGGATCGATGTCTCCGGTCTGGACGCCGTCGTCATCGCCGGGTATCCGGGCACCCGGGCTTCCCTCTGGCAGCAGGCGGGCCGGGCCGGCCGCTCGGGCCAGGGCGCTCTGGCCGTACTGGTGGCGCGGGACGATCCGCTGGACACCTTTCTCGTGCACCACCCGGAGGCCCTGTTCCACCAGCCGGTGGAGTCGACCGTGCTGGATCCGGACAATCCCTACGTACTCGCCCCTCATCTGTGCGCGGCCGCGGCGGAGCTTCCTCTCACCGCCGCCGACTTCGAACTCTTCGGTCCCACCGTGCCCGAGCTGCTGCCGCAGCTGGAGGCCGCGAAACTGCTGCGCAAGCGGGCGGCCGGCTGGCATTGGACCCGCCGCGAACGCGCCGTCGACCTCACCGACATCCGGGGCGGGGGAGGCCGGCCGGTGCAGATCGTCGAGGAGGGCACCGGCAGGTTGCTGGGTACCGTCGACGAGGCCGCCTCCCACACCGCGGTGCACGAGGGAGCCGTCCATCTCCACCAGGGACGCACCTACCTGGTCCGGAAGCTGGACCTGGAGGACTCCGTCGCACTCGTGGAGGAGGCGAATCCGCCGTACTCGACGAACGCCCGCGACACCACCGCCATTACCGTCCTGGAGACCGACACCACGCTCCCCTGGGGCGACGGGCGGCTCTGCTACGGCTCGGTGGAAGTGACCAACCAGGTCGTCTCCTTCCTGCGTCGAAAGCTGATCACCGGCGAGGTGCTGGGCGAAACCAAGCTCGAACTGCCGCCCCGCATTCTGCGCACCCGGGCCGTCTGGTGGACCGTCACCGAGGACCAGCTCGACGCCGCCCGGATCAATCCGGAGATCCTCGGCGGTGCGCTGCACGCCGCCGAACACGCGTCGATCGGAATACTCCCCCTCTTCGCCACCTGCGACCGCTGGGACATCGGCGGGGTCTCCGTACCGCTCCACCCGGACACCCTGCTGCCCACCGTCTTCGTGTACGACGGCCACCCCGGCGGCGCCGGGTTCGCCGAACGCGCCTTCCACACCGCCCGCGCCTGGCTCGCCGCGACCCGCGAAGCCATCGCCTCCTGCGAGTGCGAGGCGGGCTGCCCTTCCTGCATCCAGTCCCCCAAGTGCGGCAACGGCAACGAGCCCCTTCACAAGCGGGGTGCGGTACGGCTCCTGACCGAACTCCTCAGGGCCGCCCCCGCGGACCCTCCGGCGCCCTCAGCGCCTCCATCGCCCTCCTCGCCTACGGGGACGCCGGAGACGCCGGAGACGCCGGAGGCCCCGCGCGGGACCTGACCTCCGGCGCGTACGGCCCGAAGGCTGCTCGCGCCGTCACGTCGGCGACATCGCCCCGCACCCAGCACCGCACCAACAGTGCACCTTGTGCGTCCGCCACGCGCCGGGCCGCCGCACAGGCCGCCCCGGGCCCCTGGAGGGCGCGGTCGGCTGCGGCGAGGGCGGCCAGGTCCGCCGCCCCACCGGCACGGTGCCGCGCCGCGACCGCCTGCCCGAACGCGAGGATCACCACGCACACCGAGCACAGAGTGGCCACCGTCAGGGCCACCCACACGGTCGCCACGCCCCGATCGCGGCGTCCCCGATCCCGGTGTCCCCGATCCCGCCGCCTGCAATCCGGCCTGCGGCCGTGACCTCTGCGACCGTGCCCCTTCCGACCCCGGCACCGGTGATCACGGGGCCCGGGATCATCTCCTCGGCCACCGAGGCACCTCATGGCGCGCCTCCAGCGTTCTCCTCGGTCCGAACGGCGTCCTCTGCATCCCCGCCACCCCTGGCGTTCTCCCCAGGGCTCCTGGCGAGACTGGGCCCCCCGGGACCGCCGCCCACCGTGTCTTCGGCCAGGGCTGCCGCTTCGGCGCTCAGGGTGAGCGCCAAGGCGCCCGGCCCGGGCCGCGTCCACGCACCGGATCTGATCGGCAGCCGCCACCAGGGCCCAGACCACCATCAGCGCGAGGGCCACCAGCACCGGCAGCACCATCGCCGCCTCGGCGGTGACCGAGCCCGCGTCCCCGCCTCCGTCCCCGCACGGGGACCGAACGGTGCTCCGGCCCCTCGGCCGCCGCTCGCGCTCCGCTCCGTACGCCCGCTCAGAACGATCCATCGAGTGCACCCTTGATCAACGACTGCAGCGCGTCCTGTACCGCTCCGCTGTTGACCACCTTGTAGAGCACGGCGGCGAAGGCGCAGGCCGCGATCGTCCCCATGGCGTACTCGGACGTGGTCATCCCGCGGTCGGACCGTCCGAACCGGCGGGACCACCGGACCCGCCGGGCGACTCCCCGTGCCCCGGGCTCCGGTGCGAGCGGATGGGACCGACAGCGTGCAGGCCGAACCGCTTTGCTCAGGACATGCCGCCCGCGTCGGCCGAGCCCCCTTCGACCGTGCTTCTCGTCGGGGACGTCTCCACCGGTGCCCGTTCCGACACCCGTTCCGACACTCATTTTCCGTCCTCGTTCCGCCCTTGCCGGGCATCGTGGGATGACCGGGCGCACCAGCGGCGCACCCGTGGGACTTACCGATTTATGAGGCCCCGTCAGCCGGCGTGCAGGATTCCTCCTGCCAGGCCGACGATCACCGGGGCGACTCCGACCGCCAGGAAGGCCGGGAGGAAGCAGAGCCCCACCGGAGCCGTGATCAGCACGCCCGCGCGCTGGGCCCGCGCCACGGCGGCATCGGCGCGAGCGGAACGCATGGCGTCGGCCAGCCGGGCGACCGGCTCCGCCGCCGGAGCCCCGGTCTCACCGGCACGGTCCAGGCACCGGGCGAGCGGCCCCGCGCCCGGGATCTCCTCGAGGAGGCCCCACGCCCGGGTGGGATCACCGCCGAGACGGATCTCGGCGGCGGCGCGGACCAGCCGCTCTCCGACCGGACCCCGGAGCGACTCCCCCACGACCTCGGCGGCCTGCCGTGGGCCGGCCCCGGCGGAGATGCAGGCGGCCAGGAGATCGGCCGCCAGCGGAAGTTGCCGGGCCGCCGCGACCTTGTCCTCGGCCGGCTCCCCGGAGCCCTCCGGACGACGGGCGTGTGCGGTCCGGCGGAATCGCCACACCACAGCGGCCGCCCCGGCGCCGGCCAGCATCCCGGTGGTCCCGCCCGCGAGAATCCACACGACCAGCCCCGCGCCGACCGGTTCTCCCCATCGTGTCGCCGCGGCACGGACCTCCGCGGTCGGACGGGACAGCACCCGCTGTGCCCGGTTCCCACCCGACGAGCCGGTCTCGCGGCCCGGATCTCCGAGGACCACGGCGAACCGCTTCCGCCGGGCACGTTCCCGCCGGTTCCCGGTGGCCGACAGCAGCGCGCACAGGGAGGCCGCGCTTAACGTGAACCCGATCCCCAGGCTGTGGACAACTTCTCCGGACACGGCGTTCGACACGGCGGTCACCTCGCGTCCACCGCCCGCACGATCCGGTCGGCCCAGCAGAGCCCGGCCGTCTCCAGCAGCAGCCCGCCCACCAGGCAGACCAGTCCCGCCGGAGTGTGCAGCAGGACTCGGAGGGGCTCCGCCCCGAGCGCGGCGCCCATGCCCAGCCCCGCCAGCGGCAGCAGAGCCAGCAGGACCACCGTCGACCAGGCTCCGGCGAGCCCGGCCCGCAGTTCCTCCCTGCGCCGCCGCTCCGCCCGGAGAGCGCCTTCCAGGCGGTCCAGTCCCGCCGCGAGTCCGGCGCCGCCGTCCACCGACACCCGCCAGCACGCCGCGATCCCGGCCAACGACGCCAGCCCCGGAGCCCCGGCCGCACGGTTCAGTGCGGCAGGTACGTCGCCGCCGAACCGCGCCGCGGCGAGTACTGGCGACTCGGCGACACCCAGCCCGGGCGTTTCCCGTACCGCGCGGATCAAAGCCTGCCCCGGTTCGCAACCGGCCCGCAGTTCACCGACGACCGCCCCGCAGAGCGCCGCGACCGCCGCGTCCGACCGCTCGTACGCGGCCCGCCCGGCTCGCCGCCGCAGCCAGCGCCCTACCAGCGGCACCGCCGCGGCGCCCGCGACCAGCGGCAGCCACGACTCCCCCAGGACCGCGAGTGCCACGGCCACCGGAGCACAGATCCATTCGCGTCGTCGGATCAGCAGCCCAGCAGCCCGGGTACGCAGCAGCGCCGCACTCCGCGCCACCCTCGCCGGCAGGACCAGGCCCCCGCCGTCGGCGCCCGAGGTACCCCGCACCGCTTCCGCGCCCCTCGCCCTCGCCACCCCTCCGGCATCCCGGCGTACGGCCAACCAGACGGCGAGAGCCACGCATGCCATCGCTCCCCACGTCGTGGCCGCGGGCGTCGCCCCGGTCATCAGGCACCCCCGACGAGCGCGGCCAGCCGCTGCCAGCCCGGGGCCCGTGCGAAGCCGTCCGCCCCGCCCGTCAGCGCGGGTACGGTGACCACGAGCCCGTGGGAGTCGCGTTCCAGCACATGGACCTCGGCGAGACGCCGGCGTCCCGTCCGGTCACGCACCAGGTGGATCACGACCGACAGTGCTGCCGCCAACTGGCTGTGCAACGAGGGCCGGTCGAGCCCGGCGGCCGTTCCCAGCGCCTCCAGCCGAGCGGGTACGTGCGACGCGGCGTTGGCGTGCACGGTCCCGCACCCGCCCTCGTGCCCCGTGTTCAACGCGGCCAGCAGGTCCGTCACTTCGGGACCCCGCACCTCGCCGACGACCAGCCGGTCCGGACGCATACGCAGGGCCTGGCGGACCAGGTCCCGGAGCGTCACTTGCCCCGCTCCCTCCTGATTGGCGGCCCGGGACTCCAGCCGCACCACGTGCGGGTGGTCGGGACGCAATTCCGCCGAGTCCTCGGCCAGCACGATCCGTTCGTGCGGGCCGACCTCTCCCAGGAGGCTCGACAGCAGGGTGGTCTTCCCCGCGCCAGTGCCACCGCTGATGAGGTAGGAGACCCGGGCGCGCACCAGACTCCGCAGCATCCGGTCGCCGCCGGGTGGCACCGTCCCCGCCCGGACGAGCTCCTCCAGGGTGAAAGCCCGGGGACGGACGACACGCAGGGAGAGGCAGGTCGAGCCGACGGAGACCGGGGGCAGTACCGCGTGCATCCGCGTCCCGTCCGGGAGGCGCGCGTCCACCCAGGGCCGGGCGTCGTCCAGTCGCCGGCCGGCCACCGCCGCGAGACGCTGCGCGAGCCTCCGCACTGCCGCGGCGTCGGAGAAGGTGACACCGGTCAACTCCAGACCGCCGCCGCGGTCCACCCATACCCGGTCGGGTGCGGAGACCAGGACATCGGTCACCTCCGGGTCGGCCAACAGGGGCTCCAGCACCCCTGTGCCGACCAGCTCACCCCGCAACTCGGCTGCGGCACCCAGGATTTCCTGATCTCCCAGCAGTCGGCTCTGCGCCCGCACGGCGGCGGCCACGCCCGCCGGCGTCGGCACCTCCCCGCTGAGCGCCAGCCGCTGCCGCACGGCGTCCAGGAGCCCTTCGGTCATGACGGCCCCCCCACCGGGACGGGAAGGCCACCGACGTATGCCTTCTCCCAGAAGGCGGCGCAGAAGCGGGCGAGTGGACCGCGCGGCCCGGCCCCCGGTGGAAGGAAACCGTCCTGATGCACCGACACCGCCGGTTCGACCGGGAGTTCTCCCAGCAGGGGCAGAGCGAGCGCACGGGCCACCCACGGACCGTCCAGGCCGGGGGCGAACGGTGCCCGGGCCACCACACGCAGGTCGTCGAGGGACGTGCCGACCGCCGACGCCACGCACTTCGCCGCTGCCACGGCGCGCAGCTCACCTGGCACGACCAGCAGCCCGAGGTCCGACTGGGACAGCGCTTCCGCCACTCCCTCGTCCACTTGGCGGGGCAGGTCCACGACCACCACGCCGCCGAGCCGCCGAGCGGCCGCGAGCACCGACCGCACCGCAAGTGGCGGTACGACGACGCCGCACTCACGCCCCCGGCTGAGCACGCGCAGTCCGTGGAGGGCGGGCAGCGAGTCCTCCAGGACGCCGCCACCGAGCCGGCCTCTGGTGTGCGCGAAGTCGGGCCATCTCCGGCCCTCGGTGCGCTCCCCGCCGAGCAGGACGTCGATGCCGCCCCCCAGCGGGTCACCGTCGATCAGCGTGGCCCGCACTCCCGCCCGGGCGGCGGTCACGGCGAGCGCGCAGGCGAGCGTCGACGCGCCGGCCCCGCCCCTGCCACCCACCACCGCCACTGTGAGCGCGGGACGCCCCGCCCCTTCCGCCGCGTTGGCGAGCTGCTCGATGAGCCAGCCCTCGGCTTCGGGCAGCCTCAGCACGTGCTCGGCGCCGATTTCGACCGCTTGTCGCCAGACGTCGGGCGAGTCCTGGTCGCGCCCGACGACCATCACCCCACGGCGCCGCGCGAGTCCGCGGCACCGCTGAACCGCGTCGTCGCCCACCAGGATCAGCGGCGCCTGCCGCCACACCTCGCGGTCCTCCGGTGCGCCGTGGTGCACCTCCGGCTCCGCTCCCGCCGCCGCGCAGAGTCGCAGCAGATCGTCGAGCAGCTCGATGTCCTCGGTCACGATCAGCGGTGCTCCACACCGCCCTTCGGCGATCGCGAAATCTTGTCGCGCATGGGATCGCTTCACGATCTCCACCCCTTCTCACAGCACCTTGAGCGCCGTTCACGCAGAACCCGGAACAATCCGGGACAGGTGATTCCGGAACCCGCGGACTTCACGGGCGGAATCACCATGCGATCTCAGGGGAAAAGATGTGGATCTTGGTGGAGAACTGTGGACAACCCGCACGTTGTGAATAACTCGGTCACTCGAAACGGGGACATTCGGAGCGCACCTCTTTCGCTACGCTCAGTCACATGCAAGGCTGTGCCCAGGCGGTTGAATCGAGGCTGTCGGCCAGTCGGCAAAAGGGGATGCGAGCGCCATTCCGGGGAAAAACGCACCCGGACGTGCGACGACCCCCGCCGGGGGGGAGAGCGGGGGTCGTCCCCACGGCCGACTCGGGGGGGGGAGGAGCCGGACCGGGTTGGCACGGTCGCGAACGATCCGTGACTTCCATGGTGTACCCGAGCGCCTTGTCAGGCAAACCCACGCGCCAGGGCTTGAGCCGAATGGAGGCCCCCTATGCTCAGCCTTGTGGAAAACCGCTTCTCGCCGCGCACCGCCGCCTTCTTCGACCTCGACAAGACGGTCATCGCGAAGTCTTCGACACTGGCCTTCAGCAAGTCCTTCTATCAAGGCGGCCTGATCAACCGCCGCGCGGTGCTGCGCACGGCGTACGCACAGTTCGTCTTCCTCGCCGGAGGCGCGGACCACGATCAGATGGAAGGGATGCGTGAATATCTCTCCGCACTCTGCAAGGGGTGGAACGTCGCGCAGGTCAAGGAGATCGTCGCCGAGACCCTGCACGACTTGATCGACCCGATCATCTATGACGAGGCGGCCACCCTCATCGAGGAGCACCACGCCGCCGGCCGCGACGTGGTGATCGTCTCCACGTCGGGCGCCGAGGTGGTGGAGCCCATCGGGGAACTGCTCGGCGCCGACCGGGTCGTGGCGACCCGGATGGTCGTCGGTGAAGACGGCTGCTTCACGGGCGAGGTCGAGTACTACGCTTACGGCCCGACCAAGGCCGAGGCGGTCAAGGAGCTGGCCGAGTCGGAGGGGTACGACCTCTCCCGCTGCTACGCCTACAGCGACTCCGCCACCGACGTCCCGATGCTGGAGTCCGTCGGCCACCCGCACGCCGTGAACCCGGACCGGGCTCTACGACGCGAGGCCGGCGCGAGGGAGTGGCCGATTCTCGTTTTCAACCGCCCGGTCCGGCTCAAGCAGCGGTTGCCCTCCTTCTCACTGCCGCCGCGTCCGGCACTCGTCGCCGCGGCCGCGGTGGGAGCGGCCGCCGCCACCGCGGGGCTCGTCTGGTACGCCACGAGACGACGCGCGGCAGCCACCGCCTCCGCCTGACCACCGTCCGGCAGCACTGTGACCGCCGCCCCGGCAGCCGCCGACCGGCAGGGTGTCCACCGGGCACCAAGCCCGCCCCGCATGGGGTGGGTAGTGGACACCTGTTGGCTGCTGGGTGATTGAACGTGAAAGTAAAGAAGTGGAGGCTGGGGTACCGCTTACCCGGCTCCAGGAGTACAAAGGAGTCAACGGCCCGCGAGACCGAGGACATCCGAGAGGATGACCTTTCACGCAGTAAGGACCCACGGACCGCGCATGGAAGTTGGGCACCCACGCGACGTCGACCCGTCGATTACGGGCCAGCCGCACCAGGTGACGGGCAAAGAACCCGACCTGATGGGCATCTATCGAGGACGCTTGGTAACCCGGCGGACGTGCCAGCGGCGGTACCGGTATCCGGTACCGCCGCAACTCTTGCCCCCAGGCCCCCAGCGTCCCCAACGCCTCCCGCGCGCACTCGTGCGCCGCGGGCGTCCGCAGGGGCCGATGCACCGCCCGCACGGACGCGGGGGATCACCCGGGCCCCGGTCGCCCGGATGCGGGGACCGCCCCGACGCCATCCGGCCGAGGTGCCCGAGCGGGACCGGCCCAGGCGCATGCTCCCAGCAGAACCGGCCGAGCCACTCCCAGGCCATCCGGTCCGCCGCACCGGAAGCGGTCAGGCGGCTCCGCGCTGCAGCGCCTCGCAGACCGCGGTCGACTCCCGGACGCCCAGTTCGACGGCGCGCCCACAGTGCGCGATCCAGGTCGCCATCCCCTCGGGCGCACCCGACAGGTACCCCTCGAACGCCGCCACGTACGCGGCCCGCCCCTGCTCCGCGTGACCGACCTCGGCCGGGCAGATCGACTTCGGGTCGAGGCCGCTGCCGATCAGCACGATGCGTTCGGCGGTCCGGGCCACCAGCCCGTTGTACGAGCCGAAGGGACGGAGTGCGAGGAGTTCACCGTGCACGATCGCGGACGTGACCAGCGCCGGCGCGGCACTGCCGTCGATGATGAGCCGCGACAAACCCTCGAGCCGGCCGGCCACCTCGTCGGCATCCGGCAGAGGGGCCTGCACGAGGGGCTCGTCCACCGTCTCGCCGGTCAGCCGCGGGCGTCCCACGGCGTCGTCGGGGGTCGCCCCTCCGGCCGCCACCAGGTGGAGCCTGGCCAGCACCCGCAGCGGTGACTGCCGCCAGATGGAGAGGAGTTGGCCGGCTTCGGCCGTGAGGCGCAACGCCGCCCCCACCGTTCGCGCCTCGGGGTCACCGCTGAAGTCGGTGCGGCGGCGCACCTCTTCGAGGTTCCAGTCGGCACCCGCGAGCGCCGCCGAGCCGCGCGCTCCGCGCAATGCGGCCTCGGAAGTCACCTCGCTGCTCCGGCGCCGCATCACACGGTGGCCGTAGACCCGGTCCACGGCCTTGCGGACCGAGTCCACGGAGTCGGGGACCCCCGGCAGGGCGGCAAGGGCGGCAAGCGGGTCCGAGGCAGTCGTACTCATAAGTAGCGAGGCTACGCGCCCCATACACCCTCGCCACCCCCACGTGTTGTTCTTCACGAAGCGCGATGACTTTCCGCGATGATGCGACTACCCTAGGTGAACATGAAGATCGCTTTCGTAGGGAAGGGCGGCAGCGGCAAGACCACGCTGTCCTCTCTCTTCATCCGCCACCTCGCCGCCAACGAAGCCCATGTCATCGCCGTGGACGCCGACATCAACCAGCACCTTGGAGCCGCCCTCGGTCTCGACGAGCGGGAGGCGGCAGCGCTTCCCTCGATGGGTGCCGAGCTGCCGCTGATCAAGGAATACCTGCGGGGCAGCAACCCGCGCATCGCCTCCGCCGAGACGATGATCAAGACGACGCCCCCCGGCGAGGGTTCGCGTCTGCTGCGTGTCCGCGAGGACAATCCCGTCTACGACGCCTGCGCGCGCACCGTCCGGCTCGACGACGGTGATATCCGGTTGATGGCCACCGGCGCCTTCGCGGAGGCGGACCTCGGGGTGGCCTGTTACCACTCCAAGGTAGGTGCGGTGGAGCTCTGCCTCAACCACATGGTCGACGGCCAGGACGAGTACGTCGTGGTCGACATGACGGCCGGGTCCGACTCGTTCGCCTCGGGGATGTTCACCCGGTTCGACATGACGTTCCTGGTCGCCGAGCCGACCCGGAAGGGAGTGTCGGTGTACCGCCAGTACAAGGAGTACGCGCGGGACTTCGGCGTGACGCTCCGGGTGGTCGGCAACAAGGTGCAGGGCCCGGAAGACCTGGACTTCCTGCGCTCGGAGGTCGGCGAGGACCTGCTCGTCGGGGTCGGCCACTCCGAATGGGTACGGGCGATGGAGAAGGGCCGGCCGCACCGCTTCGAGCTGCTGGAGGCCGACAACAGGATGGCGCTCCAAGCCCTCCAGGACGCAGCCGAGGATTCGTACGAGCTGCGCGACCGGGAGCGGTACACGCGCCAGATGGTCCACTTCCACCTGAAGAACGCGGAGAGCTGGGGCAACGACAAGACGGGCGCCGATCTGGCAGCCCAGGTCGACCCGGCGTTCATGCTCGACGACCGTCTGGTGACGGGTACGGCCGCTCCCGTGTGACGTGTGACGTGCGACGACCGCGGTCCGGCAGGTACGGGCCGCGACGGAGGGGCGGGGCGCGCGCGGAACGCCCGCAGCGGTCCCGCCCTCGCACCACCCGCCACCCGCTGTCCGCTGTCCGCAGTCCGCAGTCCGCAGTCCGCAGTCCGCAGAAACGTTACTTCTCGTGGGCGTCCTTCGCCGCGTTCCCGTCCGCACGCTTCGCCGCGTCCTTGTCGGCGCCCTTGCCGGCACCTGTGTCGGCACCTCTGTCGGCGGGGCGCATCGGCCTGCCGCCGGCGGCGGCCGTGGGAGCCGCGAGGTAGGACGGCCAGCCGCCCTTCGGCGCCTCGCCGACTCCGAGCGTCCCGAGCTTGGCCAGCACCGCCGGATCCTGGGCGTCCAGCCAGTCGGCGAGTTGGCGGAAGGAGACACAGCGCACGTCCGTCTTGGTGCAGACGGACGCGATCGTCTCTTCCACGGCGCGCATGTAGGTGCCGCCGTTCCAGGACTCGAAGTGGTTGCCGATGATCAGCGGCGCACGGTTCCCGTCGTACGCGCGGTCGAATGCCTCCAGCAGGCCGTCCCGCATCTGGTTGCCCCAGTACTCGTGCTCCGCCGGATCCCCCTGGGTGACGCCGGACTGGTTGAACATGAAGTTGTAGTCCATCGAGAGCGTCTCGAAGTCGCGCCCGGGGACGGGCACGAGCTGGAGCGAGAGGTCCCAGACGCCGTCCTTCTTCGCGGGCCAGACCTGGTTGTCGATGCCGCTGGAGTCGTAGCGGAATCCCATGTCCCGCGCCGCGGCGACCATGTTCTTCCGGCCTTCGAGGCAGGGGGTACGGCCGCCGACGAGTTCCTTGTCGTAGTCGAAGGGCAGCGGAGCCTCCGACTTGAGGCCCGGCGCGTTCGTCTTCCAGTTCTTCACGAAGGCCTTGGCCTGGCGGATCTCGCTCTTCCACTCGTCCACGGACCAGGTGCCGACGCCGCCGTCCGGGCCGCAGAAGTGGCCGTTGAAGTGGGTGCCGATCTCGTTGCCCTCCTTCCAGGCTGCCCGCACCTCGTTGAGGGTGTCGTGGATGCCCTTCGCGTCGTTGAAGCCGATGTCGGAGCGGCCGGGCGAGTGCTGGGGCGGGTCGTACAGGCCCTTCTTCTCCTCGGGCAGCAGATAGACACCGCTGAGGAAGTACGTCATCTTCGCGCCGTACTTCTTCGCGACGCCGCGGAAGTGGGAGAAGAGCTTCTGGCTGTCCTCACCGGCGCCGTCCCAGGAGAACACCACGAACTGCGGAGGCTTCTGCCCCGGCGCGAGGCGCCTGGCGACCGGGAGGCCGGGCTGAGCACCCGTGAACGCCGTGGAGCCGTCGCCGATCAACTGCACGGCGTTGCCCGGTGCGGGAGCGTTCTGCCCGTCGGGCTTCTCCTTGGCCCCGTGCCCCTTCTCCACGGCGGATCCGGACGTCCCGGTTCCGACGCCGGAACATCCGGCCAGAGCGGCGAACACGGCTGCGGTGGTGACCCCCAGGGCGACTCTCTTCGTGGCGGTGATCATCCGCCCACCTCTTCCTTGCGGCTCGTTTGCGTGGGATGTGCCGACCGGCGCGGCCACGGTCACACGCAGCCCGGATGCCTCCGAGCGACAGGCCGTACGAAAAGATGCTTATTCGCTGGATTGGGTGAATCTGTCGACTGTTTGCCTGATATGTGAACCACGCTTCTTTACTCTGCATTACGATTCATTTACCTAGAGTTGAGACATCCCGCCGCTGCACGCCGTGACCCCACGGCCGCGTCCCCACGTTCCGCGACCGCGCTGCCCCGGAGGAGACGGGAAATGCCTGCCTGCGTACCCACCCGAAACAACCGAAATGACCGCGCCTCCCGCCTTCCCCGCACCACTGGGGAGAAGCGGCCCCACAGCCCGCCGCCCCCGCCTGGACGCCTCCGCTTCCGCGTCACCGCGGGCGATCTCTCCGCCTCGATCACGGTCTTCCTCATCGCCGTACCCATGTCGCTCGGTCTCGCCGTCGCCATGGACGCCCCACTGGAGGCCGGCCTCATCTCCGCCGCGATCGGCGGCATCGTCGCCGGGCTCATCGGCGGCACCCCGCTCCAGGTCAGCGGGCCGTCCGCCGGACTGACCGTCGTGACCGCCGAGTTGATCCAGGTCTACGGCTGGCGCACGACGTGCGCCATCACCATCGGAGCCGGCCTGCTCCAGATCCTGCTGGGTTCACTGAGAGCGGCGAGGGGTGCTCTCGCGGTCAGCCCCGCGATCGTCCACGGCACTCTCGCCGGGATCGGGGTGGCCATCGCGCTGGCCCAGCTGCACATCGTCCTCGGTGGCTCCCCGCAGAGTTCGGCGATGGAGAACGCCCTGGCCCTTCCCGAACAGCTGGCGCGGATCAGTCCGGCCGCACCGCTGATCGGAGCCCTGACCATCGCCCTTCTGGTGCTCTGGCCACGGATTCCCGGTGCCGCCGGTCGTGCGCTCCGCAAGATTCCCGCCGCGCTCGCGTCGGTCGCCGCGGCCACGGCGGTGGCAGCCCTCGCCGCGCCCCACATCAGCCGGGTGGACCTGCCCTCGTGGAGTTCGCACGCCCTGCCCGAGATGCCCCGGGGCCCGGTACTCGCCCTCGCCACCGCCATGTTCACCGTGATGCTGGTCGGCAGCCTGGAGTCGCTCCTGGCGGCCGTGGCGGTGGACAAACTGACTGCGGACCGCACGGCCGAACACGCGCTGCGTCAGCCGGACGTGCCGCTGCCGCACGTCGCCCGCTCCGACCTGGACCGCGAGTTGCGGGCGCAGGGCATCACCAACGCGTTGGCCGGGCTGCTCGGCGGACTTCCCATCTCCGGTGGCGCGGTGCGCAGTTCGGCGAACGTCCGCGCGGGAGCCACCGGCCGCGCGGCGACCGTGCTGCACGGCGTCTGGGTGCTGCTCGCGGCGGGGTTCCTGGTCTCCGTGCTCGAATGGATTCCGCTCGCCGCGCTGGCCGCCCTCGTCATGGTCGTCGGCATCCAGATGGTGAACTACGCCCACATCAAGAACGTCCACCGGCACCGCGAAGTCCTGGTCTACGGGGCGACGATCACCGGCGTCGTCGTGTTCGGCGTGCTGGCCGGCGTCGCGATCGGCATCACGGCCGCCGTGGGAATGGCGCTGCACCGGCTCGCCCGCACCCGTATCTCCGTGACCGAGAGCGAAGGCCGCTATCTGGTCACCGTGCGCGGCCAGTTGACCTTCCTCGCGGTGCCCAGGCTCAGCCGCGTCCTCAACCAACTCCCCCAAGGCGTCGACGCCATCGTCGAACTGGACGGCTTCTTCATGGATCACGCGGCCTACGAGGCCATTCAGGACTGGCGCACCACTCAGGTCGCGCACGGCGGCCACATCGTCTTCACCGGCAGGTCGGGAGGGAGGATCGCGGAGCCCGCGTCGGCGGCGCACTCCTGCTGCCGTCCGTGGACGCCCTGGCGCAACCACCACTGCCACGACCGCCCCCACCAGCCCACCACCGCGGCGGAACGCCCCCACGCGGGGCCGGGACATCCCGGAGGTGCTCCGGAGGCGCCCTCCACCGACGGGGCGGGGCACGCCGCCCAGTCCGCGGGTACGCCCCGGCGCGGTGGCGCGCACAGCCTGTTGAGCGGTATCAGTTCCTTCCAGCTCAATACGGCTCCGCTGGTCCGCGAGGAGCTCGCCCGCCTCGCGGCGGAGGGCCAACGGCCTTCCCAGCTCTTCCTCACCTGCGCGGATTCCCGCCTCGTCACCAGCATGATCACGTCGAGCGGCCCGGGTGATCTGTTCACAGTGCGCAACGTGGGCAATCTCGTGCCCCCACCCGGGGCGGGTGGGGACGGCGGCGGTGACGACTCGGTGGCGGCGGCGATCGAGTACGCGGTGGACGTCCTGCGGGTCGAGTCCATCACCGTCTGCGGGCACTCCGGCTGCGGCGCCATGCAGGCACTCCTCAGCGCCGAGCCGGGGACGCCGAGGACCACGCCCCTGTGGAGGTGGTTGCGGCACGGGCTGCCGAGCCTGGATCGCATGTCCTCCCGCGAACACTCATGGGCGCGTATCTCCGGCCGGATGCCCACCGACGCGGTGGAGCAGCTCTGCCTGACCAATGTCGTCCAGCAGCTCGACCACCTCCGCGCGCACGAGTCGGTGGCGCGCCGACTGGCGGACGGCACCCTCCAGCTCCACGGCATGTACTTCCACGTGGGCGAGGCGCAGGCCTACCTGTTGACGGAGGGTGTCAGTTCCGGCTCGGGCCCGGACGAGGTCTTCGAACGGGTGGCGCCCGGTATCGGCCTCGATCCGGGGGAAGCCGATGATGCCGACGGGGTGGCGCCCCGTCCGGCCGCAGCGTTTCCGGCGGATGGTTCCGGCCACCAGGAGGTCAGACCCAGCCTCGTCTGACACCCTCGTCCGACACCCCCTCCGCCCCCTCCGACACTCCCTCCGCCCCCTCCGACACCCCCCTTTGACACTCTGACAGCCTCGTCTGAACCGGTGGCACCTCCGGGCCGTGAGACCTTGTGGTTCAGCTGCTCCTCCGCGGGCGCGGCAGCAGTCGGTACGACCTCCCGTACCGACCTGCCGTGCCGGCGGAATGAGTCGGCGGATCTCCTCCATACACGAGGAACAGGTCTAAACCAATTCCCGGCAGACACTTGTCACTGGGCCTTTCGCCTGATGAGCTGTGCCTCGGGACACAACGGTCACCCTGGGAATGGGAGATGTCGTGAGCAACGAAAGCCTGGCCAACCTGCTGCGGGAAGAGCGCCGGTTCGAGCCGCCGGCCGAGCTGGCCGCGAACGCCAATGTCACGGCGGAGGCGTACGAACAGGCAGCCGCGGACCGGCTGGGCTTCTGGGCCGAGCAGGCCCGCCGCCTCACCTGGGCCACCGAGCCGACCGAGACGCTCGACTGGAGCAATCCGCCGTTCGCCAAGTGGTTCGCGGACGGCACACTGAACGTCGCGTACAACTGCGTGGACCGCCATGTGGAGGCGGGCAACGGCGACCGGGTCGCCATCCACTTCGAGGGCGAGCCGGGCGACAGCCGGGCGATCACCTACGCGGAACTGAAGGACGAGGTCTCCCGGGCGGCCAACGCGCTGACCGAACTGGGCGTCGGCAAGGGCGACCGGGTCGCCGTCTACCTCCCGATGATCCCGGAGGCCGCGATCACGATGCTGGCCTGCGCCCGCATCGGCGCCGCCCACTCCGTCGTCTTCGGCGGCTTCTCCGCCGACGCCATCGCCGCCCGCATCCGGGACGCCGACGCCAAGGTCGTCGTCACCTCGGACGGCGGGTACCGCCGGGGCAAGCCCTCTGCGCTGAAGCCCGCGGTGGACGACGCCGTCGCCCGTATCGAGAGCGTCGAGCACGTCCTCGTCGTCCGCCGCACCGGCCAGGACACCGCGTGGACCGAGGGCCGCGACATCTGGTGGCACGAGATCACCGGCCGCCAGTCCGCCGAGCACACCCCCGAGGCGTTCGAGGCGGAGCAGCCGCTCTTCATCCTCTACACCTCCGGGACGACGGGTAAGCCGAAGGGCATCCTGCACACCTCCGGCGGCTACCTCACCCAGGCCGCCTACACCCACCACGCGGTCTTCGACCTCAAGCCCGAGACCGACGTCTACTGGTGCACCGCCGACATCGGCTGGGTCACCGGCCACTCGTACATCGTCTACGGACCGCTGGCGAACGGCGCGACCCAGGTCATGTACGAAGGCACGCCGGACACTCCGCACCAGGGCCGGTTCTGGGAGATCGTGCAGAAGTACGGCGTCTCGATCCTCTACACCGCGCCGACCGCGATCCGGACGTTCATGAAGTGGGGGGACGACATCCCCGCCAAGTTCGACCTGAGCAGCCTGCGCGTCCTCGGCTCGGTCGGCGAGCCGATCAACCCCGAGGCATGGATGTGGTACCGCAAGCACATCGGTGCCGACGAGTGCCCGGTCGTGGACACCTGGTGGCAGACCGAGACCGGCGCGATGATGATCTCGCCGCTGCCCGGCGTCACCGCGACGAAGCCCGGTTCGGCGCAGCGCGCCCTGCCCGGCATCTCGGCCACCGTCGTCGACGACGAGGCCAACGAGGTACCGGACGGCGGGGGCGGCTATCTCGTCCTGACCGAGCCGTGGCCCTCGATGCTCCGCACCATCTGGGGCGACGACCAGCGCTTCATCGACACGTACTGGTCCCGGTTCGAGGGCAAGTACTTCGCGGGCGACGGCGCCAAGAAGGACGACGACGGCGACATCTGGCTCCTCGGCCGGGTGGACGACGTCATGCTCGTCTCCGGCCACAACATCTCGACCACCGAGGTCGAGTCGGCTCTCGTGTCGCACCCGGCGGTCGCGGAAGCGGCGGTGGTCGGCGCGGCCGACGAGACGACCGGTCAGGCGATCGTCGCGTTCGTGATCCTGCGCGGGACGGCGACCTCCTCCGACGAGCTGCTCGCCGAGCTGCGCAACCACGTCGGCACCACCCTCGGCCCGATCGCCAAGCCGAAGCGGGTGCTGCCGGTGGCGGAGCTGCCCAAGACCCGCTCGGGCAAGATCATGCGCCGCCTGCTGCGCGACAAGGCCGAGAACCGTGAGCTGGGCGACGTCACCACCCTCACCGACCCGTCGGTGATGTCCCTCATCCAGGCCGAGTTCCCGAAGTCCCCCTCCGAGGACTGAGGACGCGGGGCCCTAGTACGCGGCACCTGGTCCACGCGGCTCAGGGCACCGCCTGGGGCCGGGAAACAGCTGTACGGCTCCGAGGGGCATCCGGCACGCACCGGATGCCCCTCCGGCGTGTGGACGGGCGGTCTACAGTGGCTGCATCCGCCCAAGAGCGGAGAAGATCTTCATAGGGGTGCCGGGAAGTCTGGTCGGCGAGTGCGTCAGCCATGTCCCGTCGCCGCCCCGAACTCCGGAGGTCTTTCCCGTGGCCGAGTCCCGCCGTACCCCGCCCTCATCGGACTCACCGTCATCGAACCCGTCGTCCTCATCTCCACAGGCCCCGCAGGCTTCTCAGGCCCCGCAGGCTTCTCAGGCCCGTCAGGCCCCTCAGGCGTCCGATTCCTCGGCACCCGCCCCGTCGCGCCCGTCCGCCCCGTCCGCCCCCTCCCCTGCGACGTCCGCGGCCTCAGCGGCCTCAGCGGCCTCAGCGGCCTCCACAGCCTCCCGACCGACCCTGCTGGGCCGTCTGTCGCTGCCCGAGCGGACCTACCTCGCGGACGCGCTCCGCACGGAGACGGTCGGTGGGGTTGTCCTGCTGGTGGCGGCCGTCGCGGCACTCGTCTGGGCCAACGTCCACGGCTCTTCCTACACGGCCGTCAGCGACTACCACTTCGGCCCGACGGCTCTCGGCCTCTACCTCTCCGTGCAGCACTGGGCCGCCGACGGACTGCTCGCCGTCTTCTTCTTCGTCGCGGGCGCGGAGCTCAAGCGTGAGCTGGTGGCGGGGGAACTCCGCGACCCCAGAACGGCCGCCCTGCCCGTCGTCGCAGCCCTGTGCGGCATGGCGGTCCCCGCGCTCGTCTACGTACTCACCAACGCCCTCGGCGGGGGCGAGCTGGGCGGCTGGGCCGTGCCCACCGCGACCGACATCGCCTTCGCGCTCGCCGTACTCGCCGTGCTCGGCACCTCGTTGCCGGGGGCGCTCCGCGCGTTCCTGCTGACGCTGGCCGTCGTGGACGACCTCTTCGCGATCCTGATCATCGCGGTGTTCTTCACCGACTCGGTCGACTTCCTGGCCCTGGGCGGTGCCGCGCTCGGGCTGGCCCTCTTCTGGACCCTGCTCCGCTTCGAGGTCCACGGCTGGTGGGTGTACGTACCGCTGGCCCTCGTCATCTGGGGGCTGATGTACAACAGCGGCGTCCACGCCACCATCGCGGGCGTCGCCATGGGGCTGATGCTGCGCTGCACCCGGCGCGAGGGCGAGGAGCGTTCCCCCGGCGAGCACATCGAGCATCTGGTGCGCCCCCTCTCCGCCGGGCTCGCGGTCCCGCTGTTCGCACTCTTCGCGGCCGGGGTCAGCCTGCGTGGCAACGCGCTCGCCGAGGTATTCACCCGGCCCGAGACGATCGGTGTCGTCCTCGGCCTGGTCGTCGGCAAGACCGTCGGCATCTACGGCGGCGCCCGGCTCGCCACCCGCTTCACCCGAGCCGAGCTCAACCCGGACCTGGCCTGGTCGGACGTCTTCGCGGTCGCCTCACTGGCCGGCATCGGCTTCACCGTCTCGCTGCTCATCGGCGAACTCGCCTTCGCGGGTGATGAGGAAATGATCAACGAAGTCAAGGCGTCCGTTCTGCTCGGTTCGCTCATCGCCACCGTAGTCTCCGGTGTACTGCTCAAACTCCGGGTACGCGTCCACCGGGCGCTGTACGAGGTGGAGGAGCGGGACGAGGACGCCTCAGGGGTCCCTGATGTCTACGAGCAGGACGATCCCGAGTACCACCTGCGCATGGCCGCCCTCCACGAACGGAAGGCGGCCGAGCACCGCCGTCTCGCCGAACGGGCGGGGGCAGCGCGCAACAAGCCGGACGGTCCGGCATGATCTGTCACCGGATGTGTTGAAGAGGAGAGGGAGTCAGGGATGAGCGACCCCGGCAATTTCGTGGGCAGCGCGGACCGCAGTCTGGGACAGCTGGTCGCCTCGGCGACCGCCGAGATGTCCGCACTGGTGCACGACGAAATCGCCCTGGCCAAGGCCGAGGTACGCCAGGACGTCAAGCGCGGCGTCATGGGCAGCGCCGCCGGCATCATCGCGGGCGTCCTGCTGCTGTTCGCGATCCCGACGCTGAGCTTCGCGGCGGCGTACGGCATCCACAACCTGGGACTGGGCCTGGCCTGGTCGTTCCTGATCGTCGGCGGCGCCTTCATCCTGCTGGGCGTACTGCTGGCGCTGTTCGCCGTGGCCAAGTTCAAGAAGGTCAAGCCCCCGGAGAAGTCGATCGCGTCCGCGAAGCAGAGCGCGGCCGTCCTTCAGGGCGTCAAGCCTCACCCCCGCCCGGTCGTGGCGCCCGGCCCGTCCCGTACCGCGATCGGCGGCTCCTCCCTCGCGGACAAGGCCGTCGAGAAGAGCCCTGTCCAGGACAAGTCGTCCGCTGTGGCACGCTCTTCGGCATGACGGTCCCCGAAAGCAGCGCATTCGGCACGACAGGCTCCGCGCGTCCGGCGCCGGAGCCGTCCGGGTCCTCCCCGGCCCCGCCCGCCGCCCCGGATGCTGCGGCGGGCGGGGCGGCGTCCGGGGTGACCGAGGCCGCGGCGGCCGCCCCCGCCGTTCCCGTCGTCTCGGCCGGTGGTCGTCGCCCGGCGACGCCCGGCGGTCCGGTACGGCTGGACGGCCCCTGGACGCACCGTGACGTGGCTGCCAACGGAGCGCGGTTCCACATCGCGGAGATGGGCTCTGGCCCTCTCGTGCTCCTGCTGCACGGCTTCCCGCAGTTCTGGTGGACCTGGCGCCACCAGCTGCCCGCGCTCGCCGAGGCGGGCTTCCGTGCCGTCGCGATGGACCTGCGCGGCGTCGGGGGCAGCGACCGCACGCCCAGGGGTTACGACCCGGCGAATCTGGCACTCGACGTCACCGGCGTGATCCGGTCGCTCGGCGAGCCCGACGCGGCCCTCGTCGGCCACGACATGGGCGGCTACCTCGCGTGGACGGCGGCCGTGATGCGGCCGAAGCTGGTGCGGCGCCTCGTGGTGTCCTCGATGCCGCACCCGCGCCGCTGGCGTTCCTCCATGCTCGCGGACCCCGCCCAGACCAGGGCCGGCTCGTACGTATGGGGTTTCCAGCGGCCCTGGATTCCGGAACGCCAACTCGTCGCGGACGAAGGCGCCCTGGTGGGCCGGCTGATCGAGGAGTGGGCGGGCCCGAACGACACCGCCTTCCCGGACGGGCCGACGCTGGACGTCTACCGCCGGGCGATGTGCGTCCCGTCGACGGCGCACTGCTCGGTGGAGCCGTACCGGTGGATGGTGCGGTCGCTGGCCCGGCCGGACGGTGTGCAGTTCTACCGGCGCATGAAGCGGCCGGTCCGGGTACCCACACTGCATCTCCACGGTTCACTCGATCCAGCGATGCGCACCCGGAGTTCGGCGGGGTCCGGCGAGTACGTCGAGGCGCCCTACCGGTGGCGACTTTTCGACGGTCTCGGGCACTTCCCGCACGAGGAGGATCCGGCCGCCTTCTCGACCGAACTCATCAACTGGCTCAAGGATCCCGAACCCGATCGCTGACCCCGTGCGTACAGGTGTGCGTCGAACGGCCACGTGCCGCGCGCATAGGCCAATTGGCTTGCTTCCGCACGGTTACCGACCATGGGTCACGGGCAGACGTCGGGGTATGGGCTGGACGCACGACTTCGGTGACGCAGCACGCAACCGCCGCTCGACCGCCACTGGCGCGGTGAGCACTCACGAGGGGGGCGGCCCCATGGGCCAGGTGCATACCGTGCAGGTCATACACGACCCTCGGCTCGGCATTCCCCGCATCCTCCGTCGGCGGGCCCGCTGGGTGTCGGCGCGGCTGCGCCATCCCCGCATTTAGCCGTCACCCGCGACGCCCCCGGCGCGCACGCTGCCCCTACCCGCACCTGATCGCCGTCCGCGCGGGCAGACGGCCCGCGCGGCACACCGCCGCGCAGGACACCGCCCGCGCGGGCACACGCACCCGCCGGACACCCCTCAGAGGGCGCACTCCTGGGTGTCCACCTGCTGGAAGGCCGTGCGGCCGGCGTCGATGTCCGGGCGGATCTCGTCGGCGGTCAGCACGTATCCGGTGTCGGCGTCGTCGCGGGACTTGGCGAACACCACTCCGTACACCTGGCCGTCCGGAGTGAGCAGGGGGCCGCCGGAGTTGCCCTGCCGTACGAGGGCGTAGAGCGAGTACACGTCGCGGTGGACGGTGCCCCGGTGGTAGATGTCGAGGCCGCTGGCCTCGATACGGCCGCGGACGCGGGCGCTGCGGACGTCGTAGTCGCCGTTCTCCGGGAAGCCGGCCACGATGGCACTGTCACGGGTCTTGGCGTCGTCTCCGCTGAAGCTCAGTGGGGTGGCGCGGAGTTCCGGGACGTCGAGGACGGCGATGTCGCGCTGCCAGTCGTAGACGACGACCTTCGCGTCGTACACCCGTCCTTCGCCGCCGACCTGGACGGTGGGCTCGTCGACGCCGCCGACCACGTGGGCGTTGGTCATGACCCGTCCGTCAGCGAAGACGAAGCCGGTGCCTTCGAGGACCTTCCCGCAGCTCGGGGCCATGCCGACGACCTTGACGACGGACTTCTTCGCGCGGGCCACCACGGGACTGCCCGTCAGCGCCGGGTCGGGGGGCTCGACTTCGGTGATCGGTTCATGGGCGAACGGGCTGAAGACCTGCGGGAAGCCGTTCTGGGCGAGGACGGACGAGAAGTCGGTGAACCAGGTCGAGGTCTGTTCGGGCATCACGCGGGAGACCCCGAGCAGGACGGAGGAATTGCGGACCTGTTTGCCCAGAGTGGGCAGGGACGTCCCGGCCAGCGCGGAACCGATCAGCCAGGCGACCAGCAACATCGCGAACACGTTGACCAGCGCGCCGCCGGTGGCGTCGACGGCGCGCGCGGGCGACCAGGTGATGTGCCCCCGGAGCTTGTTGCCGAGGTGGGTGGTGAACGCCTGGCCGACCGACGCGCACACGATCACAATCACGACCGCCACCACGGCCGCCGTGGAGGAGACCTCGGAGCCGGCCGTGACCCGGTCCCAGAGGACCGGCAGGAGGTACACCGCGGCCAGGCCTCCCCCCAGGAAGCCGATCACGGACAGGATGCCGACCACGAAACCCTGGCGGTAGCCGATGACTGCGAACCACACGGCGCCGACGAGCAGCAGGATGTCCAGCACGTTCACCGTCTATAGCCTCGCAGATTCGTCACCTGGCCCGTCGGGTGACGGGGTCCGGGGGCCCGGAACGGCCCAGCAGGGGGGCCAGCCTGTCATGCGTGCCAGTCGAGCGGCACCTGCCTGGTCCTGTCCCAGGGGCGTTCCCAGCCCGCGAAGTGGAGAATCCGGTCGATCAGACCTGCGGTGAACCCCCAGACCAGGACGTCCTCCACGAGGAACGCAGGGCCCATGAAGCCGCTGGGGTGCTTGGTGATCACCCGGTTGGCGGGGTCCGTGAGATCGGCCACGGGGACGGTGAAGACCCGGGCGGTCTCGGCGGCGTCGACCGCACGGACGGGGCTCGGCACCCGCCACCAGCCGAGCACCGGGGTCACCACGAAGCCGCTGACCGGGATGTAGAGCCGGGGAAGCACGCTGAAGATCTGGACGCCGCGCGGGTCGAGACCGGTCTCCTCCTCGGCCTCCCGCAGCGCCGCCCCGAGCGGGCCGGTGGTCGCCGGATCGCCGTCCTCGGGGTCCAGCGCGCCGCCCGGGAAGGCGGTCTGCCCGGCGTGCGAGCGGAGGGTTCCGGCGCGCTCCATCAGCAGGAGCTCCGGTCCGCGTTCGCCTTGGCCGAAGAGGATGAGCACGGCCGACTGGCGCCCGGCACCGCTCTCCGGCGGCAGGAAGCGGCTCAGCTGCTGCGGCCGGACATCACGCGCGGCCTCGGCGACCGGCTCGAGCCAGGACGGCAAGCCCCGGGTGGTGACGGCGATGTCGCCGGGGGCAGGTCGCTCGCCCGGCCGGTGCGTCCCGCCGTCCGTCTGTGCGGCACTCGTCGGCCGCGTCGTGCTCGGTGTGTAGGTCATGGGCACCCCCGATTTCTCACAACGCCTGTCATCTGCCAATTCGTTCCGGCCTCATCCGTACGGGGGACGAGCGGGATGTTTCCGCGCCGACGGCCGCCCCGGGCACGTGGGCTGCCGATCGGAAGGCGCGGGGCGGGTTCTCCCTCATTCGGCTCCCGCACCCGGCGCGGTCTTCGACCCCCGCGCGGCCTTGCCCGCCGTTTCCCCGGCCGCGTCCTCCCGCGCGGACGCCAGGGCGGCCTCCTGCGCCGCCGCCTCCCGCCCGCCGAGGCCCGGCGCGGGGTCACCCGGATAGTCGGCGGGCGGGCTCAGCCGCTGTCCCGGATACCCACCCTTCTCGTACTTCAGCAGCTTCCTGGCCTTCTCCGGATCCGTCTCCCCCTCGCCGTACGAGGGGCAGAGCGGCGCGATCGGACACGCGCCGCACGCGGGCTTGCGGGAGTGGCAGATCCGGCGGCCGTGGAAGACGACGCGGTGCGAGAGCATCGTCCACTCGCTCTTCGGGAAGATCTCGGCGACCACCGCCTCGACCTTGACCGGGTCCTCCTCGTCGGTCCACTTCCACCGGCGTACCAGTCGGCCGAAGTGGGTGTCGACGGTGATGCCGGGGACCCCGAAGGCGTTGCCGAGGACCACGTTGGCCGTCTTGCGGCCGACGCCGGGCAGGGTCACGAGGTCGTCGAGCCGACCGGGCACCTCGCCGCCGAAGTTGTCCCGGATCGCCGCCGAGAGGCCGAGGAGTGACTTGGTCTTCGCCCGGAAGAACCCGGTCGGCCGGATCAGCTCCTCCATCTCCTCCGGGACGGCGGCCGCCATGTCCTCGGGCGTCGGGTAGGCGGCGAAGAGCGCCGGGGTGGTCTGGTTGACCCTCAGGTCGGTGGTCTGCGCGGAGAGCACGGTGGCGACGAGCAACTCGAAGGGGTTGCGGAAGTCCAGTTCGGGATGGGCGTACGGGTAGACCTCGGCCAGCTCACGGTTGATCCGCCGGGCGCGGCGGACCATCGCCAGATGCGACTCGGGCTTGACGGGCTTCGCCTGTACGGATTTCGCCGCGGCGGACTTCGATCCGGCTGGTTTCGACCCTGCCGACTTCGACCCGGCGGGCTTCAACCCGGCGGGCTTCGACCCTGCCGACTTCGACCCGGCGGGCTTCGACCCTGCCGACTTCGACCCGGCGGGCTTCGAGTCGGCGGGCTCAGGCGCGGCCGACTTCGAGCGCCCAGCGGATTTCGGCCCGGTCGTACGGGCTCTCTGCGGCACCCCCGAGCCATGTTCGCCCACGGCTGAATCTCGCTTCTCCGACACCTCGGCGGCCCCCTCGGCCTTCGCTCCCAGCAGCTTTCCGGACACCCGGTCAGCCTATGGCCCACCCCTCGGATTCGCCCCTGTCAGCGGGTTTCCACCCCCGATCGGCCCCCTGCCGTACGATCCGGACCGCTCGTGCGTCAAACTGGTTTGTGATTGATCGCACTGTTTTACCGTCCGGCATGATGGGGACCACGGTTCCCTGAACAGGCCGACAAGGAGAGATCTCGTGGACGACGTTCTACGACGCGCCCCGCTTTTCGCGGCGCTCGATGACGAGCAGGCCGCGGAACTCCGCGCCTCGATGAGTGAGGTGACCCTCGCGCGCGGAGACGCGCTCTTCCACGAGGGTGACCCCGGTGACCGCCTCTACGTGGTCACCGACGGCAAGGTGAAGCTCCACCGCACCTCCCCCGACGGGCGCGAGAACATGCTCGCCGTCCTGGGCCCGGGAGAGCTGATCGGTGAGCTGTCGCTGTTCGACCCGGGTCCGCGTACCGCCACGGCCACGGCGCTCACCGAGGTCAAGCTGCTCGGTCTCGGCCACGGCGATCTGCAGCCCTGGCTGAACGCCCGTCCCGAGGTTGCCACCGCGTTGCTGCGCGCCGTCGCCCGCCGTCTGCGCAAGACCAACGACCAGATGTCCGACCTGGTCTTTTCCGACGTGCCGGGCCGAGTCGCCCGCGCCCTTCTGGACCTGTCACGCCGCTTCGGCGTCCAGTCCGAGGAAGGCATCCACGTCGTCCACGACCTCACCCAGGAGGAGCTGGCCCAACTCGTCGGCGCCTCCCGCGAGACGGTCAACAAGGCGCTCGCGGACTTCGCGGGCCGCGGCTGGCTCCGTCTGGAGGCCCGTGCCGTGATCCTGCTCGACGTCGAGCGTCTGGCGAAGCGCTCGCGCTGACCCCGCGGGCTGCTCCAGCGGCCCGGTCCGCCACCGGGAGCCGTACGGCGCGGGCGGTGCGCCCCCGTACTGCCACGGTCGCACCGCCACCGCCGCACGAAGAGGCCCTGCCGTCACGGCAGGGCCACTCGGCTTTTCCCGGGGACCTCTGATCCATCAGTGCCGGACGGGACGTACCCCGCCGGGCCACCAGGACGGGGCGTACCGCCGGCCCGGCTCAGATCAGGCCGTGCTCGCCCAGGTACTCCAGCTGCGCCCGCACGGACAGCTCGGCGGCCGGCCACAGGGAACGGTCGACGTCCGCGTAGACCCGGGCCACCACCTCGGACGGCGTGAGCAGCCCCGACTCGACCGCCGTCTCCACCTGGGCCAGCCGGTGGGCGCGGTGCGCGAGGTAGAACTCCACCGCCCCCTGCGCGTCCTCCAGTACCGGCCCGTGGCCCGGCAGGACCGTGTGGACCCCGTCGTCCGTGGCCAGCGAGCGCAGCCGCCGCAGAGTGTCGAGGTAGTCACCGAGGCGCCCGTCCGGGTGCGCGACGACGGTCGTGCCCCGGCCGAGGATGGTGTCGCCGGTGAGCACCGCGCCGTCCGCGGGCAGGTGGAACGAGAGCGAGTCGGCGGTGTGGCCGGGCGTGGGGACGACCCGGAGTTCGAGTCCCCCGGTGGTGATGACGTCCCCGGCCGCCAGTCCCTCTTCGCCGAGCCGCATCGCCGGGTCGAGCGCGCGTACCTTCGTGCGCGTCATCGCGGCGAGACGGGCGGCGCCTTCGGCGTGGTCCGGGTGGCCGTGTGTGAGGAGGGTGAGCGCGATGCGCCGGCCTGCCCGGGCGGCGGTGTCGACGACGGCTCTCAGGTGGGTGTCGTCCAGCGGTCCCGGGTCCACGACGACCGCGAGGTCCGAGTCCGGTTCGGCCAGGATCCAGGTGTTGGTGCCGTCCAGGGTCATCGCGGAGGCGTTGGGGGCCAGGACATTGACCGCGCGGGCCGTGGCGGGTCCGGAGACGACCTGCCCGCGGGGCTGTCCGGGCAGTAGCGCGGCGTCACTCATTCTGTTCCTCCGGCTTCGGGCCCGCGGGCGGGACCAGGGTGGTGAATTCGTCGTGTCCCGGCCAGATCAGCACCAGTTCGTCGCCCTCCAGTCTGGCCCGCGCGAGCACGGGGGCGAGATCCTGGGTCTCGGCCGCCTTCAGCGCCTCCTCGGCCGTCCGGTAGGGCAGGAGCGAGCGCAAGGTGGTCACGGTGGGCGGCATCATCTGCAGCTCGCCCCGCGCGTGGCCCGCCGTGGCGTCGGCGGGGGTGATCCAGACCGTGCGGTCGGCCTCGGTCGAGGCGTTCCGGGTGCGCTGCCCCTCCGGGAGCGCCGCGACGAAGAACCAGGTGTCGTAGCGCCGGGTCTCGAACTCGGGGGTGATCCACCGGGCCCAGGCGCCCAGCAGGTCGGAGCGCAGGACGAGCCGGCGCCGCTCCAGGAAGCCGGCGAAGGAGATCTCCCGGGCGACGAGCGCCGCGCGGTCCGCCTCCCAGTCGGCGCCGGTGGTGTCGCCGACGACGGTGTCGGTGGTGGGGCCCGCGAGCAGTACGCCGGCTTCCTCGAAGGTCTCCCGGACCGCTGCGCACACGATGGCCTGGGCCTCCGCCGCGCTCGGGACGCCGAGTCGTGCGGCCCAGCTCTCCAGGGACGGGCCGGCCCAGCCGACCAGGTGGTCGTCGTCACGCGGGTCGACCCCGCCACCGGGATAGGCGTACGCGCCGCCGGCGAAGGCCATGGTGGTGCGGCGCCGGAGCATGTGGACGACCGGCCGGCCACCGGAGTCCCGCAGGAGCATCACGGTGGCGGCGCGCCGGGGGGTCACGGCCGTGAGCTCGCCCGTGGCGAGGGCCCGGATCCGGTCGGGCCATTCCGGTGGGTACCACTGACCTTGGGACATGGCCGGAGGCTATCCGGATCGGCCGATTTGTTCGAGAGGGGAACACGCGTTCCCCACGACCGCTCCCGCAGCGGCGGGCAGAAAAAATCCCGCCCGGCCCCGAAGGACCGGACGGGACGGAGACGTGAGGTCGTGCGAGATCCTGCGGTCAGGCGGAGACCAGCTCGACCTGAATCTCGACCTCGACCGGAGCGTCCAGCGGCAGTACCGCGACGCCGACGGCACTGCGGGCGTGCACGCCCTTGTCGCCGAGCACCTCGCCCAGCAGCTCGCTGGCGCCGTTGATCACCCCGGGCTGTCCGGTGAAGTCGGGGGCGGAGGCGACGAACCCGACGACCTTGACGACCCGGGCGATCCGGTCCAGGTCACCGACGACCGACTTCACGGCCGCGAGAGCGTTGAGCGCACACACCCGGGCGAGGTCCTTGGCCTCCTCGGCCGTCACCTCGCCGCCGACCTTGCCGGTCACACCGAGCCGGCCCTCGACCATCGGCAGCTGGCCCGAGGTGTACACGTACACGCCGGACTGCACGGCCGGCTGGTACGCGGCCAGCGGCGGCACGACGTCCGGCAGGACGAGACCGAGCTCGGCGATCCTCGCCTCGACGGCGCCGGCCACTACGCCTTCTCCCGCTTCAGGTAGGCCACGAGCTGCTCGGGGTTGTTCGGCCCGGGCACGACCTGGACCAGCTCCCAGCCGTCCTCGCCCCAGGTGTCCAGAATCTGCTTGGTCGCATGCACGAGGAGCGGCACGGTCACATATTCCCACTTGGTCATGGCCCGACTGTAATGCCTGGCACGGGCGCTCCCGTGCGTAGGCTGCCCGGCTACTGGTTAGGCTCGAAGCGTGAGCAGGTTCCAGGTCGTCAGCGGCAAGGGCGGCACCGGTAAGACCACGGTGGCCGCCGCCCTCGCGCTCGCCCTCGCGGCCGAGGGCCGGCGCACCCTCCTCGTAGAGGTGGAGGGACGCGGTGGCATCGCCGAACTCTTCGGCGCGAGCCCCACTCCCTACGAGGAGCGCAGGATCGCGGACGTGCCGGGGGGCGGCGAGGTGTTCGCGCTGGCCATCGACGCCGAGCAGGCGCTCCTCGACTACCTCCAGATGTTCTACAAGCTCGGCAGCGCGGGCCGGGCGCTCAAGAAGCTCGGCGCGATCGACTTCGCCACCACCATCGCGCCCGGTGTCCGGGACGTCCTGCTGACCGGCAAGGCATGCGAAGCCGTGCGCCGGAAGGACAAGCAGGGTCGTTTTGTCTACGACCACGTGATCATGGACGCACCGCCCACCGGCCGGATCACCCGCTTCCTCAACGTCAACGACGAGGTGGCCGGGCTGGCCCGGATCGGCCCCATACACAACCAGGCGCAGTCCGTGATGCGGGTCCTCAAGTCCCCCGACACCGCGGTCCATCTGGTGACCCTGCTGGAGGAGATGCCGGTGCAGGAGACCGCGGACGGCATCGAGGAACTGCGCGGCGCACAGCTCCCGGTGGGCCGGGTGATCGTCAACATGGTCCGCCCCCACCTGCTGGACGAGGAAGCGCTGCGCACGGCCTCGGGCGCACGCCGCAAGGAGATCGCGAAGACGTTGACCCGGGCCGGTGTCACCGGTTCGGCGGCCTTGGTCCGCCCGCTGATCGCGCAGGCGGCCGAGCACGCGCAGCGGGTCGGCCTGGAACGCGAGCAGCGGGCCGTACTGGCCGGGCTCGGGCTGCCCACGGACGAGCTGCCGCTGATGGGCGAGGGAATCGACCTCGCCGCGCTGCACGTCCTGGCCGGGGAGCTCCGCAAACAGGGCGCAGGGGAAGAGGGGGCGTCATGACGCGGGCGCCCGGCGCCGCACCCGACCCGAGGGGCAGGGGCGACGCCGAAACGGTGGACGGTTCGGGGCAGGCGGGCAGCACGGGAGCGGTAAACGGTACGGAGCAGGTGGACGGCACGGGAGCGGTGGACGGTACGGAGCAGGTGGACAGCACGGGAGCGGGAGATGCGGCGGGGCCCGTGCGCGCGCCGAGCCTCGACACCGACGCACTGCTCGACGACCCCGGCATCCGGATCGTGGTGTGCTGCGGGTCCGGCGGCGTCGGCAAGACGACCACCGCCGCGGCGCTCGGGGTACGGGCGGCGGAGCGCGGCCGCAAGGTGGTCGTCCTCACCATCGACCCCGCGCGGCGGCTCGCCCAGTCCATGGGCATCGACCGGCTCGACAACGTGCCGCGCCGGGTCGAGGACATCGCGGGCGAGGGCGAACTGCACGCCATGATGCTCGACATGAAGCGGACCTTCGACGAGACGGTCGAGGCGCACGCGGACGCCGAGCGGGCCCGCGCCATCCTGGAGAACCCCTTCTACCAGTCCCTGTCGGCAGGCTTCGCGGGCACGCAGGAGTACATGGCGATGGAGAAGCTCGGGCAGCTGAGGGCTCGCGACGAGTGGGACCTGATCATCGTCGACACCCCGCCCTCGCGCTCCGCGCTGGACTTCCTGGACGCGCCGAAGCGGCTCGGGTCGTTCCTGGACGGCAAGTTCATCCGGCTGCTGATGGCACCCGCGAAGATGGGCGGCCGGGCGGGGATGAAGTTCCTCAACGTGGGCATGTCGATGATGACGGGTACGCTCGGCAAGCTGCTGGGCGGCCAGTTCCTCCGGGACGTCCAGACCTTCGTGGCCGCGATGGACTCGATGTTCGGCGGCTTCAGGACGCGCGCGGACGCCACGTACCAACTGCTCCAAGCCCCCGGGACCGCGTTCCTGGTCGTCGCGACACCGGAGCGGGACGCGCTGCGCGAGGCGGCGTACTTCGTGGAGCGGCTCGCCGCCGAACGCATGCCGCTGGCGGGGCTGGTGCTGAACCGGGCGCACGGCAGCGAGGCCGCGCGCCTGACCGCAGAGCAGGCGCTCGCGGCCGCCGAAAATCTTGAGGCGGCGGGCATGGTGGATCAGGCGGCCGGGAAGAATGATCCTGGTGACCCGGTGGCAGCCCCCTCTCCCGAGGCATCCCCCGAAGCGGCCGAGTCCCCCACACCCGTCGGCACGGACGGCGCTCCGACGGCCCCCGCCGTAGCGATCGAGGAACTCACCGAGGGATTGCTGCGCCTGCACGCCGAACGCATGCAGGTCGTGGCCCGCGAGCGGCTCACCCGTGAGCACTTCACCTCCGCCCACCCGGAGGTGCTGGTGACCGAGGTGGCCGCGCTGCCGGGCGACGTGCATGATCTGGCGGGCCTGCGGACCGTGGGCGACCGTCTCGCGGCCGGTGCCGCCGGCCATGGCCCCGCCGGAACCGTCCGACAGCCCGGGACCATCTGAGAAGCCCGGGCTGCCACCTGTGAACCCGGGCTGCCACCTGATCGCGCGTCCGTAACGCGCGTCCGTATCGTGCGGCCCCCATCGCACGGTCCGTCTCGCACGGTCCGTCTCGCACGGTCCGTCTCGCACGGTCCGTCTCGCACGGTCCGTCTCGCACGGTCCGTCTCGCACGGTCCGTCTCGCAAGGTCCGAGCAGTCACGCGAGCAGGGCCCCGCCGGGCTGCGGAAACGCGGCGGGCGGCAGGCACGTACGCGCGGCCGAAGCCCCCGCGCGGGGGCATACGCCTCACCGGCACCGGCCGGCCCTCACGGGAGCCCGGCCATGACACGGGAGCGGAGAGTGGGCACGCCCGAGCGTGGCACGGCCCCGGTTCGCCCGGGGCATCCCCCGTACGGCGCGTTCGCGCGACTCCGTACGGGGACATCGACGACTGGTCACCCTGCCGACCCATCAACCCAACAGGGCTGCGGACCACGAGAGTTATCCCACTGCGGCGTACGTCTCCTCGAAGTCGTCGTCGTCCATCTCGATGACTCCTGGCAGCATGCCGGTCGAGCGCTCGTACTCACTGCGCGCGGTTTCCAGCAGTCGCCGCCAGGACGTGACGGTGGGACGGCGGCGCAGCAGTGCGCGGCGCTCCCGCTCCGTCATTCCACCCCACACGCCGAACTCGACGTGATTGTCGAGCGCGTCGGCCAGGCACTCCGTCCGCACCGGACATCCGGTGCACACCGCCTTGGCCCTGTTCTGCGCTGCCCCTTGTACGAACAGCTCGTCCGGATCGGTAGTGCGGCAGGCTGCCTGCGCACTCCAGTCGGTTACCCAGCCCATGCCGGCGCCGTCCTCTCCCGAATTGAGGCTCCCCCACGGCGGTAGCGGCATATTCACCGCTGCCAGTTGAGGACGTTACGGAAGCGACCACGAGCACAACACCCCCTTCGGGCCCAATCTTGAATGGCCCGAACGGACTATGCGTACGCGGCAGATCACCCAGGGGAGTGATGAGAGGACATGCGCGACGAACTGCGCAAAACCGGGACGATACACCCGAGTTGCCGAGGACGCTCCAGGACACACCAGGTGTTTTCGGGGACACCTTGCGTGCGGTCCTCATGCACGGACGCCGAGCGGGGGGACGCATACAGCGCGTGCGCGGGGGTTGATACGGGGCCGGACTGCTGTGACAGTTGAGTGCAGCTTAGGCCAAGGGATGCGCGCGTGTCCGGCGAATGACAACGTAGCCACTGCGCCGTGTCCTCGCGCGGGCGCACGCCTGCGTGTCGCGCCTGCGCCGCAACGCGCCCGCGCGCTCCGGCCGGCCGGTTCACACGCCTCTGACGTGCCGAATCGGCCCCTCAAACCCGTGTCTCGTAACGGGTTGGTACCTGAACATCCCGAGCGGAGCCTGCTCCATCGGAACGTACAGGGATACGGATTAGGCTGCCCCCATGCCAAAAAAGCGCTCGGGCGGGGGTCTCACCACGACCCAGCAGGCCGCCAAGTTCCTCGGTGTCGCCGCGCTCTCCGGAGCTGTGCTGGCGGGCATCGCACTGCCGGCCGCGGGCGCACTGGGCCTCGCCGCCAAGGGGACGGTCGAGGGATTCGACGAGATCCCCGCCAACCTCAAGACACCACCGCTCAGCCAGCGCACCACCATCCTGGACGCCGACGGGGGTGCCATCGCGACGGTGTACTCGCGCGACCGCACCGTCGTGCCGCTCAAGGACATGTCCCCGTACATGCAGAACGCGATCGTCGCGATCGAGGACTCCCGCTTCTACGAGCACGGGGCGGTCGACCTCAAGGGCATCCTGCGTGCGATGAACCGCAACGTGCAGTCGGGCGGGACGGCGGAAGGCGCGTCGACCCTCACCCAGCAGTACGTGAAGAACGTGTTCGTCGAAGAGGCGGGCGACGACCCGGAGAAGGTCGCCGAGGCCACCCAGCAGACCCTGGGCCGCAAGGTCCGTGAGCTCAAGTACGCGATCCAGGTCGAAGAGGAGCTCGGCAAGAAGAAGATCCTCGAGAACTACCTCAACATCACGTTCTTCGGGCAGCAGGCCTACGGCGTGGAGGCCGCCTCCCAGCGGTACTTCTCCAAACACGCCAAGGATTTGAAGCTGGAGGAGGCCGCGCTGCTCGCAGGCATCGTCCAGTCCCCGACCCGGTACGACCCCGTCAACGACGAGGAAGAGGCGACCAAGCGCCGCAACACGGTCCTCGCGCGCATGGCCGCGACCGGCAGCATCTCGCAGGCCGAGGCCGACAAGGCCATGGCGACCAAGATCAAGCTGGCGGTCAAGACCCCCAGGAACGGCTGCATCACCGCCGTCAGCGGAGCAGGCTTCTTCTGCGACTACGTACGCAAGGTCATCCTCTCCGACCCCGCCTTCGGCAAGACGAGCGAGGAGCGGTCGAAGCTCTGGAACCTCGGTGGTCTGACGATAAGGACCACGCTCTCCCCGCGCGCCCAGGAGGCCGCCGACGAAGCCGCCACCGCGAAGGTCAACAAGACCGACAAGGTCGCCGCCTCGGTGGTCCAGGTCGAGCCCGGCACCGGCAAGATCCTCTCGATGGGCCAGTCCCGCCCCTACGGCCTGGACCAGAAGAAGCACGAGACGGTCCTCAACCTCGCCGTCGGCTCCGCCATGGGCGGCTCCACCTTCGGCTTCCAGGTCGGGTCGACGTTCAAGCCGATCACCGCGGCGGCGGCGCTGGAGAAGGGCATCAGCCCGGCCCAGTCCTTCACCACGGACCACGAGATCACCCTGCCCATGAGCTCCTTCACCACCTGCTCGGGCGCCCCGGCGGGAAGCGATACCTGGAAGCCGTCGAACGAGACGGACGAGGAAAAGGGCACCTGGGACATGACCAGCGCCCTCGGCAAGTCCATCAACACCTACTTCGCGAAGCTGGAGCAGAAGGTCGGCCTCTGCGACACGGTCCAGATGGCGAAGAAGGTCGGCTACGCCCGCGGGGACGGAAAAACCCTCGGAGAGGACCCCTCCATCACCCTCGGCGGAGCGGAGAGCACCCCGCTCGGCATGGCCGCCACGTACGCGACGTTCGCCAACCGCGGCACCTACTGCACCCCGGTAGCCATCCAGTCGATCACCGACGCCAACGGCAAGAAGCTCGCCGTGCCCAAGTCGAGCTGCTCCCGGGCCATGAGCGAGAAGACCGCGGACACGATCAACCAGATGCTGAAGGGCGTCGTCGAGGACGGCACCGGTACGGCCGCCGGCCTGAGCGACCGCGACAACGCGGGCAAGACCGGTACGACGAACGACCGTAAGGACGCCTGGTTCGTCGGCTACACGCCGAACCTGTCCACGGCCGTCTGGGTCGGCGCCGACATCGGCAAGAAGCTCCCGATGTACGACATCACGATCGGCGGACAGTACTACGACAAGGTCTGTGGTGGCTGTCTGCCCGGCCCGATATGGAAGATCGCGATGACCGGCGCCCTCGACGCCGGCGAGACCCCGTCCTTCAACACCGTCGCGGTTCCGCGCGGGGAGGAGAAGGGCGACAGGGACAAGAACCAGGGCCGCGACGGAGACGGCGAGGGTGACGGCACCGGCGACGACTCCAACCCGACGCCCGGCATCACGGTGCTGCCGGACTTCCTCGGCGGCAATCAGGGCGGCAACCAGGGCGGCCGACACGGCGGCCAGGATGCCGGCGGCAACGGGCCCTGACCGAGGGGCCTTTGATCGCCCCGCGCGCCCTGCCTCCCGACACGGGCGGACAGTGGCGCCAGGTAGTCACCTGAGGTCCGACACACGATGAAGGTGGGGCGCCCCCGGCAAACGGGAGCGCCCCACCTTCGGTCGTTCTGGGACCGGGCCACGGAGGCTCGGCCCGTGCGGCGATCAACCCGCGAGGGACTTCTTCACTGCGGCGGCGACCCGGCCGCCCTCGGCGAGACCCGCGACCTTCGGGTTGACGATCTTCATCACCGCACCGATGGCGCGCGGACCCTCGGCGCCGGCGGTCTTCGCCTCCCCCACGGCGGAGGCGACGATCGCGTCGAGCTCCTCGTCGGAGAGCTGCTTGGGCAGGTAGGCGTCGAGCAGTTCGCCCTCGGCCTTCTCCCGCTCGGCCTGCTCCGTCCGGCCGCCCTGGGCGAAGGCCTCCGCCGCCTCACGACGCTTCTTCGCCTCCTTGGCGATGACCTTCTGCACCTCGTCGTCGGAGAGTTCGCGAGCGGTCGTCCCGCTCACCTCCTCCTTGGTGATCGCGGTGAGGGTCAGCCGAAGGGTGGACGAGGTCAGCTCGTCGCGCGCCTTCATGGCGGTGGTGAGGTCTTCCTTGAGCTTGGACTTGAGCGTGGTCATGACCCGATTGTGTCAGGTACGCGGTCCGGGCCGCCCGTTTGTTTTCCGGCCGCCGCCGGACCCCGCCCGGGCCGGGTCTGCGACGATGGACCCATGCGCGCACGCTACGGAGTTCCCCTGAAAGTCGCTGCGGCCGGTGCGGCGGTCGGCGCCGCCGGCCTCGCCTACGCCGCAGGTTTCGAAGCCCGCTCGTTCCGCCTCCGCCGGGTGACGGTCCCGGTACTCCCGCCCGGTGCACGCCCGTTGCGCGTACTCCAGATCTCGGACGTCCACATGGTCTGCGGCCAGCGCAAGAAGCGCGCCTGGCTCCAGTCCCTGGCAGGGCTCCGCCCGGACTTCGTCGTCAACACGGGCGACAACCTCTCGGACCCCGAGGCGGTGCCCGAGCTGCTGGACGCGCTGGGGCCCCTCATGGAACTCCCCGGGGTGTACGTGTTCGGCTCGAACGACTACTACGGCCCCAAGCTCCGCAACCCGGTGCGCTATCTCAAGGAGAAGGCGGCGGGCAAGCACGGCCTCAACGGGAACGCCCCTGCGACGAACGTGGTCCACAACCCGTGGGAACCGATGCGCGACGCCTTCGACGACGCCGGCTGGATCGGCCTCTCCAACACCCGCGGGCGGCTGAAGCTCGACGGCCTGGACATCGCCTTCACCGGCCTGGACGACCCCCACATCAAGCGGGACCGGTACGCCGAGGTCTCCGGCGGCCCCGAGACGGGCGCCGACCTCTCGATCGGCGTGGTGCACGCTCCCTACCTGCGCTCGCTGGACGCGTTCACGAAGGACGGGTATCCGCTCATCCTGGCCGGTCACACGCACGGCGGACAGCTCTGCATCCCCTTCTACGGCGCGCTGGTCACCAACTGCGACCTGGACACCGACCGGGTGAAGGGTCTCTCCAGCCACACGGCCGACGGCAACCGGGCCTACCTCCACGTCTCGGCCGGCTGCGGCACGAACCGCTACACCCCGGTCCGCTTCGCGTGCCCCCCCGAGGCGACGCTGCTCACACTGACCCCGCGGCCGTGACCGGCGAGACCTGAGCCCTCACCGAAGGGGTTCCCCGTCCGTGGCGGATGGGCCGGGGCCCATCCGCCACGGACGAATCGCGCCCCGGGAACCCCGCCTCTACGGTGAGGACCATGACCGCCGCCCCGAAAACCGCGACGCTGCCCAGGCCCCGGGCCGAGGACGCGTTCCTGCGGGGCGTCCGTACTCCACGGCGCACGGCGGCCGTACTCCGGGCGCTGGTGTGCGCGGCGGCGATCTGCGGCCTCACGATCGAAATGGCGACGACCGGTGCGCCGCTGGAGCTGCTGAGCCGGTTCACCTTCCAGGCGAACGTCCTGGTCGCCGGGGCCTTCGGCTGGTCCTCCTTCCGTGCCTGGACGGGTCGCGGACCGGCATCCCCGCACCTCACGGGCGGTGTACTTCTCGTCGCGGTGATCATCGGCCTGACGTACCACCTGATCCTGACCGACAACAGCTTCGGCTACTCCGCCGCCGGCACCTCGGCAGCCCCGCCCACAGGGGTGCGCGCCGTCTCGGATCAGCTGCTGCACACGGTGCTGCCCGTGGCCGTGACCCTGGACTGGCTCCTGCTGACCCCGGCCCGTACGCTCCGCCTGCGCTTCCTGCCGCAGTGGCTGCTCTGTGCCGTCGCGTACCTGGCCTTCGTCCTGGCCCGGGGCACCCTGCTCGCCCCCGACGCCGGACCCCGCTACCCGTACCCCTTCCTCAACGTGGACACGTACGGCTACCCGGAGGTCCTCGCCCACGCCTTCGCCCTCTCGCTGCTCCTCATCGTCCTGGCCTGCCTGCTCATCGCCCTGGACCACGTACGCCCCCGCCCCCGCCATCGGACCGGGCCCCGCCGGTAACCGGATTTCGCCTCCGGCCGCAGGTGGGCTAAAGTAATCGATGTCGCCGGGGAACCGGTGGACATCGGGGTGTAGCGCAGCTTGGCAGCGCGCTTCGTTCGGGACGAAGAGGTCGTGGGTTCAAATCCCGCCACCCCGACAGTTGTAAGTCCAGGTCAGGGGCCTGATCCACTTAGTGGATCAGGCCCCTGACTCGTTTCTGGGGCCATCTTGGGAGCCGTTTGGGAGCCAAGTGCGGGATGCGGCTCCCCGCCGGCTCCCAGAGGGTGCGCGTGGAGGCCAACTGTGGAACGGGGCTACCCCAGGGCCGTACCTGTCCTTCGCTCGGCGCGCTCGGCTCATGCCGCTCGGCCCGTCAAAAGACAGGAGGAATCATCTGTTCATAGCTGTTGGCCGAGCGCGCCGATTCCGCTCTCCGACCGGCAGGGAGGGACTGCGGCTCAGCTGCCAGCGCGTCGATACCCCACAGGCCTCTCACTCACCTTCACGATCACCCCGGCATCAGCAAGATCTCGAAGCACCTGGCGTGCCCGCTTCTTCCCGATCGCCGCGTCAGCGGGACGGTATCCCGCTCCGAACAGGGCCGCCAAGACACGTTCGGCATCCCACGTCCCCTGGAGGGCCTGGATGGCCTCGCTAAGGATCTCAGCGTGCGTTTGGGTGCTGCTCATAGGTCCTCCGCAGTTGCCTACAAACTCGCCCCCAAAATAATCGCCAGTCGGGCACTCAGGTTGCCCATATGGCGCATTCACTCGCGACAGGCTGGACGGGCAGCGCACACGGTCGGCGCCGGGAGACGAGGTGTGCCTGCGTTCCGGGGCGAACGGCACCTACCACGCTTGTGACGTTGCTATCGTCAGCGCCATTGAGTGAGTCCGAGTCCTTTCCGGATCGGCCCGTTGGCACCCGCTTGACTGGTGCCCGCATACAGGTCGGCAACCTCTTGAGGAGCCCGGCCACCCACGAGAGGACTTCAGTGAGCGGTCAGCTCCCACCGATGCCTGAACAGCTTCCCGAGCGACCCAAGAGCGTCAGGAACCCGTGGAAAACAGCCACGTTCTGCCTGGCTGGCGCGCTCATGGTGACCGTTGCAGCACTCGCCTACACCGCTACGGGAAGCCGAGGGGACGCTCCCAACGCCTCAGCCGCTCCGCCGCCCTCGATCTGGCAGGACGATCGCCCCAGCGCTGACACCGCTCCCGTCGAGACGACATCCCCCACCCCAAGTCGACCGGCCGATTTCAAGATCGGAGACGAAGCGCGCAACGGCGGCGCCGTCGTCACGGTCGCCAAGGTCCGGGAGGCTGAGTCGATCAACGTGGCCGGTGGAGTCAAGAAGGCGGGAGGCGACGCCAAGTATGTGATCTTGGAAACCGTGGTATTTAACGACTCCAAGGCCAGCATGGACCTGACCTGCTCGCTGCCCATTGCGAATGGCCTGCTGGACGAGCAAGAGCGGCGCTACGACACTATCGACGACCTGTACGACGTGGCAGGAAATCCCGAGTGCAACGAGCAGCTCCAGCCCGGCTTCAAGGACGAGATGCAGTTCGTCTACCGGGTCCCGAAGGACGCGAAGATCATCGCCTGGGAGTTCTCCGAGTACGATCTCGCCTCAGACCGGGAGCCGTCGATCATCGCACTGGCCAGCGCCTGAGGCTTCAGGGGCTGGATGCGACGCGGGCAGCCTGGACGAACATCGAGCACAGCTGGCGTTTCCCCCAGCCTGGCTGGGCCCCGGCATTTCTGCCGTGCGAGGGCGGCTTCCCATCCGACCGCGTGAGCGATTGCGGTAACCGCAGCGTCACTGTACGTTGCCGCGTACGGATCGGTTTGGCTCGGAGGGGGCGGAATGCCGGAGTACGGCCGTGCAGACAACGAGTGGGACATGCTGGTGGAAGCGGGGCGGGAATTTCTCGTCGAGCGCGCGAAACTTGGCAGGCTCACCTCGTACACAGAGCTCAGCGTCACAGTGGCCCGGCGAACCGGCTGCCGTGCCTTCGATTTCGAGCGTGCTGATGAGCGGGCGGCCATGGGGGAGCTGCTGGGACGGATCGTCGTCCGAGATCAGGAGATCACCCCCTCCGACCCTCGTGTCATGCTCTCGGCGCTGGTGAACTATCTGAGTGCCAACGACGCTGGACCTGGTTTCTATCAGTTGGCCAAGGACCTGCAGCTTCTTCCCATGAGCGCGTCCTCGGACCAGAAGTTCGAGTTCTGGATCAAGCAGGTAAAACAACTCTACGAACGCCATGGGGCCAAGCCAGCCGTGGCCTGAGCACGTCGCGCCATTGCAGCGCGTGCTCAGCAGCGCACTACTGTAACGGTCAGTCACAGGTTGACTGCTTTCGGACGAAGAGATCGGCGCCGACCTGTGTTTCAGCGCTGACGCCCATTCCCTTCGGCACTGAACGTCACCCTCACCGGACCCGCCATGAGTCGCCGCACGGAGGGGCTCAGTGCCCAGGTCACAGCCCTGCCCGCTGAGCCCTTCCGTGCGGTCCGGCATCTCGCCGTCCAGACTTCGCGCCCGTGCTACTGGCGTACGCGCAGAAGGCCGTTGAGCCCGCGCACGGGCGACGTAGGACACATCGCCAGCCGAGCGTCGAGGGCCGCCTCCCACTGCTCTGTCATCCCGACCATCAGGCGCTTGCGCATGCCTGGCGTGACGTGGGCGTAGCGCGCCAATACGGAGCCGTCGATGTGGCCCATGCGCTGGTCCATGAGGACCTTCTCGGTACCGAGGTCTTCCATCACGGTTCTATGGGTGTGGCGCAGGCCGTGGGGCGTGAGGCCCTTCGCGATCGGGAGCCAGCAGGCGTCGGCCCGGTTGCCGACGCCGCGCCCCCGTACCGGGACGCCCGGCCACGGCTCGCCGAGCAGAGGAACGGGGCGCGCTTCCTGCGGGGCCTTCTTCGGATACCAGCCTGACACCGCCGGGGTGAACAGCCAGGTCCCGAAGCCGTTCCTGCGCCAGTGAGCCGCATGTTCCGCCACGACTCCGCCACGCACGAACCCGAGGTCGCTGACGGCCCCCTCCACCCGTATTCGGGTGGCTTCGGCGACGCGATCAAGGTGGTTGAGAACGTTGGACACCGTTCCCGTGGAGACCTCGGCCCGGCGTGCGACGTCGACAGGTTTCGCGCCCTGGTGCCCTCCGGTACGAGCCGCGCCCTGGCCACGGAAGACGTAGGTCCTGCCGTGGCAGGGGCAGGGCGTCGGCTTCGTGCGGGCGACGTGGTTGGCGACCAGGGCGGACAGCCAGTCCATCGAGTCGAGGGTGCGATAGCTGTCGTCCTTGGGCGGGCAGCGCACCATCTCACCCGAGTCGAGTTCGTACAGCTGCCACTCGACACGGACGGATCCGGCGCGGACGAACTCGGTCTCCAGGCCGACGACTTCGCCCCAGCGCATGCCGGTGTACCCCTTGAGGACCACGGCGACGAACTCGTCGTCGCGGCCGGACAGCAGGGCTGCCCGCTCGGCGGTGAGCAGGATGCCGAGCGGATCGGTGACGACCTTCTCGGGGCCTCGGTCACGGGAGCGGCCCGCGCGCTTGCCCCGCCCGCGTCGTCTGGTGGCCGGGTTCGACGTGATCAACCCCCACTTCGCCACGGCCGAGCCGGTTTGGGCGGCCCTCACCCAGGGCGACCCCACCGACGTCAACCTCGCCCGTCCGCTCGCCTGGTTCGACTACGACACCGCAGGGATGAATAGCATCCCCGGCGAGTTCGCCAACTTCCTCTGGTACGCCTCCGCTCTCGGCGGCTGGCTCGTACCCACGTACAACCCGACCGCATTCGCCGACCATTCCGCCACCTTCGCCCACGTCCCGGCCAACACCCCCGAGATCCGACGAGCGGCAGTCGACCACACCACCAGCACCATCCACATCGACTACACGCCGCGCCTCTCCCCACCCCGGCGGGCCGCCGTGGCCGCGTACTGGAACAAGCTCGTACGGCCAGTCGCGGACCGCCTCTGGCCCGGCGAAGACCTGGCGAACCTGCTCCGCCCCTACCTCGCCATGCGCATCCTCGGCGTCTGCAACCTGGCCGACCTGGCCTCCGAGGATCGGCTTGTCCTGCTCGCCCGGCTCGCCGAGGCCATGAACCCCACCTTCGACCCAACCACCTACTTCTGCCCGCTGGAGTCGCCATGCCCGGCCCCCTGAACGGCCGCACCGCCCTGGTCACCGGAGCCACCGGCGGCCTCGGCTCGGCCATCGCCAGCCGTCTCGCTGCCGACGGCGCCACCGTCGCCCTTGCACACCTCGACGAGGACAAGGCCGTAGCCGAGCTCGCCGCCCACATAACCGGCAGCGGCGACGCCGCAATCTCCCTGGCAGCCGACCTCCGAGACGCCGAGGCCGTGCGCGCCCTATGCCACCAGGCCCACGACCAGCTCGGCCCGATCGACATCCTGGTCAGCAACGCCGGCGCCTACCCCCGCCGCACGTGGACGGAGACAACGCCGGCTCACTGGGACGAGGCTCTGGCCTCTAACCTGACCAGCCACTACCTCCTCGCCCACGAGCTGACCCCTGCAATGACGGCCGCCGGCCGGGGCCGGATCATCACCATCGGCTCAGTCCTCGCCACGGCAGGCCGTCACGACCTCGCCGGCTACATCAGTGCCAAGGCCGGCCTCGAAGGACTCACCCGTGCCCTCGCACGCGAACTCGGCCCAGTCGGCATCACCGCGAACTGTGTCGCCCCCGGTTCCATCCGCGTCCCCGCTGAGGACACCGTCGTCGACGACCCGGAAGCCATGACCGCCCGGCAGCTCGCCCGCCGGTGCGTCCAGCGCCGGGGCCGCCCGGAGGACATCGCCGCGGTCGTCGCCTTCCTCGCAGCCGACGACGCTGGATTCATCACCGGCCAGACCCTGCGCGTCGACGGAGGCTGGATCCTTGGCTGACATCTGGCTCATGCGCCACGGCGCCTACGAAGGTCACCGCCCCGGCTACCACGCCCCGCACGAAGCCGCCCTCACGCAGGAGGGCCGCGAGCAGGTACGCCGCTCCTTGCCCCTCCCTGAGGGCGTCACCGCGATCGTCACCAGCCCGATCCCCCGTGCCCGGCGGACCGCCACCCTCGTCTCGCACCTCACGGGCCTGCCGATCGTCGCCACCTCCGGCCTCCTCGCCGAATGGCGCGCCCCGAGCATCGTCCTCGGCCGCACCGTCGAGACCTACCCGCCGGCCTACCGCGCCTGGCGAGCCCGCCGCCTCGCCAACCCCTCCCTACGCTGCGAAGACGGCGAAAGCCTCACCGACCTCCACACCCGCGCCCGCCACTGCGCCGCCTTCCTCCACCACACCGCTGGGCGCCACGGCCCCCTCCTAGCCGTCTCCCACACCCTCCTCCTCGGCGTACTCACCCACCTCCCAGAAGGCCCCGCCGCCTTCACCACCGCGGCAAAGGCGCCCCTGCAGTTCGCCAAGCCCCGTCTCTTACCCGCCCACCAACGTGTGGGACCTGATGTTCGGCGACCTACCCGGTAAACGACTGGCGTTCCGACTGCTACGCCCGGTGGAAGACGCTCCTACCCGTACGTCTCCTTCCAGCGCTCCCGGGGCCGACGGTCACCCTGCCCCGTACCGTTGACCGCGCTGAGCGACAGCAGCGAGGCACCGTTGTTCCACAGCCCGAAGTGATCACGGTGGACGGCCAGGATGCCGTTCTCCGCGGCGAACATCTCTGCCGGGCCGCTGAAGTAAGTGGTGGCCACGAAGATCGCCACGTCGGCCTTGAAGTGCACCTTCGCACCAAGCAGATCCCGGACCTCCCGGCTGGGGATCTTGCGCTTGGGCGCGTATCGCTTGCACTGGATCACCATGCTCCGCCCATCGGGAAGGTGCCCCAGCACGTCAGCCCCGTTGTCGTGCGAGCCACCGACCCTCCGCACATCAGTGCACCCGTCACGACGGCACAGCTTTACGACGAAGTCCTCAAACTCCGTCCCCGTCATCACGTCAATCTCGGCAAGCGTCCGCTGCCCTGCCCGCACGGCCTCGTCATGCCGCCACTGCCGATCACCGCCCCTGATGAACCGATCGGTGCGCCACAGCCACCACCCACCACCGCCGAGGCTAATGAGAGCAAGTGCACCGACGAGATAGGACCAGATCACGCCCCAAAACGCCACTACCACGACAAGGCCGAGGCCCCCGGCAGTGGCCCCAATCTTGAGATGCCGCTGCCGACGTCTACGCGCAGCTGAGGTCCGCAACTTCCGTACCACTGCCATGCTCCTCCCATGTGCTCTGGCACAGCAGGATCAAGGAAGCAGTGCCGAAGCATCAGGTTGCCAATCAGCCATTGGCTGGTTGGCAACTTTTCGCCCACCTGCCTGTCGGGCCACAAGAGCGGAGCCTCGCCATGGCCGCACGGGCTACACGCCGGGGGTACCACGGCATCGCTGCGTACAACCAGAAGAACCTCGTCCAGCTACTCATGGAGTCGGGCGACTGCGCCACCATGGCCTGAATCGCATTCTTGTCGTCGATATCGGGAGTTCTTACCGTCCCGTTGCATGGACTCCACGGCCTTCGACGTGATCAAGCGTCTCGGTGACCTTCTGACCGTGCAGGTGAACTCATCGCCCGAACTCGTCGCCGGAGTGGGGAAAGCGGCCAACGCCGTCGACCGCGAGCGGGCGAAAAAGAAGACCTCGAACGAAGGTCATGGTCCCCGCAAACCGGACCTGCGCCAACTACCCCGGGCCGAGCGTGGTCCCCTATGGGTGACTCCATGGGATGTGCTCGCGACGTTCGCGCGCGGTACGGCCTTGGCACGGCAAGGACGAGGCAGGGGACTGGCTGAGCACTGGCAGGGGCTGAAATACTGCCGCGCCTTCGCCGCCGACCGGCACGGAAGTCTGCGCCTCACCGATGAGGGGAAGGCTCCCGAACTGTCCTATCGGGCCATGCAGGCAAGGGAGCTGGGCCGAGCGTTCGGGCTCGCCGTCGCTGAGTGGGCGCTTCGCGAAAGGTATCCGGACCACCTGATCAGCATTGTCGACGCGGAAACCGTCCTGCTTCCCGGCTTCGCGCGAACAAAGCCGGCCGGGACTCTGGGCGCGAGGCCGCGGCCGGACTTCCTGTTGGAGGCATGGCGTCCCGGTGAAGGCTCCCGAGTCTTCGTGGTGACCGTGAACGGCAACCACCAGGCCGTGACGCCGAAGACCTCCGCAAGCTCTCGCACGACGTACAGGCAGCTGGCCCGGGGCAGTGAGCGCGTGGAGCGATTCCATCTGGGGCAGCGGAACGCGACTCCCGCGCTCACGACCTCGACCGAGTTCCTGGCCGCCGCCGGTGTGACGGTGCATGTCCTGCACACGGATGGAGGTGTCGAGCTTCCCTTACGACCAGCGGCCGGTGCGGATTCGGCCGATACGGCCATCGGCCGCCGGACCCTGCCGTACGTGGACTCCGTGGCCCTCCCCAAGGAGCTGGGGGCGGAACGGCACAACGCATTCTTGATCCCCGAGAAGGAGTTCTCGTGGTTCAGCCGCGTCGTCGCCCGGGCGCACGCCGCCGGGCAGCTCTCCCTGGCCGGCGGCGGTGGGACTGTCGGCCAGTATTTGATCGACGAGCAGGGCCGCAAGCACTTCAGCGAAACCGCCTACGCCGGGACTGCCAGTGTCCACGACGCGAAAGCCTGCTTCGCCGGCGAGCAGTACGTCGGCACTGACCAGGTCTTCCGTGTCAACGGCACGCGGGTCGAGGCGTTTTCAGGCATGGCCGCAGATCTCTACGCCCTGCTGGCGAAGGGCAAGGTGGAGGAGTATCGCCGACGGACTTACGCGCGGCGGAATGACTGGCCTGAGCCGGACGACATCGACGACTGGGGCGCGAGTTCCATCCGGCCGGACGGCACCGCAATGGCGATAAGGGTGGTGCCGGAGCCGGCATCGTCCGACGACCGTTCCTGAGGCTGATCCGTACGAAGGAGAGTTCCGGAGGAGAAGCCGGCTCTTGCCTGTCCGTGCCGACTCGAGCTGGTCCGGCGCCTCCCCTCCGGCGCTGGACGGAGTGGCCGGATGCCGTCCCTCCAGCTCATCCCCGGCTGTCCCACTCGACGGCCTACGTGCCAAAGTCGCTGGACAGGCCAGCAAGCGCATACGCGAAGGCAAGGAGCGGCACATGCACAACGGGGGATCGCCATGGACACTCACTGTGCCCACAGGGGGTGACACACTCCGGCAGGAGCGTCTCACCCGGGATCTGCACGACAGTCTTCGGAGGGCAGACGATCTCGTCGTCGGCTTCCATGACGCCGAAGAGCCCGCCGAACCGGGCAGTAAGGGCACAGGTGTCGGCGAGGTGGCTCTCTGGGCCGCCACCACCGCGGCAGTCGCCCGTCCGGCGTCCCAGGTCCTGATCACCCTGATCAAGGAGTGGTGCGCTAAGGAGCGGCACCGCAAGGTCGTGGTCACCGTCGGGGACGACTCCATCAAGATCACCGGCCGTCCGGACGCCGCACAGGAGCGCATGGTCCGGGAGTTCCAGGATCGGGTCGCCGGCGACGACGGCACCGCATCGGACGACGACGCGACGTGACCCGCTTCCACAAGCGCCGAGCTCTCCTGATCGGCAACGAGCACTACGACGATGGCCGCTTCTCTTCGCTGGCTTCCGTAAGGGCGGACGTATGGGGACTCACCCAGGTCCTGAAGCACCACAAGATCGGCAACTTCGTCTCCGTACAGACAGAATCCGATCTCGCCGCCGATGACATGCGAGCAGTCATCGGTGAGTTCCTCCAGGAGCGCGACGAGGACGAACTCGCGTTCGTGTACGTCTCCGGGCACGGCGTGCGCACCGTACGTGACGGCGGCGAGTTCCACTTCGTCGCCAAGGACACCGACTACGACCGGGTGGCCGCGACCGGAGTCAGCGCCGGGTTTCTCAACGACGCGTTGGAGGAGTGCGTCGCACCGCAGAAGATCGTGATGATCGACTGCTGCCGCAGCGGCGGGTTCGCTGTGGGTCTGCGTACGTCGGACCGGCAAGGTGACGGCTCCGTGGCCAAGTCCGGCGAGCGGCCCCCGCTGACGAGCAGGGGCGTGTACGTCCTGTCGTCCTCGCGGGCCGGGGAGGACTCGTACGCGGACGCGGGCGGCGGCGATGATGTGAAGCCGTCAGCATTCACCGGCGAGGTCATCGAGGCGCTGCGCACAGGGAAGGTCAGCAAGGACAGCGGCAGCGCGGTGACGGTCAGCGACCTGTTCCACTATGTCAACCGGCGTATGCGTGCCCAGGACAGCGGGCGTCAGGTGCCGGTGCAGTCCGCGCTCGGCGTCGACGACCGCATCGTCATCGCGGACAGCCCCTTCGGCCGAGCCCCCATCCTGAATCCTCTGAGTCCTCGGCCCCGGGCAGCCGCGGGAGAAGCTGCACCGCCACACGCCGTGAAGTCCGCTCACGCACAACCCACCTGGTCCAACCTGCTGGACTACTACCGCGAGTGCGTCCTGGCCGAGAGTGCCGAGACACCTCTCATGGACGTGAGTCGGCAGGGCACGTCGTACGTGTGTCTGGACGGCGCGGAGAGGTTCATCTCCGGCGACGTCGACGACGACGGCTGCGTCGCGCTCCCCAAGGAAGCGGGCCCGCTGGTGGATTCAGCGGCAGAGGAGGATGCCGAGCTGTGGGCGGGCTATCCGGCCGTGCTGCTCACCGGGCCTCGTACCGGAAGCCCCTGGCAGCAGCCGAAGTTCGCGCCCCTGCTGGTGCGCCGGGTCGAGATCGTCCAGGGTGAGGGCGAAGTGCGACTGAAGCCGTTCGGGCCGGTCCAGCCACACCCTCAGTTGGCCCACGACTGGCTGGGCGAGGACGAGGCCAACCAGCTCATCGACACGTTTCAGCCGTCCTGGCATCGAGGACAGCACGACCGTATGGCGGTGGAGGTACGCAACCTCCTCACCCAGGAGTTCGAGCTGCCGTGCGTACAGGAGCTCCGTCCCGACCAGCTCGCCGACCACATCGACGTGCGCACACCCGGCCACGGGGCCCGCAACACCGCGGTCCTGTTTTCGGCACGCCCCCAGACGAACTTCACGAAGGGACTTCTCAACGACTTCGCCCGCATCGCCGAACAGACGGACCAGATCGGAAATACCGCCCTCGGGGTGCTCGCGCCCGACCCCTCGCAGCGCATCCGATGCCTCGCCCACACAGATCCCGAGCCGACGGGCCTCGTGACTCCGCTGCCCTGCAACGAGGCGCAGAGCTTGGTTCTCCGGTCCGCCATGACCCGTCGCCTCACCGTGGCCACGGGCCCGCCCGGCACCGGCAAGAGCCAACTGGTCGCCAATCTCGTAGCCACGGCGATCGCGGCAGGCCAGACCGTGCTCGTTGCGTCCACCAACAACGATGCCGTGGACGAAGTATGGCGCCGCTGCGACGAGCTGGTGCCCGGCAGCGTCGTACGCACCGGCTCGGCACGGAAGACCGGCAAGAGCAACGCGGAGCACGAGACCGCCGCGCTCCACGCGCTGCGTACCGGACCGGAGCCGTCCACCACCGTGGCCACGGCAGCCATGGAGACCATGCTGGCCGCCGACCGCCTGGCAGCGGTACGGCGGCATCTTGCCCATATCGCCGAGACCGAGCTGAAGCTCCGCCAGGCAGGCGAGGCGCGAGTCCACTACGCGGGACAGCTCGGGATCACCGTCACCGAACTGCGGGAGCTGCTCGGCGGCCCGCAACTGCCGAGGGAGCTGGAGGACAGCGCACGCCGCCGCTCCCGCGCGCGCTTCCTCGGATCGTGGCGCCGATCCCGTTTTCTGCGCAAGGTCGGCCTGGAGGGGTACGCCGGTGAGCCCGTCACGGGCTGCCTCGCGCTCGCCGGGTTCGCCGCGGCCGAGGCGGAATGGCGTGACGGGCGCGAGCGCGCGGCCGTCGTTGACGACACAGCGCTCACGCGTGACCTCCGCGATGCGGAGAGCGCCGTCCAGGACGCTTCACGTACGTTCCTCGCCACCAAGGTCCAAGCTGCCGCCTGGGCCGGACGCCGCCGCATCATGGAGCTGTTGACGGCCCGGGAGGGCAAACGCGGCGACTGGCCGCAGTTGGGAAAGGTCCTCGGGCGCTCGGGAACCTCGATGACCGCGCCCGCGGTGGCCGGATGGGCGGTCACCAGCCTGTCCGCCCGGCGTTTCCCACCGGACCCGGCCCTGTTCGACCTGGTCGTCATCGACGAGGCCAGCCAGTGCGCCATTCCCCAAGTCCTGCCCCTGCTGTTCCGCGCACGGCGCGCCCTGGTCATCGGCGACCCCATGCAGCTGACGCACATCACGAAGACCAGCCCGCACCGCGAGGCTCTCATCCGGCGCGGGCACGGGCTACGGTCCGACTGGCTGGAGAAGCACCACCTCGCCTACCGGCGCCACTCCGCCTTCCACGCGGCCGAGCAGTCCGCGGGCGGCACGCTGCTTCTCGACGAGCACTTCCGCTGTCATCCGCACATCGCGGGGATCTCCAACGAATTCTTCTACGACGGTGGGCTGACCGTTCTCACCGACACCCGTGGCCGTCCAGCTCTGGCAAACCGTTCCGCCGTGATCTGGACGGATGTGGCCGGGCGGGCCGCCCGGCCTCTGTTCGGTGGCTCCTGGGTCAACGAGAACGAGATCCGCAAGGTGCAGGACAGCGTCCGCTATCTGCTGGAACATCTGCCGCCCGAGGCCACCGTTGGTGTCGTCACCCCCTTCACGGCACAGGCCGAAACCCTGCGCAAACGGCTGCGCCCGTACGACGAGGAGCGTCTGCGCATCGGTACGGTGCACACCTTCCAGGGCGGTGAACGCGACGTCATGGTGTTCTCCCTCGTCGTCGGCGAAGGCATGCACCCGGGCTCCGTCGCATGGGTCGGTGAACAGCTGAACCTGTGGAACGTCGCCATCACCCGGGCCCGCAGTCACCTGGTCGTGGTCGGGGACAAGAAGCTCTGGCGGAAGCGGGGAGGCGTGGGCGCCGCACTGCTTGAGGCTGCGGAGCGGGACGGCCTGGCCCCGGGAGGCGAAGACAAGGACGTGCTGCTCAAACGCCTGTACCAGACCCTCTCCCTCGCGGAAGAAGCCACTGTCACGCTGGGGGAAACCGTTCACGGATATCCCGCGGACGCCGTGATACGCGCCGACGGCGCTACCCCCCAACCCGTACTTCTCGATCGGGGAATGGAAAAGAACGGCGACGCGGCACGCCACCTCCGGCTCATGTTGCACCGCCGGAATCTGCTGAGCGATGGTGACGGTGGAGCCGAAGCGGCGCGTTGGCCGGCCTGGCGGCTGTACGACACCGACAAGCAGCGGGGGTGATCCTTCGGGCGTTCCGACGAATCGACGAAGTGCTGCGTCTGACGTCATGCCTCGCCAGGGGCTACAGGTCAGTGCTTGACCAGGAAGCTCTCTGCTTCAACCTCGACCGGATCCACTGACCGGCTTCCGGAAGCCGTTGAGAGCCGCCCCCTTCCTGGTCTGCGCACAACGACGCGAGTGCCGCATACGGCTGTGCAGCCATCGCGGACGTGCTGGAATGCGAGTGCAGAATCGAGAGTTTCGGTGCGATTGCCGCGCGGCTGCAAGGACGAGGGGCACGCTGCGGTCACTTCACCCGGGTGGATCCGCTGCAGCAGACCCGAGGCACCACGGATTGCTCCCGGCCTTCGGCGCGGCAAGAGCCTGACTGGCTGAAGTATCCCGCTCAGGATCCACTAGGACGCTGCCTGACAATCAGCGGCGGAATCCACGGCGGGGATCTCGCGCCTGGACGTTCAGGAACGGTTCGAACCAGGCAGCGACACGGAGATCACCGATGCCCATGTGCTGGTTCGTCTCGCCGTCCGGGTCCTCGATTCCGTCGAAGCGAGAGTTGTAGAGCATCAGCACGTCGGTGTCTTGGAAAAACACTTCGGAGCACATGTCGAAGTCGTAGTCGTCACGGTGGGTGGGCAGCCTCCCGTGGTCACCAGCGTCATCGCCTTCGTCCCCGCGGTCTCCCGCGTCGCGGATGGCGAGGTGAAGGGCAAGTTCCTCGGCCGTGCAGGTGGGCTCCGGCCACTGCCCGCGTTCGAGGTCACCGGCAAGGTCGTCGGCCGCCCGGGCGAACCGGCGGCGCCACTGGAGGTCGGCCGCGAAGGTCAGCTTCGGGAGATGGGCGAAAACGCCCCATTGGCCGTCGTGCTGGTCTGGCACCACCGGCCTGTCACCAAGTTCCTCGCTGTCCTCGTACGCCTGATCGGCGAGCACGCACAGTTCCGTGTAGAGGATGTCGGCGGTTCGGGGGGTGAGTTGCCACTGGCACCGCTCCTCTTCGCACTCCGGGTCGTCGCAGTGCAGCGCCTCCGTCGCGAACAACGCCGCGAAGTCCGGGGTCTTCTTCCTCATCGACGGCGTCGCCAGCTCACCTCGGCGGACAGCCGCTGTGTACCGCCAGCCCGCGCCGAAGTCGGCGACCACCGCTTCCTCGCTCCAGTCGGCGACCTCGTGCCCGTTCTCGGTGTGCAGCCGCAGGCCCTGAGAGGTATCGGTGACCGTGTCCGCACCCTCGATCTCGCTGTCGGACTCCCCCAGCCACATGATGGCCCCGACGACATCCTCAGGGTCCTCGCCCTCGAGGTCGTCGTGTGGCTGAGGCTCCCAGCCCGCGCTCCTAGCTGCCTTCAACACGGCCTGCTGGTCATGCACGTGGAACTCTCGGAGCACCTCTACACGAACGACCGGACCAGCCAAATCAGCGAGCCGTGCGGCGTTCGGGGTGCGCACGGCGCGCGTGACCGCGTCGACGTCATTGCCCTCGTACACGTCGCCGTCGCCATCGGCGATCTGCTCCCACTTCAGGAAGCTGCCAGCAGGCATGGGCCAGACGCCCGCGAGAGCGTGCCGTGCGGCACTGCGAAGGGAGGAAGCCGGAGCATCCGGCAGCTGGGCGCACAGCCTCTCCAGCGGCTCGGGATTCCAAGCATCGGCGGAAGAACCGATGGCCTGTTGGAGGATGCCCACCGCTTGCTGCGCGAGTTCGGGGTGCCGACAAGTGAGAACGGCCTGCAGTGAGGCAGGGCCATCTCGATGGTGGACGAGAGCGAGGATGCGGCTCTTGCTAGGGGTGTGCTCGCAGCGGAAGCCGCGGAGCGCGGCCATGATCGGCTGAGCAGGCATGCGGAGGACTCCGAACAGTGGACGCACGAAACCGTGCGCGGAAGCGAGTGGAGTTCCGCTGGTGGGCGCGCTGCTGACGCGCCTCCGGACGGCGAAGATTAGTGCCCTCGGCTGGTTCCCCCGGTGCTACCGGGAGTCCGGACCTGGCTTCCCCAGCTTACTCACACTAAGCAGCCGAGAGTGGTCGAACACCGGCCATCCGGCCTGACCGGTTTTCGGTAGGTGACCTACTCCTCACCGCTAACCTGGTTCGACCGTACGACGCTTGGAGGTGGCCTTGAGGCCGCAAGAGGTGATATCACCGCAACGCCTAAGCCACCTCGGACGCGAGTCCAGGGGTTATCCCGTGATCGCAACGGTTGGGCGTGACGCGGAGGGGGCAAACTTCGGAGCGATCGATGAGCGGCGAAAGCTCGTACTGGCCACGTTCGACTGGTGCGCTGTCTGCGGGCTTCCCTTCGGAGACGAAGCACGATGGCAAGTCCTCCCCCACTTCGGCGACATACCGCTTCCCGAAGAAGTTGGGCTCGCAGAGGCACCCGTACACGAGATCTGCGCTGTCTACTCTGCGCAGGTGTGCCCATTCCTGTCGTCGCAGGGCGCACGTCTCGGGGATGACAAGCGCCGCGGTACGCGTCGCGAGGAAACCGTTCAGGTTGTGGGATACAGCCGCACCAAGTCGGTCGAGGCGTTCCGTTCCTCGCTCCAGGACGATCTCTTCGTCCTGCACTTTCTCCACGACAAGGTGATCGACTCCTTCTCCTACAGTGGCCCCGAGGAGGTCAAGGAACGGTACGAGGATCTCCTGGCAGCAGAACTGCGGATCGAAATTTCGGCGGCGGAGAAGGTGCTCATCGACCGGTTCAACGCGATGAGCACCCCGGATGAGCCGACCGGTGACCCAGGCGCGGTGGTGGCTGGCGCCGCCGTTATGATCGGCGCCGGCTTCGCGCCCGACATCTTTCGGGTCCAGGGGATGCAACGCTTCGACGAACGCGACTCGTACGGGCTTATCGCTCGGCAGTTCCTGGAGCGCAGCGGGCTTACTGAAGCCGCAGCGACCTTCCCTGACGCATCCGGCAAAGCAGCAGCACAATGGCTCCTGGACAAGGGCGATGACGCCCCTGCTGTGCTGTCGCTGTGGCGAGACCTCGGGAAGCAGCGGGTGTCCGGGCGCACGATTCCCAAGCAAAGGCCCGTCGGGCCGGGCCGCAGCGTTGGCAAGAACACTCCCTGCCCATGCGGGTCGGGACGCAAAGCCCGACGATGCCACCCTGCAGGAGTACCCGAGTCCCTCTAAGGAGCGTGCAAACTCGCCTCTGCGAAGCGGCCGACGGGAACAGCGCCGCTTCGCGAGGCGGTCACAGCATCAGGGCTTGGGAGAATTCTGGGAGATGATCATCCTCCGCAGGCCGACCGAGCCCTTGCCACACCAACCCGAAACTTGGCCCTGACCTGCACCGTTAGCGAGGCGACCAGGTGCCGATCCTGCCCGACCCTCATTCGGGACGAAGAGGTCGTGGGTTCAAATCCCGCCACCCCGACAGCTGAAACACCAGGTCAGGGCCGGTTTCCCCCTTCGGGGAGACCGGCCCTGACTGTGTTGTATCTGGGTTTTGGGTGTGAACTGGGTGTGATCTTGAAACAGAACGGCATTCATCGATGGCCTACCTACAGATCGCGCTGGGGCTCGCAGGGTTCCTCTGCGCGGGGGCAGCGTACTGGCAGGTGCGCGGCCGTAGAGATCCGCTGTTCATCCCCCTGGTCGTGATCGTGGTAGCAGCGGGTGCCGCTCTGCCACGGCTGATCCCCCTGGGGCACCCCACCTGGTTCTCACTGTCGCTTCAGGCGCTCGGAGTGGTCGCATTGCTCCTGATCGCCGTGACAGCTCGCAGGCGCGACCGGACGTGAGCGTGCGTGGACGTCTGCCGGGAGCCATGGGGGAGCCGGCTTCACTCCCCGAGCCTCTGTGAGACCGTCGTCCCGGCTCGGATCACTGCGGTTGGTCTGATTACGGAGACCCTGGGGTGCCGGTTGTGCTGGAATGACCGTCCAGGCGGACCGAGGCGAACTGGGGTGCGCACATGACCGATGCAGTGGGCGGAACGTCTGTTCTCATAGCCGGCGTCGTGCAGTTGGCCGACGTCATGGGCCGCCTGCGGCGGGATCGGCCCGTGTTCCACTCGGAGGCGGATCTGCAGCACAGCTTCGCCCGGGCTCTGTGGGAGCTGGCGCCCGAGGTGCAGTCGCGGCTGGAGGTGCGGCGGCCCGTTCTGCACAAGGGCCACGCCGAGCATCTCGACCTGCTGTGCATCGGCCCGTCCGCGCGCACCGCCATCGAATTCAAGTACTTCAAGGACAGATGGGCGGGGGCGGCAGGTCCGCTGAGTGAGGCCGCATTTACGAAGGGCGCGTTCTCTCCGGCGAACTCCGTTGGGGGCAGGGCGACTACGCCCCCCATACCCGAAAGCTGCGCGGCACCTACCCGCTGCACTGGGAGGCGTACTCGCGACCGGACGGACCCAGGGGAGAGTTCCGGTACGTCGCCGCCGTGGTCGAGCCCGGATCGGCCACCGAGCTCCGAAGCGGTACTCGCTGAGCGAGGCAGTCCATCGTGGCCGGCTCTCTCGAGGACCACGTACTGACCTGCGATCCAGAACCTCGAAATTCGTGACGCCAGTGGCGGCTGGGGCGGGTGTGACGACTGTTGCGGCAGGAGCGGTGAGCCGCACGGTAAGAGGGCTTAGCGGTTGTTCAATGCTCACCGAAAGGGCGAGGGGCAGCCCGTAAAGTTGTGGGCATGGATCTTCACACTGCGACGATGTGGGAGACAGCCGAACTCGCCGGGGGGCCTGCCGATGGTCTTCGGATGCGAGTTCCCGACCAGCCGCCGGTCCTTCAGGTGACGCGTCCTTGCCGCGTCGAATCCCCGGACGGCGACGAATTCAGGGTGGACGCGTTGTACGTGTACCGCCGCGACCCCTATGCGCAGGACGAGCCCGTGGCGTACGGGTTCGACGCCGCCAGCCCCTGATACGTACGGCGGCACCGAGGCACCGAGCGGCCACGCCCGCTGCCCCGCGGTCACGGAGATCCGGCGGCGACAGGGGGCGTGGACGCGGTCAGAGATCCGCGGGGCGCGGCTCCGTCATCGCGGCGGCGGGCGCCGGCGCGGGCTGGGCCGCCTCGGTGACCGTGACCTGAGTCGCGGCGGGCGCGGGGGCGTTGTCGTTCTTCATCGCCTGCGCCTCGCTCTTCAGGATGCGCGCCGACTTACCCAGGGCCCGCGCGGCCTCGGGGAGCTTCTTCGATCCGAAGAGGGCGATGACGATGACCGCCAGGATCAGCAGGTGCCAGGGTTCCAGTCCGTTGCGGAGCATGCCGAGCCCGCCTTCCTCGTGTCGGCCGTGGACGCTCGCACGCCGCCTGCCCGGCCCAGATGGTTGCTACTTGAACGCAACGGTACAACCCGGACGGGCACACCGGCATGCCTCGCCTGTTACGGGATTACGACTGGACGGCCAATTTTTCGTAAGCCGTGTCCAGCCGGTCGAGGACCCGGTCGCGACCGAGGAGTTCCATGGACTCGAAGAGCGGCAGCCCGACCGTGCGGCCGGTGAGGGCGACGCGGATGGGTGCCTGGGCCTTTCCCAGCTTCAGCCCGTGCTGCTCGCCGACCGCTACCAGCGCCGACTTCAGGTCGTCCGCCTGCCATGCGGTGGTGGCGAGCGCGGTGCGTGCGTCCCGCAGGATGGCGTCCGCGCCGGGTTTCATCGCCTTGGTCCAGGAGGCTTCGTCGCGGACCGGCTCGGCCAGGAAGAGGAAGTCGACGCAGGCCGTGATCTCGGACAGGACCGTCAACCGGGTCTGCGCGAGCGGAGCTGCCGCCTCGAAGACGGCCGTGTCGAAGGCCGCCGGCTCCCAGGGGGCGTGCGGGGCGATCAGCCACGGCGCGCAGGCCGCGGCGAACTGCTCCGGTGCGAGCGCGCGGATGTACTCGCCGTTGAAGGCGGTCAGCTTCTTCACGTCGAAGAACGCCGGTGAGGTATTGACGTCCTCGATGCGGAAGAGCTGCTCCATCTCCTCGTAGGGGAGGATCTCCCGGTCCCCGCCGGGGCCCCAGCCGAGCAGCATGAGGTAGTTGACCATCGCCTGGGGGAGGAAGCCCTCGGCGAGGTAGTCCTCCAACGCCACCTTGTCCCGGCGCTTGGAGAGCTTCTGGCGCTTCTCGTTGACGATCACCGGCAGGTGCGCCCAGCGGGGCGGTTCGGCGCCGAGCGCTTCCCACAACAGCTGCTGCTTCGGGGTGTTGGAGAGGTGCTCCTCACCCCGGACGACAAGGGTGATCCCCTCGTCCAGGTCGTCCACGACGTTGGCGATCAGGAAGACCGGGGAACCGTCGCCCCGGGCGATCACGAAGTCCTCGATGGCGCTGTTCGGGAACGCGGGCTCGCCGCGCACCAGGTCGGTCACGACGGTCTCGCCCTCGTCCGGGGTACGGAAGCGGAGCGCCCGCCCTTCCTCGTGCGCGAGGCCCCGGTCGCGGCAGTGGCCGTCGTATCCGAGGTGCTCCGAGCCGGTGCGCTCCTTGAGCTGCTCGCGGGTGCAGTCGCAGTAGTAAGCGCGGCCGGCGTCGTACAGCCGCAGCCCGGCCTCGATGTGGCGGGACGCGTTGTTCGACTGGAAGTAGGGGCCCTCGAAGGCCGGGTCGTCCTCGTGGATGCCGATGGCGGCCAGGGCGTTGATGATCCCGTCGGTCCACTCGGGCTTGTTCCGGGCCGCGTCGGTGTCTTCGACGCGCAGGACGAAGGTGCCACCGCACTGTCGGGCGACTGCCCAGTTGTAGAGGGCGGAGCGCGCGCCGCCGACGTGGAACATGCCGGTGGGGGAAGGGGCGAAACGGACACGAACCGGGGCATCAGACATACCGACCACCCTACCGACGTGCCGCCCGCCTCCATTCAGCATTATCCACAGACCTACTTTGCAATATGATCAACGGATATTGTGGTCAGCACGGTTGTGCGGGCGGCAGCAAGGGGGGCGGGACCATGTTCGAGCCCACACCCGGCCGGAGATCCCCCTGAGCACCACCGGCTCCGGCCCGGCGGGCGGCGCGGCCGGGGCACCGAACGCCAGGGGCTCCGAGGACGCGCTGCTGACCCTGCTCGGGCTGGACCCGCTGGAGGATGCTCTCTACCGGCTTCTCGTGGACCGCCCCGACAGTGAGCCCGCGCTGCTGACCAAGGAGTTGGCCGCTCCCCTCCCGGCCGTCCGCGACGCACTGGAGTCACTCGTGGTGCGCGGACTCGCGAGCTCCGCCTCCGCCGGCGGGGCCGTACCGCGTTACCGGGCGGCCTCTCCCGTGCTCGCTCTGGGCCCTCTGCTGGAATCCCGGCGGTCCTCCCTGCACCGGGTCGAATCCCTGATGGCCACCCTCACCGAGCGGCACCGGTCCGCCCAGGCCCATGCTTCGGGGGCACCGGTCGAGGTGCTTTCGGGGGCCGCGGCCATCCGCCGCAGGCTGCTGCTGATGCAGGAGCAGGCCACCACCGAGGTGTGCAATCTGATGCCGCTCGGAGAGCCGCGGCACTCCGTGATCAGTTACGAGGACAACCACGCGGAGATCGAGGGCATCCTCATGCGGCGCGGAATCGCCCTGCGGACCGTCATCGAACGCGACTGGCTGGAGAACCCGGACACCGCGGAGGCACTGAACGCCTATGTCACCCAGGGCCAGCAGATCTCCGTGGTGGACAAGCTGCCGATCAAGCTGGTCATCGTCGATCGGCGGATCGCGCTGCTGCCCCTCGATCCGGAGCGCGAAGACATCGAGCCGGTCGCTCTCGTCGTCCACCGCACCGGGCTTCTCATCGCGCTCAGCTCTCTCTTCGAGACACAGTTCGAGCGGGGGACGCTCCTCCGCCCCTCCCCCGCCGCGCTTCCCGAGGACGCCTCCGGCTCCCTTCTCGACCCGACCGACCGCAGAGTCCTCGCCCTGCTGCACCTCGGTCTCACGGACTCGGCCATCGCCCGCCAACTCGGCATGGGTCATCGCACCGTTCAGCGCCGCCTCCAGAGGCTCATGGCGCAGGTGGGGGCCTCCACGCGTTTCCAACTCGGCTGGCACGCGGCACGGATCGGCTGGCTGGCGGACACGCCCTCCCCGACCGTCACGCAGGAGACGTAGGCGCCACCGCTGCCACGGGTGGCCCAGGCGCCCCACGTAGCCCAACTGCCGCAGGCGACCCAGGTGACCCAGCTGCCGCAAGGGCTCTGAGCAAAGCGGGCGGCCTCTGGGCGCGAAGACGAGCGTCCGGGCCTCGTCCGGTGCGGCCCGGGTCTCGCCGGAATGCACCGCGGTGCGCCGGGTGCGGGGAAACGGTAGTACCGGGCGGGACGATGCAAAACGGTCCGCGACGACGGCCGTCGGACGGACGAGGGATTACGGAAAGTGACCCCGGCGCGGTGGTCCCGAACTGCATGCCCGATGCGGGGCGTCACCGGTGGGCGACATCGCGGGTAGGACGCCCCCACCCGTGCGGGTGGTTTCTGGTGAGTAGTCAGCATCTGGCGGAAGCCGTGAACCTTGTCGTCAGAACCCCTTCAGCGCCGATCAGCCCTCTGATCCGCGCGCCGAGCCTGCGCCCCCAAGTGCCCCGATTTTGACCAGTGTTCAGGGTTTATCTACGCGCGGAGCTACGGCTACCGAACGATCATTCGGGCATATCAGACGACTTCCCGCACAGCCATTACCGGCCGGTACTTCGAGCTGCTAAAAACTGTCTGCTCCACGAACTCCCCTCGCACCCCCCACCTTCCGAAGGGGCCATCGGCCATGTCAGTGCGTAGATTCTGGGCGTCCGTTTCCACTCTGGCCATCGCAGCCGTCGCCGCGCTGGGAGCCGCTCAGCCGGCCTCCGCCGCTACGGGCGGTTACGTCGCTCTCGGCGACTCCTACTCCTCCGGAGTCGGCGCCGGCAGCTACATCTCGGACAGTGGCGACTGCCACCGCTCGACCAAGGCGTATCCGTACCTCTGGGCCGCCGCCAACTCGCCGTCCTCCTTCGCCTTCGTCGCGTGTTCGGGTGCGACGACATCGACCGTCGCGAGCGGTCAGCTGAGCGCGCTCAGCTCCTCGACCGCACTGGTCAGCATCTCCGCGGGCGGCAACGACGTCGGCTTCGCCGATGTCATGCAGACCTGCGTGCTGTCGAGCGAGGCCACCTGCGTGAGCAGCGTGAACGCGGCCATCACCAAGGCGCAGAACGTCCTGCCGGGCAGCCTCGACTCCCTCTACACCTCCATCCACGCGAAGGCCCCTTCGGCCCACGTCGTGGTCCTGGGCTACCCGCACTTCTACAAGATCGCGGGGAGCTGCATCCTGGGCCTCAGCGAGAACTCACGGAAGGCGATCAACAACGGGGCGGACGTCCTGAACACGGTGATCGCCAAGCGCGCGGCCAACGCGGGGTTCACCTACTCCAGCGTGGTGGACGAGTTCACCGGCCACGAGCTCTGTTCCGGTGACCCCTGGCTCAACAGCGTCACGCTGCCGATCTACAACTCCTACCACCCGAAGGCCGCCGGTCAGTCGAGCGGCTACCTGCCCGCCTTCCGCTCGGCCATCTAAGGGCTGTCCCGGCTGGGCTCGCTCACCGGGCTCACGCCGAGCACCCCGCGTCGCCTTCGCTCCCTCGACGCCCACAGAGCGCCACCCCCCACACGCACAGGGCTCCTCCGCCGCAGACCGGCGCCGGGGCCCTGTGCCGTTGCGCGCCCCGGGCGCGCCCGGCCGGTGGGCCTCAGGACTCAGACCCGCTCGACGAGGTATTCGCGGCCGGTCGGCGGCTGGTACGGCTCCGGCCAGAAGTCGGTGACGGCGGTGATGCGGCCCCTGGTGTCGAACGAGAAGAAGTGAATGCCGTCCAACTCCGCATCCCCCACGGTGAACAGCGTCCGTGCGGCGGCCTGTCCACCGACACCGGCCACGGCGGCACCGGCCGGGTGCTCGGGCAGGTCGGCAACGATCCGGTCGATCCGCACGTGCCAGTCGCCCGGGTACTCACGGTTGAACCGCACGCATCTCTCCTTGCCCCGGACCACCTCACGGGTCTGCGGCACTTCGAACACGACGTCGTCGTCGAGCGTGGCCGCGAACGCCTCCCAGTCACGGGCGTCGGCGGCGGTCCAGTACGTCTCCACGGCCTTGCGCAGAACAGCGGTCGAGACCGTGCCCGCGCTCATCTCTGCAGTCATGGGAGGAGTGTGGACCCCGCCACTGACAATCGCCCTGACCTGCGTGGACGGCGATCGACAAACGGTTCCGGCTCACCTGCCGCACGGGGGCGCGCACTCTCGGTCTGTCCGACGGAGGCCGGAACGCACCCCGGTGATCACGGCCGTGCGAAACTTCGGCGGCCCGCAATCCGGGTGATTTCGCGGTGAGACGAAGGGCCGTGCGTCCGGGGCTCCTCATCGGGTTGGATGGGGGCATGAGCGACACACAGAACGCCTCGACCCCGCCGGACTGGGAGCAGCGGTTCCGCGCCCCCCGGGTGTCCCTGCCCCAGTGGGCGGAGGATGCCCCGGAGCGCTCGCTCTTCGTGTCCAACGCGACAGGCACGTACGAGATCTACGCGTGGGACCGGAAGACCGGCGAGCAACGCATGGTCACGGACCGGCCGGACGGCACCACGGACGGGGCGCTCTCTCCCGACGGGGAGTGGATCTGGTGGTTCGACGACGGCCGTAGCTCCGGCGATCCCGGGTCGCCCTCGTACGGCGACGAGTTCGGTGTCTGGATGCGGCAGCCGTTCGGTGGCGGCGAGGACGTGCCGGCGGCGCCGGGGCTGGAGCCGTCGTATCCGGCCGGTCTCGCGATCGGGCGGGACGGCAGCGCCGTCGTCGGCCGCTCGACCGACGAGGACGGGACGACGATCCATCTGGCGCGGCCGGGCGGCGCGGCGCCCGTGGAGATCTACCGCCACCGCGAGTCGGCCGGGGTGGGCGATCTGTCGTACGACGGCAGCCTGATCGCGCTGGAACACACGGAGCACGGCGACGCGATGCATTCGGCGCTGCGTGTGGTGCGGCCGGACGGGTCGACGGTGGCGGAGCTCGACGACACCGAGGGCGGTACGAAGGAGTTGGGCCTGGCAGTGATGGGGTTCGCTCCCGTCGCGGGCGACACCCGGCTGTTGGTCGGGCACCAGCGGCGCGGGCGCTGGGAGCCGATGATCTGGGACCCGGTCGCGGGCACGGAGACGGAGCTGGCGCTCGATCTCCCCGGCGACGTGAGCGCCGAGTGGTATCCGGACGGCTCCGCGATCCTGATCGAGCACGGCTTCGAGGCCCGGAGTGAGTTGTGGCGCCATGAGCCGGGCCGGCCGGAGCCGGTGCGGGTGGAGACGCCCGTCGGTTCGGTGTCGGGTGCCACGGCCCGACCGGACGGGACGGTGGAGTACCTCTGGTCCTCGGCCGCCTTCCCGCCGGTCGTCCGCTCCACCACGGGCGCGGTGGTCCTGGACCCGCCGGGCCCGAAGGCCCCGGCCTCGGTGCCGGTGCGGGACGTCTGGGTGGAGGGGCCGGGCGGGCGGGTCCACGCACTGGTGCAGACTCCTGCTTCGGGCGAGGGCCCGTTCCCGACAATCTTCGAGATCCACGGCGGTCCTACGTGGCACGACAGCGACGCGTTCGCCTCGGGCCCTGCTGCCTGGGTCGACCACGGCTTCGCGGTCGTACGGGTGAACTACCGGGGCTCGACGGGGTACGGCCGGGCCTGGACCGACGCGCTGAAGCACCGGGTCGGGCTGATCGAGCTGGAGGACATCGCGGCGGTCCGGGAGTGGTCCGTCGAGTCGGGCCTCGCCGATCCGGACCGTCTGGTCCTGGCCGGTGGGTCCTGGGGCGGGTATCTGACCCTGCTCGGTCTGGGTACCCAGCCGGACGCCTGGGCCCTGGGCCTGGCCGCCGTACCCGTCGCTGACTACGTCACGGCGTACCACGACGAGATGGAGGCCCTGAAGGCGATGGACCGCACTCTGCTGGGTGGCACTCCGGAGGAGGTGCCGGAGCGCTTCGAGGCGTCGTCGCCGCTGACGTACGTCGACGCAGTGCGCGCCCCGGTGTACATCTCTGCGGGCGTCAACGATCCGCGCTGCCCCATCCGACAGGTGGAGAATTACGTGGACCGGTTGAAGGCCCGGGGCGCGGTGCACGAGGTCTACCGCTACGACGCGGGGCATGGCTCGCTGGTGGTGGAGGAGCGGATCAAGCAGGTGGGACTGGAGCTGGACTTCGCGTTGCGCCATCTTCCGGGGGCGCGGAAGTCGGAGGCGGACACCTCTTCCCTCGCGTAAGAGCCGGATAAAGGGGCGGCCCCCGCTCCCGGCCGGTGGAGCGGGGACCGTACGGTAAGGGGGTGTACCGGTTCCTGCTGACCCCGCGATGGTGGGGGATCAACCTCTTCGTCGTGCTGGCCATTCCGTTCTGCGTGTTCATGGGCACCTGGCAGCTCGGCCGCTTCGAGGACCGCGTGCACTCGCACGAACAGGCCGAGAAGCAGCCGGACCCGGGCACCCGCCGGGCGAAGCCGCTGGACTCGCTGTTGCCCGTGGACACCGTCACGTCCGGCCGTCCCGCGACGGCCACGGGAACGTTCGCGGACCAGTTCCTGGTCCCGGGGCGTGAGCTGGACGACCGCGACGGGTTCTACGTCCTGGACCTGCTGCGTACGGACAGTGGCAAGGCCCTGCCCGTCGTACGCGGCTGGATGCCCGGCGGTACGGAACGCGCGCGGGAGAACAACACGATCCCTCCGGCACCCACTGGCGAGATCACGGTGACCGGTGACCTCCAGGCTTCGGAGAGCGCCTCCAGCAAGGGCGTGAACAGCGCGGGCGGGCTCCCCGACGGGGAACTCGGCATCATCAGCGCGGCTTCGTTGGTGAATCTCGTGCCGTACGACGTGTACGACGCCTGGGTGACGCTCCCGGCGAGCGGCATCGGGGGCGCGGACGACTCCGGCAACGGAATGCGGGCGGTCCCGGCCGCAGCCGTGGAGGGCAGCGGGCTGGACCTCAAGGCCTTCCAGAACCTGGGCTACACCGGGGAGTGGTTCGTCTTCGCGGCGTTCGTGCTCTTCATGTGGTTCCGCCTGCTGCGGCGCGAGGCCGAAGCGGCCCGGGACATCGCCCTGGGCCTGGTCCCCGACCCTGCAACCGCCACCGCGTCCGCGTCCGCCGCCACCGCGGCAGTCGCACCGCCCAGGTCGGGGGCGGTCGCCGCCGAACCGGGTGACCCCGTCGGCACTGCTTCAGGGACGACGCCCCGCAGCGAGTGAGGAGGCCGCCAACAGGCCCGGCGGGCCTCACCGGCCCCCGCGGTCTCACAGCCCTCACCGCTTCGGGCGGTCCCGAAAAGCCTTCCGTGCCGTCGTGGGCTGGCGCGGCCGTAGTGGCCGTGATGGGCCGTCGCGGCCGTGGGGGGCCGTGATGGCCGGGGTGGGCCGCCGTAGGCTCAGGAGGCCGCGAGGATGCCGGTGCGGTAGATCGTGCCCGCGCAGGCGTGGGTGATCGTGGTCTCGGCGGTCGGCGCACCCGCTTCCGGGGTGTGCGTCACGGCGATGGTCCCCTCGGTCGGGTCCCCGTCCGCCGTCAGGGTCTGCGTCTCCACGTTTGCCGCCTGGTCCTCCCCCTCGGCCGCCCCCGACGGGGCCACGGTCGGCGTGGGCGTGGGGCTCGCGGCCGTGGGACACGTGTCGCTCGGTACGAAGGCGAACTGCACCTCGTACGCCATCTCGGGCTGCAACAGCATGGCTGTGGGTTCGGCGGTGGGGTCGGGCAGTCCGGCGGCGGGGTCACCCGCGACGTGCTGCACGATCGCGATCTTCGTCGCGTCCGCGGCGCCCGTGGTCGTGAAAGCCACTGTGCCAACGGTGCTGACCGAGCAGTCGGTGGCGGAGGTGTTGGCGATCCGGAAGGTGCCGTAGACCGTCCCATTCGCGTCTGCGGTCCCGGCGGACGCCGAGGCGACACCGAGTTGACCGGGGGCGCAGGCGGGCAGGGCGGCGATCGAGGCGCGTTCCTCGTCGCTGACGGCTCCGGGAAGGGTGCTGTCGGAGTCCGTCGGGCCGTCGGTCGCGGAAGGAGCGTCGCTGGGGTCGGGCGCCCCGCTGGGCCGGCCGTCCGTGCCCGCCGTGGGCTGTCCGGCGCTCGGCTTCTCCCCCACGGCAGCCCCGGACGCATCGCCCTGCTGGCTCTGGGAGTTCTGGTCGTGCCCGATGAGGGAGGGGGCAGCGGTGGCCACGCTCTCGGAGTTCGCCACGTGCACGAAGGCGGGCACGGCGGTACCGATCAGAAGGGCCGCGGCAGCCGCGCCGATGACGGCCTGGCGGCGTCGCGCCCGCCGGGCGGGTACGGCCCGGTGCAGATGCTCCAGTGCGTTCTCGGTGGGTTCAAGATCCTGAACGGCTCCCCGCAGCAGGCGTCGCAGCGCCTCTTCGTCGGCCGTGCCGCCCGCGTCTCCGGCACCGCCCACGTCACCGGCACCACTTGAGCCGCTGCCCCTCCACGTGCTGCCGCCCCAGCCGCTGCCGCTCAGGCCGCTACTGCCCACCCCGCTGCCGCTCAGGCCGCTACCCAAGCCACCGCTACTCGGGCCGCCGCCGCTGCCGCTCAGGTCGATGCCGCCCATGTCGATGCCATCGCCGCTGTCCGCCGTACCGCCGCCGAGGGCCCGGCCGAGGCGCGTGGCCGAGCCGCGTGGCGCGAAGAGGTGTGTCAGCGTGCCGGTCCCGGAAACGTCCTCACGGAAGCTGGGCGCCTTCTCGCGGGGCCGGAACGGGTAGTCGCCCGCGCGGGGCGCCTTATCGTGCTGCGCGGAGGTTGCGTCGGCTGCGTCGTTCGCTCCGGCTGCGTCGCCCGGAGCGCCCGGAGCGCCCGGAGCGGCCCGATCGGCCGGATCGGCCGGATCGGCCGGATCGCCCGGTCGGGCACCGGTCACGTCGACGGCCGAGAGGGCACCGCTCACGTCGGCCGGGGCGTCACCGCTCACGTCGGCCGAGGATGCAGCAGCCATGCGGTCGGAAGCGTCGCCGGGCGTTTCCGCCGGGGCATCGCTGGGCCTCTCCGGCGAGGCGACGCCGGCTGTTCCGACGTACCGGCCGGACGGTGTGTGTGCCGGAGGGTCGTGATCCTCGTCGCCACCGCGCGCACGACCGCTCGGCTCGCCCGCCTCCGCCCGTTCGCCCGCCTCCGCCCGTTCGTCCGCCTCCGCCCGTTCGGACGGTTCGCCCGCCTCCGCCCGTTCGGACGGTTCGGCGCCCGACTCGGCCTGACCGGCCTGACCGGCCCGGCCGGGGGACGTGCCCGTCCCAGCTGCTCCGGCCGGCTCGGCGGAGCGCTCCGGACGGGGATCCGCGCTCGGCCCGTGGCTCGTGTTCGGCCCGTGGTTCACAGTTCCGCTTCCCGTCCGGTCCGGTTCGTGGTTGAGGGGGCGACCGCTCATGCCTGCGCCTCCATCACCAGACGCAGAGCGGCGATCCCGCGCGAACCGTACGCCTTGACCGACCCCAGGGAGATACCGAGGGTGTCGGCGACCTGCGATTCGGTCATGTCCGCGAAGTAGCGCAGCACCAGCACTTCCCGCTGCCGCCGCTGGAGGCCCTTCATCGCCTTGATCAGCGCGTCCCGCTCCAGCTGGTCGTACGCTCCCTCTTCCGCGCTGGCCATGTCGGGCATGGGCTTGGAGAGCAGCTTCAGCCCGAGGATGCGGCGACGGAGCGCGGAACGGGAGAGGTTGACGACCGTCTGCCGGAGGTAGGCGAGCGTCTTCTCGGGCTCCCGCACCCGGGTGCGGGCCGAGTGCACACGGATGAACGCCTCCTGTACGACGTCCTCGCAGGAGGCGGTGTCGTCCAGCAACAGCGCGGCGAGGCCGAGCAACGAGCGGTAGTGGGCACGGTAGGTCTCGGTCAGATGGTCGACCGTCGTTCCCGCCGCCACCGCCTCCTCAGCGCCCTCGCGCTGCGAGGGGAACCTTACGGGGCTCGTCGTGCTCGCAGCGGTCAGCGGGGCGATCACCGGCATGCCGCCGACCGCACGGGGCTTGCGGAGCGGGAGCACGGAGATGCCCCGCAACGAGCCGACCACCGGAATTTCGAGAACCTCTGCCACGCCAGTTGGACACGCTGCCCCCCGTCAGGGTTGTACGCGTGCGGCAGCGCGTTCAGCTCTCTGCGACTCGCCCTCATACGTACCCGCTCTTCCCCAATTGCCCTATTGGTGCGCCCGTCGCGCAAGAAGTGACGGCGAAGACGCCGAACAGCCGCCTCGCGGTTGCACAGGACCGCAGGCTCATCGTCGGATATGACAACGCCCCAGCTCAAGGGGTTAAGGAAGCCGAATTGAACATGTGACCTTCACAGATCCCACAAAACTCTTTCGATCAGACATTTCGATGGCATATGAAATTTGATGGCTCCGGAGACGGCCCCGCCGCACGCCGGAAGCGGGCCGGAACGACCTCCCCCTCGGCCCGGAATCATCGCGGAGCCGGCTCAGGACAGCCCAGGACCAGCACGGAGGGAGCGGAGATCGAAGCGAACCAGAAAGAGAACAGAAACGAAGACCGGAACCGAACACGCGATCCAACACCGCGATCCAACGCGCCGCGATCCAACACCACGACCGAACGCCGCGGTCGGCGGACACCGGAACTGGACACCGGAACCGGACACCGAGAGGAACTCCACCGAAACCTGTCGCCCGAAACCCCTGCCCAAACACCCGTCCGAAACACGAAACACCCGCCCGGAAGGTCATCCGGAGCGAATCTCCGTGACACGTTCCAGGGCGTGCTTCAGGCCCTGCGCCCGGAGGCCGCCAGGGATTCGGCGATCTGGGCCACATTCAGGGCCCCGCCTTTCCGCAGGTTGTCCCCGCAGATGAACATCTCCAGGCCCTGCGGGTCGTCCAGGGAGCGGCGTACTCGGCCGACCCAGGTGGGGTCGGTGCCCACGACGTCCGCCGGGGTCGGGAAGTCGCCCGCGGCGGGGCTGTCGAAGAGGACGACGCCGGGGGCGGTGGCCAGGATCTCGTGGGCCCGGTCGACGGTGACCTCGCTCTCGAAGCGCGCGTGGACGGACATCGAGTGCGTGGTGACGACGGGGACGTACACGCAGGTGATGGCGGTACGCAGCTGTGGAAGGCCGAGGATCTTGCGGCATTCGTCGCGGATGGCGAGTTCCTCGGAGGACCAGCCGTCGCCCGCGTCCGTACCGGCCCAGGGCACGACGTTCAACGCGACAGGGGCGGGGAACGGGCTGGTGGGCCGGTCGCCGAGTGCGCGGCGTACGTCTCCCGGGCGGGTGCCCAGCTCCGTGCCGACGGCGAGGCTGCCGGCCACGAGGCTCAGTTCCTCGCGCAGGGCGGCGACGCCGTCGCGGCCCCGGCCGCTGACGGCCTGATAGGTGGAGACGGTCAGTTCGCGGAGGCCGAAGGCGGCGTGCAGTGCGCCGACCGGGACGATCAGCGAGAGCGTGGTGCAGTCCGGCGAGGCGACGATGCCGCGGGGGCGGGTGCGGGCCGCGTGGGGGTTGACCTCGGGGACGACCAGGGGCACGTCCTGGTCGAGGCGGAAGGCGGCGGAGCCGTCGACCACCGCGGCGCCCCGGGATGCGGCGACGGGCGCCCAGAGGGCCGCCACCTTCTCGGGCACCAGGAAGACGGCGATGTCCACGCCGTCGAAGGCGTCCTCGGTGATCGGGAGGACTTCCTTCTCCTCGCCGCGTACGGCCAGCTTGCGGCCGGCCGAACGCGGTGAGGCGATGAGCTTCACCTCGCCCCAGACATCCGCGTGCTGCGAAAGGATCTGGAGCATGACGCCGCCGCTCGCCCCGGTCGCACCGACGACCGCGAGCGAGGGGCGGCGTGAGGTCATCGGCCGGTGCCTCCGTAGACGACGGCCTCGTCGGAGTCGCTGTCGAGGCCGAAGGCGGTGTGCACGGCGCGCACGGCCTCGTTGACGTCGTCGGCGCGGGTGACGACCGAGATGCGGATCTCGGAGGTCGAGATCAGCTCGATGTTCACCCCGGCGTCGGAGAGCGCCTCGAAGAATCCGGCGGTGACGCCCGGGTTCGTCTTCATACCGGCGCCGACCAGCGAGATCTTGGCGATCTGGTCGTCGTAGCGCAGCGAGTCGAAGCCGATGGTGCCCTTGGCCCGCTCCAGGGCGTCGATGGCCTTGCGGCCCTCCGCCTTGGGGAGGGTGAAGGAGATGTCCGTCAGCCCCGTCGCGGCGGCGGAGACGTTCTGCACCACCATGTCGATGTTGACTTCCGCGTTGGCGATGGTGCGGAAGATCGCGGCGGCCTCGCCCGGCTTGTCGGGGACGCCGACGACGGTGATCTTGGCCTCGGAGACGTCATGGGCGACTCCGGAGATGATCGCGTGCTCCACCTGCTGGTCCCCTTGCGGCTCGTTGCTGACCCACGTGCCGCGCAGTCCGGAGAAGGACGAGCGGACGTGGATCGGGATGTTGTATCGGCGTGCGTACTCGACGCAGCGGTGCAGCAGCACCTTGGAACCGGACGCGGCCAGCTCCAGCATGTCCTCGAAGGAGATCCACTCGATCTTCTGGGCCTTCTTGACGACCCGGGGGTCGGCGGTGAAGACGCCGTCCACGTCGGTGTAGATCTCGCAGACCTCGGCTTCCAGTGCCGCGGCGAGGGCGACGGCGGTGGTGTCGGACCCACCGCGGCCGAGGGTGGTGATGTTCTTGCCCTCCTGGCTCACGCCCTGGAACCCGGCGACGATGGCGATGTTGCCTTCGTCGATCGAGGTCCGGATGCGGCCGGGCGTGACATCGATGATGCGCGCCTTGTTGTGGACGGAGTCGGTGATGACACCGGCCTGGCTGCCCGTGAACGACTGGGCCTCGTGGCCCAGGTTTTTGATCGCCATCGCCAGCAGGGCCATGGAGATCCGCTCTCCGGCGGTCAGGAGCATGTCGAACTCACGCCCGGCAGGCATCGGTGACACCTGCTCGGCGAGATCGATCAGCTCGTCCGTCGTGTCGCCCATCGCGGACACCACGACAACCACCTGGTTGCCGCTCTTCTTGGCATCGACGACTCGCTTGGCGACGCGCTTGATGCCCTCGGCATCGGCTACGGATGAGCCTCCGTACTTCTGCACGACCAGGCCCACGTGCGCTCCTCGCTCATTCCATTACTGCGGTCGGCTCAGTTTAACGAGCGGCCCGGAATCTCCCCGTCCTTACCAGATGGTGAGATGTCCCGCCCACCACCTGGTCCGGCGTGTCGACCCGGGCCGCTCGTACGGGGTCTATGCCCACCCCACCGGCCACCACGCGCGTCTGTGGTCCAGCCCACACGTTGCGCACCGGCTCCGCAAGCCGGGCGCGGCCCCCGGTCGCGCCCGTCCAGGGACGTGTGCGGCCGGGGACCGCGTGCACCGAAGCGCGCTCTGTGGTGCTTTTCAGCTGTTGAGACCGAGGTCTCGGACCTTGAGGCCCGGGAGGGCTCCCTCGAACACCCGGACCTCGTCGACCGAGCCCCGCAGGTAAGAGCACCAGCCGCCGCCGGGCACCGGGCCCCGGCCGATCTGGAGGCCGCCGGTGCTCGTCCAGCCGGAACGGAAGTGAACGCTCACCCCGGTCTCCTGGGCGTCCACGTAGAGCGTGACCCGGTCGTTCACCGTGTCGTGGACGACGGCGACGCGGTGCAGGCCGCCGGGCGCCGCCCCGGCGCTCACGGTCGTCACCTCGGCGCCGGGAGTGCCGGCGTGGGAGACGCTCAGTTCCCAGTTCTGAGTGGCGGGCACGTACCGGACCTGGAAGGCCGCCGTTCCGTCCTCGTCGCCCTGGGAGAAGAGCGTCATGGCGGGGTCGTCGGCGCTCACGTGATCGAGCATGACGAGGGCCGCGACGGTGTAGCTGCGGGCGGTGTCGACGACCGGCTGGGCGGTGGCGGCGTAGTCGTCGATTCCGTCGAGCGCGAGGTCGGCCCGGCCTCGGAGGGGGTCCTTGTCCGGGAAGCACTCCGGGTAGAGGTCACACCAGTCGTCCGGTGACGGCCACTGGTAGAGGTGAGCGCCGTCCCGCAGGCTCAGCGGCTGGTCCGCGCCCACCGAGGACGGGGTGGCTCCGTCCGTGCTGGTCTCCATCGACCAGCGGGCGGTCTCCGTCGCCGGGGGCACCTCGACCCGGGCGAGCTGGGTGATCTCGGCGGGGATGACGACCCGGTCGTACGCCCGGAGGTCGCCGATTTCGCCTTGCCAGCGGTCGCGGTAGCCGAGCTTGCCCCGGGCGCGGCCGATCTGGAAGTCACCGGACACCTGTGCAGGGTCGATCGCGACCGGTGTGCCCGTCTCCTCGCCGTTGACATAGAGATGCGCGAGACCGGTCTCGGCGTCGTACGTCCCGAGGACGTGGGACCAGCTGTCGGCCTCCGGGGTGCCGCCGGTGACGCGCTCCGCCCCCGCGCCGAAGGACCACTGTGCGCCGTCGTCCCCCGCCCGCAGGCCCAGGGTGAAGGCGGGGGCGCCGTCGGCGTCCTGGGAGGCGACGGTCATCGTGCCGTCGGTGGTGCCGGGGCGTACCCAGCCACCCACCGCGAAGGTCTCCGCGGTGTCGACGACCGGCGCGCCCGGGGTGAGGAAGCCGTGACCGGTGCCGTCGAGCGAAACGGTGGAGGTCAGCGCGGTGCCTTCCGGCGCCGGCGCACCGAACGTGACGCCGGTTCCGGCGCGGGCGGCCGTTCCGGTGACCGGGGCTGCGGTCCGGGTACCCACCGGGTCGGCGAGCTGCCACTCGGCGACGGGGCTGCGGGGCGGGGCCGGATAGAAGTCGTAGATGGTCGAGGTGCTCCGTCGCCCGGACCGGTCGAAGGCCGCGACGTCGACTCGGTGGGTGGACGAGGTGGCGAGGAACCGGACTTCCGCCGCATGGTCGGGACCGGTCGCCGCCACGCTCTGCTGCGGGTGACCGAGGAAGGTGTAGCGGTACTCGACGACGTCATCGGAGGACGACTGGAAGCGGAAGGTCCCGTACGTGCCCTGCTCCGCGCCGTAGAACACATCTTCCGGGAATTCCGGGGACGACACGACCGGGGGCTGCGGGGACACCTCATCGATGACGAACTCGCAGGCTGGAGTGGCCGTGTCACTCCACCCGGACACCGCCGCACCGTCGTTGGCCCGCACGTGCCAGGAGATGACGGTGTCGGCCGGGAGAGCAGCACCCCTGAGGTAGGTGTCCCACCGGGAGGTGAGACCGGAGGGCAGGGGGGTGGAAGGGGAGTACTGGAGGCGCTGTTCCGTGCCGTCCGCGTCCGTCCACCAGATCTCGAACTCTGCGTTGACCGAGTTACTCCCACCGGGCGCGTCATCCTCGGTCGGGTCTCTGAGTACGGCGGACAACGTCGGCGCCCGCCCCACGTAAGGCCGGTCCGCCCCGGAAGCACAGGGTTTTGAATCGGTTTTCAGATCGCCTACCACCGGTTGCAGCGGCGGCAAGTTCTCCACCGCCACCGCCACCCCCGAGGCGGTCAGCGCGATCACGGCTCCGAGGGCCGTCCCCGCGAGCCACCGTGAAGCGCCGCGCGCGAGACGCGTTCTCCCTCTGTCGTTCTCCGGCATGATCGCCGTTCCCCTCCCCTGTCGACACCCGTGGTGATCACGGGCCCAGGCAAGCTACCAGCGCCTGCTGACAGACCATCGGGAATTTCACCGGGCTCGGAGAGGGGGCTCGCGCACGGGGCGCCCACCCGGACGGGCATCCGCTCACTTCCGACGCGGCACCGGCACCGTCGCCGGGCGGCCCGACGCCGCGCGGAGCTCCGCGACCCGGGCGGCGACGTCCTGTTGGTGCCGGGGGCGAGCGAGGAAAGTGTCGGGGACGTCGCCGGTGGCGCCGTTCGCCTCGTCGCGGTCGATGGCGGCGCGGCAGTCCCCACAGACCCCGCCGACGAGGGTGGTCGTGGTCTCGTCCTCGTCGCAGAAGAGGCACATCATCACGGCCCCGGCGATCTCCTCGTGTGCCGGGTGCGACGCGCGGGGGCCGGGCTGCTGAGTGGGGGGCATCTTGTTCTCCAGTCGGGTACGGAGGAAGGCAACGGCGGAATGCACAGACGCCGGGAGCCCCGACGCGAGGGCGTGGGTGATGCGGTCGCGCCCCACGCCCCGGTCCAGCCACTCGCCGACGAGGGGCTCCAACTCGAAGCACTCGTCCCCGGAGAGCTGGAGCCGGGGGTCACGGGCGCCGAGCGCGGCGAGCACGTCGTACGCCTCCGAGCGCGGCGCCCTGGTGCCGGGCTCCACCCCACCGGGCTCCGGCGCCGGGGCGGTAGCGGTGGCTGCGGCGGTGGCTGCGGCGGAACCGAACGGCGGCGCGTCCAGGGCGAGGGCGGCGGCGGAGCCCGGCGGGGGCGCGTCCATGCGGCCCGCCATCAGGTCCCCGAGCGAGGCGACCACCGAGGCCGTACCGCCGGGGCCCTCCGCCAAAGAGTCCTCGGCGCCGGGGCCCTCGACGGCGGGGTCCTCGGCGGCGGGGTCCTCGGCGCCGGGACCCTCGACCGCGGACCCTTCGGCGACAGGGCCCTCGGCCAAGGGCCCTTCGGCAGAGGGGGGTTCAGCGGCAGAGGGGTCGGCGGCGGGGCACTCGGCGGCTGGCTGCTCGGCGGCGGGCTGCTCGGCCGGGGCTCCGGCGCCGGCCGGGTGCGCCGCCTGCCAGGGCGCTGCCCCCGAAACCCGCGCGGCCGAAACCCGCTCGGCCGAAACCCGCGCCCCCGGAATCCGCCCGGCCGGAACCTGCGCGGCCGGATCGCCCGCGTGCCGGGGGTCCGCGTTCGGAAGGCCGGGGTCCGCGACCGCCGCCGGAGCGGGCGGCTGGCCGGTCACGTCGATGCCGCGCACGAACCGTACGAGCTCCGCCCACCAGGCCGCGTTCCGCGCGGTCCGGGAGAAGTAGGTCCGGGTCACCCAGTGCAGGGTGCCGTTGGCGCCGGTCAAGTGGACCTTGATGCGGCGGAGATGGCCTTCGCGGGTCAGCCGGTCGAGGGCGCTCCGGCAGGCCTGCTGGCCGTAGTCGGGAAGCTCCTCGGCGAGAGTCTTGTAGCCGATCGCGGCGCCTTCGGGCAGCCGGTCGATGTACGCGCCGATCGCCGCCTCCCTCGTCGCCAGGTGACCGAAGTCGCGGGCGTGCGGGGGCGCTTGGTCGGGCGCGTGGCGCTTGCCGTACCCGGCTTTCGCCATGGGATGGGCGGGCGCGCGCAGGGCGGCACTAATGTGGGCGCTAGCCATGGTGGATCGACTTTCTCTCGATCTGGCTTCGGTCAGACCCCGGTCGGTGTTGGTGCACCGCCGGGGTTGTCCGTTTTTCAGAGGTTTGAGGTTGCTCAACGCGAACGTAGAGCCTCGCTACGCTCCGGCGCAAGCCGATCACCTAAAGCCACCCTTTGGTGGCGTCCGGAGTTTCCGTCCACGCCTCCGCCCACACCTGGCCCGTGCCCCGACCGCGCCCATCCGCGCGCCGAAGCAGGGGACTTGGCAAGGAGGGTGGGTGGGTGGGATTCAACCTGACCACCCATTCATATAAAAAAGGGCTCGGAGTTCAGGGCTCGGAATCCGGGACTCGGGGTCCGAAACTCGGAGTTCGAGGCTCGGGGTTCGGAACCCGGGACTCGGGGCTTGAGCTCCGGGCCGACCTGCGCGAATGCCACCGGAACTGACCGGCAATCACCTGCCGGCAAAATCACTCGTCCGGGGCACCACCCCGCCTGAACACCCCTCCCCGACGGACCCCCCTCGGGCGCACCCCCTCCGGCGCACCCCCCTCCGGCGAACTCCCCTCAGGCGAGCACCCATCGCGGTGGGTGTCCGCCCTCGGCCGGGCAGACGAAGACGTGCATGTCCCTGTCACGGCCGAAGCGGAGTCGAGTGGGCTGGACGACAGCGGGGGCGTCACGGATCGACGCCCAGCCCCGCAAGAACGGGTCGCGGTCCTCCAACGGAACCCAGCTGTGGGCAGGACCATCCGTCTCATAGCCCTCGGCGGTCAGCAGCAGGCGCATCGGAGTCGTGCAGGACGCGCAGTCGACGGCCATCGGGCCCGTGGAGGCCCAGCTGGGAAAGCCGCCGACCCGCCAACCGGGCGGTATGGAGAGGTCGTACTGGTAGCTGAGGGCGTCGGTGCCGTGTGCCGCCTCCTGGGCCTCGTCCCAGGCGTCGATGCGCGCGATCAGCTCGGCGGGCAGCGCGTCGCCCTCCGCCCAGGGGTAGGTGTCCACCTCTTCCGGGTGGAGGACACACGGCTCGGGGAGGTCGTGCTCCCACCGGAGCATGGGCACTTCGGGCGGCACGGCGAGCGTCCGGCCCGCACGGTCGGCCTCTTCCGCCCGCCGCCACCGCAGGAAGTAGCGACGTTCGTGGTGCGGCCCATGGGCGAAGGGGCAGCGGAAGAGCTGCACCAGATCCGCACCGCCGGGCCCGGACGCCAGGCCCGGGACATCACGGCGGAAGAGCTGGGCGAGTGCCACGTACGGAGACGGTCCGGGCGGTGTGGTGCGGGGCCACGGCCGGCTGGGCGGGTGCACCCCCGCCGCGCGGGCGCTGCGGATCTCGTCCGGCGCGTACCCCTCGGTCTCGCGCACGTGCGGTTCGTCGCAGACCGGCCATGCCTCGCCCTCCGGCCACAGCATCGGCCCGCCGACATGGCTGTCGCGCACGCCGGGCCGTCCCCGCCGGGGGTGCAGGCGCGTCGTCCGGCCCCGCCGGGCGGCCAGCTCCGGGAGCACCGCCTCCACGGACACCGGCCTGGCCGGCGTGGTCCTCGTCATCCGCCGACCGTACGCGCCAGCCGTACGCGCGCCGTACGCGGTGCCCGAACGCGGGTGTTCCTCGCGGGAGTTGGCGCCTCAGTCCTGCCGCAGGGCCTCGGACGCGATCCGCAGCGCCTCGCGCGCGACGTCGTCCAGGGCCCGGTCGGAGCGCTCCGGGTTCCAGGCGTAGTCCTCGGCGGCGACCCGCAAGGCCACGTTGATCATGGCGGCGGTGACCCGGGGCGCCAGCGCGTCCGGTGACTCCCCGGTGCGCCGGGCGAGGGCTTCCGCAAGGACCGACTCGGCCTCCAGGTGGGTCTGGAGCCAAACGGCCCGGAGCCCCGGTTCGGTACGGGTGAGCCGGACCAGGCGGAGTACGTCCGCCGATCCGGCGGTCGGGCGCATGGTGTCGGGCCGCATGGCCTCCAGCACGTCGATCAGCGGTTCATGGCGGGAGCTGTCGCGGAGCGCCTCGGCGAGCGAGTCGACACCGACCGCGAGCAGCGGCTGTACGCACGCCTCCTTTGTGGGGAAGTACCGCCAGAGCGTGCGGGTCGACACGCCCGCCTCCGCCGCGATCTCGTCGGCGGAGGTGGCTGCAACGCCCTTCTCCGCAAAGAGCCGCACCGCGACTTCCGCGATCTCCAGCCGGGTGGCCGCCTTGCGGCGCTCGGTCAGCGGCGGGCGGCCGGGGCGGGCGGGCCGCGCTGCAGAGGTCTTGGCGTCTCCCATGGGCTCAGCCTAACGATCTCCGCACGGTGGCACGGAGGGACTTTCTGGCACTACGCGCCAAAAAAACGTACAGTCCGATACGGAACACCAATGCGAGGGAGCACCACCATGAGCACCACCGACTTCCAGGACCGCAGCGTCGTCGTCACCGGCGCGGGCAGCGGCATCGGCCGGGCCACCGCGCTCCGGTTCGCCGCCCAGGGCGCGAAGGTCCTCGTCGCCGACCTGGACAAGGAGCGGGCCGAGCAGACCCTCGCCGACATCGCGGCCGACGGCGGCACGGCCGTCACGGTGGTGGGCGATCTGAGCGAGCAGACCGTGGTGGACGAGGTCGTGCGCACCGCCGTGGAGACCTTCGGTGGCCTCGACGTGCTCGTGAACAACGCCGGGATCATGGACTCCATGTCGGCGGCGGCGGACGTCACGGACGTGGAGTGGGAGCGGGTCATCCGCATCAACCTCACCGCGCCGTTCCTGCTGACGCGGGCCGCGCTCCCGCACATGCTGGCGGCCGGAAAGGGCGCGATCGTGAACACCGCGTCGGAGGCGAGCCTGCGCGGCTCGGCGGCGGGCGCCGCGTACACCGCGTCGAAGCACGGCATCGCGGGCCTCACCAAGTCGACCGCCGTCATGTACCGGGGTCGGGGCGTCCGCACCAACGCCATCGCCCCCGGCGGCACCGCCACCAACATCCAGGTGAACGCGGACCGCGACGCGCTCGGCCCGGCCGTCCTCGGCTCCTACATGGGCAACGTCGGTAAGCCGGCCACCGCCGACGAGCAGGCCGCAGCGATCGTCTTCCTCGCCTCGGACGCCGCGAGCAACATCAACGGCGTGATCCTCGCCGTGGACAACGGCTGGTCCGCGGTCTGATCCACGGTCTGGACAACGGCCGGCTCGCGGCCCGGCTCGCGGCCCGGGGACGGACCGCGGTCCGGTCCGGAGGGCGATCCGTCCCCCGGGCCCGCTCACGGCCCGGGGACGAGTGCGTGTCGGGGCGCTACTTCACCGGGCGCAGCCCCAGCGGGCCCGCGATCTCCTCGACCATCACCAGACCGGCGGCCTCGGCGAGGTCGTCGTCACCCGGGTCCTGGTCGATGTCCAGGCCGTCCAGCTCCGCCAACGGCTGGTTGAGACGGATGTGCGCCACCAGCGACTGGAGCGCCCGCAGGGTCGCGGAGGCCGTCGAGCCCCAGTTGGAGAAGTACGAGAACTGCCACCACCAGAGCCCCTCGGCCGTACGGCCCGCCTCGTAGTGGGCGAGGCCGTGGCCGAGGTCGGTGACGAGGTCGGCCAGGTCGTCGGAGATCCGGTGCGGCACGGGTGCCTTGCGGGGCTCGTACGGGTCGAAGACCTCGGAGTAGACGTCGATGGGCTCCAACAGGGCGGCGAAACGCTCCCGCAGACCGTCCGCGTCCGGCTCGGCGCCCAGGTCCGGCTCGTACCGCTCGTCCGGGAGGATGTCCTCGTACGCACCGAGCCGGCCGCCCGCGAGCAGGAGCTGCGAGACCTGGAGGAGAAGGACCGGCACGGCCTCCTCCGGCTCTTGGACCTTGGACACCTCGGTGACCGCGACGATGAACGTCTTGATCTGGTCGGCGATCTGGACGGCGAAATCGTCCGGGTCCTCCGTGACGGAGTTCAGCGTGGCGTCAGACATCGAGGGAACCTCCCGTGGGCACCTGCACGAACGGCGGCTGGCTGGAACCTCTGCAACGTACCCGCGTCAGACATCGAGAAGCCTTCTCCCCTCGAAGGCGCGACCCAGGGTCACTTCGTCCGCGTACTCCAGGTCGCCACCCACGGGCAGACCACTGGCGAGGCGGGTGACACGGAGCCCCATCGGCTTGATCATCCGCGCCAGGTACGTCGCGGTGGCCTCGCCCTCCAGGTTCGGGTCGGTCGCCAGGATCAGCTCGGTGATGGAGCCGTCGGCGAGCCGCGCGAGCAACTCACGGATGCGCAGATCGTCGGGGCCGACGCCCTCGATGGGGCTGATCGCGCCGCCGAGCACGTGGTAGCGGCCCCGGAACTCACGGGTCCGCTCGATCGCGACGACGTCCTTCGGCTCCTCGACCACGCAGATGACCGTCAGGTCACGGCGGGTGTCGCGACAGATGTTGCAGTGCTCCTGCTGTGCGACATTGCCGCAGATCGCGCAGAAACGGACCTTGTCCTTGACCTCCAGGAGGGCATGGGCGAGGCGCCGCACATCGGTCGGCTCCGCCTGCAGAACGTGGAAGGCGATCCGCTGCGCGCTCTTGGGACCGACGCCCGGGAGCCTGCCCAGTTCGTCGATGAGGTCCTGAACAACGCCTTCGTACAACGGAACGCCTTTCCTTCAATTCCTGCTCGTACCGTAGTGGGTACGCGTGGGTACCAATAGAGGTGCCGGACGACTCGTCCCGGCCGTGACCCGGCTCGGCTCGGTCGGGACCGGCTCGTCCCGGCCGTGACCCGGCTCGTCTCGGTCGGGAGCCAGGTCGGCTGGCTCGCGAGTCGGCTCAGAACGAGAGGTCGGGCATGCCGCCCAGGCCCTGCGCCAGCGGGCCGAGCTTCTGCTGCTGGAGCGCGGTGGCGTTCTCGTTGGCCGCCTGGACCGCCGCGACGACGAGATCGGCCAGGGTCTCGGTGTCCTCGGGGTCCACCGCCTTGGGGTCGATCACGAGGGCGCGCAGCTCACCGGAGCCGTTCACGGTGGCCTTCACCAGACCACCCCCCGCCTGTCCTTCCACCTCGGTCCGCGCCAGCTCTTCCTGAGCCACCGCGAGATCCTGCTGCATCTTCTGGGCCTGCTGCAGCAGCTGCTGCATATTGGGCTGACCACCACCGGGAATCATGGTCACTCCTGGACTTTTCGAGGGCGGATGTCTGGCTAAAACGAGCGTACGTGCTCGTCGAGTGCCCCGCTTCACCCGTGGGACGCAACTCTTTCGAGTGAGATTCGCGGCGCCAGGAAAACGCCCTATACCTGACCAGAGGCCGTCAGCACGCTGTAAAACAGCGTTTTCGCTCCCAGGGCCCACCATTCGGCGGTAGGAAGGGCATGCGTACCGCCACGCACGATCGCACCGCCGGTAACGCAGTCAGCGCGGCCTGTCGCCGGAGCCGGCGCAGCGAGCCAGTCGGCGGCGTCGGTGGAAGTCGGTGGAGATACCCGGGACAGGACCCTCCGTAGTTCCACGCAGAGTGCAGAGGAGTGCCCCGGTGAGCCAGCCGGAGATGCCGCCCGAGGGGCCGCCCCGCAAGGAATCCACTGCGGGGACGCCCGGTGACGGCACCGGAGTCACGCATTCCGCCCCGGAACCGGGCGGCCCGGCGGGACCGGGGCGCGATCTCACCGCCCGTCCCTTTCCGCTCGGCGACTGGGGGGAACCTGCCGAACGCCTGGACGAGCTGTACCGGTGGGTCGAGACGGGCGCACTGGAGACGGCGGCCTGGTATCTGAAGGACCGCACCTGGAAGCGGCGCGGGGCGCGCGGGCTGCGCGTCGGCACCTCGGTCGGAGTGGTCGCGGGCGCGACGCTGCCGCTGCTCGACCTGACGGGCGCGCTGAACGGCTCGGCCGGGTACGGCTACTTCTCGCTGCTGCTCGGCGCGGCCTGCATGGCCTGCGACCGGTACTTCGGCCTGACCTCCGGCTGGATAAGAGATCTGGCCACCGCGCAAGCCGTACAGCGCAGGCTCCAGGTGCTCCAGTTCGACTGGGCCTCGGAGTCCGTACGCGAGGTACTGGGCCCGACCGAGGGCACCGCGAGCGAGGCGGCAGAGCGCTGCCTGGGGGTGCTGCGCCGGTTCTCCGAGGACGTCACGGAGCTCGTACGGTCCGAGACGGCGGACTGGATGGTGGAGTTCCGCGCCGGCCCCGCCCCCATGGGGATGCAGTCCCTGGCGACGGGCACCGGCATCGGCCGGGGCGAGCAGACCGGGCCGCCGGGCCGCTTCTCGATCCCCTCGGTGACCCGGCCGAACATGCCCCGGCAACGGCCGCCGGAGCCGCCCCGGTGAGGCGCCCCGGCGAGGGGCGCCCCGGTGAGCCGCCACGTCGTCGGGGAGGCTCCGGCGCCGGGAAAGCTCCGGCGGCGGGAGGGCTCCGGCGGCGCGCGGAAGCCGTCAGCTGAAGATGATCATCGAGCCCTGCGCGAGACTGCGGGTCGCCGCCGCGTGCAGGCCCAGCCAGACATGCCGCTCCCGGGCGAACGGACTCTCGTCGTACGCGATCGGATCGGCCGGCTCCTCCAGCTCGGTGGGCCGGGTGGGCGGCGCGGGGGGCGCCGGCGGGTTCCCGGGGTCGATGCCGAGGGACGGGGCGACGAACTCCAGTTCGCGCAGCAGGCCGTGCGAGGACCCGAGCGGACCGCCGCCCTCCAGCAGCGCGTCGTTGGAGAGGGGAACCGGGAAGTCCACCGGGACGTAGGCCCCCGCGTGGTCGAAGTGCCAGACCAGGTGCGACTGCTGGGCGCTCTGCTCGAACATCTCCAGGAGGTGTTCGTAGTCCCCGCCGAGCCCGTCGACGGGAGTGACCGCCAGCCCGCTCAACTGGAGCAGATAGGCCCGGCGCAGGTAGTGCAGCGCCTCGTAGTCGAAGCCCGCGACCGGGGCCACGTCCCCGGTGAGCCCCGGCATGTACGCGTACACGGGGACGGGCGGGAGACCCGCCTCCCCCAGCGCGTTGTCGTAGACGGCGATCTCTTCGGCGAAGGGGTTGTCGGGGCTGTGGCACAGCACATCGACGAGGGGGACCAGCCACAGGTCACAGGCCACGAAGTCTCGCTCTCACACGGGTTGGGCGCTCGTCGGGACAGCGTAATGCGGCGGGTGGGCCGCGCACAGGGTCCCGGCAGTCACGGGATCGGGACGAATCCGGACACGGCGGGGGCGGAAGCCTCAGGGGCCGCAGGGGGTCGCCCGCGTCGCCACCGCCCCAGGGACAGCGGCCGGCGCCGGGTTGCTCAGCGACCGTCCCCCGCGCCCGGCTCCCTCGCACACGGCCCCGCCGCACACGACCCCGTCGTACCGGGCCCCGTCGTACTGGGCACCGCACCGCACGGCCCCGCCGCACCGGGTTCCGTCACGCCGGGTTCCGTCACGCCGGTCTCCGTCACGCCGGTCTCCGTGGCACCGGGTTCCGTGATCAGCAGGCGGTCCGCCCACTCCAGCTCCCGGGCGTAGTACGCGCGGAGCATCTCCAGCACCGCCGCCCGGTCGTCGGCGGTCACGGCTTCGGCGAGCGCCTCGTGGTCGAGCCAGAGCAGGCGGTCCCGCTCCGCGCTCGTACGCAGCCGGTGCACCAGGAAGACCCAGCCCTGGACGCGGAGGGTCGCGAGGAAGTCGCTGATGTTCGGGTTGCCGACGAACGCGCTCAACTCCCGCCAGAACCGCAGGTCGTAACCGATCAGTACGTCGAGGTCGCCGCCCCTCGCCGCGCGTGCGGCCTCGGAGGCGCGGCGCCGGACGGAGGTCATCGCCTCGCCCCGGACCGTGACCGGATGGCAGCCGCTGAAGACGCCCTCCACGATGACGGAACGGGCCTGCACGATGGCTCGGTAGTCCCCGGCGGTGAACGCGCGCACCTGGAACCCGCGGTGTTCGTCGGAGACGAGGAGGCCCTGCGAGGCGAGGTCGAAGAGCGCCTCGCGGACGGGCGTCGCGGAGACCCCGTACTGCTCGGCGATCTGCTTGACGGTGAACTCCTTGCCCGACGGCAGACGCCCCGCGAGCACTTCGTCACGGAGCGCACCGGAGATCTGGCGGCGCAACGTGTTGCGGGTCACACCTCCGCTCGGGCTCATCCCGTTCCCTCCCCATTTTTCTGTTCGGGACACCATAAGGCAGGCTCACCCTGCCCGGATCCGGGCAGAGTGGACGGAGTGGGCGATACGGGGACAGGTGCGGGAGGACTCCACTTTTGACGGGAAATTCTCCTGCACCTGGCCCCAATATCGGGCATTTCTCCCGCACGATGGATTCGTCCGGGATGTGCGGCCGATGCGGAGCTCCGTATCCTGAGCTCCGTATCCTGCCGCCCTCCCGGACGCCCTGTTCAGACGGTGAAGCCGTCCGCGACCGTCAGCGCTTCGTCCAGCGCCGCGAGACCCTCCAGCGCCTCGTCGTCGCTGACGTTGCACGGCGGCACGACGTGGGTGCGGTTCATGTTGATGAAGGGCCACAGCCCCCGCTTCTTCGCCGCCGCCCCGAAAGCGGCCATCGGCGCCGCGGCCTCGCCCGTCGCGTTGTACGGGACGAGCGGCTCGCGCGTCTCCCGGTTCCGCACCAGCTCCAGCGCCCAGAACGCGCCGACGCCCCGTACCTCCCCGACCGAGGGGTGACGCTCGGCCAGCTCGCGCAGCCCCGGTCCGAGCACCTTCTCGCCGAGGCGGGCGGCACGCTCCACCACCTTCTCCTCCTCCATCACCCCGATCGTCGCGACGGCGGCGGCGCAAGCCAGCGGGTGGCCGGAGTAGGTGAGCCCGCCGGGGTAGGGGCGGGTCTCGAAGGTGGCCGCGATCTCGGCGTTGATGGCCACCCCGCCCAGCGGCACATAACCGGAGTTGACGCCCTTGGCGAAGGTCATCAGGTCGGGCACCACCCCGTAGTGGTCGGCCGCGAACCACTCCCCGGTACGCCCGAAGCCGGCCATCACCTCGTCCAGCACGAAGACGATGCCGTACCGGTCGCAGATCTCGCGCACGCCCGGGAGGTAACCGGGCGGCGGGGTCATGATGCCCGCCGTTCCGGGGATGGTCTCCAGCACGATCGCCGCGATCGTGCCGGGCCCCTCGAAGGCGAGCGTGTCCTCCAGGTGCTGGAGGGCACGGGCGCACTCCTCCGCCTCGGTCGTCGCGTAGAACGGCGAGCGGTAGAGGAACGGCGCCCAGAACCGCACCACGCCCGCCGAACCGTTGTCGGAGGCCCAACGGCGAGGGTCACCCGTGAGGTTGATCGCCGTCGAAGTGGACCCGTGGTACGAGCGGTACGCGGAGAGCACCTTCGTGCGGCCGGTGTGCACCCGCGCCATCCGTACGGCGTTCTCGACCGCCTCGGCTCCACCGTTGGTGAAGAAGATCTTGTCCAGGTCACCCGGGGTGTGCCCCGCGATCAGCCGCGCCGCCTCGGACCGGGCCTCGATCGCGAACGCGGGCGCGAACGTGGCGAGTCGGCCCGCCTGCTCCTGGATCGCGGCCACCACGGCCGGGTGCTGATAGCCGATGTTGGTGAAGACGAGCCCACTCGTGAAGTCGAGGTAGCGGTTCCCGTCGTAGTCCCAGAAGTAGGACCCCTCCGCCCCCGCCACTGCGAGCGGATCGAGCAGGCCCTGGGCGGACCAGGAGTGGAAGACGTGCGCGCGGTCGGCGGCCTTCACCGCCGCACCGGCAGCCTGGTCGACGAACGGAACTCGGGGGCCACGAAGGGCTTCAGCAGTCATGCCGGTGAGCGTAAGGGCTGTCCCCCCGTTCCTGGCGGGTGCGCTCGACCGGCGGGGCCTCTGCGTCGGCGTGCCGGTCGAACCGCCCCGGTCGGTGCCGTGCCCGTACACCCGTACGGAGTCCGGCAGGGTGCTGGGGTACTGGTGCCGCAGGAAGGAGGACGAATCGGGGTGGTTGATGGAATCGAGCACACCGTGGACGGTGACCTCGCCGTCGTGGACGTATCCCTCCACTCCCTCCACGGCGACCCGGAGTCCGGTCATCGCCTCCTCGGCGAGACAGACCTGCCCTCCTACGCCCTGCATCTCCGGGGGCAGTTCGATGAGCCCCAGCACGTGGTCGAAGGGCCTGCCCACCCTGCTGATGCCCTCCCGGACCGACGCGACCGCTGCCCGGAACTCATCCATGTCCGAAACGCCGTAGGCACGTTCCGAGGAAGGGGAAAGGGCCGGCTTCAGCCACATCGGGTCATTCACCCCGGGCGGCGGCTGCGGATCGTCGCTTTCGAGTTCCACTCGCCCGAAGCGGGGATGCTCGTCGACGACCTTCTCCCGCTCCCATCGGCTCCAGTACGTGTGCTCGCACTTCACCATGGATTCGAGACCGGTCGTGAGAGTGCCGTATTCCGAACCGAGGACGGGGACGAGAGTACTGACGGAGAAGTCCCCGTAGCCGACGATGGCGTCGATCTCCCCGTCGAAGGCGTCGGGCACGGCCCGTGCCCGTTCCAGCAGATCCGGAACGGAGATGTCACCGCCTTGGAGTTCCTCGATCGTCAACAACTGGTGAAGCGGTGAGGGTCCGAATCCGGGACGGCCCGGAGGGAGGGGAGGTTCGCCTCGTCGAGGCCGACCACGAATGTGTTCTTGCGGTCCGTGCGCTGTTCTTCCGTCACCCTGTTCCCTTTCGAGCGTGGGCTGGTCGTCCCCCCGGCCGAGGCAATGGCCCCGGCCGGGAAATGACCCCGGCTGCGCCCATTCCTCCGGTACGGAGTACGACCGGGGACGGGCGCGCCGTATCCCGGCCCGTGCGGGCACACGAAAGCGGGCCGACCCTGGCAGAGAGGCTCTGCCTGGCCCGGCCCGCTGGGTTCCGGTGACCGCGTGCGGCGGTCGCGCGTCCGTGGCTCCCCCTCGGGACCGCAGTCCTCGGGAGGGACGGAGCCACGGGACGCCGGGGCCCGTTCGCGTTCTGACGCACGCCGGCGTCAGATGCGACGGTGCCGCCCGTAGTGCTCACCCGTGGTCTCGAAGAACTCGGTGTTCCCCAGGTGGGAGTCCTTGTCGAACTCCGGAGCGCTCTTGATCTGCTCCTTGTCGAGGTCTACGTAGACCTTCTTCTCCTCCGGATCGACCCGGCGGACGGTGCCTGCCGGAAGCAGGACGTGCCGGCCGAAGATCCAGACCCCGGTGTCGACCACCAGGTAGGAGGAGCCGACCTCGTCGGAGTGCTTGTCGACCTTACCGATGCTGCCGTCGGTCGCCTCGACCTTGTAGCCGATCAGGTCGACGCCGCCGGTGTGGCCGGCCGTGGGCTGGTAGCCCCAGATGTTCTCGCTCATCTCTACGGCTTCCTCTCTCGTTGCCGGAAGGTGGTGACGTGCTCAAGGGGACGGGACCTTCTGCCGTACGAGCGGCTCCCGTCCTGAACTTCGCCTGCCCGGCATCATCCTGCTCATGCACCCCACTTCCTCCCTTCCTTCCGAGAGGCGGCATCCGACGCCTCTTCACACCGATTTCCACCACAGGAATTCATGTCCGTCCCCCGCGCCGCCCAAGGCGCCGAAAGCGCACAGGACGCACGGGGCGCACAAGCCCCGGAAAACGCGGAAGAGGGCCCGCCCATCGGGAGCGGACCCTCTTCTTTCAGCGAACACGTCGTACCGATGGTGCGTACGAACTACCACCGGTACCAGCGGTGACTGCCACCCTTCGGACGGGCCACGAAACCGATCAGCCAGAGAACCAGGACGATCGCCGCGACGATCCACAGCGCCTTGAGTGCGAATCCCGCACCGAAAAGAATGACGGCCAGAAGAAGAACGAGAAGCAGGGGAACCATGATTATCAACCTCCAGGGCTTCTGTTGCCCCTGTAACTCCGTCCCACACACGCAAACTCAACTGTTTCTCGGCGAATGTACGGGGTATCCGATCACGCCCTGCCGGAAGCCTGTCCCCCGCCGAACCGCTCCCTCGCCCCGGTCCCGCCCCCGTCTCGGTCCCGTTCGTGGCCCCGACCCTGGTCCCGGCCCTGGCCTTGGACCCGGTGCCGGTGCCGGTGCACTCGCCCCTGGACCCCGGGCGCACCCGCTGCCACTCTTTGGTCATGACAACGGGGCGACGCACTCAGCAGGACCGGGACGAGATCACCGTGGAGATCGGTTACGCGCTGCTCAGCGCGTGCTTCCTCGGAGGCGTCGTGCTCGCCGCGATCGCCGGACCCGCACTCGTCTGGGACCTCTCCCCGGCCGTCGACAAGGCCCTGCTCATCACGGGGGCCTCGGTCGGAGGAGTGCTCGCGGTGCTCCGTGTCGTCCACGTGCTGTGGCAGTTCGGGGCACGCCGGCCCTGACTCCCGCGCCCTCTGCGGCAGCATCCGCCGGCCCTGGAGAGGCCGGGCAGCCTCCTGCACGCGGACTCATAGCTCGGGGCTCCGTTCTCCCCGGCCTCCTCCGGAAATCCGAAGCGGGGGGTGCGGCACGGCCGGCGGCCGGGCGCACCCCCCGCGGATCAGCAGGAGACGGGAGAGGGAGAGGCGATCAGCAGCTCAGGTTCGAGCCGGGGGTGACGCCCAGGATCGAGGTGAACGACTGGTACGAGTTGATGCGGCTCTGGACCTGGGCGGGATTTCCGCCGTTGCACTCGATGGAGCCGTTGATCGAGCGGATGGTCTGGCCGAACCCGGCGCTGTTGACCATGGCGTTGTGCGGGGTCATCGTGCCGGGGCCGCTCTGGGTGTTCCAGTACCAGAGGGCGGTCTTCCAGGCCACGGCCGCGTCCGTCTGGACCAGGTTGGGGTTGGCCAGCAGGTTGATGCCGAGGGCGTCACCGGCGGCCTTGTAGTTGAAGTTCCAGCTCAGCTGGATCGGCCCGCGACCGTAGTACGCGGACTGGCCCGCCGGGCAGCCGTAGGACTGCGAGGTGTCGCAGTAGTGCGGGTAGTTGGCCGTGTTCTGCTCGACCACGTACACCAGCCCGCCCGTCTCGTGGCTGACGTTGGCGAGGAAGGCTGCTGCCTCCTGGCGCTTGACCGTGTCGCTGCCGGTGGTGGCGAAGCCCGGGTAGGCGCTCAGCGCGGCGGTCAGCCCGGAGTACGTGTAGAAGGAGTTCCGGCTCGGGAACATCTGGTTGAACTGCGACTCGCTGACGACGAAGCCGGAGGTGCTCGGCGGCGTGCCGGGGTCGGTGGTGCCGCCGGTGCCACAGGTGCCCGTGTCGGACCAGACGCCGGTGGTGCCGGGAACCTCGTTCTGCGTCCACCACTTGGCGGTCCAGTTGTGTCCGTTGCGAGAGGCGGAGTCGCCGCCCCAGTAGACGGACGAGGAGTTCCAGGCGGGGGCACAGGTCGCCGCGGAGGCCGAACCGGCGGGAAGGATGACGACTGTTGCCGCTACGGCCGCTGCTGCGGCGAGAAGGCCCATGACGCGTCGGAACACGTGATCACTCCTTCGGTGCGACGCTGCGTCCGGACTTCTGGCCGGTCCGGAGGCGCGCCGTCTTGTGGGGGTGCGGACACTCAAGCGAGAATGGTCTGGACCTGTCAAGGTCTGGACCAAGCTTGGTTCACCCCGCGTCGGCACCCCCCGCACGGACCGTCCCGGCCGATGCATGGCCGAAACCGGCCCCCAACAGGGCTTAAACATCCTGGCGTTGCTCAATTCCCGTCAGCGGAACGACGGGTGTCCCGGCAAAAGAATCAACCGCCCCCGCCCACGGCTCGCAGCCCAGGGCCACGTGGAACCGGTCGCTCCCCTTCCCTGGCAGCGCCAAGCTGAACACGGGGCGAATACCGGCCGACAACACTCCCTCGCCGGCTCCATCACCGCCCTTCCGCTCGTACGGTGGCCGCCCAGGGGCGCGCGGGGCGCGCCCGGTCCGGTACGCACGAGGAGTGCGAGGCAGCCGTGAGTTGGTTCACCGCCGAGAACGTCGTGGCCGTCGTGACGGCCGCCGTCGGCGTCCTCGTCTCCGTGGGGGTGCTCTGGTACGAGCGCCGCGTCCCGGCCCAGCGGCGCATCGGGTACCGCGTCCAGATGGACACCCCGATCGGCAGCGGCGTCAACGTCCGGCTGGGGTTGTTCGACGAGACCCCCGACATGTCGGACGCCACCCTCGTGCTGCTGCGCATCGAGAACGACGGCTCGCAGTCCATATCCCGCGACGACTACACCGGCATCGACCGGCACGGTCTGACCGTGGAGTTCACCGACCGGACGGTGCGCGGGACTGCCGTCACCCAGCCCGGCGAGTCCGGCCATCTGATGGAGCACTTCACCCCGGCCGCCGGGATGCGGCAGGAGGGCGGTCTCATCCGGCTGCCGCGCGTGCCCCTCAACCGCCACCAGCACTTCAAGCTCCTGGTGCTGCTCACCGGCGGCGAGGTGGGCAGCCCGATCAGGGTCGTCGGCGGCATCCGGGACGGGGACGTACGGGTCAACAGTGCGGCCCGCCCCGACGAGAAGCCCCCCGTCTTCAGCCGGGCGGCCCGGCTCATCACCGTGGCTCTGACCGTGGGGGTCGTCACGCTCTCCTCGATCATCCTGGCGCTCGACCGCACTCCGCCGCCGGTCGAATGCGCCAGGGGCTCCCTGCGGGTGGCGGGATCCACCGCTTTCGAGCCGACCGTGACCGAGATGGCGAAGCTCTACACACAGGCGTGCGAGGGTTCGTCGATCAACGTGGACATGCACGGCAGTGACGCCGGGATACGGTTGCTCGCCGAACGCGGCGCCTCCCCCGCCACGGTCGTCTTCTCCGACGACCCGAAGCCGGGCGGCTATCCGCAGCTGAGCGAGAACAGCAGGGTCGCCGTGGTGCTGTTCTCCCTCGTCGTCAATGACGAGGTGCGCGTGCGGGATCTGTCGCTCGACGACGTACGGGGGATCTACCGGGGCGAGATCCGGAACTGGAACCACTTCCCCGGCAACCCCGACCTGGAGATCCGGCTCGTCAGCAGGGACGCGAACTCGGGCACCCGGGTGGCCCTCCAGCACCGGGTGCTGGACGGCAACGAGCCCATCCCCACGTCCTCCCGCGACTGCCGCACCTCCGACGACCCGAAGGCGCTCGTCACCCGGTGCGAGCTGGGCAGCACCGACGAGGTGCTGCGTACGGTCGGAACGGTCCCGGGAGCGATCGGCTACAGCGAACTGCGCACCGGGGCACCCACGCCGAAGGGCCTGCACCGCATCACCATCGACGCCAAGGAGCCGTCCCCGGAGAAGATCACCACGAACGGCTACCCGTACTGGGTGGTCGAGTACGCCTACACGTACCGGAAGTCCGCCCCCGACTCGCTGGCGGCCCGCTTCCTCGACTACGTGAGCAGCCACGACCAGCAGGCCCTGCGCGAGCACGGCCACCTGCCCTGCTCCGCACCACAGGCGTACCCGCTGTGCGGCGAGCCCCCCCGACCAGCCCCTGACCAGCCCCCGCCGAGCACCCACCGGGCCGTGGGAGCGGAACGGCCGCGGGCCGGGACACGGAAGGTGTCCCGGCCCGCGGCCGTCGTCGTACGGTGCTCCCGGGGAAACCCCCGCACGTCCTACAGGAACGAGTTGATCTCGATCGTCTCGGTACGGCCGGGGCCGACGCCGATCGCGGAGATCGGAGCGCCCGACATCTCCTCCAGCGCCTTCACGTAGGCCTGCGCGTTCTTCGGCAGGTCGGAGAAGGTCTTCGCCTTGGTGATGTCCTCGGACCAGCCCGGCAGGTTCTCGTAGATCGGCTTCGCGTGGTGGAAGTCCGTCTGGTTGTACGGCAGCTCCTCGACGCGCTTGCCGTCGATCTCGTACGCCACGCAGACCGGGATCTGCTCCCAGCCGGTGAGCACGTCGAGCTTGGTGAGGAAGAAGTCCGTCAGGCCGTTGACCCGGGTCGCGTACCGCGCGATCGGGGCGTCGAACCAGCCGCAGCGACGGTCACGGCCGGTGGTGACACCGCGCTCGCCACCGATGCGGCGCAGCGCCTCGCCGTCCGCGTCCAGCAGCTCCGTCGGGAACGGGCCGGAGCCGACGCGCGTGGTGTACGCCTTGAGGATACCGATGACACGGCTGATCTTCGTCGGGCCCACGCCGGCGCCGGTGCAGGCGCCGCCCGCGGTCGGGTTCGACGAGGTGACGAAGGGGTACGTGCCGTGGTCGACGTCGAGCAGGGTGCCCTGGCCGCCCTCGAAGAGGACCACCTTGCCGTCGTCGATGGCGTTGTTCAGGATCAGCGTCGTGTCGGCGACGAACGGCTTGATCTGCTCCGCGTACTGGAGCATCTCCTCGACGATGCCCTCGGCCTCGATCGCGCGGCGGTTGAAGACCTTGGCCAGAAGCTGGTTCTTCTGCTCCAGGGCCGCCTCGACCTTCTGGACGAGGATCGACTCGTCGTAGAGGTCCTGGACGCGGATACCGACACGGTTGATCTTGTCGGCATACGTCGGGCCGATACCGCGGCCCGTCGTGCCGATCTTCCGCTTACCGAGGAAGCGTTCGGACACCTTGTCGAGCGTGACGTTGTACGGGGTGATCAAATGAGCGTTGCCGCTGATCAGAAGCTTGGACGTGTCGACGCCTCGCTCGTTCAGTCCGCTCAGCTCGGAGAGCAGTACGGCCGGGTCGATCACGACACCGTTACCGATCACCGGGGTACATCCCGGTGACAGGATTCCGGAGGGGAGGAGATGCAGTGCGTACTTCTGGTCGCCTACGACAACCGTGTGGCCGGCGTTGTTGCCGCCCTGGTATCGCACCACATAGTCGACGGATCCACCGAGGAGATCGGTGGCCTTCCCCTTGCCCTCGTCACCCCACTGAGCACCGAGCAGCACAAGTGCGGGCACAGGCGTACACCCCTTCCGGGCGGGGCATGTCCAAGGTCAGGGGCGTACGTAAAGGTCGTACTTGGCGTACGACGATGTACGACAAAGCCTGAGCCGTCGAACCGGGTGCCCCGGAATAGACGAAGCCCCTGGCGCAATAGCGCAAGGGGCTCTTGCACCAAGATGCTACCCGAGGAAGGACCGAGGTGTCGGCTGCAGAGCCCCCCGGCGACGACGGCCACCAGCTGCTGGTGGTCATCGACCCGGTTGCCCGCCGGACCGACGGCGAGTCCGTCCGTATCGCGAAGGACGTGCTGAACGCCGGCGCGCACGCCAAGATCTCCCTTCCGGACACCCCCGAGGAGTTCGCCCGCGCCCTGTCGCGGCGGGGCAACAGACGGCCGGTGGTCATCGGCGACGACCACGCGCTGCTCCGCGCGGTGGCCCAGCTGCACCGCGACCGGGAGCTGACCGACAGTGCCCTCGCGCTCGTCCCCGTCGGCGCCCCGCCCGCCCTCCGGCTCGCTCACGCCCTCGGCGTGCCGCGCGGCGCGGTCGCGGCGGCGCGGACGGCGCTGGACGGGTCGGTGCACCGTCTCGATCTGCTCGTCGACGACAGCGACGGCGTGGTCCTGGGCGGAGTGGACGTCCCGGCGCCCCCGCCCGCGCCCGGTCAGCAGGGCACGGACGGCCCGGGGTCACCGGCCCACGCGGGCGTCACGGCCGTATGGGACACCTGCCTCTCGCTGGTCCGCACCCTGGTCCGTCCCCTCCCGGCGTCGGTCCCCACCGGGGCCACCGGCTACCGCCTCCGGGTGGAGGCCGACGGTGTCCTCCTCAACGACCTGGACCGGGCGGTGGAGGGCGTCACCGTGACCTCGCGGAGTGGCGGTGGCCTCGCCGAGGTCGTCGTCCGCACGTCGAGCGGGGAGACCGTGAGCGCGGAGGCCAAGGCGGTGACGATCTCCGGCCCCGACTTCCGCTACCGCGCCGACATACAGCTCCACGGCCCGGTCCGGCGGCGGACCTGGACGGTGTGGGCGAACGCCTGGGGGCTGATGGTCCCGGCGGCCGAGGCCGCGGCCTGAGCCCGGCCAACCCCCCGCTCACTCACCGCCCCCCGCTCGGAGGCCCGCCGTCCCTCTCCAGCCGGGCCGGTCCGCCCCTCAGGTCCACCCGCAGCCCGTCCTCGGTGACCCTGACAGCGGTGGGACGCAGGCCCAGCGCGTCCGCCGCGCCTTCCGGACCGGCGGAGCCACCACCCGTACCGCCGGTGCCACCCGTACCGCCCGTGCCGGCGGCCGACAGCTGGGTGAGGGCGGACTCGATGCGGTCGGTCAGGGCCTTCGGGGCGTCGATGCCGAGCATCTTCGCGCCGGCCAGTGTGAAGCGGACGGTGCCGTCGTGCAGCTCGGGCCGTAGATCGGCTTGGCCGAGGCCGCCCGGACCCAGCACGATCCGCAGGGTCCCGTCGGCGGGCCGCGGTTCCACGCCGCCGACCATCCCGGCGAACGCACCGCCGGCCGTCGCGACCCGGTCGCGCAGGGCGTCGGCCGCTATCTCGACGCGGGCACTGCTGCCGGAGACGGAGGCCCGGCCGTCCCCGTCCGGGACGGTGAGTCCCCGGAGCTCCGCGTCGACCGCGACCCCGTCGAACCCGGCGAGCGCGGCATCGTCCGCGTGCAGGGTGACGGTGCCCAGCTCACCCCGGGCGAGACCCACGAGGGCCCATCCCTCGTAGTCGGCCGTCACCCGGGAACCCAGCCGGTCACCGGCGAGCTTCTCGATCCGCTCGCCCACCACGTGCCGGGCCGCGGCCTCCGCGCCCCCGGCCAGGATGAGTACGCCGACGAGGACGGCGCCGACCAGGAGAGCGGTGCGCCGACGGAGTGGCCGTACCTTCATGCGGTGCCTCCAAGGCTCCGGGCGGGCGGTGGGTTCCCGGTCGGTCGTGGGCGACCGTGGCCGGTCGCGGGTGGTTCGCGGGCGGTTCGCGGTCGGTTCGCGGTCAGTATCGCCGCCGACCCGGCCCGCTGACCCGGCCGGCCCGGAACGGGCGGCGCGGGTCACACCCGCGTCACACCTCCACGCGGAGTTCCTTCAGCCCCCGGATGACGTACCCCGGGTGCCACTCGGGCTCCTCGACCAGCCGCATCTCCGGCGCCTTGTGCAACAACTCGCCGAACGAAGCTGTGAGTTCGAGGCGGGCCAGCGGGGCGCCGAGGCAGTAGTGGATGCCCGCGCCGAAGGTGATGTGCGGGTTGTCCGGGCGGGACAGATCGAGGGTGTCCGGGTCCGCGAAGCGCTCCGGGTCGCGGTTGGCGGAGCCGAAGAGGAGCGCCACCTCGGAGCCGCGCGGGACGACCGTGCCGCCGATCTCGATGTCGTCCAGCACCCAGCGCTCGAACATCTGCAACGGGGTGTCGTACCGCAGGAGTTCCTCCACAGCTGTGGAGAGCAGACCGTGGTCGGCGCGGAGTGCGGCGAGCTGCCCGGGGTGGTGGAAGAGGGTGCGCCAGCCGTTCACGGTGGTGTTGACGGTCGCCTCGTGGCCCGCGTTGAGCAGCAGCACGCAGGTGGAGATCATCTCCTGCTCGGTGAGCCGCTCGTCCTCGTCGTGGGCGGCGATGAGTCCCGAGATCAGGTCCTCGCCCGGCTTTTCCCGCCGTGCGGCGATGAGTTCGCGCAGGTACGCGGAGAATTCGGTGGACGCCGTCACGGCTGCCCGCGCGGTCTCCTCCGGCGGGTTCAGCTCGAACATCCCGCAGATCGCGGCGGACCAGGGGCGGAGCAGCGGCCGGTCGGACTCCGGGATGCCCAGCATTTCGGCGATCACGGCGACCGGCAGGGGTTCGGCGACCGCCGCGAGCAGGTCGCCGCCACCCTCGGCCACGAACGCGTCGACCAGTTCGGCCGCCAGGCGCCGCACGGTCGGCGCGAGCCGCTCCACCGTGCGGGGCGTGAACGCCTTGGAAACGAGGCGCCGGATGCGGGTGTGGTCGGGCGCCTCCAGGTCGAGCAGCCCCTGGCCGTTGAGGGTGGTGAACGGCTCGTGCGCGGCGGGCGGCGCGGCGAGGCCGAACTCGTCGTGGGTGAAGCGGTGCAGATACGTCCGGCCGAGCCGCCGGTCGCGGAGGAGCGCCGACACGTCGGCGTGGTGCGGTACGAGCCACTGCCGGGTCGGCTCGAAGAAGTGGACCCTGCCTGCGGCACGCAGCGCGGTGTAGGCGGGGTAGGGATCGGCGACGAACGCGGGCGACCAGGGGTCGAAGGACACGTGCATGACCCGACGCTACCGGTCGCCTCCGGCGCCCCGACCGGTTCTCTACCCCGGCGTGACCAGCCGTGCCTCGTACGCGAAGACCGCTGCCTGGGTGCGGTCGCGCAGCCCGAGCTTCACCAGGACCCGGCTCACGTGGGTCTTGACGGTGGATTCGGCGACCAGCAGGTGCGCGGCGATCTCCGCGTTGGAGAGCCCTTGCGCGACCAGTACCAGCACCTCCGTCTCGCGTTCGGTGAGGTCCCCGATCCGGGCCAGTGCAGGGGGTTTCGGCGCATGGGCGAGCTTGGAGAACTCGGTGATCAGCCGACGCGTCACGGTGGGCGCGAGGAGCGCCTCGCCGGAGGCCACCACCCGTACGCCCTCGGCCAGCTGGCGGGCGGAGGCGTCCTTGAGCAGGAAACCCGAGGCTCCGGCGCGCAGGGCCTGGTAGACGTACTCGTCCAGGTCGAACGTGGTCAGCACCAGCACCTTGGCCTCCGCGTCGGCGGCGACGATCTCACGGGTGGCCTCGATCCCGTTCATCTCCGGCATCCGGATGTCCATCAGCACCACGTCCGGGCGGAGTTCGGCGACCCGGTCGACCGCCTGCCGCCCGTCGACCGCCTCGCCGACGACCTCGATCCCGGCCATGGCGTTGAGCAGCACGGAGAAGCCCTCGCGGACCATCATCTGGTCGTCGACGATCAGGACCCGGATGTCGTCGCTCACGCGGCGGCCTTCCCCGCGCCGCCGGCGGAACCGGCCTTCTCCGCGACATCGCCGGAACCGGCCTTTTCGGCGGGCTCGGCGGGCTCGGCGGACTCCGGCGCGCGGGGCACGGGGATGAAGACGGCGACCTCGTAACCGCCCTCCTCGGTCGCTCCGGCGGTCATCTCGCCCGACAGCATGGTGATCCGCTCACGCATGCCGGTGATGCCGTGGCCCGCGCCGGGGGACGCCTCGACCGGTCCGGTCGGCGGTCCGTTGACCACCCGTACCCCGAGCCCGCCGAGCACGTAGCCGATCTCGACCGAGGCGGTGGCCCCCGGTGCGTGGCGCAGGGTGTTGCTCAGCGCCTCCTGGACGATCCGGTACGCCGACAGCTCGACGCCCCGGGGAAGTTCGCGCACCGCCCCGGTGACCGTCTTCTCCGTCTCCAGGCCCGCCTCGCGGACGTTGTCCAGCAGCCGGTCGAGCCGGGCCAGCGTGGGCTGCGGGGCGTCCGGGGCGTCCTGGTCCTCCGCCCGTACGACGCCGAGCACGCGGCGCAGTTCGGTGAGGGCGGCCACCGCGTTCTCGCGGATGGTGACGAACGCCTGCGCCAGCTCGGGCGGCGGGTTCTCCACCCGGTAGGGCGCCGCCTCCGCCTGGATGGCCACCACCGACATGTGATGGGCGACCACGTCGTGCAACTCCCGCGCGATGGTCGTGCGTTCCTCCAGCAGCGTGCGCCGGTCGCGCTCCACGGCGGTGACGGTGCGCTGGACCGTCACCTCCCGCTCGGCCTCGCTCACCTCGCGTCTGGCCTCGCGCCGGATCTGGAAGAGGGTCACCACGAGCAGGGCGAGCGCCGACACGACGAACATCGGGCCGGCGGTGGAGCTGGCCAGGTTCGGCGACGCGCCCTCCAGCAGCAGACCCAGCAACAGGGTGAGCGCCCACGCCCAGGCGGCGAGACGCGGGCGGGTCCGGGCCGCGAGGACCACCAGCACCACCAGGTGCCCCCAGAGGCTGCTCGCTCCCCACGGCCAGACGCCACCGGCCGCGGCGACCACCACGGTGCCGGCCATGGAGCCCCAGAAGGCGGCCACCGGCCGGACCAGTGTCAGCGCGACGGGTATCGCCGGCACCACGCCGAGGATCGACTCCTCGCTCGCCCGGGCCATCCCGAGGAGCACGCAGATCAACGCCGCCCCCAGCACCAGCGCGTGCGGGGTCCACACCAGCTTCTCCCGCACGTGCGCCGGGAGTTTGCGCAGCAGCGGCCCGTCGCCGCTCAGCGGGGGCAGCGGGCGGTAGGCGAACACGTCCTGGAGGAGGTCCTGCCGCAGGCTGCCCAGCGCGCCTGCCACCACCTGGAACTCCGGTGTTCTCGTCTTCGTCTGGGCCTGGGTCTCGGTCACGTGCTCACCGTAGGGCGAGGCACCGGGCCCGGTCGTCCCCACGGAAGCGGATACGGCGGTCTCCGCCTCAAGGACTACGTGGCTCCCGGAGTGGGTCTCACGCCCGGGTCGCCACCCAGACGCTGCGCTGGGTACGCACGGTGAGGTCGTCGCGGCGGAGCACACTCTCCGGGCCGTCCACGTCGGTGAGGGCGTCCAGGGTGGCGAGGTCCCCGGCGTCGAGCACGCCCTCCAGGGCCGACCGGACGCGGGTGAGGGCGGCCAGGACGTAGCGCCCGGTGGCGGCGGGGAGCGGGGCGGCCAGGTCGATGGCGACGACCCGCTCGGCCACCACGTGGAGCCCGGCCTCGCGCAGGCGGGCGCCCCAGTCTTCGGCCATGTGCATCCCGGCTGCCGCCCGCCCCTCGGCCTGGGCGGCGTGGCACCGCTCCTCCAGCCCGGGGTGTCCGATGCCGAGGTCGTCGGGGAGGAAGCGCGGGAAGCCTTCGAGCTCGACGGCGACCATGAGCCCACCGGGGCGCAGCACCTCGCGGACCTGGGCCAGGACGCTGCCGGGGTCGGCCATGTGGTGGAGCGAGGCGGAGGCCCACACCAGGTCGAAGGGCCCGGCGGGGAGGCCCTCGGTGTCGAGGTCGGCGACCACGGTACGGACGCGGCCGGCGACACCGAGCGCGCCGGCCTTCTCCCCCAGGCGGGCGGCCATCGCCGGCGACGCGTCCACGGCGGTGACCTCGGCATCGGGGAACCGCTGGAGCAGGGCGAAGGTGCCCGCACCGGTGCCGCTCCCCAGGTCGAGCACGCGCGGCCCCCGGCCGGCCGGCGCTCCCACCGTTCCAGTCGGGGCCGCCGTGGCCGCCGTGGTCTCCGAATCCGCCGCGGTTGCCGTCCTGCCGGAGAGCTCCTCGATCCAGCCGGTCAGCTCCTCCAGGTGATCGTGGAGCACCTCCGCGTCGAGATCCAGCATCTCGGTCAGGACCGAGAAGTCGGCGTCCTGCGAGCCGTGTCCGTCCCCGTGGCCGTGGCCGGTCCCGTGGCCGTGGCCGGTCCCGTGGCCGTGCTGACGGCCGTGCTCGCGCTGCTGACCGTGCTCGTGCTGGTGCCCGTGCTGGTGCCCGTTGTCTGCGTCCATGCTTCGAGCCTACGCACGCCTTGCGTCCAGGGCATAGCATCTTGCGTATGACGCAAGACGGTGACCTCGACTCCCTGGTCCGCAAGCGGATACGTGGCCTCCGCACCGCCCAGGGCTGGTCGCTCGACGATCTGGCCGCGCGCTGCTTCCTCAGCCCGTCCACCCTGAGCCGTATCGAGACCGGTCACCGGCGGATCAGCCTCGATCAGCTCGGTTCGATCGCCCGCGCCCTCGGATCGACCCTGGACGCGCTGGTGGAGTCGGTCTCCGACGAGGACGTGGTGATCCGCCCGCAGCACGACGCGGAGTGCGGGACGACCACCTGGCTGCTGAACCGGGAGGGCGGGCAGCCGGGCGTCACCGTGGTCAGGATGGGCATCACCGCGCCCGAGCCCCGGCACGGCCGGGACGAGCTGAAGGTCCACCCGGGCGGCAAGGACTGGTTCACCGTGCTGTCCGGCACGGTGGTGCTGCTGCTCGGGGAGCGGTCCATCACGGTCGAGACCGGCGAGGCCGCGGAGTTCTCCACGATGGTCCCGCACACCTTCGGCGCACGCGGCGGCCCGGCGGAGATCCTCGCCATCTTCGACCGCGACGGCCGGCGGACCCATCTGCGCCCGGAGCGCTGATCCGCCGAAAACCGCGCGCACCCCGGACACCGCGCACACCCCGGACACCGCAGGACACCCGCCCGGCACCGCGGGGCGCGGACGTCACCAGGCGAGCTGTTCCAACTCCTCCGCCACCACAGCGCAGGCGTCGGTCGAGGGGTCGATGAGCGGGAAGTGGCCGATCTCGTCCAGCAGGGTCAGGCCCACCACCTCCCCCGCCGTCGCCGCCGCGGCGACGAACGCCTCAGCCACCGCCTGCGGCACGACGATGTCGTCGCAGCCCTGCACGATATGGGTCGCGATCCCGGTGGGCAGCAGCACGGCGGGGTCGACGTGCGGGCGCCGTTCGGCGAACCCCTCCTCACCGCCCAGGAGTTCGTGGACCGCCCCCGAGCAGATGCCGAGCTTTGCCGCCGTCATCAGGTCGGCCACGGGTGCCAGCGCCACCGCACCGCGCAGCGGCGGAGGTTCGGGCAGCCGCCACGGCGACCCCGCGGGCAGCACATGCCGGGCCGCCGCCCAGAGCGCGAGGTGACCGCCCGCCGAGTGGCCGGCCACCACGGTCCGCCGCAGGTCCGCCTCGGGCAACTCCCGCGCGGCGAGAGCCGGGAGGGCATCCATCGCGGCAGCCACGTCGTCGAAGGTCTCGGGCCAGCGACCGGCCGTGTTTCCCTCCCCCGCCGGGTTCCCCTCTCCCGCCGAGGTCGGGGACCCGCCCCGCCGGTACTCGACGCTGGCGACGGCGAAGCCGCGACAGCTGAGGAACCCGGCGAGCGGGGAGACATGGCGGCGGTCGTACGGAGCACGCCAGGCGCCCCCGTGGAGCAGGACGACGAGCGGCCTCCCGGTCATCCCGTTCACCGGTACCCAGAGGTCGATGACCTGGTCGGGGTGGTCCCCGTAGGCGACGGTCCGGTCGGGGGCGATCTCCTGATTGGCGAACGCCGACTTCTCCTCGACGGCGTCCCGATAGCGCGCGGCGGAATCCGACATTGTTGCTCCAACCATCCTCGGGGCTGCCCCACTTGTCCGACCTGCGGGGACCGTACCAGTACCCGGAGCGGTCGCCGGACGGAGCCGGTTCGTCCGGGCCCCGTCCGCGACCGCTCGGTCGGCAGGACCCTACGCGGCCGACCCCGCCGGCACGTCCGCCAGCACCCCGGCGAGCACCCGGGCGGCCCGCTCCGCATCGGCGAAGCCGACGTAGAGCGGGGTGAAGCCGAACCGGAGCACGTCGGGGCGGCGCAGGTCGCCGACGACGCCCCGGGCGATCAGTTCGCGCATCACCGGCTCGGCCTCGGCGCACCGCAACGCGACCTGGCTGCCGCGCTCGCCGTGCGCGGCCGGGGTGACGGAGACGACCCGGCCCTCGGGGGCGTACGCCTCGACGCACTCCAGGAAGAAGTCCGTCAGGGCGAGCGACTTGGTGCGTACGGCCTCGATCGGCACCCCGTCCCAGACGTCGAGCGCGGACTCCAGCGCCAGCATCGAGAGGATGTCGGGCGTGCCGACCCGGCCCCGGAGGGAGCCCTCGGCGGGCTCGTAACCAGAGGTCATCCCGAACGGGTCGGCGTGCGAGTTCCACCCCGGCAGCGGGGAGTCGAAGACCCCCTGGTGGCGCTCGGCGACGTAGAGGTACGCGGGCGAACCCGGGCCGCCGTTCAGGTACTTGTACGTGCAGCCGACCGCCAGGTCCACGCCGTGCTCGTCCAGGCCGACCGGCAGCGCACCGGCGCTGTGGCAGAGGTCCCAGACCACGACGGCTCCCGCGCGCTGCACTGCGGCGGTGAGCGTGGGCAGGTCGTGCAGCCGTCCGGTCCGGTAGTCGACATGGTTCAACAGCACTGCGGCCGTGCGGGAGTTGACGGCTCCGGGCACGTCGGCCGGGTCGACCGGGACGATCCGGTGACCGGTCATCCGGGCGGCCGAGCCCGCGATGTAGCCGTCGGTGGGGAACGTCGAGGCGTCGACCACTATCTCGTCCCGCCCGCCCGGCGCGAGCCGGGTCGCGGCGACCAGCGCCTTGAAGATGTTGACGCTGGTGGAGTCGCCGACCACGATCCGGCCCGGCGCCGCGCCGACGATCGGCGCGATGCGGTCGCCGACCCGCTCGGGCGCGGTCCACCAGCCGCTCTCGTCCCAGGACCGGATGCGCAGCTCCCCCCACTCGCGGGTGAGGACGTCGTGCAGCCGGTCGGGCACGTGGACGGGTAGCGCGCCGAGCGAGTTGCCGTCCAGGTAGACCCCCTCATCGAGGGTGAACAGCTCGCGCAGACCGGCGAGTTCGTCGGCGGCGTCCAGCTTGGCCGCACGGTCCGCCAGCAGACGGCGGTTGGTCTCAGACATGACTGCGGGCCGTCCAGAGTTCGGGGAACACGGTCTTCGTCGCGCGCTTCTCCAGCCACGCCACTCCGGCGGAGCCGCCGGTTCCGGTCTTCGAGCCCATGGCCCGCCGGGTCGCCACCAGGTGGTCGTTTCGCCAGCGCCAGACCAGCTCGCCGACGTCCGTGAGCAGCTCGCCGAGGCGCACCAGCTCGTCGTACTTCTCCGGTTCGGCGTAGATCCGCGCCCAGACGGCCTCGACCACCGGGGAGGGCTCGTACTTCTGCCGCAAGTCGCGGTCGAGGACCGACCGCGGCACGGGGTGGCCGCGCCGCGCGAGCAGCGCCAGCGCCTCGTCGTACAGACTCGGCTGGCTCAGCGCCTTCTCCAGCTCGGCGTACACGCGCGGGGAACCCCGGTGCGGTACGAGCATGGAGGCGGACTTGTCACCGAGCAGGAACTCCATCCGCCGGTACATCGCCGACTGGAAGCCGGAGCCCTCGCCGAGCGAGCTCCGGTAGGAGTTGAACTGGGCGGGGGTGAGCTGGGCCAGCGGGCGCCAGGACGCGTTCAGGGCCTCCAGCTGGCGCAGCGAGCGCTTCAGGGCGTCGCGCGCGACCGGCAGCCGGTCCTCGCGCAGGGCCAGGGACGCCGTCTCCCACTCGTGGACCAGGACGGTGAACCACAACTCCATGACCTGGGTGGTGACGAGGAAGACCATCTCGCCGGGATCGTCGGAGCGCAACTGCTGCAAATGGGTGAGGACGTCCGCCTGGACGTAGTCCTCGTAGGGCGTCGTTCCCGCGAAGTCGAGGTACGGGGTTTCCGCACCGGTCTCTTCGGGGGCGGGGTGTTTCGCCGACATCTCTGTCTCCTCGGCACGAGCGTGCGGGTAGCGGTCCGCCCCGTCCTAGCTGGGTGGGCTCCGGTCCCCTGCGGCGCATCCTACGACCGGGAACGGCCCGGTGGCTCGGCTTGGGCGGGGCTCGATTCCGCTCCCGGCCTCCTCCGCGACGCATACCGGCCCGCAGCCGACAAAGCGGGCTGCGGGCCGGTTGAGCCGGCACGAGGGGCGCCCCGCGCGCGTACGCGGCGCCCCGGACGCGCCGGGGCCGGATCAGCTCAGGATGTCGGCGGCGGTCAGCCCAGGATGTCGGCGGCCGTCGGCGAGGAGTCGCGGAGGAAGGTCGAGCAGCGCTCGTACTCCTCCTGCTCCCCGATGGATCCGGCGGCCCGCGCGAGGGCGTGCAGCGCGCGGAGGAAACCGCGGTTCGGCTCGTGCTCGAACGGGACGGGCCCGTGGCCCTTCCAGCCGGCCCGGCGCAGGGCGTCGAGCCCGCGGTGGTAGCCGGTGCGGGCGTAGGCGTACGACTCGATGACCCGGCCGCCCTCGAAGGCGTCGTCGGCCAGCTGCGCCCAGGCGAGCGAGGAGGTGGGGTACTTCGCCGCGACCTCGGCCGGCGGGGTGCCGCCGGCGAGCAGTTCGCGCGGCTCCGGGTCGTCGGGCAGGTGGGTCGGGGCGGGGCCCCCGAGCAGGTTCTCGTGGATGGACATGGGTCCCAGTGTGCCTGGCACCCCGCCGTTCCGGGACACGGCCCGGCCCACCGCCGGGCCCGCCGCCGGCACCTCTCCGGGCCCGGGTGCCCTGTCACCCCTCGGGCCGCCGCCGGGCGGGCTCCAGGGGCGGCGCCACGATCCCGCAGTGCACGGTGCACTCGGGTCGGCAGGGCCCCTCCTCCGGACGCACCCCGCCGCCCACCGCCGCCCGGTCCCGGCCGGAGTCGCGGCCCGTGTCCCGGCCGCGGTCCGTACCCGGCGCCGGAGCGGGGGCTGCCGTCGGTGTCCGTACCGCGCAGAAGGCGAGCACCGCCCCCGCCACCAGGAGCCCCGCGCACATCGGCATCGCCCGCCGGAACGTCGCGGCGAACTCTCCCGCGTCCCGGTACGCCTCCGGGCCCATCCCCGCGAGCAGCGGCAGCGCGGCGACCGCGATCAGCCCGGCAGCGCGGGCGGCGGCGTTGTTGATGCCGCTGGCCAGCCCTGCCTGCCCGGTGTCCACGGCAGCCAGCACGGTCGCGGTGAGCGGCGCGACCAGGGTGACGAGCCCCAGGCCCAGCACCACGACGGCGGGCAGCACTTCGCTCATGTACCCGGTCACGGAGGCGCTCCCCGGCCCGACCCGCAGCATCAGCAGCATGCCCCCGGCGGCCAGCAGCGGGCCGACGGTGAGCGGGATGCGGGGGCCGATGCGGTGGCCCAGTTCACCGGAGGCGGCCGAGAAGAAGAGCATCAGCACGGTCGTCGGGAGCAGCGCGGTGCCGGCGCCGAGCGCCGAGTAGCCCGCCACGACCTGGAGTTGGATCGCGGAGAGGAAGAAGAAGCCGCCCAGCGCCGCGTACACGCAGAAGGTCACCAGGTTGACCACCGTGAACAGCCGCGAGCGGAAGATCGCCGGAGGCACCATCGGGTCCCGCCGCCGCCGCTCCACCTGGACGAACGCCGCCCCCAGCAGCACCCCGCCCACCGCCGCGCCGATCACCGCGGGCGAGGCGCCGCGCCCCGGCGCCTCGATCAGCGCGTAGGTCACCAGGGCCAGCGACACGGCCCCGAGCACCGCCCCGAGGACGTCGAAGCGCCCGTGGGCACGCGGGTCCCGCGACTCCGGCACGTGGCGCAGGGCGACGGGGACGCAGAGCGCGGCGACCGGAAGGTTGAGCAGGAAGACCCACCGCCAGCCGGGCCCGTCGACGAGCCAGCCGCCCACGAACGGGCCGATGGCGGCTCCCACCCCGCCGAAGCCGGACCAGAGTCCGACCGCCCGCGCGCGGTCGTCCGGGTGGAAGCTCGCCTGGATGAGCGCCAGCGATCCCGGTGTGAGCAGCGCCCCGCCGATCCCCTGGAAGGCGCGCGCCGCGATCAGTACGGCGGCGTTCGGCGCGACGGCACAGACCAGCGAGGCGAGGGCGAACCAGATCACGCCGACGACGAAGACCCGCCGGCGCCCGTACCGGTCGCCGAGCGCCCCGCCCAGCAGGATCAGCCCGGCGAGGGTCAGCATGTAGGCGTTGACGGTCCACTGGAGCGCCGCCAGGTCGGTACCGAGATCCTGACCGATCCGGGGCAGTGCCACGTTGATGACGGTGGAGTCCAGCATCGCCATGCCGGAGCCGAGGACGGTGGTCAGCACGATCCACCGCCCCGGAGCCGAGGCGGCCCGGATCTCCCCGGCGGCCTTCTGCGCACCGGTGGCCGGCTCTGTTTCGGGGGTCTCACCCATGAGGGCAGCATCCCCGCCACTCGGCGCGGCAGCCAGTGGGCGGCGCCGAACGTACCTGGGCCGGTCCGACAATTCCCGCCGTGTCCGACGACGCGGACTGCCGGACACGGCCCCGTACGCCGGTTACCGCAGCGAACGGATCGCCCGGACCAGTGCGTCGACGCCCGCCTCCGCCTTGGCGCGCGGGCAGCCGACGTTGAACCGGACGAAACCGTCCGAACCGTAGACCCCGCCGGGCATGATGGCGACCCTTTCCCGCTCGATCAGCACCCGCTGGAGGGCGTCGTCGTCCAGGCCGAGCGGCCTCAGATCGATCCAGGCGAGGTAACCCGCCTGCGGCGGGCGCCAGCCCAGCTCCGGGAAGGCGGCGCGCAGCCGCTCCTCGACCAGGGCCAGGTTCCCCGCGATGTAGGTGCGGGCGGCGTCGAGCCACGGGCCGCCCTCGCGGTACGCGGCGATGTGGGCGGTGAGCGAGAGCACCGCGGGGGACTCCAGCCCCTCCGCCGTCGACATCCGCCGCAGGTACGCGGCGCGGTCCGCCGGGTCGCCGATCAGCCCGTACGAGCCGGTCAGCCCGGGGAAGTTGAAGGCCTTCGACCCGGAGGTGATGAGCGCCCAGCGTGCGGGGCCCCGGTCCGCCACCCGGGTCCACGGCACGTGCCGGTGTCCCTCGTGGGCGAAGTCCGCGTGGATCTCGTCGCTGATCACCAGCACACCGTGGCCGGCGGCCAGTTCCGCCATCCGCGTGAGTTCGGCCTCCGTCCACACCCGTCCCGTGGGGTTGTGGGGCGAGCAGAGCAGCAGCACCTTCGCTTCAGGACGGGCGAGCTCCCGCTCCAGCTCCGCGTCGTCACCGACCGGCACCCCGCGCAGTTCACGCCCCAGGCCGAGGACCGCCTTGCGGAAACCGTCGTACGTCGGGGTGTGGGTGACCACCGCGTCGCCGGCGCCGGTCCACATCCGCAGCAGCTGGGAGAGCTGGTTGAGCACGGAGGGCCCGTAGACGAGCTGCCCGGTGTCGACGGTGGTGCCGTGGCGGGTGGCGTACCAGTGGGCTATCGCCGAACGGAAGTCGTCCTGCTGCCAGTCGGTGTAACCGAACACCCCGTGGTCGATCCGGGCGCGCAGCGCGTGCAGCACCTCGGGCGCGGTCCGGAAGTCCATGTCGGAGATGGTGAACGGCAGCAGCCCGTCCACCCCGAACCGGTCGGCGACCCCGTCCCACTGCACGCTCCAGGTGCCCCGGCGGTCGACGACGGCGTCGAAATCGTAGGACGGACTCACAGCGGTGCCTCACACGGCTCGATCGTTCACGGGGTTCGTACGGGCCCGGGTCCGGGCTCCCGGCCTCGGACGGCGGCACTCGGCTGCTCGACCGGGGCCGCACATGTCGCGGGCCCGACCTCACCGGGGATCACCCAGGAGAGTCGGGCCCGCGACGCACGCCGGACGGGACCTCGCGGCCCCGCGCGCCTACTTCAGCTTGGTGCCCGTGGAGCGCAGGTTGGCGCACGCCTCGGTGACCCGCACGGCCATGCCCGCCTCGGCGGACTTGCCCCAGGTGCGGGGGTCGTAGGTCTTCTTGTTGCCGACCTCGCCGTCGACCTTCAGCACGCCGTCGTAGTTGCTGAACATGTGGTCAGCGATCGGGCGGGTGAAGGCGTACTGGGTGTCGGTGTCGAGGTTCATCTTCACGACGCCGTTCTCCAGCGCGGTGGCGATCTCCTGCGCGGTGGAGCCGGAGCCGCCGTGGAAGACGAAGTCGAACGGGGAGGTCTTGCCGTACTTGGCGCCGACGCCCTCCTGGAGGTCCTTCAGGAGCTCGGGGCGGAGCACGACGTTGCCCGGCTTGTAGACGCCGTGGACGTTGCCGAAGGAGGCGGCCAGCAGGTAGCGGCCCTTCTCGCCCAGGCCGAGCGCCTCGGCGGTCCGCAGCGCGTCGTCGACGGTGGTGTAGAGCTCGTCGTTGATCTCGTGCGTGACGCCGTCCTCCTCGCCACCGGTCGGGGTGATCTCGACCTCAAGGATGATCTTGGCGGCGGCGGCCTTGGCGAGCAGCTCCTGACCGATGGCCAGGTTGTCCGCGAGGGTCTCGGCCGAACCGTCCCACATGTGGGACTGGAAGAGCGGGTTGAGGCCCTTGGCAACGCGCTCGGCGGAGATGTCGAGCAGCGGACGGACGTAGCCGTCCAGCTTGTCCTTGGGGCAGTGGTCGGTGTGCAGCGCCACGGTGATGTCGTACTTGGCGGCGACGATGTGCGCGAACTCGGCGAGGGCCACGGCGCCAGTCACCATGTCCTTGTTGTACTGGCCGCCCAGGAACTCCGCGCCACCGGTGGAGATCTGGACGATGCCGTCGCTCTCGGCCTCGGCGAAACCGCGCAGAGCCGCGTGGAGGGTCTGAGTCGAGGTCACGTTGATGGCCGGGTAGGCGAACTTGCCTGCCTTCGCCCGGTCGAGCATCTCGGCGTAGACCTCGGGGGTTGCGATGGGCATCTGTCCGCTCCTTGGGATGTGCGGGTGTGCAGTGCTGGTCCCTGACCTGGGGGCGACGTCATCGTCGTGCTCATCTTCCCAGACTCCTGCGGGGACTCCACCCGGAGGACCCCCGCAGAAACGGGTCCGGGGCGCACTGTTTCACGTGAAACAGCGCGCCCCGGACAGAACCGCAGGTCAGAGAGGCTTGCCCCGAGTGGATCAGAGGCTGCCCGGCCTTCAGGCCAGGTCGAGATCGGCGACCGAGTAGACGTGCAGGTACGGCAGCCCCGCCTCGGCGATCGCCGGGGCGGCACCCCGCTCCACGATGGTGGCGACGGCGACGACCTCGCCACCGGCTTCGCGGACGGCCTCGACGGCGGTCAGCGGGGACCCGCCGGTGGTCGAGGTGTCCTCGACCACCAGGCAACGGCGGCCCTTGACGTCGGTGCCCTCGATGCGGCGCTGCATCCCGTGCGCCTTCTGCGCCTTGCGGACGACGAAGGCGTCCAGCGTCCCACCGCGCGCCGCGGAGGCGTGCAGCATCGAGGTGGCGACCGGGTCGGCGCCCAGGGTCAGACCGCCGACGCAGTCGAAGTCCAGCTCGGCGGTGAGGTCGAGCATGACCTGGCCGACCAGCGGCGCGGCCTTGCCGTCCAGCGTGATCCGGCGCAGGTCGATGTACCAGTCGGCTTCCAGACCCGAGGAGAGGGTCACCTTGCCGTGCACCACGGCCTTGTCCTTGATCTGCTGGAGCAGGTCAGCGCGTACGTCAGTCATACCGTCGAGAGTACGGGGCGGAGCCGGGTTCCTCAGAGCCGAGCCCAGCTCCAGGTGGTCGCCATCTCCAGCGGCTCGATCGGCGTGACGAGGCGCGGCGTGGAGTTCAGCCCGTTCGGCGGACCGGACTGCGGCTCCACGCAGATGGCCTCGTCCTGCTCGTCGTAGATCACGACCCACTCGTCGCGGCTGGTGACCTTCAGCTCCAGCTGCTCCGGCCAGGTGATCGTGGCCTTCACCCCGTCCGGCATCCCGAAGCAGTCGTCCCAGGGTCCGGGAAGCGGGTCGACGCGTCGTCCGGTCGGCATGTGGTCCGCGCCGCGCTCCTCCTGCCAGGCAGCGTCGAAGGAGAGTCGGGCGTCCTGGCCGCCGATGTTGCGCAGGAACCAGGGGTGCCAGCCGGCCTGCGCCGGGAAGGAGTCTCGTGGCGTCTCCACCGCCAGGCGGATCGTCAGGGCGTCCCCGGAGAGCTCGAAGGTCTGCGTCACCCGACCCTTGTACGGCCACGGTTCGGCGAGGTCGTAGTAGAAGGCGGCCTCCCCCTCCACCTCGCGCGCGGTGGTCCAGGAGGTGTCGCGGCCGGTGCCGTGGATGGCGTGCGGCGGCGAATTGAGCGGCAGGGTGTGCACCGTGTCGCCGTTGCGGAACTCGCCGTACGCGGTCCTCCCGCACCACGGCACCATGGGGAAACAGCCGTACCGCTCGCCCTGCCGCAGCAGTTCGGTACCCCCGATCCGCAGGCTGGTGATCCGGCACCCTCGGACGGGGTCGATGGTCAACTCGGCGTCGCCGGCGGTCAGCCGGACACTCTTCTCGCTACTCACGGAACGACCCTACTGGCGCGCTCACCCTCGGCGCCGCAGTGCCCGCCCCACCACCACGGCGGAGGCGATGGCGAGGGCCGCCGCGGGGGCCGCCCACCGCAGGGCGGAGGAGGCGGAGGTGGTCTCCGGCGACGGGACGGGTGCGTACCGGCCGCGCGGCGGCGCGTGGTCCACCTCCTCGGCGCTCCGCCCGATCATGGTGCGCCGGGCGTGCGCGGCCTCGGCCGGCGGCTCGTCCGGGACGGCGAACTCGATGCCGGCGCCCGCGTCGAGCGCGGAGGGCGGCACCGGGGCGTCGAAGACGGGGCCGGCGCCCGCTCCGGACGGGGCGCCCTCGTCCGCCGGGGAGCCCTCCCCGGCCGGAGAGCCCGTGTCGCCCCGGTCCGGACGGGTCTCGGCGTCCGCCCGCGCCTCGATGCCGGTGCTGGTGTCGGTGTCGGTGTCCTCGTAGGGAGCGGCGTCGGAGGACGCGTCGGCGGGAGTGCCGGTGGACTTGGCGCCCGCGCCTCCGGGCGCACCGGCCGTCCCTGGCGCCTCACGCACATCCCGGGACCCAGAGGTCTCGTGGGTCTCGTGGGCGCCCAGGCTCTCCGTGACGAGCTGCTGGGTGAAGCGGTCGAGCAGCCGACGGACGGCGGCGCGTACGGCCTCGGCGTCGAGCTCGGCGAGCCGTCCGTCGCCCGTGGCCGTGCCCGCGTACCGGATCGTCGTGCCCGAGGTGCCCTCGGCCTCGCTCCCGGAGCCTTCGAGGGTGATCGTCAGGGCCACCTTCACCGACCCCGCCCCCCGGGCGGCCGCGCCCTCGCCGGTGACGGAGACGGTGTCCTCCCCGGTCGCGGTCAGCGCCAGGGCGCCGCGGTAGGTGATCGTGTGGCCGTCCACCCGGAACCGCAGCCGGCCGGCGAGCGCCTCGGACGCACCTGCGTCCTGCTGGAGGGACGGGACGCAGCGCGCCGCCCGTGCGGGGTCCCCGAGTGCGCTCCGCAGGGACGCGACCGGAACCGGAACGAACACCTCATGCTCCATGAAACCGAGCCTACTCACGCTCCGGCCCTCGCGTCAGGTCTCCGAGGCGTAGCGCGGATGCAGCAGCGTGGACGGCGGCTGTCCGGGCATCCGCATCCCCTCCGCGGCCCGTCCGTCGGCCGCCAGCTCTTCCGCGTCGAGCGACCGCAGGGCGGGGGTCCGGGGGCCGAGCCCCAGCGTGGGCGCGGCCCCGCCCGGGGCCGCCAGTACGAAGCCCCAGTCCTCGGCGGCCCCCGAGTCGCCGGCCACCCGGTCCGGGCTCGCGAACCCGGACCGCCGCCCGAGGACCCGGTACGGGCGGGTGGCCATGCCGCTCGCGCGCACGGTCGCGTCCACCGTCCAGTAGGTGCGCGGCCGCTTCCCCGGCGGCCCCGCGTGCACCACGAACCGGCCGTCGGGGGCGACCACCCGCCCGACCAGACCGTAGAACTCGGCGGAGTACAGCTTGGTGCTCGCCGTGATGCCGGGGTCCGGCAGATCGGATATGACCACGTCGTAGCGCTGGTGCGCCGTCCGCAGCCAGGTGAACGCGTCCGCCGTGACCGCCGTCAGCCGCGGGTCGGCGTAGGCGTGGCCGTTGAGGGCGGCGAGCGCGGGGTCGGTACGGGCCAGACGGGTGACCCCCGGGTCCAGCTCGACCACCGTGACCCGGCGTACGTCGGAGTAGCGCAGCACCTCGCGGGCGGCCAGCCCGTCACCGCCGCCGAGGACCAGCACCCGGGCGTGCGGCCCCTTCATCACGGGGTGCACGAGGGCCTCGTGGTACCGGAACTCGTCGCCGGCCCTGACCCGCAGCCGGCCGTCGAGGTAGAGGTCGAGGGAGTCGCGCCCGGCGCCGGTGAGGACGACCTCCTGCACCCCTGTCTGCACCGCGACCCGCACCTCGTCCCCGTACACCGCCCGGCGCGCGGCGCGCTCGAAGTCGTCCACCAGCACGGTGGCGGTGGCCAGCAGGGCCATCGCGCAGACCCCGGCGAGGACGAGGAGCCAGCGGGACCGTGCGGTGAGGTCACGGCGGAAGAGCCAGAGGATCAGGGCGCCGCCCGCCGCCGCGTTGACCGCGCCGGTGAAGAGCGCGCCGGTCAGCTGCCCCAGCACCGGCAGCAGCAGGAAGGGGAAGGCCAGCCCGCCCACCAGGGCTCCCACGTAGTCCGCCGCGAACAGGTCGGCGACGGTCCCGCCCGCGTCCTGCCGGTCGACCCGCTGGATCAGCGTCATCAGCAGGGGGATCTCCGCCCCGATGAGGACGCCGATCGCCAGCGAGAACCCGACCAGCGCGACGCGCGACTCCCCGAGCCAGGCGAAGGAGGCGTACAGCACCAGCGCGGAGAACCCGCCGACCAGCGCGAGCGCCACCTCGATCAGGGCGAAGCCCACCGCGGCGTGACAGCGTAAACGTTTCGCGAGGAGCGAGCCGAGGCCCATCGCGAAGACCATCACGGAGAGCACCACCGACGCCTGCGTCACGGAGTCGCCGATCAAGTAGGAGGCCATGGCGACCAGTTCGAGCTCGTACACCAGGCCGCAGGCGGCGCAGACGAAAACGGAGGCCAGCACGAGGAACCGGCCGGTCCGCGGGTGTACGGGAAGGGGCGCCACACCCCCGAGGAGGGGCACCTGCTGGTCGATCATGCCCGGAACGCTACGTCACGATCCCTGCGCGCCGTGTCACCCGCAAGGGTGCACATGGGGCTCCGGAGCGAGCGCCCGGCGTGCGCCGACCGCTCACCGGCGCACGCCAACGACCCGCACGCCGAACGGTTTTCGGACACCTCAGGGCAACAGGACGGGCACACCGGACGCGACGGAGCCGGCCGGGACGCGCACTGCCGGGGCGGGGACGGCAGGCGCGGGGACGGCAGGCGCGGGGAGGGCCCGCGCGGGCGGAAACACCTCCCGGCTGGCGCGAGTCGGCTGCTCCACCAACGCCGGAACACCCGACACCCCGCACACCGCCCCGGAGTTCACCCCGCCTCTGGGCAGCACCGGAATCCGCACCCCGACCCGGGTCCGCGTGACGACCAACTGCCCTTCCTGCGGGTACGCGTGCCAGGTGCGCCACCGCACCTGCCCCTCGGAGCGCTGCGCCAGCATCGCGGTGAAGGCGTACGGGCTCCCCGGAAACGTGCCTGCCAGGCCGTGCGGGTGCTCGGCCACCAAGGCGAGCAACTCCTGCGCCCGAGCAGCGAACTGCCCCTCGTTGAGGGTCTCCACGCGTGCGGCGAACTCGTACTCCCGGTCGCCGAGCTGCTTGGCCACCCCCAGGGGCAGCGGGGTGCGACTGCCCGGGAGACAGGCCACGGTCTCCGAACAGGTACCGCCATCCTCCTCCAGGAGGACCTGGTGGGAGGCGCCGAGCAGCCTCAACTGCAGGGTGGCGCCGCCTAGCTGGAGATCCAGCACGGCGAGGGCGGGGAGCGGCTCCCTGCCGAGTGCCCACGCCAGATCGGCAGCGCGGGTGTCGGAATAGGCCGTCTGAAGGGACGTGAGCATGGGTCGGCTCCGCAAACGCAGGGACACATGAGCAGGGGGCGCCACCGGAGCATTGACGAAGGAGAGGTGGGAAGCGCGCGATCCGGCCCAACTGGGGTCCGTGGGCTGAAATGTTCTGTCAAACGAGGGAATCACGAACTACGCCGTACTCACCGCGTTTTTGCCCAACTTGACGTGGTTTCCATCCCCTGGGGGGCAGTACAGCTCAACTGTTCAACCAGAACGCCCCCGCGCGCCTCCCGGCTCACCTCCGACCCGTCCGGAACCCGCCCGGCCGCAACGAAGATCCACAACAGGGCGGGGTCCGGCCGGAGTTGATCAACTCCGGCCGGACCCCGCCCTCCACCAACACTCAACCGGCAGCGCACATGGCGTCGTTGCGGCACCGCAGCACCGACGCCTCGCGTCAGTCGCCGCCGCCCCCACCGCAGCCACCGCCGCACGAGGAGCCACCGCCGCAGGAGTGGCCACCGCCGCAGGAGTGGCCACCGCCGCAGGAGTGGCCGCCCGAATGGCCGGAGTGACCTCCGTCGGACGGACCGCCGCCGTCACCCGCCCACCAGCTGTCGCCGGACGAGCGCCCGCGCGCCGACGAGCGACGCGCCTTCTTCGTACTCACCTTGTACCCCCGCGGCCCACCCCGCGCCGCGGTACCGCCGGGCCGGCCCGCTCGCGGGGAGGACGCCGGCCGCATCCGCCCCGACCACCTCACGACGGTCACGACGACCCCCGCCACCGCCAGCACGATCAGCCCCACCAGGACGTACGTCACGTCCTCACATCCTTCCGTCCCCCGTGCGGCCCCCGCCGCCCACCGAACCTATCCGGATGCCCACTGGATGCCCCCGCCGCATCCGCGCCAAAGCGGACTTGAGCAACTCCAGAGCTTGCCGACAGGATGGCCCGTGGGTCCCGGAGACGCCGGCCCGCATCGAGGACGGTGGAGAGATGAGCCGCAGGCCGCTGCTGAACCGCAGGCTGGACGGGCACGGGACGACGATCTTCGCGGAGATGTCGGCCCTGGCGCTCACGACCGGCGCCATCAACCTGGGGCAGGGCTTCCCCGACACCGACGGTCCGGAGGAGATCCGCGAGGCCGCGGTCCGCGCCCTGCGCGAGGGCAGGGGCAATCAGTACCCGCCCGGCCCGGGGGTCCCCGAACTCCGTACCGCCGTCGCCGCCCACCAGCAGCGCTTCTACGGGCTGGCCTTCGACCCCGACACCGAGGTCCTGGTGACGGCGGGCGCCACCGAGGCCATCGCCGCGAGCATGCTGGCACTCCTGGAGCCGGGCGACGAGGTCATCGCCTTCGAGCCCTTTTACGACTCGTACGCCGCCTGCATCGCCATGGCCGGCGGGGTCCGCGTCCCCCTCACCCTGCGCGCGCCGGACTTCCGCCCCGATCTGGACGCGCTCCGGGACGCCATCACCCCGCGCACCCGGCTCCTCCTCCTGAACAGCCCGCACAACCCCACGGGCATGGTCCTCACCCCCGAAGAGCTCACGGCCATCGCCGGACTCGCCGTCGAGCACGACCTCCTGGTCGTCACCGACGAGGTCTACGAGCACCTCGCCTTCGACGGGGACCACATCCCCCTCATCGCCCTGCCCGGGATGCGCGACCGCACGGTCTCCATCTCCTCGGCCGGCAAGACCTTCTCCTACACGGGCTGGAAGATCGGCTGGGTCACCGGCTCCGCCGCCCTCGTCACCGCCGTCCGCACCGCGAAGCAGTACCTCACCTTCGTCAGCGGCGGCCCCCTCCAGTACGCGGTCGCCGAGGCCCTGGCCCTCCCCGACGCCTTCTTCACCGACTTCCGCGAGGACCTGCGCACCAAGCGCGACCTCCTCACGGCCGGTCTCACCGCCGCCGGTTTCGAGGTCCACCGGCCCCAGGGCACGTACTTCATCACCACCGACGTGGCCCCCCTCGGCGAGAAGGACGGCATCGCCTTCTGCCGCTCCCTGCCCGAACGCGCCGGCGTCGTCGCCGTCCCCAACGCCGTCTTCTACGACGACCAGGAAGCCGGCCGCACCCAGGTCCGGTTCGCGTTCTGCAAGCGGACGAGCGTGCTCGAAGCAGCGATCGAGAGGCTGTCCGGGCTGCGGAAACGCTGACCGCGACATGCTGATACCGGCGTGCTGATCCCACGTGGCGATCCCGGCATGCCGATCCCCACGCGTGGAGCGCGGCAGGTGGAGCCCCCCGGAAACGCCGACGGCCGGGTCGGCGGTCGTGGTGACCACCGCCCGGCCGGGCGTCGTGCGGGTGGGTCCTGGGGACGCGTCGTGCGGGCGCGCCCCCGCGGACCGGAGTCGGTCAGCCCTCGGGCGTCTCGTCCGCGGACTCGGTGGACCCCTCGGACTTCTCCTCGGCCGGCGCGAGGCCGAGGCGCTCGACGAGCCACTTGTCGAACTCGATGGAGGCGCGGACCCAGCTGACCGTGGAGGAGACGAAGTGCTCCAGGGCGACGCCGGTACCGATGAGCATCTGCGCCTCACCGATCAGGCGGACCGAACCGGCCTCGCCCTCCTCGCCCTCGTGGGAGTGCGTGTAGACCTTGGGCCACAGGGTGCGGCGGTTCCAGTCGTCGATGGCGTCCAGCAGGACGGCACGCTGGTCGACGTCGTGCGGACGGTCGTAGAACGTCCGCACCGAGAAGACCTGCTGGTCGGCCTCGCCCCGGAACATGAAGTACGTGCGGAACTCTTCCCACGGCGCCGCGAGGTCGCCCTCGTCGTCGACGACGAACTTGAGCTCCATCTGCTCCAGGAGCTGCTTGACGAGGTCCTGGTCAGGGACGACGGGGCCCTCCGGTCCTGCCGCCTGCGGTTCGGGCTGGCCCCCGAAATTAGGAATCGAGGACGGATCGATGCTCACCGTTATTTCCCTTCGTGCGGTTGTACGCCATCCTCCCCCATGGCGGGCGGGGAATGGCAACCCCCGGCGGGGTCGATCCGCTCCCGGCGGACAGGACCGGGCCGTCGCGCACGAACCTTGACCGCCCGGGCGCCGAGCTGAAGCCCCGGAGCCCGGCGCACGTCATCGGACGGCCGGGTACGAGGACGGCGGCACCGTCCCCGTACACATCCGCCCCTTCGTCCTCTGCGGGCTGCCGGGCAGGTTCTGGCTCCCGCCCGTGTCACCGCGCAGTGTGACCGCGCCGCATCAGCGCGCCGCGCCCACGATCAGCCCACCCTCACCGGCCGTGCCCTCACCGGCCGCACCACCGTCCGGGCCGTTCCCGAACACGTCCACGCGTACGGTGTCGCCGTCCGTGATCTCGCCCGCGAGGATCTCCCGGGCGAGCTGGTCACCGATCGCCGTCTGGATGAGGCGGCGCAGCGGCCGGGCACCGTACGCCGGGTCGTTGCCCTTCTCGGCGAGCCAGGCCAGCGCGGCCGGCGTGACGTCGAGGGTGAGCTGCCGGTCGGCGAGCCGCTTGGCGAGGCGTTCGATCTGGAGCCCCGCGATGTGGGCGAGTTCGTCGCCGGTCAGCGCGGAGAAGACGACCAGGTCGTCCAGCCGGTTCAGGAACTCCGGCTTGAACGAGGCCCGTACGACCTCCAGCACCCGCTCCTTCTTCGCCTCGGGCTTCAGCAGCGGGTCCACCAGGAACTGGCTGCCGAGGTTGGAGGTGAGGATCAGGATGGTGTTGCGGAAGTCCACCGTCCGGCCCTGGCCGTCCGTGAGCCGGCCGTCGTCCAGCACCTGGAGCAGGATGTCGAAGACCTCCGGATGAGCCTTCTCCACCTCGTCGAGCAGGACGACGCTGTACGGGCGGCGGCGGACCGCCTCCGTGAGCTGGCCGCCCTCCTCGTAGCCGACGTAACCGGGCGGGGCACCGACGAGCCGGGCGACGCTGTGCTTCTCGCTGTACTCGCTCATGTCGACGCGGACCATGGCCCGTTCGTCGTCGAAGAGGAAGTCCGCGAGCGCCTTGGCCAGCTCCGTCTTGCCGACGCCGGTGGGGCCGAGGAAGAGGAACGAGCCGGTCGGCCGGTCCGGGTCGGCGATGCCGGCCCGGGTGCGGCGTACCGCGTCCGAGACCGCGCGGACGGCCTCGCTCTGGCCGATCAGCCGCCTGCCGAGCTCGTCCTCCATCCGCAGCAGCTTCTGCGTCTCGCCCTCCAGCAGGCGTCCGGCCGGGATGCCCGTCCAGGCGCCGACCACGTCGGCGATGTCGTCGGAGCCGACCTCGTCCTTGACCAGGGTCTCCTTGGGCGTCTCGGCCGCCACCTGCTCGGCCTCGGTCGCCTCCTCCAACTCGCGCTCCAGGCCGGGGATCTCGCCGTAGAGGAGCTTGGACGCGGTGTCGAAGTCGCCGTCCCGCTGGGCGCGTTCGGCCTGGCCGCGCAGATCGTCGAGGCGCTCCTTCAGCTCACCGACCCGGTTGAGGCCCTGCTTCTCCTTCTCCCAGCGGGCGGTGAGGCCGCGCAACTCCTCCTCCTTGTCGGCGAGGTCACGACGGAGCTTCTCCAGCCGCTGCCGGGAGGCGGTGTCGGTCTCGTTCTTCAGCGCCAGCTCCTCCATGTGGAGGCGGTCCACGGCGCGTTGCAGTTCGTCGATCTCGACGGGCGAGGAGTCGATCTCCATGCGCAGCCGGGAGGCGGCCTCGTCCACGAGGTCGATCGCCTTGTCCGGGAGGAAGCGGGAGGTGATGTAACGGTCGGAGAGGGTCGCGGCGGCCACCAGCGCGGCGTCCGCGATGGAGACCTTGTGGTGCGCCTCGTACCGCCCCTTGAGCCCGCGCAGGATCGCGATGGTGTCCTCGACGCTGGGCTCGGCGACCAGGACCTGCTGGAAGCGGCGTTCCAGGGCGGGGTCCTTCTCGATCCGCTCGCGGTACTCGTCGAGCGTGGTCGCGCCGACCATCCGCAGTTCGCCGCGGGCCAGCATGGGCTTGAGCATGTTGCCCGCGTCCATGGCGGAGTCCCCGCCGGCTCCGGCGCCGACGACGGTGTGCAGCTCGTCGATGAAGGTGATGACCTTGCCGTCGCTCTCCTTGATCTCGGAGAGGACGGTCTTCAGCCGCTCCTCGAACTCGCCCCGGTACTTCGCGCCCGCGACCATCGCCCCGAGGTCCAGGGAGACGAGGCGCTTGTCGCGCAGCGACTCGGGCACGTCGCCCTTGACGATGCGCTGGGCGAGCCCCTCGACGACGGCGGTCTTGCCGACGCCGGGCTCACCGATGAGGACCGGGTTGTTCTTCGTACGGCGCGAGAGCACCTGTACGACGCGGCGGATTTCCTGGTCCCGGCCGATGACCGGGTCGAGCTTGCCCTCGCGGGCCGCCGCCGTGAAGTCCGTACCGAACTTCTCCAGGGCCTTGTACTGACCCTCCGGGTCGGGTGTGGTCACCCGTCGCCCTCCCCTGCTCTTCTCGAACGCGGCCAGCAGCTTCTTCGCACCGGCCCCCTGGGCACCGAGGATCTCACCGACCCGGCCGCCCTTCTCGGCGACCGCGATCAGCAGGTGCTCGGTGGAGACGTATTCGTCGCCGAGGTCCTTGGCGCGCTGCGCGGCGTCGCTGACGACGGCGAGCAACTCGCGGTTGGGCTGCGGCGGTGCCACGGTGGAACCGGTGACGCTCGGCAGCGCGCCGAGCAGCCGCTCGGTCTCCGTGCGCACCATGGCCTGGTCCGCCTCCACGGCGGCCAAGAGATCGATGATGTTCTCGTTGTCTTCACCCGCGAGCAGCGCGAGCAGCAGGTGTGCGGGGGTCAGATCGGGGTGTCCGTCCTTCACCGCCCTGCTGGTGGCCGCGGTGAGGGCGTCCCTGCTCTTGTTGGTCAGCTCGGCGTCCACGTGCGCTGTCTCCTCCTCGACGATCGCGTCCTACCCAGGCTCGGAACCTGGCCCATGATTCGATCAACGTGCACAAAGTTGAGTCTATTCCACTCAAGGCTGGTATTCGAGCGCACGGGGCTCCGCACCCGCGAGACTCCGCACCTGCACCCAGGGTGTCGCGGGAGCACCTCCTACGCTTTCGCCCATGGCCCTCGACGTACGCAAACCAAGCCCCGAGTACCTCGCCTTCTGGCGCGAGTACCACCTCTGCACGCTGACCACCCTCCGCCCGGACGGCACCCCGCACGTGGTGCCCGTCTGCGTGACGTACGACCCCGGGGCGGGGCTGGCCCGCATCATCACCGACGGCGGCAGCCGGAAGGTGGCCCACGTCCGGGCGGCGGGTCCGGAGGGGGCACGGGTCGCGGTCTGCCAGATGCACCGCGCCCGCTGGGCGACGCTGGAGGGCCGCGCGACGATCCGTACGGAGCGGGAGGTCGTCGAGGACGCCGAACGCCGCCACACCGAGCGCTACGGGCGGGAGCCGAGGGTCAACCCGACGCGGGTCGTCATCGAGATCGCCCTGGACCGGGCCCTCGGCCGGGCCTGAGGGGCGCGCCCCCACCGCGTGTCGCGCCCGGCACAAGCACAGCGGCGCCACCGTGTCAGGTCACGGTGGCGCCGCTGTGTGGGGGATGCGCTTGAGCGATGTGGTGGTTCGGGGGATCGCTCAGGCGCTTCGGGGGGTGGCTGAGATGGTCTCGGGGTCGAACAGTTCGTGGTCGCGCTGGTCCAGATTGACGAAGATCATGCCGTACCTCACCGCGCAGCGCACGGGCTGTGGGGCGCCACGTGGCCTGCGCAGACAGCGGTAGGCGCGAATCTCCTCGCCCTCCTCCATCACGACGACCACGGGCTCACCGAGCAGGGTGACCATCAACGAGTCACCCGGGCCCGGCAGAGCGGTGAGCAGGTCGACGAAGTGCCACCCCGAGCGATAGGCCGAAGCCATCTCGCGCCGGAAGATCCGGTCGTCCGGCGGGGTGGTCATGCGCTTGCGGAGGCCGGAAGCGAGTCCCAGCCGATGTCACTCTGAACCTTGTTCAGCGAGTCCCAGCCGATGTCACCCTGCGTCTTGTTCAGCAAGTCCCAGCCGATGTCACGGGTCGCCGATGCCTGCACGGCCCAGCCGATGTCACCCCGGGTCTTGTTCAGCGAGTCCCAGCCGATGTCGGCCCGGACCGCACCGAGCAGGTCCCAGCCGATGTCACCCTGCGTCGTGTTCAGCGAGTCCCAGCCGATGTCACCGGGCGTCGCCGTAGCCTCGCTGTTCCAGCCAATGTCCCCCGGGACAGCAGCCGCCTCACTGTCCCAGCCGATGTCGCCCGCGCCCACCAGCCCAAAACCCAAGGCTGCGACGAACGAGGCGGCAAGCACCGAGCGAAGCATTCGCTTATCCATAGTCGGCTTCGTCCTCACTTGTGGATTCCTCTCCCCCGCTCCTAAGACGATGTCTCACGCGACCCCGTGAACACCACAGAGTCGATGCATCATGTTCTTGCATGTTCAGGAACCTGGGGGGTGGAGAAATGATCACAAGAGACACGAAAACGACACATCCTCACGGGATCACCGAACTGTGCGAGGAAGGCAAACGCCTCTACTCGGGCGCAATCCGCTCCGGACGGATCGCGCGCGACGAGGTCGAACCAGCACCGTGCCTCATGGAGTTCGCCCTGCTGCACGCGGACCCCGACGACCCGGACTGGCTGCGCCCCGTCCCTCCCTCCACCGCGCTCGCCCAGCACGTGAACCCTCTGGAGCGCGAGATACAGGAGCGCAGACGCCACTCGTTGCTCCTCGCCGAGTCCTTCGAGCCCTTCATGGACATCAGCGCGCAGGGACCGCCGGCCACCCACGCCATCACGGTGCTGGAGGGCGTGGCCCGGATCAACGGCGCCCTGGACATCGCCACCGCGGAGTGCCGCACCGAGGTCCTCACCATCCAGCCCGGCGGCGGACGGAACGAGGACCGGCTGGGGAAGGCCCTGGAGCGCGGCCTCTCCGTCGTCCACCGCGGCGTCCGCATGCGGACGTTGTACCAGCACACGGTCCGCTACAGCCCCAGCACCCTCGCGTACGCGGAACGCATCGCTGACGCGAACGTCGAAATCAGGACATCCGAGGAGCTCATCGAGCGTCTCATCATCTTCGACCGTACCGTCGCCTTCATCCCGGCCCAGGACGACCGCCAGGTCGCCCTGGAGCTGCGCCACCCGGGTCTGGTCGCCTATCTGGCGTCGGTCTTCGAGAAGTTCTGGAGCCGCGCCACCCCGCTCCTGGAGGAGATCCGGTACGAGCCCACGCCGGACGGCATCAGCGCTGTCCAGCGCTCCATCGCCCACCTCCTCGTGGAGGGTCACGTGGACGACTCGATCGCGCGCCGGCTCGGCATGAACGTACGGACCTGCCGGGCGCACATCGCCAAGCTCGCCGCCACCCTCGGCAGCAGCAGCCGCGCGCAGCTCGGCTTCCTGATAGCCCAGTCGGGAATCCTCAACGAGGACTGAGGCCGCCGGCCAGCGCCCCGCCGCCGCCCCCACTACGCGACAGAGCCCGCCCACCGGTACGACCGGGAGGCGGGCCCATGTGCGGGACGGGCGTCACGCGCCCGTCCGGTGTCAGTCCCTCGGCCGCTTCGGCCGCCATACGACCAGCGCACTGGTCTGCTGCACGTCCTGGTACGGCACGAGGTCGCGCCGGTACGAGGCGTGCACCTGGGCCTCGGCCTGCCGTACGGCGACGGCCGCCCCGTCCACCGCGGTGGACAGCTCGGCGACGCGTTGCTGGAGCGCCGCGACCTGGTTCTCCAGCTCGATGATGCGCTTGATGCCGGCCAGGTTGATGCCTTCGTCCTGGGACAACTGCTGGACGTTGCGGAGCAGTTCGATGTCACGGGCCGAGTAACGCCGTCCGCGGCCGGCCGTGCGGTCCGGGGAGACCAGACCGAGGCGGTCGTACTGACGGAGTGTCTGCGGGTGCAGACCCGAGAGCTGGGCCGCGATCGAAATCACGTACACCGGGGTCTCGTCGTTCAGTTCGTACGGGTTACGTCGGCGGCCGTCCATCTCAAGCTCCCTTCGCGGCCTGGAACAGGTCGGCCCGCGGGTCCTGGACCGCGGTCGCCTTGCGGTAGGCCTCCAGCGCTTCTCTGGCTTCGTCGCCCAGCTCGGTGGGCACCGCGACCTCCACGGTGACGAGGAGGTCGCCCCGGGTTCCGTCCTTGCGTACGGCACCCTTGCCACGGGCGCGCATCGTACGCCCGTTCGGGGTACCCGCGGGGATCTTGAGGGTGACCGGGGGCCCACCGAGGGTGGGCACCTTCACCTCGCCGCCGAGTGCCGCCTCCGGGAAGGTGACGGGCACGGTGACGGTGAGGTTGTCGCCCTTGCGGCCGAAGACCGGGTGCGTGTCCACGTGGACAGCGACGTAGAGGTCACCGGCCGGACCGCCGCGCTCGCCCTGGCCGCCCTTGCCGCGCAGCCTGATGCGCTGCCCGTCGGAGACGCCCGCCGGGATACGGACCTGCATGGTGCGGGCGGACTTGGCGCGTCCGCTGCCCTTGCAGACCTCACAGGGGTTCTCGGCGATCAGGCCGCGGCCCTTGCAGTCCACGCACGGGTCGGTGAGCGAGAACCCGCCACCGCTGCCGCGCGAGACCTGGCCCGTACCGACGCAGGTCGGGCAGACCCGCGGGGTGCCGTTCTTGTCGCCGGTGCCCGAACACGCCTTGCAGGGTGCCTGGCTGGACATCCGCAGCGGGACCGTGGCCCCGTCGACGGCCTCGGTGAAGCTGAGCGTCACCTCGGTCTCGATGTCCTGGCCCCGGCGCGGCTGCACCCGGGTGCCGGGACCGCCGCCGCGGTTGAACAGCCCGCCGAACACGTCGCCGAGACCTCCCCCGCCGCCGAATCCGCCGGCGCCCTGGCCCGCGCCGCCCTGGGTGCCTCCGAAGAGGTCCCCCAGGTCGAAGCCGCCGGGGAACCCGCCTCCGGCACCGGGACCGGGCCGGAACCCGCCGTTGCCGAAGAGGGCGCGCGCCTCGTCGTACTCCTTGCGCCGCTTGGCGTCCCCGAGGACGTCGTTCGCCTCGGAGATCTCCTTGAAGCGCTCCTCGGCCTTGGCGTCGCCCTTGTTGGCGTCCGGGTGGAACTCGCGGGCGAGCTTCCGGTACGCCTTCTTGATCTCGGCGTCGGTGGCGTCCTTCGGGACGCCGAGGACCTTGTAGTAGTCCTTCTCGACGAAGTCCTTCGTGCTCATCGACGTCCCTCCTTCCGGACGATCGGCCGGCGGCCTCTCGCGTACGAATCGACCGGCTCGCGGGGAACACCGTCGCTCCCCGGTCCGCACCGGTCACTGGACAAGGCCCTGGCGGCCGGCCCTGGGGCCGGCCGCCCGGCCGGTCGGTGTGCGACCGAGTGGTCCGACGTGATGTCAGACCTCCTCGGGGCCACCGCTCTCCTCGTCGTCAACCTTCTCTTCCTTCGCCGCCGCGGGCGTGGCGCCCGGCTGCGGCTCCGCCACGGCGACCCGCGCGGGGCGGATGGTGCGCTCGCCGAAGCGGTACCCCGGCTGCAGGATCGCCACGCAGGTCGTCTCCGTGACATCCGGTGCGTAGCTGTGCATCAGGGCTTCATGGATCGTCGGGTCGAAGGGCTCGCCCTCCTCGCCGAACTGCTGGAGACCCAGCTTGGTGACGATCGACTCCAGGTTGTCGGCCACCGACTTGAAGCCGCCGACGAGCTCGCCGTGCTCGCGGGCCCGGCCGACGTCGTCGAGGACGGGGAGGAGCTCGGTCAGGAGGTTCGCCGAGGCGATCTCCTTGACCGTGACCCGGTCCCGCTCCACGCGGCGGCGGTAGTTCTGGTACTCGGCCTGGAGGCGCTGGAGGTCCGCCGTGCGCTCGGAGAGCGCCGTGCGTACCTGGTCCAGCTGCGCGGTCAGGCCTGCGGTCTGGTCAGCATCCCCGGCCGGGGCCGCCTCCTCGGAGGCGGCCGTCGGCTCGGCGTCGTCGGAGGTGGCGCCGGAAGGGACGTCGGGCTTCTCCTCGAAGCCCGGGGTCTCCTCCGTCACACCGCACCGCCCTTGCTGTCCTTCTCGTCGTCCACGATCTCGGCGTCAACGACGTCGTCGTCGGCCGGACGGGCCTGCTCGGCACCGGGCTCACCGGCGGCCGCACCATCGGCCTGGGCGTTGGCGTACATCGCCTGGCCCAGCTTCTGGGAGACGGCCGCGACCTTCTCGGTGGCCGTACGGATCTCGGCGGTGTCCTCGCCCTTGAGCTTCTCCTTCAGCTCGCCGAGCGCGGTCTCCACCTCCGTCTTGACGTCGCCGGGGACCTTGTCCTCGTTGTCCTTGAGGAACTTCTCCGTCTGGTAGACGAGCTGCTCGCCCTGGTTGCGCGTCTCGGCGGCCTCACGGCGACGGTGGTCCTCGTCGGCGTACTGCTCGGCCTCTTCGCGCATCCGGTTGACCTCGTCCTTCGGCAGCGAGGAGCCACCGGTGACGGTCATCTTCTGCTCCTTGCCGGTGCCGAGGTCCTTGGCTCCGACGTGCATGATGCCGTTGGCGTCGATGTCGAAGGTGACCTCGATCTGCGGCACGCCGCGCGGGGCCGGCGGCAGGCCCGTCAGCTCGAACATTCCGAGCTTCTTGTTGTACGCCGCGATCTCGCGCTCGCCCTGGTAGACCTGGATCTGCACGGAGGGCTGGTTGTCCTCGGCGGTGGTGAAGATCTCGGACCGCTTGGTCGGGATCGTCGTGTTCCGCTCGATGAGCTTGGTCATGATGCCGCCCTTGGTCTCGATACCGAGGGACAGCGGGGTGACGTCGAGGAGCAGGACGTCCTTGACCTCACCCTTCAGGACACCGGCCTGGAGCGAGGCGCCGATGGCGACGACCTCGTCCGGGTTCACGCCCTTGTTGGCGTCCTGGCCACCGGTCAGCTCCTTGACGAGCTCGGCGACGGCCGGCATACGGGTCGAGCCACCGACGAGAACGACGTGGTCGATCTCGGAGAGCGCGATGCCCGCGTCCTTGATGACGTTGTGGAACGGGCTCTTGCACCGGTCCAGCAGGTCGGCGGTCAGCTGCTGGAACTGCGAGCGCGTGAGCTTCTCGTCCAGGTGCAGCGGACCCTCGGCGGACGCCGTGATGTAGGGGAGGTTGATCGTGGTCTCGGTCGAGGACGAGAGCTCGATCTTCGCCTTCTCCGCAGCCTCGCGGAGACGCTGGAGAGCCATCTTGTCCTTGGACAGGTCCACGCCGTGGCCGTTGGCGAACACCTTCACCAGGTGGTCGACGACGCGCTGGTCCCAGTCGTCACCACCGAGGTGGTTGTCACCGTTGGTGGCCTTCACCTCGACGACGCCGTCACCGATCTCCAGGAGCGACACGTCGAAGGTGCCGCCACCGAGGTCGAAGACGAGGATCGTCTGGTCGTCCTTGTCGAGGCCGTACGCCAGCGCGGCGGCGGTCGGCTCGTTGACGATGCGCAGGACGTTGAGGCCCGCGATCTCACCGGCCTCCTTCGTCGCCTGACGCTCGGAGTCGTTGAAGTACGCCGGGACGGTGATGACCGCGTCGGTCACCTTCTCGCCCAGGTACGCCTCGGCGTCACGCTTGAGCTTCTGCAGGATGAAGGCGCTCATCTGCTGCGGGTTGAAGCTCTTGCCGTCGAGGTCGATCTTCCAGTCAGTGCCCATGTGGCGCTTGACGGAGCGGATGGTCCTGTCGACGTTGGTGACGGCCTGTCGCTTGGCCACCTCGCCGACGAGCACCTCGCCGTTCTTCGCGAAGGCGACGACGGACGGCGTGGTCCTGGCGCCTTCGGCGTTGGTGATGACGGTGGGCTCGCCGCCTTCGAGAACGCTGACGACGGAGTTAGTCGTGCCCAGGTCGATGCCGACCGCACGTGCCATTTCGATTCCTCCTGAAGAATTACTTGAGCGGATCTGACTCAAGGATGCATCACACCTACGAAAGAGTCAACAGACCTGAGCCATGTTGACTCAACTTAAGTGCCGAACCTCGACGCCAGGCGATGAATGCGCAGCTCAGCGCGGTGCGCAGCCCCCTGGCCCCCTGCACAAAGACCTCCGGCCGTCCGCTCGCACACCTCACGCACCTCTTCCACCACACGGCCCGCACCCGGTCGGCACCCGGCCGACCACTCGGTCCGGCCCGATGGCCGTCACCGGAGCGGAGCACCGGCCGAACGCCCGCGAGACACGCGAGGTGCGCGAGGCATCCGGAACACGGGCGCGCCACTCCCCCCGTCCCACCATCGCACCGTGGGATTGTTCTGTCACAAAATGCCGTGAGCCGGTCAAAACGCACCGGCCCCGGACCCACCGAACTCCGAAACCCGGGCGGGCGCGATGCGGAACGCGAGGCAGCGGCGCTACAGACAGAGCGGCGGCGCATGGTGGCAGTCACTCCAGGCGGCCCGGCCGGTCCGGCCCCTGCACCAGGCGCCCCACGGAAGGCCCGCCCCGCCACCCGGCGGGGTACCGGCGCCGGCCCGGAACCCCGTACGGCCACCGGCACCGCCCCTGCCCCCCGACGGCGGGGCCAAACGACTGCTGGACGTGGCCCTCGGCTCGGCCCTGCTGCTCCTGGCGACCCCCGTACTGCTGGCCGCCGCGCTCATCCTCGCCGCCTGGCACGGCCCCGGAGGGGTGATCGACCGGCGCACCCGGGTCGGCCTCGGCGGACGGACCTTCGTCCTGCGGTCGCTGCGCACCCGGCGGCTCCGGCTCGACGTGCTCTCCCGGCTGGTGCACGTCGTACGCGGGGATCTCTCACTCGTCGGCCCGGCGCCGCTCGCACCGGACGACCCCGGCCTCCTGGACGCCGGGCCACGCCGCTGGCGACTGGAGCTGCGCCCCGGGCTGACCGGGCTCGCACAGGTGCGCGCCCGCTCCGGGATGCCCTGGGACGAGACGGCGCTGCTCGATCTGCACTACGCCCAGACCCTCGCCCTGAGCCGGTCCCAAACCCAGCGAATCAGGCTCGACCTGGCAATTCTCACCGAATCCGTGCACACTCCTGTGCGCGCGGCCCTGCGCGGAACGGTCCGCGGAGCGACCCGCAGAATCTCCCGCAGAACATCCTGCGGAACGAACCGTGGAGGAGCCCGGGGGGCCAAGGGCAGCCTGAGCGACACAGATCACCGCCCGCCCGGGTACAGCCCACTGGAATAAGTGGATAGTGTCAGCACAGACTGATTAAGTTACTGCTTAGTAGTGTCAAAATCCCACCCTCGCAGGCCCGAGGAGCCCTTACATGCAACTCGCCGCGATCATCGTGTCGCTGGTGCTGACCGTGGTCGGCGTTGCGCTCATTTCCCGAGCCGTCGCGCAGATCTACCGGTTCGTCCGCCTCGGACAGCCGGTCCCCGCGGGCAGCCGCACCGACAACCCCAAGAACCGCACGATCACCCTGGCCAAGGAGTTCGTCGGCCACACCCGGATGAACCGGTGGGGCATCGTCGGCGTCGCGCACTGGTTCGTCGCCGTCGGCTTCCTGACGCTGGGGCTGACCATCGTCACGGCGTACGGACAGCTGTTCAAGGCCGACTGGGTGCTCCCGATCCTCGGCGGCTGGCTGCCGTACGAGGTCTACACGGAGTTCATCGCACTCGCGACGACCCTGGGCATCCTCGTCCTCATCGCGATCCGCCAGCTGAACCTGCCGTCCCGCCCGGGCCGCAAGTCCCGCTTCGCGGGCTCCAAGATGGGCCAGGCGTACTTCGTCGAGGCGGTCATCCTCCTCATCGGCCTCGCGATCATGACCCTGCGCGGACTCGAGGGCGCGCTGCACCACGTGGACGGCTACGAGGCCGCGTACTTCGCCTCGTACCCCCTGGTCGCCGCCTTCAAGGGCCTGAGCCTGGGCACGCTGCAGAACCTCGTCTACCTCACCGCGATGATCAAGCTCGGCGTCACCATGGGCTGGGCGATCACCGTCGGGCTGAACACCAACATGGGTGTCGCCTGGCACCGCTTCCTCGCCTTCCCGAACATCTGGTTCAAGCGGAACGCGGACGGCGCCGTCGCGCTCGGCGAGCTCAAACCGATGACCAGCGGCGGCAAGGAGATCGACTTCGAGGACCCGGGCGAGGACGACGTCTTCGGCGTCTCCCAGGTCGAGCAGTTCTCCTGGAAGGGCATCCTCGACTTCTCCACCTGCACCGAGTGCGGTCGCTGCCAGTCGCAGTGCCCCGCCTGGAACACCGGCAAGCCGCTCTCCCCGAAGCTCCTGATCATGTCGCTGCGCGACCACGCGCACGCCAAGGCGCCGTACCTGCTGGCCGGCGGCGGCAAGGACGCAGAAGGCAACGAGAAGGCCACCGAGGAGCAGCTCAAGGACGTCCCGGCCGCCGCCCTCGCCGAGGCCGAGCGCCTCCTGATCGGCACCGCGGAAGAGAACGGCGTCATCGACCCGGACGTCCTCTGGTCCTGCACGACCTGCGGCGCCTGCGTCGAGCAGTGCCCGGTCGACATCGAGCACATCGACCACATCGTCGACATGCGCCGCTACCAGGTGATGATCGAGTCCGCGTTCCCGTCCGAGGCGGGCACGATGCTCAAGAACCTGGAGAAGAAGGGCAACCCCTGGGGGCTCGCCAAGAAGCAGCGCGTCGAGTGGACCAAGGAGGTCGACTTCGAGGTCCCGATCGTCGGCAAGGACGTCGAGGACCTCACCGAGGTCGACTACCTCTACTGGGTCGGCTGCGCCGGCGCCCTGGAGGACCGGGCGAAGAAGACCACCAAGGCATTCGCCGAGCTGCTCCACATCGCGGGCGTGAAGTTCGCGATCATGGGCGGCGACGAGAAGTGCACCGGTGACTCCGCCCGCCGCCTCGGCAACGAGCCGCTGTTCCAGCAGCTCGGCCAGGAGAACGTCGCGATGCTGAACATGGCGTTCGGCGAAGATGACGAGGACGACTCGACCAAGAAGGCGAAGGCGACGAAGAAGATCGTCGCCACCTGCCCGCACTGCTTCAACACGATCGCCAACGAGTACCCGCAGCTCGGCGGCGAGTACGAGGTCATCCACCACACCCAGCTGCTCCAGCACCTGGTGGACGAGGGCAAGCTCGTGCCGGTGACCCCGGTCGAGGGCCTGATCACCTATCACGACCCCTGCTACCTGGGCCGTCACAACAAGGTCTACACACCGCCGCGCGAGATCATCAAGAGCGTTCCGGGTCTGCGGAACGAGGAGATGCACCGTCACAAGGAGCGTGGCTTCTGCTGCGGCGCCGGCGGCGCGCGGATGTGGATGGAGGAGCGGATCGGCAAGCGCATCAACAACGAGCGCGTCGACGAGGCCCTCTCCCTCAACCCGGACATCGTCTCGACGGCCTGCCCGTTCTGCCTCGTCATGCTGACCGACTCGGTCAACGGCAAGAAGAACGACGGCAAGGCCAAGGAGTCGATCCAGGTCGTCGACGTCTCGCAGCTCCTGCTGGAGTCCGTGAAGAAGCCCGCCGAGCCGGAACCCGAGCCCCAGCCGGAGCCCGAGCCGGAACCGGCCGCGTAACGCACCACCTGCACCACCTGCCCCACCCGCACCACCCGCACAGTGAGAAGCGGTCGGACCTGCCTCGGGGGCAGGACCGGCCGCTTCTCGCGTACCGGGGCACGGCCTCACCCGTACGGGGACGCACCCGGAAACCCGTACGGGATGTCACAGCTCAGCCGCAAAGCCGCCCCGCTCCCCCCGTCCCCCCACTGGGCACCCCGGGGACCAGGTACGTTCGATCTCGTGGCTGGATTCAGGATCGGACGCGGCCGGGACAACCGCACCCCGCAACAACCGCAGCAAGCGCGGCATCCGCAGCAGCGGCAGTCGTACGGAGGGCAGGCACCACAGCCCCCGTACGGCGCCCAGCAGTGGCCGCAGGCAGGCGGCACCCCCGCCCCGCCGCAGTACGGCGCGCCTCGTGCGGCTCCGTACGGCAGCGGCGGCGGCTACACCGGTGCGCCCCGCGGCAGCGACGGGCGCGGGCAGCAGCAGCCGGGCGGGCACGGTGAGCCGGAGTACTTCGGCGACCCGTACCAGGAGGCACCGCGCCAGGACCCGTACGCGAACAACCCCGGGCACACGCAGGCGTTCAGCGTCGGCGAGGACCCCTACAGCGACGGCGGCACCTACCAGGCGGGAGCCACCCCGGCCCAGCCGGCCGGCCCGCGCCTGGCCTGGAAGGACCTGCTGTCGGGGATCGTGCTGCGGCCGGGTGCGACGTTCTGGCAGATGCGGGACTACCCCGTCTGGGGCCCCGCCCTGATCGTCACCTTCGTCTACGGGCTGCTGGCGCTCTTCGGCTTCGACCAGGCCCGCGAGGAGGCGATCAACGCCACCATCTCGACGGCCGTCCCGTACGTCCTCTTCACCGGCCTCGGCTTCGTCGTCGGCGGCCTGGTCCTCGGCGTGGTGACCCACACCCTGGCCCGCCAGCTCGGCGGCGACGGAGCCTGGCAGCCCACCGTGGGCCTCTCCATGCTGATCATGTCGATCACGGACGCCCCCCGACTGCTCTTCGCCCTCTTCCTGGGCGGCGAGAACGCCTTCGTCCAGATCATCGGATGGATCACCCTGCTGGCCGCCGGAGCGCTCTTCACCTCCATGGTCAGCAAGTCCCACGACCTGCCCTGGCCCAAGGCCCTGGGCGCCTCGGCGATCCAGCTGATCGGCCTGCTCTCCATCCTCAAGCTCGGCACGATCTGAGCGGCAGCCGCCGCGTACGACCCGCGCCGCGTACGAGCTTCATGCCTCACCGCGAAGGCCCGGACCTTCCTCCTCGATCGAACGGGAGGAGCGGTCCGGGCCTTCGGGGCTTCCGGGCTTCGGGGCTTCGGGCCTTCCGGGCTTCGGGCCTTCGGGGCTTCCGACCTTCCGGGCTTCGGGGCTTCGCCGTGAAGGCCGAGGGCCGGGCGGCCTCTCAGGAGTCGAGAACCTGTCCCGTACGGCGCACCACGGGCTTCTCGACGCTCCACGGGAAGTTGATCCACCGGTCGGTCTTCTTCCACACGTACTCGCACTTCACGAGCGACTGCGGCTTCTCGTAGATCACCGCGCTGCGCACCTCGGCGACGTGGTCCAGGCAGAAGTCCCGGACCAGCTTCAGCGTCTTGCCGGTGTCGGCGACGTCGTCGGCGATCAGGACCTTCTTGCGCGTGAAGTCCACGACGTTCGGGACCGGCGCCAGCATGACCGGCATCTCCAGGGTGGTGCCCACACCGGTGTAGAACTCGACGTTCACCAGGTGGATGTTCTTGCAGTCCAGCGCGTACGCCAGACCGCCGGCCACGAACACCCCGCCCCGCGCGATGCTCAGCACCACGTCGGGCTCGAACCCGTCGTCGGCCACCGCCTGGGCCAGTTCGCGCACGGCGAGCCCGAACCCCTCGTAGGTCAGGTTCTCCCGGTCCTCGGCAGCCATGCCCATGCCTGTAGCCTCCACGTCCCTCGTGTTCGGTGCCCTGACCCGCGCCGCACGGCCCGTGTCAGACCTGGGTCCGGTGGAAATTCATGTACGAACGCGAGGCCGTCGGACCGCGCTGCCCCTGGTAGCGGGAGCCGTACCGCTCCGAACCGTAGGGGAACTCGGCGGGCGAGGTCAGCCGGAACATGCACAGCTGGCCGATCTTCATCCCCGGCCACAGCTTTATCGGCAGCGTCGCCAGATTCGACAGCTCCAGCGTCACGTGACCCGAGAACCCGGGGTCGATGAACCCGGCGGTGGAGTGCGTCACCAGCCCGAGCCGCCCGAGCGAGCTCTTGCCCTCAAGGCGCGAGGCCAGGTCGTCCGGCAGCGTGATGGTCTCGTACGTCGACGCCAGCACGAACTCGCCGGGGTGCAGGATGAACGGCTCGTCCCCCTCCGGCTCGACCGTCCGGGTCAGGTCGGGCTGCTCGACGGCGGGGTCGATGTGGGGGTAGCGGTGGTTCTCGAACACCCGGAAGTAGCGGTCCAGCCGCACATCGATGCTCGAGGGCTGAACCATCGACGGATCGAACGGGTCGATACGGACCCGGCCGTTGTCGATCTCGTTCCGGAGGTCTTTGTCAGAGAGAAGCACGATCCGAGGATACGCAGGGGCGCGAGCCCGCCCCAATCGGACCGCACCCGCACCCCTGCCCCCACGCCGGACAACGGCCCACGCCGCCCCGGGCGGCCGCCCTGCTATCCCTGGCTACCGCCCTGCCAGTCCCGGCTACCGCCAGCCGCCCCGGCTCGCTTCCGGCTTCCTCCTGGCCGGCCCGGCTCCTCCGGGCTGCGCGGCTGCTTCGGGCTGCGCGGCTGCTTCGTGCTGCCTCGGCTTCCTCCTGGGCGGCCCGGCTGCTTTCGGCCGCCGCGGCTCCTTCGGGCTGCCCCGGCTTCCTCCTGGCTACCGCCGACTACCGCTTCGCGGGCACCACCGGAACGGAGCTCCTCAACCGCGCGCACCGCGGGCACCGGATCAGCCGCCCGGGCCCGATCCGGTCCGACCCGAGCTGCTGCATCGGAAACGTCGAGGTGGCGAACACGTGCCCCTCCGCGCAACGGACGACGGTGCGCTCGATCGCTTCCACCGACTTCATCGGCTTCATCAAGTCCCTTCCCCAGCCAGCCTTCAACGAGAAAGCCACACAATAGGGGATGAACAGGACCCACTCCACACGCCGCTCCGCCCCAACCTACGCCCCCAACTCCCGCCCTCCGCACCCTCGTCACCCCGCGCGGCCCACCACCCCACGACACACCGAGACCAACCCCCGAAACGACGACAGGACCCACGGCGCATCCGCCGGGGCCCTGCCATGAGGTACAGTGTGCGAGCATGCATAGCCGATCATCGGCGCGCGCTGCGGGTGTAGTTTAATGGTAGAACATGAGCTTCCCAAGCTCAGAGCGCGAGTTCGATTCTCGTCACCCGCTCCACTGGAAAGCCCCGGGCCATCAACGCCCGGGGCTTTTTGCTGTTCGGCTAATGGGAATTATTGTTTGGCAGCCACCCTGGGCGTGAGCAGGTCGAGTGCTTCCTCCCAGTGAAAGCGCTCCGCTCCGCCACCCGCCTTTGGGCGATGGGGATCGTACGATCCGATGAGGATGCCCATTGCCCGCAGCTTCCGCAGGCTCTCGGCATACGCGGGGTGGGCGGCTTGGGCCGAGTTCACGTAGGGCAGGGCGGCGGTCGGGATGCCGAGGCCGTACGACTCGCAGAGAATTCCGAGCGCGAGGGTGTCGGAGATTCCGGCCGCCCACTTGTTGATCGTGTTGAAGGTGGCCGGGACGACGGCGATCGCGTCCGGGGCCGGGAGTGGCTGGGGAGCGCTGGGGGAGCGCCATGCCGAGCGAATCGGGTACCCGGTCTGCGCCTCGACCGCTTCCGCGTCGATGAAGCTCAGGCCCTGCGGGGTAGCGACGACGCCCACGCCCCAACCGGCTGCTTGGGCCGCACCGATCAGCCGGCCAACATCACCGGCGATGCCCGCCCCGCCCACGACGACGTAAAGAAAGGGCTTCTTGGCCTGCTGGTCGGGCTGCTCATTCACGCGGGGACTCCCAGTTGACGGCTGAACAGGTGCAGTTCCGGCAGCGTACGGCGACGGTCGCGGGCGGCCATGTCCGCGACCAGCTCTCGGATGGCCGGGCGGCGAACGTCCTGCGCCGCGCAGCTCTCGGCGATGCGGAGCGCCTGGTACCCCTGGTCGAGCCGGCCCTGCTGGCTATAAGCGCGGGCCGTCTCGACCCAGAGAGCAGCCCTTCGCTCGGGGGCAGGAATGTGCCGTCGCATGAGGGGGCGCGCGGCCTCCAGAGCGAGCCCGGCATCCCCGAAGGCCACCGCGGCGCTGACGCCGTGGAGGCTGACGTTCGTCGGGCTGAAGTTGGCCCAGGCGTCGGAGTGGTCGAGCGTGACGAAACGAGAGACCTCCTTGGCCTCCGTGAGGAAGTCACGAGTTGCCGAGCGGTCGCCCGCACTGCTCGCGGCGGTGACGCCGCGCAACAGGAGCAGGCCGAGCGCGGCCAGGTAGCGCGGGGAGCGCTGGTCGTAGGCGCCGGTGAGCTGGTCGGCGGTATGCCGAACCAGCGTGATCGCCTGGGACGTGTGCTTCTCGCGGGCGAGCAGGTGTGCGTGGACGCGGACGCTGGAGGCCAGGACGACCGGGTCACCGCTGCGTTCCGCCTCGGCCATGGCGCGGCCCACCGCCAGCCAAGCGTTGCCTTGGTCCCCGAGCTTGAGAAGCAGGCTGGCGGAGGTCTGGTAGGCGGTGGCCAGCAGAGCCGTCGCCTCGTCCGAACCTGTCGCGGCGTAACGAAGGTCCGCGATCAGAGCGGGGAGGGTCCGCTCCAGATCGCTGTAGTCGCAGGAGTAGAGAAACCGACGCACGTCCGAGACGCGCTTGCCAAGTTGGGAGAGGTCTTGCTGCTCGTCCCCAAGCGGAGGGAACGGCCCGGGGAGGAGTGCGTGCACAAGCGCGCCGTAGCCGTGGGACGAGGGAGGCGGCGTTGCGAGCGTGGCCAAGCTGGTTGCGAGGAAGGTGCGGCGACGCATGTCATCTGTCTCGGCGTGGGAGTCGCTGGCATCGGGGAGGTCGGCCAGGCCGACGGAGGATAAGGGGATACCCAACTCCCGTGCGATGGAACGCAGCACCTGGGAGTCCTCGGTGCCCTTCCCCTGTTCGAGTCGGCTGACCTTCGACTGGTGATAGCCGAGCGCGGCAGCAACGTCCGTCTGGGACCGCTTGGCAAGTACGCGGGCTCGGCGGAGCACCTCGCCGAGCCGTCTTGCCTCGTCGTGCGCATCGGTCATCTGTGCCACGGCCCCTTTCGCCGCGCCCGATCCTGCCTGCTCAACCGAGCTTAAGTCACGGCGTACTTGGCGGTCATGCAGCTTCTGCATAAGCCATGCGCAGCGCGCAGCCGGGCAAGTCCACGCACCGCCCCGGACGGTTCTCTGGTGAGGCCGCACTCGACCGGGAGGCACTCCTGTGGAACCGCTTCGCTTCAGCTTTTCCATTACCGGCACGCCGTACGCCGTCACGGACTCCAGACACCGGATCGTCGCGGGAGTTCGTGACTGGCAGCTCGATGGCGCTGACGGAGTGCTGGACGACGTGGCGCTGGTGACCAGCGAGCTGCTGACCAACGCCGTACGTCACGCCGGACACGGCCCCATCTCGGTGGCCGCAGAGCTGAACGACGGCCGGGTGCGGATCGAGGTCTGCGACTCCAGTCCCGTACTTCCGAAGCCCGGCCTTCCCGGTGCTGATGACGAGACCGGGCGCGGTCTGCCCATCGTGGCGGCGCTGGCCGCTCGTCACGACGTCGAGGCGAGCGCTTCCGGGAAGCGGTGCTGGGCCGAGATCACGGTGCCGGCGCCGCCCGCATGTCCCGACGCGGCCGTACACGCCCTGCTTCCAAGGAGATGACCATGTCCCTCACCCAGATCTCTGCCACCGCGGCCGAGGTGATCGCGATCCGTCCCGGCCCGCCGCTCGCCGGGGCTGTGACCGTCGACGGTTCCAAGAACGCCGCTCTGCCGCTCCCCTCAGCGGCTGCGGTCCTGCGCCAGCCGGTACAGCTCAGCAACGTCCCCACCAGCGCCGACGTGCAGGCCATGCTCACGCTGGTGCAGCAGTCCGGGCACCGGCTGGCTCGTACGGTCGGCGACCCGAGCACGGTCCTGTTCATGGGCGGCGGCATCGGGACCATCGCCCCGGAGTTGTTCGAGACCGCGGGTCGCATCCGCGCCTCGTACTACCTGGTGCCCGCCCTGCTCGCCACCCACGGAAGGGCCGTTCTGCCGTGGCCGGGCGGGTGCCGGATCGGGGATCGCGGGATGGAGCAGCACTTCCGGATGTACGAGGCGTTCGGCGACCGGTACGCAGTGGACGCCCGCGGTTACAGCGTGGTGGCCGGGAGCGCCCGTACGGACTCCGTCTCGGTGACGTTGCCCTTCCGCTCGCGAGGCGCGACCGTCGCCGCGATCCTGCGAGCGGTGGTCGCGGGCCGGCCGTTACGGCTGGGCCTTCCGAACCTGTCCCCGGAGGTCACCAGCGTTCTGCGCGCGGTGAAGTCAGCAGGATGGGGAGCACAGGTCACCGAGCGCATGATCGCTCACACCCCGCCGACTGCGGCCTCCGCAGAGGGTTCCATCACCTGGGCAGTTCCCGGCGACAAGATCGAGGCAGGCACGCTCGCGGCCACGGGCGGCCACGGCCGCATCGAAGGCGTACGCGGCGAGGACGTCGCGCCCGTCGTGGCCGCTCTGCGTTGGCTCGGCGTGCCGGTGGCCGTGCAGGAGAACGCCCTCACGGTTCACGCCCGGAACATGCAGCCGACCGGCCACTCCCTGCGCGCCATCGCTTCCCTCTCCCCCGGCGGCCTGGACGCGGACTTCGAGCCCTCGCTCATGGCGCTGGCCCTGGGCCTGCCCGGCACGCAGCTCTTCGCGGACACGATCAACCCCGGCCGCCACGGCAACCTGGTCCCCCAACTCGCAGCGCTGGGCGCCGACATCGACCAGATCTCCGCCACCCAGTGCCGCCTCACCGGCCCGCAGCGCCTGACCGGCGCGGGGGTGGAGTCCACCGACATCCGGACCGGCTCGGCCCTCCTCATCGCCGGCCTCACCGCACGCGGCGTCACCACCCTCGGAGGGCTCCAGCAGCTCCGCCGGGGACACGCCGACCTCCCCGCCAAGCTCCGCGCCCTCGGCGCCGACATCTGCGAGGTCACACCGTGACCCGGACCTTGCGGCGCATCGTGGCCACGACCGATGTCCACTCCGCCTTCGACAGCGTCGCGCCTCTGCTGGCCCACCTGCACGCGGCCCGGTCCGAGGCGCTCGTCGTCGACAGCGGCGACTTCTTCGAGGGCAGCGGGTACTACCGGCTGGGCGGCGGACAGGTCGAGCGCGAGATCCTCACCACCCTGTACGACGTGATCGCCCCCGGGAACCACGGCTGGCCGCACTACTTCGAACCGAGCCTCCACCGGCTCACCGTCTGCGCGAACGTGGTGGACGACGCCGACGGGAACGCCTTGTTCCGGCGCATCCACCTGGCCACGATCGGTGGCCGGCGGGTCGCGGTGACCGGAGTGATGGGCCTCCAGGCGTTCAACGCCGTCCCGTTCGCCGACCGGGCCGGCCACCGCGTCACCGACCCGGTGCGGGCGCTCAGGGAGTTGATGCTCGCCCACCACCACGAGGTGGACTCCTGGGTCCTGCTCAGCCACTCCGGATTCGCCGAAGACCTGAAGATCGCCGAAGCCTGCCCGTTCCTGGACGTGATCCTCGCGGGACACTGCCACAGCGACCAGTACGGACCCGTCCGCGTAGGCGACACCCTGGTCCTCAAGGGCCATGAACTGGCGGTCGGCTTCGCGCTCGCGGACGTGGGCGTAGAAGGCGGCGGCTGGAGCGGCCGGTCCGTTCTCCTGGCGCCCGCAGCCGCAGCCTCCCCACCTGGCTTGAAGCCGATTCTCGACGAGATCGAAGGCCTGCGTCAGCGCTTGGCTGCCCCCATCGGTCCGGTCGCTCGTGCCCACCGGCACCGCGTCCCCGACCGGGCCGAGCTGGTCGCGGAGATCGTCGAACGACTCCATACGGGCCTGGGAGCGGAAGCGGTCGTCCTCAACGAGACAGCGCTCCGCCCCGTCCCCCTCGGCACCACGCTCACCAGGGGCGACCTGCTCGCCACCGAACCGTTCGACAACCAGCTCGTCCACGTCACGCTGCCCGACGATCAGCACCAAGTCGACGCCCTGCTGGAACGCCTGTCCACGCAGGCCGGCCCCCTGGCGACCGCACCGGCATTGCTCCCGCCCGGTACCCGGTCTCTCCTGACCACCGGCTACCTCGCCGACGCGTACTTCGGCGGACACCCCACACAGGCCGCCGTGCCCCTCGGCCGAGCCGTCCAGCACGTCCTGACCGAAGGAGGAAGACCGTGATCCTGACCGGTCCCGAGATCACCACGGCCACGGTCGACGGGCGCTTACGCATCGCCCCGTTCGACCAGAACCAGGTCAACCCCAACAGCTACAACGTCCGGCTCGGCCCGACCCTCCTGACGTACACGACCCCGGTCATCGACAGCCACCGCGCCAACCCCACGGTGGAAGTACTGATCGACGAGGGCGGCTACGTCGTCCAGCCTGGCGAGCTCTACCTCGGCCACACCCTCGAAGAAGTCGGCTCCGACTCCTTCGTGCCGCTACTGTTCGGCCGCTCCTCGGTGGGCCGACTGGGACTGTTCGTCGAGATCACCGCGCCGATCGGCGACATCGGATTCCACGGGCAGTGGACGCTGATGCTCTCCGCGGTACGTCCCTTGCGCGTGTACCCGGGCATGAAGATCGGGCAGATCATGTTCTTCGTCGCGGCCGGCCCCGTCGACCTCTACACCGGCAAGTACCAGGCGGCCACGGGCCCACAGCCCTCCGCGTACTGGCGCGACCTCCCGCCGGCCAGATCCGCGGAGTCGTGATCCTCACCGGCCCGGCCATCGCCGCCGCACGGGCCGACGGCGCCCTCACCATCGAACCCTACGATCCCGCGCACCTCTCGCCGAACGCCTACGACTGGCGTCTCGGCGACACCCTGCGCATCTGCGACGGCGACCTCGACGCGGCCTCCCGCACCCTCAGCCGCGAGATCACCCTCCCGCCGGAGGGCTACGTCCTTGTCCCCGGCGTCCTGTACCTCGGCGTCACCCACGAGAGGACCGGATCGGAGACGTACGCGCAGTTCCTCAACGGCAGCCGGAGCATCGGCGCCCTCGGGATATGGGTCCACGTCTCCGCCCCGCTCGGGCACCAGGGTCACGCCATCCGGTGGACCCTGGAGATTCGCGCGGCCCGTCCCGTACGGATCTACCCGCTCATGGTCTTCGGGAAAGTCACCTTCCACCACACCTTCGGCACCGCGGCGAGCTACCAGCAGCTCGGCCTCAAGTACCGCTCCAGCGCGGGGATCGAGACCTCCCGCCTCTACGAGGAGATGCAGGGAGGCCATTCATGGACCCCATGGTCGCCACAGCCCTCGACCTGCCCGCCGGCAGCCCCGGAGGAAGCGTCGAACTCTTCCTGGACCTCTACACCGGCAACCAACCCAGCATCCCGGCCCAAGCGTTCATGCTCGCCCCCGAAGGCACCACTCCGCACCGCCGGCCCGGCCTGGAGCTGCTGTCCGTACGAGGAAAGTGCCTGGACGGCCCCGCCTTCGGCAGATACGTGGCCGAACTCCGTACGGCTCTCCGGCAGGCGATCGACCCGTCCAGGATCGACATCCTGCACCTGCAACACCTCGCCTTCGGAGCGACCCCGGCCCTGATGCGGGCCCTGCCGACGCACGCGAGGATCGCCCTGGTCCACGGCACCGACCTGCTCTTCGCCGAAGGCCACCGTGACCAGCTCCGTGTCCTGCGCGAGACGGCGCGGGCATCCGACGCGATCGTGGTCCCCACCCACGCGATGGCCGACCGTCTCCTCAAGCTGGCCCCGAAGACCGACCGCCGGAAGATCGTCCACATCCCCTGGGGGATCCCCGACCACCTCATCACCAACCCGCCCGCACGAACGACGAGCACCCCGACGAGCCACCTGCGTCTGCTGTACGCCGGTCGGCTCACGCCCGAAAAGGGCGGCGAAGCCCTCATCAAGAGCCTGGCCCCCGCGCAGGGGATCGAGCTGAGCATCGCCGCGCCGCAGAGCGAGTACCAGGCGCTGGCACCCCTGTTCCGGCGAGCCGGCATTCGAGCCCGCTACCTCGGCTGGCTCCGCCGACCACAGCTGTGGAAAACCTTCGCGGACCACGACCTCCTCGTCATGCCATCCACCACCCTGGAGGCCATGGGCCTGGTCGCCCTCGAAGCCCAGGCATGCGGACTCCCCGCCCTCTACCAACCCGTGCCCGGGCTGAACGAGGCGCTCGGCGCCTCCGCGGCACCCACCGACTTCGGCCGCCCCGGAGCCGTAGCCCGAGACCTCCAGCGCATGCGCACTTCCAGCGGCGTGTTGCCCGCACTGCGGGCGGCCGGTCTCGCCAACGCCCGCCGGTACCCGCTCTCCGCCACCCAAACCGCTCTCCACGCGCTCGGCCGCCAAGTGCTCAGCTAGGGAGCCGCGTCGAACCGTCGGCTGCTGCGGCGGCGTCCATACCCTGTGCAACGGAGACCCCACGGCCACCGAAAAGGGAGACCATGATCGACCGCATTCAAGCCCTGCTGGACGAAGGCGTCCGCAACAAGGTCTACCCCGGTGCGGTCTGGGCCGTGGGCGACTCCACCGGCATCCTCGCCAGCGGGGCCACGGGCGTCCTCGACCCGGACGAACCAGAACACCGGATGCGCCTGGACACCGTCTTCGACGCCGCCAGCCTCACCAAGATCCTCGCCGTCTGGTCCTCGATCGGGGCTCTCTGGGAGGACGGCCGGCTCGACCTCGACGCGCGGCTGGGCTCGTACTGGCCCGACGTCACGGAGTACGATCTCGGGCAGGTCACCGCACGGCAGTTGCTGACCCACACCGCCGGCGTACCCCTCCGGGCCCAGCTGAAGAACCAGTACGGCACGGACCACGCCGCCATCCGCAGAGGCGTCCTGCGCGAGCCACTGCACCGGCCACCGGGCGAAGCCGTCGAGTACACCGACCGCGCCGCCCTGATCCTCGGCTTCCTCGCCGAACACCTCTCAGGCATGCCGCTGGACCAACTCGCCACCGAACGGACCTGGCGCCCCCTCGGCATGAACACCACCCGCTTCGGCCCGCTCCCCGCCGAACTCGCCGCCCGCAGCGCCCCCACCGAACTGGACCAAGACACCGACACCCACCTCAAGGGCGTCGCCCACGACTTCTCGGCCCGGCTGTTGGGCGGGGTCTGCGGCATCGCCGGCGCCTTCACCGTCGTTGACGACCTGGCGGCCTTCCTGCGCCACATGCTGGCCCCTGCGACGGCTGCCAGCTCCGCAGCCGGCCTCGGCGCGGACTGGACCACCCAGTCGCTCACCATCCTAACCGGCGGCCTCGAATCGGCCCGCGGTCTGTTCTGGTACCCGGCGCCCGCTACGAGCCAGGCCGACAACGTATGGGTCCACTACGGATTCACCGGCACCGGCATGTGGATCTCCCCCGCCGTCAACCGCTGGGCCGTCCTCCTCACCAACAAGCTGTACTACGCACGCGACCGACAGCCTTTGGGAAATGTTCGCAGCGCGTTCCGCGAGCTGATCTTTTCCTCGGCGTACCTCCATATTTGACAGGCTGGGTACCCAGGGAGCCGCTGGGTCGTTGAGAGCACCTTCGGCGCCAGGTCCAAGGAGCGTTCTCGGCGTTTTGTCTCTCCAGGTGAGGATGGCTTTGGCAATTGACGTCATGCGGTTCGCCCCGCATTGCGACCTTCGGCGGATCTGCCAGGACTTGGGTAGTGCCATACAACGTTCGACGAGTGCTCTGGACGTGGCCAGTGCTCGGTTGACCATCCGTTCCGTCGGAGTCAGCTGGCCGTCGGGTGGGCGTCTGCGTCCGGTGGTGACCCAGGGGCCAGCGCCCTTGTAGGCGCGGTCGGCCAGATGGGGGTGCCCTAGCGTTCGCAGATCCGGATGATCCGGTGGGTACGTGCCGCAGTCAGCTCGTGTCACCGGCCGGGCAGGGCCGCTGAGATCCACAGGATCTGGCCGACTGGGTCGGTCACGAGCTGCACGTTCACGCCGTGGCAGCGGCGCATGTGCGAGTAGTTGGCCTGGCCGTCGCCAACACAGCGCATTTGGCGAACGTACTGCGGGTCGGTCTCACGCAGGACTTTCAGCAAGCCCGGTGATCAGTCGGCCAGGAGGTCGATGACCGCGGTGATGCAGGCGTGAGCGGTGCCACCCGATATGCCGAAGGCCGCAGCGATCTGGGCCAGGGTGTCGTGCCTGCGCAGGTCCCCCAGAGCGACGAGCGCGTTGGTGCGGCGGGAGTCTGCAGTGGCGTTCACCCTCGCGAGTGACAATGAGCATCGTCACCCACTCGACCAGCGCATGAGGCAGATCAAGTCCGGCAGGACAGGGAGGCAACAATGCTCCTTCGCCGCTGAGTTGAGACTTCGAGAGTCTCCCTCATCGGCATGGATGCCTCGTGCGCTGCGGCCTCACCGCCGCCACCTGACCGGTGACTACTCCCCAATGCTCACGGTTTCGAATGCCTCGACATCCGCTGGGAAACCTCGAGCCGACATGGCCTGGCGCCTTATCACTCGCCAGCAGGTCGACTCATCCATTGATGGCTTCCACGCGCGTCATATAGTCGGCGTGAAGCCTATCCACTTCAGACCTAATGGTGATCATCGTTCCCCGCTCATCCCTGAATGGCCTATTGGGGTCTCCCCTAAATGAAAGCCAATTGAAGCTTGTCACCACAGCATAGGAATGATCCATGACGAGAATCTTCGCATGCGTATCACCTAGGCGGACAAATTTGAAGTTATCATACTTCTTCGCCAAGTCACTCATCTTTCGCTCGGCCGATCTATCCGCCTCCCCAGTTGGCCCATCGTTGCCAATTCCATAACCAATAACAACACTAACCCCGGAAAAGATCAAGCGATCTAGGTCTGAAATGAATCGGGCATTTACTACCGCAGCGCGAATCCAGGGCGATATGATCATTAGCCTCTCCCTGGCGGAAGCCAGAGCCTCCATCAACAGTGGCCTGTGTTCGTGAACCTCAAGAACTCGTACTGGAATTCCCTTAAGAGCGGTCTCCGCTTCGTCCAGACGCTCTGCCATTTGATTCGTCAGGTCAACGAGGGGCTCTTTCTGTTCGTCAGTAGCGGTAGAAACACGGTCCTCAAACCCTGCCAACTGGTTCTTATAGCCCTCTGCCGTTCGCCTGATGGCTGCTACCTCAGCCTCGTCTGCGCGCAATTTCAGAAGCTCCGGGCCCAGCAGGGAATCAATCGTTGACTCGACATCCCGCAAAGATCCGTTGATGCCAATCTTCCTGATGCCTTCAGATTTCGCAAAGGCAAGCGTATGACTTTCACTCAGCCTGCCATCTACTGCAAATTGAACCTGAATTTCGTCTGGGCGGTCTGCAGACTCAAAAATGAGTGCGATCGCGCGTACGAAGAACTTTCTCCTTCTACCATCTAGAGCCATCACGGTGATCAAATCATGTTTAGCAGTTTCTGTGGCATCCCTCAGAACGATAGACACCTCAGAAGTGTCATCTGGCCCGACCGAAGGCGGGTCAACGGGATAGGCCGGCACTTCCAGAATATCGTGCTCTCGAAGATCTCTAGGTCGCCACCAAAGGGACTCTTCGATGCGAGCATACTTGCGCGTTAGCCCATCGAAGGCCAGGCGCAGCGTTTTTCCCTCAGGAGTGATTTCGGCGAGTTCAGCGCATGCAATTTTCCCTGATTCGGAGATCACATAATGGAATCTGAGCGTATCCTCATTCACAGTTCCCGCAAGGCGATCCTTTACTGGTACTGCGATGATGTGCCCTTTGACCACGAGACGACCCATGACTGCGTCTGTTACCTCCGAGGGGAGGTGAAGGAAGCGCGCCACATCATCGCTGACGTTCAAGCCGGCTTCAACGCATCGAAGCGTGAACTCATCTAGAACTCCGAGAGGCTTCCGCTTCTGGAGCCGACATTGAATCGGTACATCCCAGAACGGGAGTCCAACCTCTCTATAGGTGACAAGGCGATACCCGGGACGCCGCGATAGGCGTTGTACAGTCTCTTCGATGGGGATATCTGTCACGAGTTGTCAGCCTTCTCGATTCGGCAGTCAGCAGCGCTACGCATGTGCGTAAGAACGTCCTTAAGCGGATTGTTTGACGCGACGTTGGAGTCTATGAATGCCGCGTCGCCGACAATTACAAGACCGTCTCTGGCACGCGAAACTGCAACATTCACACGCTCTTCGCTACGCAAGAATCCTAGGTCCGCGTTCTCATTCGACCTGGTGATGCTGAAAATCGAAATATCAGCCTCTTGACCCTGATACGAATCAACTGTTGCCACCCGGACGTTCAGAAGGCCCCGGCTTAGTTCACCCACAGCAAGGGTCTCAATGATCTCTCGCCTCTGCGCTTCGTAACCAGTTAGCACAGCCACTCCGAGGCTTTGCGCTCCGTGCTGCTCAGCTACCCACTGAATCCTGTCCAGAAGTTTTGCGATAACTCTGGCTTCGCCTTTGTTTCGAAGGCTCTTCTTCGATCTACTCTCACCTCGATCCTTACGACCACTTGTATCAATCCATACCGCTGCCGCCCCGAGGGAACGATTGACGACCGCAGACATATCCCGAGGTTCAGAAGTGAGTTGGTCGTGGTAAAAGCAATGACTCACCAGCCTGCCGATCGTGGGATGCATTCGATGTTGGTGCGTCAACGAAAACTTGCACGAATCCGGGAGACGTTCGGACAGTACAGAGAACAGGGTCTCCCGCAACTGCTGGCGGGTGAGTTTAAAGCGATCGAGCACTGCAGCGTCTTCTAGTGCCTGCTCAACGAAGGGGGGAAGCTGCTTGTCATCGCCAACCAGTACCCAGCGGCGGCTCCGCGACAACGGTACGAGCGACTCGGTGGCTGTAGCCTTCGAAGCCTCATCGATAATGCACAAGTCGAAGTTCATCGAGTCGGCACCAGGCACACCCGCGAGGCCGACACAGGTGGCAGCTACAACCTGTGCGCGGGCCACGAGTACTGCTGTGAACTCGCTGCCCCGGCCAAATCGGTCCTCCCAATCGGATGAAATCTCCTGCAATCTAGCTAGTCTAGGGTCATCGATATTTGTGCGTGAAAGAGCGGAAGAAATAAGAACTTCGGTTGTCTCTTTCGGAGATGCACCCAGTGCCTCGGCAACATTTTTTCTAGCTATTCCCTCCTGCAACACTTGTTCCTTCAGGTCAAGGCGCCAGTGTGACAACTTAGCTTCCATCTCAACAAGCCCTGCGCCCAGTGGTCCTGCGGACTCAAGTTTCGCTGCAAGACTCAGACCGGTCTCGATAAATCTTTCTGCTACCGCCGCTAGGTCTGTGCCGCTACCATTCTTCGCTGCATTCTCAATTTCTGAGGCAATGTTGAGGATCGGGGCAGCAAGGGCGTTAAGACGGTCGACCTCTGCGACGAGACTGCGACGATCGGTTTGTTCTGAATCAATCTGTCGTTGCAGGTCAATAACCCGCCGATGTCTACGCTGCAGATCTAGCGCCGAGTTCTTCAGGCCTGCAGCATCGATATCAATTCCTATGCGAGCCGCAAACTCTCTCACGAAGTCGCGACTCTGATTAAGTACTGATTCGCGCCATTGTTCCATTTGTGCAGAAACTGAAAATGGCTCAACATCCTGCGCAAGCTTGTCGGCACGCCCCAATCGAAGAAGACTGACTTCCGGGTCGATTTCACGAATGCGCATTAGCGCATTGTCCAATGCGATATGAGTCTGAGACGTAAGAACGATACGCCCCTGGGGATTTTTGCGGAGATGTTGCGATACAAGCTCTGCGATAAAAGTAGTCTTCCCAGTGCCGGGAGGACCCTGTACAAGCAGAAAATCTCGTGCTCCGAGAGACGCAGAGACTGCCTCTTGCTTTGCGCTATCAAGGCCCTTCTGCAAAAACTCAGTAACTGCGACAGCGTGCGGGCCTGAACTCTGCTGCGGATTTAGAAGAAGTTCACGCAGATCAGAGCGAGTCGACTTCCTGTTCGCAATTCTGTCGAGCGCCTCCCTTTCACGTTTTAGCTTGGACTTTGACGCTTCGGAATCAAACTCCAAAACTCCTCGGCGAGGAAGGTCATCTGCACGCCCTCTATTGACATAGAGAATTACCTCGCTATTCTCGATTCCCTCAACTTCACCGTACAGAACCCTTCGGTTCCCGTCACGTACCAATCGACCTTCGCCGACCTCAAGACCGGTTGCGTCCGAGACCGAGAATCGAATTCTGCTACCATCTCGACGAAAGCTGTCATAAGTAGCTTTAATTCCTCTCCCATTTTCGAGAGCGAACTTCGCTTCTAGTACTGACCTCCATCCTGAAAACGCGGCCGCCTCCGTCGAGCTGACCTCAACCTCGGCTCTTTTTGCGTCCATCTCGCCAATAATCTGCATTTGATCGGCGAGATCACGTGCTGCGCGACCTGGATCGGTCGGTGCACTCATTCTGAACTTTAGCTTTGGGCGGTACCAGTTAGCCCTAGCCGCTTCGAGCAACTGCGCTTGCGGCCGCTGAATCCGCGCCACTCGCAGAACGCCATCCCGAGTATGGTGAGGCTGGACCCGCAGGAGCAGAGTCTGCCCGGAAATCTGAAGATCTGGTTGCTTACTCGCACGAGTGTCATAGGAAAGAGCACAAACTGCGTGAATGTCTTCAAGCACCCTCTCCCTGGTTAGGCTAATTCCATATTGCCGTTTGAATGTCTCCAAGACCATCGGCGGAAAATCCAAGAAGACTTCAGTCTCGGGACTACGCCTGGTTTCTCGCGCCTCCTGAATAGCGGCGAGTGCCGCAAGGAGTACGCCAGCACTTTGTGGACGCTCCTCCGCTATTGCAGACAGGCAGGGCAGCAGCGCCTCGAGAATATCAGGGGGGAGGTCAAGGTCAGCAAATGCTGACTGGACCTCTGCGGCATCAGCGGGAATTCTGCCGGTCAGGCAGACAGTCGCCAAAACTGCGAAAGAGTAGACATCGTATGCGGCCGTCGGGGTTCGCGTTCCTCTTTCTTCGGGAGCATAGGGAATCGTCCCCAAGGGGGCAAGAGTCAATCCAATGCTCACCGTTTCGGCAATTCTGGCAGTGCCAAAGTCCGCAATCTTGAAGCGACCGTTTTCTGCAATCAAGACATTTTCCGGTTTAATGTCTCGATGTACATAACCTGCGGAGTGGATGGCTTGGAGACCCGAAAGAATATCTCGCGCGATGGGCCAAAAATCATCCCATCCCTCAATTCCGAGATCGTCAAGACCCTTTAGGAGATCCTTTTCTAGCCATTCAAATAACAAGATAGGGGGATCCGTCCTCACTCCGACCCCAGTCGATCATGCGTGCCAGATTCGGATGGTCCCCGAGAGCCTGATAGGCGCCCAACTCGTTTGCCCAAGCAGCCTTCAGGACTCGATCATCCAGGTTCCTCGAGGGATTGAATAATTTGACGGCCACTGCGGAATTGTTGCTTTCCAGATCAACCGACTTATAGAGCTTTGCGTGGCCGCCTTCAGCTGCGAACGTGGCTGGAAGGGCGAAACGCTGAGCAATAATCTGCAACGCAAAATCCCCCTGCTATTTACCTGCCTGGCAACCCACTCTCCGCATGCCTCGGAGGAGCCAGACTCTGATCGGATGATCCCAGTTTTACAGCATCTCCCCCGTACCTTGGGGCGAATCGGTGTACATGGGCGTGCTTTGGCGGTCTGTACTGAGCTGGCTGCCCCGACAAGTCCGACCTGACACCATCTGGTCGCACTTGGGCGGCTGGGCTTTTACCACCAGTCGCCACACCCCTTGCGGGATCGGTGCCGGAGGTTCTCCAGTTCCCGTGCTACCCACAACCCAGCTATCGGACTCTCATGGTCCCGATCAGTCGATGCCCTCAGCGCCGTACGGTCGGCAACCCCACTAACTCTGGTCCCCGCACGTCAGGAGCAACGAGCTTCTTAAGAGTGGCCACCGCGCGGGAAGCTGCGGCAAGGCCGCACCGCGCGAGCCACCCGTGAGGCTGAGAGAGAGGTTCGAAGCCTCACTCATCTGAGCAGGCGCCTCTCTGGCTCCATGTCCTGCCGCATTCGACCTGCCTTATGTGCTGGTCAAGAGGGTCACCGTGCTCCGTCGCCCGCAAAGAGCGACCGGCGCTACAAGGTTCCCCCGCATAGGCACGCTCTCCGGCCTCTGGTGTACCTACGCAAGCACGAGACTGTTGCGCTGTCGCCACCCGTGCCCCATCCGTGCCCAGCGGAGCGGACAACAGCGGTCATGTGCGGCGCCCGGAAGCCACTAAAACCGAGCACATCTCGACCAAACATGCAGGTCAGAGCCAATATGGTCGTTCGAGAGCCACTGATTCCCAAGCTCAGAGCGCGAGTTCGATTCTCGTCACCCGCTCCACACGTTCCATCTGGAGGTCCCAGGCCGACGGCCCGGGACTTCTTTGTATGCGGCACCTTGTCACCGTCCGGTCGGCTTCTGTGGCCTCTCCCTGGATAATCGACGTATGGCATCACAGCCCAGCCTTTCCGATCTCCGCCGTGCCAAGTTCGCCCGGCGCATGCCCGCAGCGCTGCCCGAGCTCGCCGGCCCCGAGCACGGCACGGTGAGCCTGCCGCTTCACCTTGCGTGGTCGGGACTGACCACGTTCGACCTCGACCAGCCCCGTCTACGGATGAGCTATTACCGCATCGTCCTGGCCGAGGGCCAGCACGACGACTTGGTCCGGTACCTCAATCGCAGCCTCCTCATCAGGCTGTGGCCCACCCTGCGCACGCTGATCAGCCGTGACGTCCGTGAAGTCTGGGAACGCTCCTTCGACGAGCTGGCTCACAGCACCCAGGCCGCTGCGTGAACCTCACCGTCCTGCACCGTCGCCTGCTTGCAGACGTGCTCGCCGTAGGCGGTGCATACCCTCTGGCGCTTACCGGCGGCTACGCGGTCCAGGCGCACGGCCTGGTCGACCGGCTCAGCCAGGACCTCGACGTCGCGACCGAAAATCCCCAGCGCATGGAGGACATCGCGACCGCCGTACGCATCGGCTTGGAGCAGCGCGGGTGGCAGGTCAGTGCTCTGGAAACAGACCCGCTGTCCGCGCGCCTGATCGTCACCGACCCTGTCAGCCGTGAAGAGTGCGAGGTCGACATCCTCAAGGAAGCACTCTGGCGGCCACCCGTACACACAGAGCACGGCTTGGTGCTCTCCCTCGAAGACGTCGTCGGCACCAAGGTCCGCGCACTGGCCGACCGCGGACTCGCCAGGGACCTGATCGACGTACAGGCCGCCACGAACCGCTGGAGCCACGTCGAACTCGAAGAGCTCGGACGGCGTCACGCCCGCGACTCCTTCGACCTGAGCGAGCTTCAAGCGCGACTGGGTGGAGCCGACTGGATCGACGACACGGAATTCGCCGCCTACGGACTCGATGAACAAGCAATCATGGGGCTGCGCCAGTGGGCACAGGCATGGGCCACCGACATCGGCGAACGACTCCAGGAGCTGGAGACTCCGTACGAAGACTGAGGGCCGCATGGAGACCGGACAGGCTCAGCAAGATGCACGTCTGGCTACTCACCCCCCAGCGACCGTGCCCCATCCGTGCCCTTCAGAGCGGACAACAGCGGTCACGTGCGGTATCCATAGACCACATCGGCCTCGCACGCCCGGCCGAACATGCAGGTCAGAACCACTTTCACTGCCCAAGCACCGCTGATTCCCAAGCTCAGAGCGCGAGTTCGATTCTCGTCACCCGCTCCACGACTAAGGCCCAGTTCATCGACCCGGGCCTTGTTTGTTGTCTGGACCTGTCTACGCGTCGCGTGCTACATCCGTGCAGATGCCTGCGAGTCCGTCGCCGCACGCCGAGCCCGTATGAGCTTGGCCGAGGCCGACTGCCACCTCGCGCTGCCTGTCGGTGTCGGAGTGCTGGTAGATCAGCGCGGCCCGTTCGGTCGACCGCCCCGCACGGACCATCGTGTCCTTGAGCGTGGCCCCGGAACAGGTCGTGAGCGTGTGCCCGGTGTGTCGGAGGTCTAGAGAGGGAAGTTCTCCGGCTGGCCGACCTTGGCCCGCGCCTTGCGCCAATCTCGCCCGAAGGTCGAGCGCCGGAACGGCTTCCCCGTCTCCCCCACGAACAGCAGTCCGTCCGGACCCTTCCCCGCGTACCAGTTGAGATACCGCCGAAGGGCGTTCCGCAGAAAGGCCGGCAGTACGACGAGCCGCTTCAGGAATCACGCCGACACCACCCCCGCCGCCCGCCGTCCGGGTGCGGGTCCGGTCGTCTCGGACCCACTTGCGCAGGGTCTCCAGATGGATCCCCAGGCTGTGGGCGATGTCGGTCAGGGAACGGTCCGGTGAGGAACGCACGAGGTCGACCGCGTCCCGCTCGAACTCTTCGGGGTAGTTCTTCCGCTTTGCCACCTTGGATCGCTTCCCCTGGATGACGAATCATCCAGCGCCCAGGTGTCGGAACTTCGGGGGTCACTCCAGCTGCTGCGTGAACCTCACCGACCTGCACTGTCGCCTACTTACGGACGTGCTCGCCGTAGGCGTCGCATACCCTCTGGCACTTACCGGCGGTTACGCGGTGTAGGCGCACGGCCTGGTCGACCGGCTCAGCCAAGACCTCGACGTCGCGACCGAGAACCCCGATCGCATGGAGGACATCGCTGCTGCCGTGCGCGCCGGCCTGGAACCACACGGGTGGCAGGTCAGCGCTCTGGAAGCAGACCCGCTCTCAGCACGCCTGATCGTCACCGATCCTGTCAGCCACGAAGAGTGCGAGGTCGACATCGTCAAGCAAGCGGTTCGCAACACGAACACCAAAACCGCCGGGTCATGGCCAACGTGCAGCCGCTTCGGTTCGGGCACCACTCGACTTTACACAGACGGTGCCCTGAAGCCGTCTGAGTTGCCGCCGGCTGCGCGGTGCTCTCACGTGGGGAATTCGCCGCACCAGTTCCCGCCGAGGAGGGTGGCGGGCAGATACTCGGACTCGATCTCGATAGCAATGCCCTCGTTCTGGGCGAAGCAGGCAACAGCGAGCGGGGCGAGGGCGACGAGACCCGAGACCCTGGCCCCCCTGCCCTCGTCGGTCCAGTACTCCTTGTGCCACTCCAGGGCTGCGGCTAGGGCACGGCTGAAGCCGGCGTGGTCCCCACGAACGACGCGGTGGAACATCTCCATCGGCGGATACATCAGTTTGCCCGCCGCTTCCGGATGCGTAGCTGCTGCAGGGTCCGTGCCATCGATCGCGGCCACCAGCTTTGCGCCGAGGCCCTCGCTACCGAGCCAGTAGGTCTGCAGCGCGTCGACCCAGGCGTACTCGAACGCGTCGAACTGCGCATCGTTGTCGTGGAGAAGCGACAACGGCACCCGGCACAGAGCTGTGATCCTGTCCCGCTCCCGGCACACCACGGCCAGGTAGAAGGCGGTCAGCCAGCTACCCGGCGTCACGTAATGCTGGGGGCCGGTGGCCCGCAGCGTACGGTCCTTGTGCGCGATCCGGCACTGCACTTGACCCTCGGTCGCGGTCGCGGCGGCGAACATGGCCGAACCGACCTGCATGGCGTCCACCCAGGCGTCCCACGTGGGAAAACTCGATCCCCGCGGATCCGTCAGACAGCGCACCTTGGCCACCATGAGTGCGCTCTCCAAGGCTTCACCCAGCCCGGTGGAGTCCGACTCCAGGCCGCCGATCCACCCCTCCGCGCTCTCCTTGAGCACTGCGAGCGCCACTTCTGCGTTCTCCGTGGGGAAGGGATGGCGAGGGATGACGGAGACCAAGGCGTTTCTCCTTAGAAGAGCTTGAAGTATTTGAGTACGGCTCCAGCATACTGACCAGTGTTTTCGGAGGCCTGGACGAGCACGTAGCGCAGTGTCTTGTCTTTGATGGCGTCCTCTATCTCCTTTATGTACTTGGCTTCACCCGGTGATTCGAGGATGCGATCCTTCATATCGGCCACAACGGTTCGAACGTAATCGAGGCTTCCCTGCTTCACCATGAACGTGCCACCGCTGGGATGACCATTGCTTTGGCGCCAGTCCAAGGTCCCGTTGGGGCTCTTGGCCTCCACGATGATGAGGCTGCCGTCCTTGTCACGCCACAGCTGGTCGAACCTCCTCGAACCGTTCGCCGTCTCCGGCAGGTCGGTCAGTTCGTAAGCTCCTTCGAACTCAACTTGCCGGAGCATGTGCCGGCGGGCGGCCTCCTCGCCGAGGGCCTCTCCGAGCTTGCTGTTGTTCGCGGCACCCTCGCCGATCACGTTGAAGTTCTCTTGCGCACGGGCCAACTCGTAGGCGTTCTCGAAGCTCGGATTCCGCTCGAAGACCTTCTCCCACTTGGTCAGCTCCATGCCGGCCATACGCTTGGCCGCGACCGCGTCCAGGTGCTTGAGTTCGTTGTCGGGCACGACGGTGGACGGGCCACGGTCCAAGGTGTTGAGGTGGTACCCGCCGGGGTGCGCGTACGGAATCGAGGACGCAGCCATCCAACCGCCACCCGGCTTCTCGACCAGTCTCGGCAGGAGTTGGCCATCGACCATTCCCTCCGCGCTGTTCCGGTAACCGGGTCCCCACTTGTCGTAGTGCTCGGCACGCCAAATGGGGTCCTCGTTGGCCAGCCGGACGTGTTCACGGGTGATCGCCGCACTTTCGGCGGGCGTCCGGTCCGTGACCGGGACCTCACGGGCGGCCTCGTACTCCGCATGGTGGGCCGCACGGGTTGCCTCGTCAAGTGAGGCTGTGGGCGGGGCGCCATGGGGGACGGATCCCCCCGAAGCACCGAGGCCGTCCAGGTGACCGCCGCCCGTGCCGTCCGGGTGGGCGCCGCCCGTAGTCGGCCCCTCGGGGTGAGAACCGCCCGAGCCGGAGCCGTCCGGGTGTGAGCCGCCCGTGGACTGTACGTCGGGTCGGCCGACCGGGGAAAGATTGCCGGGGCGGGACCCACTGGGGGTGCTGTCGAGGTCGTTGCGCGGCATGCCCTCCGGGGCGTGGCCGCCGGGAGGGTGATCGCCCACGCGGCCCGTGGGGCTGTTGTCGGGGCCGTGGGCACCACCATGGGCACCGTTGTCCCCAGCACGCACCGGTTCGGACATGTCGCTGCCGACGCGGACGACGTCGTCGCCGCCCCGGGCGCCGACTCCTGCCAAAACCGGCGCTTCTTGGCGGACCGGGACCTCCGTCCGGGGGGCGTTCGCGTCCGTGTCCAGCTTCGGGGATGGCTCCGGCCTGGCCTCGTCGGCCTTCTGGTAGAGGCTGCCGTCCTCCTTGTAGAGGTTGCCCGCCTCGTCGGCGTACTTGGCCGGTCCGTCGAAGGGCCACTTCACTGTTCCCGGCGGCAACGTGGTGGTGCCGTCAGGCAGCTTGATCGTGTCGTCGGAGACCCTGATGGCCCCCTCGGGTATCGGGATGTCCTTGGGTAGCTGAATCGTTCCGTCAGGCAGCTCCAAGGCGCCCTCGGGCAGGCTGAACGCGCCCTCGTCGATCCGGGGAATTTCGATCTTCCCCATGCCCTTCAGACCGGCCATCACATCGCCGATCTTCGAGACACCGGCCCCGACACCCTTAAACACGTACGTCATCGGATCTATCGCACGACCCGCCTTGCCGGCCAAGGAAATCGCCTTGGCCGCGAGCCCCGCCTTGCCCGCACCCGCCGCAGCGCCACCTGTACCACCGGTGAACACCGTCGTCAACACGTTGAACGTCACCGCACCCGCCGCGCGGGAAGGGTTCGAACTCCACTGATCCCACGCGAGAAGAGCCTTGCCGGTCTCCTTCATGGCCGTGCGCGAATCACGGAGCCACGACGGCAGGTCCTTGTCGTCCGCCGTCCAGAACACTGCCGCCGCCGGCGTCGCGGTGATCACGAGGCCCGTCGCCAACTTCGCCAGACCCGTCCACGCCTGCCCCGCCGCGTCCCAGCCGTCGAAACCGACCAGCGTTCCAAGACCCTTGATCGTGCCCCACACGCCGTCGACAATCAGGCCCTTGCCGAAGTCATAGGCGTGCTCCCACACCTGCCACGCGGGTACCGACTCCTCCACCGCGTCACCCCACGGCAGGGACTTCGCGTGCTTGAGAGCCTCGGCGTCATAGCCGTACATGCCCTCGCCGTTGGAGCCGTCGTTCACCTTCAGCGGTATGCCACAGACTAAAGCCACAATCTTGTCGTGCGCGTGCCGCTCCGCCGCCTGGAACTGCGTCCACACCTCAGCGATCTCGTTCCGACGATCAAGGTTCTCCTCAATGAGATCCCCGTCCTCGATCCAGTCGTGGTCGTGCGAGACCCTCGACTTGAACGACGTCGCTTCCGCCTTCAACTCCTCCAACTTCTGCACCAGAGGACGGATCTCCTGCGCATAGGTGCCCAGAGCCCCCGCTATCGTGCACATGTCGCCGCTGAACGACGAAGTGATGTCCACGACCGGCTTCGTCACCGCGAACAACTGCTCCGCCTCGGGTGCCTGGTAATACGCCGACATCCCACCGAAGGTCGTATGGATCGAGGAGCCGGCGTTCGCCAAGGCTCCGCCGTCCGCCGAAAGCGCCCTGACCTTCTCGTCCAGCACCGACAACTGACCTGTGAATACGGGCACGTTGGCGGGATCTACCGGGGCATTGCTCACTTGGCCCCTCCTGGGGTGTCCCTCAGCAGGTCCAGGCGCACGTTCTTCGCCGCGTCCTGAGCTTCCTTGGCCGCTTCCAGGTCACCCTGGACGTACTCGTTCGTCGCCTTCGCTGCACCCAGGACCGCGGCCTGGATGCGGTCCACCATCGCCTTGAGGTCCGTCTGACGCTTTTCCAGATACTGACTGAGCGCGGCACCCACCGGTCCCGTGCTGCCCCGGTGCGACAAGGGCACCTGCCCCACCGCCACCGGACCCTGCGCAGCGGCCGAGGGCACCTTGGCCGCCGAGCCCGGAATCGCCGTACCCGCCGCGTAAGCGGCCTCCGACATGTCCGACATCAGCTTGCTCAGTGCCGTCTCCAGATCAGCCGCCCGCTCACCGGTGAGCTTGAGTTGGCCCTGCACACCCTGCGGCTTGATGTCCCACGACGTCATGACTCCCCCGAAGCTCCAGCAACCCCACTCAGCCGATGTTGTCGACCGCGGCCTTGGCCCGCGCCAGCGTCTGCTGGGCCGTCGCGTCGTTCTTCTCCAGCGTCGTCTTGAGCAGCCGGATGATGTTCTTCACCTCTTGCGAGGCGTTCCTCCAACGCAGTTCCTTGGCGTGGTAGTCGTCCGCCACTCCGTCCGCCGCGAAGTCCGACATCGCGGCGCTCACCTGTGCCTCACGCGCCGCGATCACCTGCTCCAACTGGCCAATGACCACTTGGAGGTTGCCCTGCGCCTCGGTGGACGCTCCCGTGTCGTAGGACCGACGGTCCGTGTCACCGGCCATCACACATCACACTCCCCGTGTGGTTGAGAGACCCTGAAGAGGGTCAGCGGCCGGAGAACCGCGCCGCGTCGAAGTTGCCCGCGCCCATCTGTGTGCGCGCGTTGTCGCCGTGCTCCTGGTCACCCGTGCCGAACGCCCGCTCCATGCCGGACTGACCGCCGAGAATGGCCGAAAGTGAAGCGTTCAGCTCCTTCGTGATCCCGTCCGACCTCAGCTTGAACGAATCGAACGCAACCTTGCCCTGACCGTTGAACTTGCCCTCAAGGGGCTGCGCAGCGTTGATCAACTGCTGAATCAGCGTTCCCAGGTCGGTACTCGAGTTCCGCGAACCCGACATCAGGCTCGTCAGAACCTGGGTTCCCATGTCGAACTTCATTCCACTCCCCCACACACTCGAATGTTCGTAAGTATGTTCACGCTCATCAACTCACATCGTCGGGAGTATCAGCAACCGAGCCGAGTGCGCTGTGGCGAAGACCTGACATTCGCTCAGCCACGTCACTCGCCACCCTTCAGGTGTCGCACCAACCGTTCAAAGTCGCTCCACCCCGAGAGGTCCGAAGGATTCCCCGGAAACGGGTAATACAGCGCTGGTCGGGCCTTCGGTCCCAGCGCTGCCGGAGGCATCGGAAGCGGCGTGCGTCGTGCGCGATCGCCCGGCATCGCCCGGACCTCCTCCGACCCTAGGACGAATGCCAGCGGCACACCGGGGCCCTCGAACCGGGCCGGCACCGCCAGGTCACGGCGTGCTTTGCGGAGCTGTACGAGCATGGAGCGCAGGGGGTGGCGGGTGGTGAGCGCCTCCGCGAGCCGCGGCAGCACGTCCAGCGGTGGCTCCTCGTGGGCGCCGTAGCCGAGCGCGAGCGTGACGTCCTCCTCCACACCTGCCTTCGTACGGGTCACCCGGATGCCGGCGACGCCCGGCCTCTCCGGGCTGCCGATGACCACGAACCAACTCGGCTTGGGCGACCGGCCGTGGGCGACGTCGGTCAAGCGTGCGGGGGACCACGGCAGATTGGCGGGCTCTGCGGTCGACCAACCGGCCGGAGCCTCGCCGGTGAGCTCACGCCAGACCGTCTCCAGGGCACCGCCGAGCACCAGCCGGTCGTCGGCCGGGTGCACTGTCCGGAAGGAGACGGCCAGTTGGCGTTCACCGGTGTTCGCAAACTCCCGGAACGAGGCCGCGACTGGGGTGCGTGGATCGTCCTCGGTCGCGTTCGGTTGCGCGACCGGCGCGAACATTCCCTCCTGCCAGCGCAGCACGGCGCCCGAGCGGCCGTCGTAATAGCCGTCCCGTTCGTCCTGCACGACCCAGCGTGAGGGCCAGCCGGGTAGAGCGTCTCGCACGGCCGGGGTGAGGGTGCTGCCCGCTGGGCTGACGATCTGGAGGCCCCGCTCCGAGGCTGCGGCGGCGCGGAAGGCGTCCGCCAGCCAGGTCGTCATCGCGACTGCGGGCCGGTCCATGATGACAACGCCGACCTTGTCGGTCAGAACATCCACGGCGGGCTGCGCGGCGGCCGGTGCAGGAGCGACGCCTACGCCCTCGGAAGGGACCACGGCCACGGAGAGCGCGGCCTCCGGCGGCCAGACCGTGCCGCCGGTCAGCGCGGCGACCCGGGCCGCGAAGGTGCCCGCCAGCCTCTCGGCCTCCGCGACGCCGGTGGTGGCGCGGGCCTCGGTCCACCAGAACGGCACGGGGGGCTCCACGGCCCCGAACAGCCGCGCGGCCTCGCCGGGGACCTGTATGAGTATCGGCGCCTCAACGGCCACCAGCGGCCGGCCCTGCGAGTCGCAGAGCTGTACGACGGCGCCCTCGCCCGTGGTGTCCACCAGTTTGTCGGGTCCACCGGAGAGCAGTCCCGCGAGCACGCTCCAGGCGTCGGGCATCCGCGGTGTGAGGGCTATGACGTCTTTGGTCATGGGGTCGTACGGTCCTTAGTCGTCCGGCGGTTTCGTCACCCGGGGGTGTACACGGTCTGGATCAGGCGGTGGGTCTGGCCCCGTCGGACGAGCACGCCGCGTCCCGTGGGTTGCTGTGAGGCGTACACACCGGGGAAGAGTTGGCCTTCGCTGCGGTCGCCCGTCATCACCACGGCCGAGGCCCCCGATTCCCGCAGCCCCTGCACCAGCGGCTCGTACATTCCGCGCGACGCGCCGGCGACGCGGCGGGTCAGCACGAAGTGCAGACCGATGTCCACCGCCGACGGGATGTACGGAAGGAAGGGGGCCAGCGGCGATTGCCCGGCGGTGGTGAGCACGTCGTAGTCGTCCACGAGGACCACGATCCGGGGCCCGCCGCCCCAACTGCCGGGTTCGAGGTCGTCCAGGAGGGCGCTGTCGCTGGGCATCCGCCGTTCCAGTTCGGTGGCGATGCCCGTGGCCAGCCCCGTGCACATCTTGGTGTTGTACGCGTAGCCCCCGTTGAACTCCTCGGGTACAGCTCCACGGAGGGAGCGGCGTGGGTCCATTATCGCGAAGACCAGCTCATCCTCGCCGTACCGCTCGATGAGTCCGGCCGCGATGGTCTTCAGCAGGTTCGTCTTGCCGCATTCGCTGTCGCCCATGATCAACAGGTGCTGGTCATGGGCGAAGAGGTCCAGCAGTACCGGAGCAAGTGCCTTCTGGTCGAGGCCGATCGGCACCTTGCGTGGTTCGGCCGCCGGTCCTGGCAGCAGGTGTGGCTCCAGAACGTGCGGCAGCACCCGTACGGGCTGGGCGGCCTCTCCGCTCCAAGTGGCGCGTACCTGAAGGGCCGTGCGCTCCAGTACGGCGCCCAGCTCCGCCTGGTCGGCAAGGCCGTCCGTGCGGGGCAGCGCGACCTGGGCGAACAGCTTGCCGTCGGTGAGGACGCGACCGGGCTCGTCGGGCGAGAGGGTCTCGGCGAGTTTGCGCTCGATACTGGACTCGCCGGGGTCGTTGAGGCGCAGCTCCACGCGGGTGCCGAAGTTCGACTGGGTGGCGATGCGGACGTCGTTCCAGCGGAGCATGCCCGCGACGACGTGTATGCCGTAGCCCCCGCCGCGCTTGAGTATGTCCACGACGGCGTCGTCGAGTGCCTCGAAGTCGTCGCGCAGTGCGCCGAAGCCGTCGATGACGAGGACGATCTCGGCGGATGCCAGCTGCGGCAACCGGCCCGCCGCGTGCAGGGAGCGCAACTGCTCGACGGAGTCGATGCCGTGGTCACGGAAGAGGTTCTCGCGGATGGCGAGCATGTTCCGTACCTCTTCGACGGTACGGGCCGCGCGCTCGCGGTCGGTGCGGCCGGCGATGCCGCCGACATGCGGCAGACCGGACAGGGCTTGGAGTCCGCCGCCCACCAGGTCGATGCCGTAGACGCCGACCTCACGCGGGGTGTGGGTCAGTGCGAGGGAGAGGACGAGTGTGCGCAGCAGGGTGGTCTTGCCGGACTGGGGTCCGCCGATGACGGCCGCATGGCCGCCCGCGACGGTCAGGTCGAGGTACCACTCGCCCTGCCACTGCTTCGTAGGGTCGTCGAGCAGGCCGAGCGGCACGGTGAGCCGGCCGCGTCGATTGGCGAACTGCAGTCCGCGTGGGCCTGCGTCCAGTGGGCCCGCGACCGTGTCCAGCGTGATCGAGGTGGGCAGCGGCGGCAGCCAGATTCGGCGTACGGGGGCGGCGGCGCGCTCCAGTTGTCCGATGACGACACCCATCTCGGTGGGGCCGGTCTCGCGGCGTCGGGCTGAGGGCTCCTGCGGCCCCTGGTTCTCCAGGTCGGCGAGGGAGTTGTACGCCTCGTACTCCAGGGCGAGAGATCCGGTGTCTTCGTCTTCCGCACCCTGTACGGAGCCCCGGTATGCACCGGATACGTAGCTCGCCTTGAACCGCTCGTAGTGGCTGGTGTCGACCTTGAGATAGCCGAAGCCGGGCAGCGGGGGGAGGTGGAAGGCGTCAGTGGTGTCCAGGACCGTGCGGGACTCGTCGGCGGAGAAGGTCCGAAGGCCCAGCCGATAGGAGAGATAGGTCTCCAGCCCCCTGAGCTTGCCTCCCTCGATTCGCTGGCTGGACAGCAGCAGGTGCACCCCGATGGAACGACCGATCCGGCCGATGGAGAGGAAGAGGTCGATGAAATCGGGCTTTGCGGTTAGCAGTTCGCCGAACTCGTCGATGACGACGAACAGGTGTGGAAGTGGTTCCAGGTCGGGCCGCAGGTCGGCCCGGAGTGCGGCGTAATCGCCGATGTCGGCGACGTTGCCCGCGTCTTTGAGAACCTGCTGGCGGCGCTTGACCTCGCCTGCGAGGGAGGCGTGGACGCGCTCGACGAGACCGGCCTGGTTCTCGAGGTTCGTGATGACACCGGCGACGTGCGGCAGGTCGGCGAACGGGGCGAAAGTCGCGCCGCCCTTGTAGTCGACGAGGACGAGCGCGAGGTCCTCCGGGGGATGCGTCGCGACCAGCGCGAGCACGAGAGTGCGCAGCAGTTCAGACTTGCCGGAGCCGGTGGCGCCGACGCACAGCCCGTGTGGGCCCATGCCCAACTCGGAGGATTCCTTGAGGTCGAGCAGGATCGGCTCACGGGAGTCGCTGACGCCGATGGGCACGCGCAGGAAGGCGCGCTCGCCTCGCGGCGCCCACAGCCGGTCGAGGTCGAGGCGTGCCACGTCGTCGATGCCGAGCAAGTCGGCGAAGTCGACGGGCCCGGACAGCGGGGCGTCGATCCGCGATTCGGCCGACATCCGCAGCGGTGCGAGCATCCGGGCCAGGCCCTCGGCAAAGGGGATACCGACCTCGTCCACGGTGCCCCGGGCGGTGATCGGCTCCACTTGGCGCAGGTCCTCGATGAGGATCTGGTCTCCCTCGACGGTGAGCCGTACGCCGACCTGACCGGGCTCCTGGACCCGCTGGTCGAGCAGGTGCACGACGGTGACGCCCATCTCGCGCAGGCTGACGGCCTCGTCCGGGAGCGGCAGCTCGACGGCGTCCTCACCGTGTCCGTCGGCAACGACGAGCAGCCGGGAAGTCATCGACAGGGCGTCCTTGCCGGCCAGGCCACGACGGACTTCGGCGGCGTAGGAAGCACGGCGGCGCAGTTCGGAGCCGAGCCGGCGGGCGAGCTGCGCCGTCGAAGGAGCGATCCGGCGGGCGGCGACAGGACCGTCGAGCTGCTCGGAATCGAGCAGGTGCGGCATCCACTTGGCCCATTCCCACTCGTCGAGCTGGTCGCCGGGCACCGCCAGCGCGATGGAGACGTCGTCGGGTGCGTGGGCGGCGGCGGTCTGCACCATCAGGGCGCGGGCGACGCGCAGGCAGTCGTCGCGGGAACCGATGACGCTGACGTTGCCGACCCGGTCGAGGGGCACGGTGAGAGGGAGTTCGGTGCCGATGCGGAACCGGGCGGTCAGGGCCGAGGCCTCGTTCAGCATGAAGAGGTCGGGCGGGGTGAGAACAGTGGATCCCTGGTCCGCGATCCGCAGGTCGCGTACGGGCATCTCGCCGGTCCCGACGCGCACTCGGAGGAAGTCGGCGTCGACGCGGCGGCGCTCCCACAGCCGGGCAGGGTCACGCACGATGTCGTAGAGCGCGTGGGGCGGCGGGTTGAGCACGTCGGCGCGCTCGCCCCGCTCGCGTTCCTCGGCGGCGAGTTCCTCTCGGAGGTCCTCCAGGTAGGCGAGGTACGCCTCACGCTGGGTCCGGCGGGTGCGTTGGGCCTTACCGCGCTGGGAGAAGACGAGTCCGACGGACCCGATGACGGTGACAACGAGGATGAGCGCGCCGAGGGAGGCGAACTGGCTGTTGCGGACGACTGTCATCATCACGACGGAGGACATGACACCGGCCACGGGCAGCAGTGACATCGCTATGTTGCCCGCCTTACCCTCGGGCAGATTGGGCGGTGCTTCTATGACACGTGCCTCGGATGCGGCGGGTGGGCTGACCGTCCGTGCCGGGCGGTGAATCAGTCGGGTGCTCATCTTCGTCGTCCGTCGTCGTCCGTCAGTGGCGCTTCTGGGAAAGCTGGAACGCGTCCGCCGCGATGCGGGTGACGGCCATTTTGGTCGCCTGGGCGAGCAGGTCGGTACGGATCGCGCCACCGTCCGCGAGGTGGCGGTCATAGGGAAGGACGTGAACGCTCGTCCCGATGGACCGGAGGGTGCGCACGGCCTCGCCGATGTTGATGCCCGAGTGGGGAGCCTGATCGGTGAGGACCACGACGGTGCCACTGATCACGTGCGGGGGCAGGCCTTGCATCCACTGGAGCACCGCGTGTGTGCTGGCGATCCCGTCGAGAGTCGCGGGGGTAGTCAGCACGCAGGCCTGGGATGCGGTCAGTGCGACGCGGGCCACTTCCGCGGGGAGCGTCTCGCAGTCGACGACTGTGACGCCGAAGTAGCGGCGCAGAGCGACCATGACGCGTTCGTAGGAGCGGAAGTCCAGCATGGCGCCGATCTGCCCCTGGCTGCCGGGCAGCAGCCAGGCGTTGTCACGCAGCTGGACGAGGTAGCCGGTGATGTCGAGCAGCGACATCTGCGGTTGGACGATGTTTGCGACGTCCCCGGTGGTCCAGCGCAGTGACTCGGCACCGAGGCGGAGGGGCAGCGAGCCGAGGGCGGGGTCGGCCTCGACGAAGAGGACGGGGTCCTGGCGGTAGTGGGCGTAGGTAGTGCCCAGCAGGGCCGCGACGGTGGACTTGCCCGCACCGCCGCGGATGGAGGTGACAGCGATCTGGCGGCCGGTGGTCACCGGCTGCTGCAGCGACTCGGCAATGCGGGAGACCTCGGCGACCTCGCGGGCCACGGACGAGGAAACGGTTCGCCAGATCGCGCGGGCGGCCCGGGTCGTGAAGGGTTCGCCATTGCGGGGCCTGCGGCTCGCTCCGGCAAGACTCGGATCGACCGCAGGGCGGGAATCGGGGGTACGGGTCGCGCCTGCGTGGGCCGGGCCGGGTGCCGGGGCGTGTTTCTGCAGCTGCCGGGCGGCGGGTTGGACCTGGGAGGCGGAATGCGGGATGGCGTGCGAAGTCGGGGCGGGCGAGGCGACAGCCAGCGCGGGATCTTGAGCCGGGCCGGATGGCACGGGTGGGGTAGCGCCCTGCCCTACCGGCCCGGGCCCGCCCCGAGAAACGGGCTGTCCGCCGCCCCCAAGGTCCCGCAGGACGTCACCCTGCCAGTTGTCTGCGTTTGACATGTGCCGCTGCCCTCTTCTTCCGATTTACTGCCCCGCGCGGAGCGCCTGCGCGTACACCTCAGAATTTGTCGAGCAACTGCCCGTAGATGCCGAACACTCCGACGGCCAGAGGAAACAGGCCCACCACGCCGACGGACTCGACGAGGTCGGCCGTGCGCTGCAGCCGTACTCGCACATGGTCCGGTGGCTGCACCGCGAGTCCGAGCAGCGGCAACAGCGCTGCCACGCACAACACGGCGAGGGCTCCAGCCCCGCCGCCGTGTCCGATCCACACCACCACGAGGCGTACCAGGAGCAACCCTGCCGCGGCGATCAACGCCACGACCTCCGCGATCAGCGGAAAGGCCCGCGACCTTGACAGAAGAACCATAACGACGAGCGTCGGTAGCGCCACGGTCCATGCGCTCGGTTCGCCGGCCAGCGTGAGCAACCAGCCGCCCGCCGCGGCGGAGACGGCCGTCGCGATCGTGGCGAGGGCGAGTCCCCGGTGTGTGGCGGCAAGCGCGTTGCCCACTTGGTGCCGGCTCACGGATATGCCGCCGGAGCGCCGGTCGTCGAGTGCTGTCAGCCCCGAAAACATCAGCGCGAGGCGAGGCAGCAGGCCGAGCAAGACGATGGAGAACACGGCCATGACGGCACCGAGCCGGGACGGGTCGTCCTGAAGGGAGGCGACCGCCTCCCACACGGCGGTGATGGTGGCGATGGCGGCGGCACCCACGAATCCGCCACGACCAAGAGGGGAGAACCAGCCGAGCATGACAAGGGTCAGCACGAGCGCGGCCGCAACTGCGGCCAGCCGTGCGATCCCCTCCCACTGGTAAGCATCGGCGGCCGTCCACGCCGTGAGGATGCCGAGTCCTCCCGAGGCGAAGAGGAGAGCCGTAGCCAGGCCCTGGTTTCCTTTCCCCACGCGGGCGCCCAAGGCGCCGGCGGCGAGCAGGAGGACGGTGACAACGAGCAGGGCGCCGGCCAGAGCGTCAGGTGCGAACTCGCGGCGGGCGAACAGTGCGGCGATCACCGCGAAGGCGACGGTCGCCGCCCCTGCGGTAGTTCTGCGGGCGGCAGGCCGCCAGCGCCAGGCCTGAAGGTCAAGATCGTCGGCCACCAGGTCGACAACGTCGTGAACAACGGGTGCGGGCGGCGCAGAGTGGGTCCTGACCAGCCGCAGGACCGCGCCGTCGGGGACGCCGACGTCGGCCAGCGTGCTGTCCTGCGGAAGCGCCGAGCCGCCCGACGTCACCAACTGGCGTGTCATGGGGCGGGAGGCGGCACGGTCGTCGAGCAATTGCAGGATGTCCGGCAGCAGTTGCCCTATGGGTATGTCCGAGGGAAGGACCACGTCAGCCCGGCGCCGCTCGCCGATCAGGGTCACCCGGGACAGCTGCGCTCGGGAAGTCAATGCTGTACTCACCACTTGCAGGAACCTATCATTGCGCCGGCGCGACCCTTCAGCGTCAAGATTTCTACGAATAAGTCGGCTTGGGCGATTTCATCGCCTACGGCTGCGCATACGGCTGCACAAGCCCCTGTTGCTGCTTCTCTTGTTGCTGTTCGGCCTTCTGTTTCGCCAGCGTGGCCTGGATGAAGGACCATCCGACGCACCCCGCGCAAAGGACGGCCGCGATTGCGATCCCCGCAAACACTTTGCCGAGCCGTTCGTCCGCAGTACGTCGCGCCCGCCCCGCCCCGAAAAGCAATGCGTCGCGCATTCTGCGACGGCGTACCGCCACCGACTCCAGCAGTTGGTTGTCGTAGTCCCGTGCCATGTGTCGTCCGCCGCCCTCCCCCAATGGTTCGCCTGTGCAACATAGAACATCCGTCGGGTTCGGGGACACCCCGGAGGCTCCGCGCTTCGCGGTTCGGGTGACGTGGGAGAGGGGGCGGGCGACCAGTTTCGGCCAGCTCTACGCAGGGGCCCGTCCGATTTCCAGTTTTGCCTTCTCCCGCTCCGTGACCACTGCGAACAGGAACAGGGGCTGTGAGGGCGGCCCGGCCGTTGATGGCCGGCATCGACGATGGGACCGACGACCGCTGGAGTGCCTGCGCGCAACTCCTACGAGGCGCTGAGGGGCTGCAACCGCTGCAACCCGGTACGCCGGACTGCCGGCCGCCATGCCCAGCTCGGGTGTCGATGACATGGTGAAGCCCCTCGGCGACCGGGCACGCCCCCGTCACCGTGCAGCGAACCTCGAAGGGCCCCACCGCGAGCGGTGAAGCCCTTCACAAGGCATCGGATCCGTGGAGTGAACCGGACGGAACGGCTCAGTTGGAGAAGTACAGGTACTTCCAGGAGCCGTACGTCGTGGAGTTCACGGTGTCGCCGGACGACCCATTGACGTACACCGACCGCATTCGCGCCTTGATCCCGGACTTCCCCGGCGCCCCCAGGCGTACGGCCGACTTTCCACTCGTGCCGAGCGGGAAGTACTCCGAGTCGGCGGAATGCCACTTTCCGCCCGAGTAGACCTGAAGGTCGAAACGTTGCTTACGCCCCTTGTAGTAGGACATGGTCGTCGTGAGCAGCGGAGCGGTGGTCCTGTGGAACCAGTAGTACGACGTCGAGCCGATCTTGGCCGTCCTGTAGTGCTTGGAGACGGCGGTGGAAACCTTGACCCGGGCGTATGCCGTGGACTTCACCGTCCTGGGCGCGATGCGGGTGTCCCCCTTGAAGACCGCGGTGACTTCCGTGTCCCGCGTCATGTCCACCGTCGCGGAGATGTTGCCGCTGGAGTTGACCGTCCCGGTCTTCAGCAGCTTGTTGGGCTTGTCGCCGCCGTAAGGGTTCGCCCAGATCTCGACCGTGCGGTTCTTGTACGTCGAGCCGAGGTGCGCGGTGAAGGAGACATCGGCGCCGTAGTTGTAGACGCTGCCGTTCTTGTTCAGGGTCAGCGTCGTGTTCGTGTGCGGAACCGTGACCTTGTCGGACGCGCTGACCGCCATGTGCGCGGCGTCGCCCGCGTAGGCGACCTTGTACGTGACCGTGCCGCCGGCCTGCGGCGTGTCCGTGAAGGTGTACGAACCGTCTGCCTTCGGTGTCACGGCGGGCAGCGCCTTGCCCTGGGGGCTCTCCAGGTCGGTGCGGGTGACCTGGAGTTTGACGCCGCTCGGCAGCGGCACCGTCGCCGACAGCTTCCCGGTCACGGTGAGCTGTTTGCCGCGCGTGACGGTCGACGGTGCGTTCACCGTCAGGCTCGGGACGTTCAGCGTGGGATCGGTGAGCGCCTTGAGGGTGTAGCCGCCGGGCGAGGTCACGAGCGCGAAGATCCGGGAGGCGTCCGGGGCCCAGGCGAGGGCGGAGGTGTCGGCGGCGTATGTGCGGATCGGCTTGGTCTGGCCGGGCCGGTAGACCGACACGTTCGCGTCGCTGATCTGGGCGATCAGACCGTTCGGAGCGATGTCCGCGTGCTGTCCGGCCGGGTAAGCGCCGGCTGCGGTGAACTTCCCGTCCGCGTATCCGTGCCGGTCCGTGCCGTCGACCAGTACCTGCGGGGTACCGGGCACGAGGTCGATGTCGCTGACGTAGTTGAGCGAGTAGTCGCCGTTGTGCCAGGCGGTCACCTGGGGCGTGGCGCCGGAGACGTCGAGGACGGCCATCAGGTCCTTGGTCATGTCGAAGAAGTCGGTCGCGCCGACGGCCAGCAGTCCGGGTGCGGACGGGTCGGAGTCGAGGAACGGCCCGCCCCCGACTCCGGAGTCCCGGGAGAGCTGTCCGAGCGTCACCGGATTCGTCCCGCCGGCCGGGTCCACCGCCGGGTCGACCGAGCCCAGGTTGCCGTGGCCGTCCAACTGGCCTTCATAGGTGAACCAGGCTTTGCCCCCCGTGAATTCGACGTACAGCGGGCCGATGCTGGTGGCCACGGGGTACCGGGCCTTGATGTCGAGGGTGGCGGCGTCGAGGGCCACGATCTCGTGGCTGACCCGCGCCGCCGCGTAGAGGGTGGTGCCGTCGTCGGAGAGAGCCAGGTCGAAGATCCCGTCGATGCCGCTCACCGAGTCGACCACCTTGCCGCTGTAGTCGGCGGCGATGATCCTGTCATTGGTGTCGTCGCCGACGAAGACCCGTCGTCCGACACCGTCGACGACGATGCCCGCGGGCGAGCCGATCGTCGCGGTGACCGCCGACGCGGGACCGGCCGCGGTGACACTCAGTACCATCGAGCTGAAGAGGACCGCGAGCGCTGTCGCCGTCGAGATGCTGCGCGTACGCACAGTGTTTTCCCCCACGAGATGACCGGTGAACGACCGGGAGCTGATAGCGCCGCGCAGCACCCGGTCGTGACCGCGGAGCGCGGTGACGCGCGGGGCGCGGCTGCTATCCGGCAGCGTATGACATGAAAGTGACAAACAAGGGGGGAGTTTCTCGCGCGGAGACGTGGATCACCCGACGGAGTCGGGCGAGGGCGGCCGGAGCGGTCACCGCGGCGAGTGCCTGATCCAGCGCGGTGCACCTCTCCCACCCTCGGCACGGCGGCGGCATCGATGCGAACCGGGGCCACGAGCCTGGCAGGCGGGAAGCAGCGCGCCAAGAACGCGGACGCCGGGTGCGCGAACGCAGGGAGACCGCTGTCCTGGACCCGGAGGACGACGGTCCTGCCCGGCCACCGGGCTCGGCCCGTACCGGTGCCCCTCCGTGAGGCGGCATCATGCAGGCATGGTCACCATTCATCTGAAGTACTGGATCGACGCCGACAAGCTGGAGAGTTTCGAGGAGTACGGACGTCGTTGGGTCCGGCTCGTCAACCGGTTCGGTGGGACGCACCACGGCTACTTCTTGCCGAGCGAGGGCGACAGCGACATCGCCTACGCCCTGTTCTCCTTCCCTAGTCTGGCCCTGTACGAGCAGTACCGCACGGACAGCTTCTCCGACCCGGAGTGCCAGGAGACGCTCGCGCTGGCTCGTGAGACCCGCTGCATCAAGCGCTACGAGCGCCGTTTCCTGAAGCCGTTGGACGACCTGGCCCCGGTGGGCGGCGAGAAGTAGGCGACGCGTCGCACGGAAACGACGCAACAGACGGCGCAGAACCGGACGCGGCGTCTCCCAGGGGGCCGGCAGGGGCAACAGGGGCAACAGGGGCAAAAGGCCATCACTGACCGTCCGGTCCGGCCCCTTTCGTCCGCGTCGGGAGACGCCCGGGTCGGACGCCGAGCGGAAGGGCTCCGAGCTTCGGTGCCGGGGTGTCGCCGTCGGCTTTGCCGCTCCCGTTGCCGTTCCCACCGCACCTCGCACGTCGCACGTCGTGCGGGCGGAGTCGGTCCGGTGGGCGCGTCGCTACGTCGTTCGCACGGACATACCGGCGCCCGCCGCCCACGAGACCGGCAGTCGGGCAGTCGGGCAGTCGGGCCGGGAACAGGTGGACCGGCCGACACGGTTGCACCGGGGGGAAGGCCGACTCCGTTCGGGCTGGGTTCACGGAGCCGGGGCCCTCCGGGGCGTGTGCTCTGCCAGGATTCGGCCCCCCGGGATCGCGGGGCGTCGGCCGCCCATTCGGACCACCACGTAGTTCTGCAGGAGGACTGTTTCTCATGAACGACCGCCCCTTGACGCTCATGGCAGTGCACGCCCACCCCGACGACGAGGCCACCAGCACCGGAGGTGTCCTCGCGCGGTACGCGGCGGAGGGAATCCGCACCGTTCTCGTGACGTGTACCGACGGCGGTTGCGGTGACGGACCGGGAGGCGTCAAGCCGGGCGACCCCGGGCACGATCCGGCGGCCGTCGCCTCGATGCGCCGCCAGGAGCTCGAAGCGAGCTGCGAGGTTCTCAAGATCAGCGATCTGGAGATGCTGGACTACGCCGACTCCGGGATGGTCGGGTGGCCGAGCAACGACGCCCCCGGATCCTTCTGGCAGACCCCGGTGTCGGAGAGCGCCGCCCGGCTTGCGGATCTCATGCGGCAGTACCGACCCGATGTGGTCGTCACGTACGACGAGAACGGCTTCTACGGTCACCCCGACCACATCCAGGCCAACCGCATCACCATGGCGGCGCTGGAGATGATCGCGCAGGACCCGACGGCGCTGACACCGAAGGTGTACTGGACGACCATGCCCCGCTCGATGATGCAGCGGTTCGGGGAGACCATGCGCGAGTTCCAGGAGGACATGCCGGAGCCCGATCCCGCCGAGGCCGCCGCGCTGGCCGACATCGGTCTCCCCGACGACGAGATCACCACGTGGGTGGACGCCACGGCGTTCAGCGACCAGAAGTTCGACTCACTGGCCGCGCACGCCAGCCAGGGCGAGAACATCTTCTTCCTCAAGATGGGCAAGGAGCGGTTCGCCGACTTCATGGGCGTGGAGACCTTCGTGCGGGTCAAGGACACCACCGGCGCGGCCCTGCCGGAGAACGACCTCTTCGCCGGACTGCGCTGACTCCCCCACCCAGCATCTGCCCTGCCCCGCATCGCCCCGGCCCCGCCCCAATGAGGGGCCCCGGCCCCGGCTCTCAGCCGATGGTGACGACGCGGGCCCACGGCGGCGGTTGGTCCGGGACGTAGTCGGCGGTCTCCTCGTCCATGGAACGGGCAGGGCCGGCGAACCGCGGGAAGAGGCCGACGACGGTGCGGCAGGGCGGCGGGGCGGAGGGCCACGGGGTCTGCCCGTCCGTCAGGGCGACGATCACGTCCGGGCGGGGCCGGGAGCGGAGCGCGCGGGCGAAACCGGAGCGCAGGTCCGTCCCCCCGCCGCCCACCAGCTCGATCTTCTCGGCGCGGCAGAGCGGAACGGCGACCCCGGCCGCCGCGTCGCAGCTGATCACCGAGACCGCGTCGCGCCGGCCGCCCACCGCCCGCGCGATCGCCGCCACCTCCAGCAGGGCGCTGCCCAGTTCGGCATCGCTCACCGACCCGGACGTGTCGATCACCACGCAGACCCGGGGCGGCATGCGGCGCAGGCTCGGGAGCAGCACCCCGGGAAGGGCTGCCGAGCGCCGGGAGGGACGCCGGTAGCTGTGGTCCTCGCCCGGCCCCGGCGCGCCCGCGGCGGAACGGACTGCGGCGCCCAGCAACCGCCGCCAGGGCTGGGGCGGGTGGAAGGCGTCGTCGGCCCAGCGGCGCCACCCCTCCGGGGCATTTCCCGGTCGGCCCTTGATCCCTTCGGCGACCCGGAAGCGGATCGCGTCGCGTTGGTGGTTGCTCAGCTTGCGGGCTCCGTCGGCGCCGAGCTCCCAGGGCCGGTCGTGGCCGTCCGCACCGCTGCCGCAGTCGAGCCAGGCCAGGTCCGCGGCGAGGCCGGACATCGACGACTGGCGCAGGTACTCCTCCATGAGCAGCCCGTGGGAGAGGCGCAGCAGCGACGGCAGTACCGCTCCGGTGGGCATCGGCAGGCCGTCGCCGTAGATGTCGTCGTTGATTTCGAAGTCGGCGGCGATGTTCCGCCGCAGCCGCTCGCCGGGGCCGTACTTCTCGTGTTCGCGCGCGTACCGCTCGGACCGCCCGTGGTGGTCCCGGAGCAGGTGGGAGACCTCGTGCACCCAGACTCCGGCCAGCTCCTCCAGCGGGGTACGTGCCACGAAGCCGGGTGAGACGTAGCAGCGCCAGTACGCGTCCACCGCCATCGTCGGCACCGACCGGTCCTCCACCACGTGCAGCGCGAAGAGCGCCGCGGCGAGGTACGGACGGACCTTCACGGCGTGCAGCCGTGCGGCCATCAGCTTCTCCATGTCCAGCTCCAGCGCGGGGCCGGCCTCGCCGTACGGGGTTCCCGCGCCGGCCGGTGGTACCGGCAGGGTGGCCCGTACCGGACGCGGGGGCGCGGGGCGGGCCATGGGGCGTGGCAGCGGGCGTGGCCGCGGGCTTGCCGGCGGGGGCTTGGCGCGGCCCGTCATCGGCGTACCCCCGTCGCGCGCCGGGCGCCGGCTGCCGCCGTGACGCGTTCCACCGACCGGTCGGCCCGCTGGGAGAGGCCGATCACCGCGGCCAGCCGTTCCACAGCCGGCGGGACCTCCCAGTCGTCGCGCCGCAGCGACGCCAGCACCGTGGCCGGGGCGACCAGCAGGTCCGGGGCGCCGGTCTCCAGCGCCCGGACCAGCACGGCCCAGCCCGCCTCCCACCTCGCCCGCTCGGGCCGCGCCCCGACGGCGGCCACCACCCCCTCCAGGGCGGCCTGGCGCAGATCGCCGCGTTCCGGCAGGTCGGCGGAGGCCGGGTCGGCGAGCAGCGACTCCGGGTCGGGCAGGTCCATCCGGTCCAGATGGGCGAGGAGTTCGAGGCCCGGTCCGTCGCCGACCGCACCCCGCACCAGCAGGGCCAGCACCTCGCGGGAGACCGAGGCCGCGGTGCCGAAGGCGAGCAGGGTCAGCGCCGCTTCCCAGCTCCGGGGTGAGGGCCAGGCGCCGCCCCGCCGGGTCTCCGTGCTGGGCAACCGGTGGATCAGCGTGGGCCGGGCATCCAGGAATCCGCAGACCGCGTGCCGGGCGAAGGTGACTGCCTCCGCGAGCCGTTCGGGCTCCAGCCGGGGCAGCTCCGCCCGGGGCCAGACCCCGCCGAGCCCGCGCACCACCACTTCCCGGTCGTGCACCCAGTACAGGTGCACGAACCGGTTGGCCAGGGGCGGGCTCAACTCCCACCCGTCCGCCGCCGACGCGCGCGGGTTGGCAGCGGCCACGATCCTTACGTCCGGCGGCAGTTGCAGCGCCCCGACCCTCCGTTCGAGGACGACCCGGAGCAGTGCGGCCTGGACGGCCGGTGTGGCGGTGGAGAGTTCGTCGAGGAAGAGCAGTCCCCGCCCGGCCCGTACAAGTTCCACGGCCCACTGCGGCGGCGCCATCGGCACCCCCTGGACCGCCGGGTCATCGCCGACGATCGGCAGCCCGGAGAAGTCGGTCGGTTCGTGGACGCTGGCGATGACGGTGGTCAGCGGCAGGTCGAGGGAGGTGGCGAGCTGCGTCAGTGCCGCCGTCTTGCCGATGCCGGGCTCGCCCCAGAGCAGTACGGGCAGGTCGGCCGCGACGGCCAGGGTGAGGGCTTCGAGTTGCTCGTCGGGGCGGGGTTCGGTGGTGGTCGTGCGCAGCAGGGTCAGCAGGTCGCCGGCGACGGCGAGCCGGGAGCCGGTGGGGGAGCAGGCGCCGACGCGCGGGGGTACGGGAGCGCCGGGGTTCGTGGTCGGGGCGGGGAGCAGGGTACGGGAGGTCATGGGCATCACCTTGGGTTGCGGGGAGGGCCGGAGAAGGGGCCGTGAAGGGGAGGACGACGCAGCGGGGGACGCTCCTGGACCGGATGGCCCGGGGCATGGGGCAGATGGCACGCGGCTTGGGGCAGATGGCGCGGGGCATGGGGCGCGGGGCATGGGCACGGGCCAGGGGGCATGCGGCAGGGGCGGGGCGGTGGGGCGCGGAGTGGCGGGCGTGGCGTACGGCGCGTGTGCCGGGTGTGCCACGTGTGACGGGGAGTGCGCGGCGCGGGCGCGGGTTCGGGCGGGTCAGCGGACACCGGGGAAGAGGCCGGTACGGGGCCGGGTCCGGCTCCTCCGCTTCACGCTGATCGCGAAGGGTGTGCGGCGGTCGGGCCGGGGGCGGTGACCCGCCTCCGGATGCCGTGGGTCCTCGGCCTGGCCCCCCGCCGCCCCACCCGCACCGGGGTGCGTGGCGACCAGTCCTGCCCGGAAGAGCCCGTGATCGACACGGCGGGCCGCGGCCGACTCCAGTTCGTCCCGGAGCGGCCCGTCGCGCAGGACCGCGCCGGGCCCGAGGAGCCCCTCGACCACGGCCAGGGCCCCGACGACATCGCCATGGCCCAACCGTTCCCGGACCGCGGGCAGCGCGTCCGGGGCACGGTGCACCTCGTCGATGGCACGCAGACAGGGCAGGGCCGGCCCGCCCAGTGCCACCAGCAGCTCTTCCCGCCGCAGTTGGGCCGGGTCGTGATCGATCGCCACCAGCCTCCCGCCCCGCAGAGCGATCCGGTGGACCTCCCCGCGGCACTCCACCCGGTGCGGATCACCGGGCGAGGAGGCGAGACCCTGACCCCTCGCCCCCGAGCCGGACGGAGCCGTACAGCCCGACAGGGAGGCAGAACCGGTCGTCGTCACCGGGCCGTACGCCGCCAACGCGGCCGTGACGAGCGGATGCAGGCGATCGACCTCGATCAACCCGGCCCGCAGCAGCTCCAGGTCCGGAAGGGCCCGGGCCGCTGCTTCCGGCAGCACCGGAAGCGCCGCGACCTCCTGTCGCGCCGGCTTCTCCCGCAGCGGCCGGAACGTGGGGACATGGCTGTCGTCGGGGGCGACGAGTTCGAACACGGCGTGATTCCGCGTACCGAGCCGCACGGTGAAAGCACCGTGCGGACGGTTCTCGGCCCGCAACAGCAACTGCGCCTCGGCAGCCCAACGCGCCACTTCCCACGTCGAGTTACTGCCAAGCGTGCCCTCGTGCGGGTATGGCGCGTCCAGCCGGGTGGATACGGAAGACCCGTGGGGCGGCACCACTGACGATGACGGCCCGGCCGCGCCGCAGCGCCACGCCAGGTCACCGCTCCGCCCGGCGTCCCACAGATGCCGGTGCAGATCGAGCCGGAAACGCCGGTCCGGATGCGGATGCGGGTGTGGGTGCGGGTGCGGAGGGACGATCGGGTGGGGAGACCCGTGCCCTGTGGCGCTGTTCTCGGACTCCTCCCACAGGGCCAGCGAGATCCTCTGCCCGGCGTCCGCCCAAGCCGGCGGCGTTCGCGCCACCAGATGCAAGGGTGTGGAGGCTCCTGGACGCCCGTACCGGGCGAGGGAGAGGGTGAGGCCGGCGCGGAGTCGTCCGTCGGGAGCGGTCCGGGGCATGTGCCAGCGGAGCAGATCCGGAGCCAGGCGGCGCAGATCTGCTCGAAGGTGGGTGAGGAATTCGGTGCCGTGGCGTTCACGCACGGCGCGCAGATCGAGATCGACGTCGACCCGGGCGGCGGCGCATGCCCCGGCCCAGTCGCCGACCGCGCGTCGCGCGGTCGCGGTCTCGATCATGGACGGTGGCACGGCGTACTCGCGCACGCGCTGCCACATCAAGAGGTGGGAAGGAATCTCGAACGCGAAGCGGTGTGCCATCAGGCATCACCTTGCGCGAACGATTCCCCCGATCCGTACGAGGCGAAGTTCTTCATCCCGGGGATCATAGGCAGGGACATGAGGATCTGTCAGTCCCCTTTTGCGAAGCGCGGTCACCTGGCCCCGCCGCGACGGGACGCGAAGCGCGAGGCGGGGTGCGGACCCGGAGAGAGTCGTGCGCTTGCGGGCACGACCCCCTCGGCGGTCACCCCGGAGCCGGCGCCGGAGGCGGCTCCGGGGCCGGTCCTCAGGTCAGATCGTCGGCGTGTCGTCGACGATCTCCTGGTGCGGTTCGACGACGAACTTCCAGCCCTCACTGGGCTCCAGGAACCGCACGCGGGTCGGGTAGATGTCCAGAGCGCGGCGGTCGCGGTTCTGGCCGTTCGCGTTCTTCCGTGCCCGGGCCGGCTCCTCGTACAGGTCGACCTTGACGTCCGGCACCGCTACGGTTTCCTCGCTCCAGCGCTGGACCACTCCCGCGCCGAACGCCTCCCGGGCGGCGGCGTAGAGCGAATCCAGGGATTCCTTGCTCCCCTGGGGAACGAAGAGAGCGAGGTTGAGGAGAACACCGGCGCTCTGTAGGACCTCGATGACCTCCCCCTCCTTGTCGGCGACCCAGATCCCAGCCTCTTCGGTGTTCTCGGGGAGGACGTGGACTTCCTCACCGAATACCGTCCGCGCGACGAAGGAACCTCCCTCGAAGCTTTTGCCCGGCGCCGTGAGGAAAGCCGGGGCGTAGCTGTCGAGAGAAAGGCCTTCCACTCCTGCCGCGACAAAGATGGCGTCCTGGGGCCCCAGGGCCGTGATCTCCTCGGCCGTAAGACGTCGAGCAGTGACCTTCTCGGTGTTCACGCCATTCCCCTTTTGATCGTGCCGTCCTGCGAATTCATGAGAATTCTATCACGGAGACAGTCAACTTACTTTCACAAAAGGGGACTTCACGCCGCACACGACACCGGCCGGTTTGTTCTTCAGGACGACTTCGATCAATGGTCGATCAATGGTGATGACCGACGTGAGCCAGGATCCCGGGCAGGTACCACCGGGCCCTGATCAAATGGCCGCTTCCCCGATTCGGTATCCCGATTCGGTATCCCGATTCGGTATCCCGGCCCGGTATCCCCGGCCCGGTATCCCCGGTCGAACGTGGAAAGCACCCGGCGACCGCCGCTCCTCCGTTCACCGCACCGGGAAGCCGAAGGAGTACCCCTGCTCCTTCAGCCAAGGCAGCACCTCGCGCAGGGCGTCGAGGGTCTGGGCGCGGTCGCCGCCCGCGTCGTGGAAGAGGACGGTCGGCCCGCTGCTGATCTCGCTCTTGACGGTCGCGACGATGGCGTCCACACCGGGGTGCTCGAAGTCCTTGGTGTCGACGTTCCAGCCCAGCGGACGCATCCCCCGGGAGGCAGCCAGTTGCCGGCTGTACGGGGTGAAGGCACCACCGGGGGCCCGGTAGTACATCGGCCGGACGCCTCCGGACGCCTCGGTGATCATGCGTTCGGCGTCCAGGATCTGCTGGGACTGGTAGGCCTCGGACTTCTTGTCCATGGTGGTGTCGTGCGAGACCGTGTGGTCGCACAGCCGGTGGCCGTCCGCCACGACCGCCTTGACCAGGTCCGGGTACGCCTTCGCCTGCGTGCCCACCATGCAGAACGTCGCCTTCACGCCGTTCTCCTTGAGGAGTTGCAGCACCTTCGGCGTCCAGACCGGGTCCGGTCCGTCGTCGATGGTGATGTTGACACCCCGGGCGCCCTGATCCGAGGCGTGCACGATGCCCACCGCCACGGGGTGGATGGCCGGTGCCGAGGCGTGGGCCTGCGGCTGTCGCTCCTCGGTGGTGTCGGCCTGGGCGGTCCACATCGACATGGCGAGGGCTCCCGCCGTGACGCCGAGTGCCGCGGCGAGAAGCTTGCCGTGCCAGCCCCTTCCCTTGTGCTTCGCCATGTCCGCCCGCCCCTTTTGCCGTGTCCACCGGTGCCGTCTCCGATGCCGTGCGCCCATCAAGTCACGCGCACACCCGGACGAGATAGGCCGGTTACCGACCGAGGACAAAGCTGCAGGTGGCCGGCGACAAACGAAGGGATTCCGCGACAGGAAACGGGCCGGGCCCCCGTCTGTCACCGGCGCACGGGAAAGGCCCAGGTCGACGACCTGGGCCTTTCCCGACGTCGGCCCCCTCGTCTCGGGGGCGACGGTTCTCCTCGTGCTCCGCCCGCTACTTCAGGGCGTGGGCCGCGGCCTGGGCGAGGGTGCTCGCCGCTTCGGAACGCGCCGCCTTGGTCGACTTCTTGTCCGCCAGCACCTTGGCGGCAGCGGTGAGCACCTTCTTGCCGGGCCTGCGGGCCGACGCGGCGGGAGTCTGGGAGAGGGCACTGGCCGCGGCCCGCTTCTCGGACTTCGCCGCCTTCTTTGCGCGTACGGTCTTGCCGGCGGCCGAGGCGGAACCGGACGTGGTCTTCTTGGCGCCGGCCGACGCCTTGCCGGAGGTCTGTGACAGGGCGCTCGCGGCGGCCGTCCTGCTGCTCTTCGACTTGCCACCCTTGGCGGCCCGTCCCGCCGCCGAGGCCGCCTTGGGGTGCGTGGTGCCGGATGCCTTCGTCTTCGCCATGACACTCTCCATGCCTCTGTCGGAATCTGTCGTCCCCTTCGCGTACCCGAACTCCCGCGGAAGGAACGGAGGGAGGCGAGATCCAAGGGGTTGCTGTCCCGGGGCCGGTTCCGGCGGAGCCGGACCGGACGTGTCGGGCCGTCAAGGATCACCCCGCTCCGGTCGCCCCGCGCCGGTCACCGCACGTCGTTCACCGCACGTCGCTCACCGCAGGTCGCTCGCCCCAGGTCGCTCGCCCCAGGTCGCTCACCGCACGTCGCTCGCCCCAGGTCGCTCACCAGGCCGACGGAGCCGGGGGTGCGACGACCGGCGGGCGGTCGTCGCAGGTGAGGGTGTTCGGGAGTTGCCAGGCGCCGAACCACGGCCCGGTGGTGCCGCCGCCGTCGTTGCCGCCGAGGTCGTCGAGGGCGAACTCCGAACCGGTGGCGGGGAAGTTGAAGGAACCGCAGTTGTTGATGCCGACCGCGCCGACGTTGCGGGCGTCCACGTTCTCGAAGGACGCCGAACCGGCGGCGCGGGCACTGACCACGGAGGTGCCGGTGCCGTCGACCCGTACGTCCTTGAAGTGCACGTCACTGATCCGGTACGTGTCCTTCACCGGCCAGTCGGCGACCAGCATGATGGCGTTGTAGGTGCTGTCGAGATAGCTGTCGCCGGTGACCCTGATGCCCGCGTCGATGTTCCCCTCCAGGGCGTAGAACCAGAGGGCTCCGAGCCCGATGTTCCAGTTCAGCTCGTACGTGCCCGCGCGCACGGTGGTGTTGCCGGTGATCCTGAGGTACCCGGTGAACGGCTCCGCGCCGAAGCGGGAGCCCACGTGCAGGGCGCTGCCCTCGCGTACGGGGTCGGCGACCAGGTTGTGGGAGACGGTGGTGTCCGTACCGCCGTAGATCGCGATGCCGTTGGCGAGAACCGGGGACTGCACGGTGTTCCGGTCGACGGTGTTGCGGGCGTCGCCGCTCTTCTCCGACCACAGGGCGAGGGCGTCGTCACCGGAGTTGCGCACGAAGTTGTTCCGTACGACCGAATCGATCACGCCGGTATGGAAGTTGAGGCCGTCGGCGATCTGGTCGGTGATGAAGTTGCCGGTGATCTCCAGGCGGGACATGGGGCCGTCGAACCACATGCCGACCTTGGTGTGGTGGACGTAGAGCCCTTCGATCACGGAGTCGCTGAGCGCCCCGCCGACACCGTTGACCTGGTCGGTGTCGATGCGCTCGCGCACGTCGCCCTCGATGGCGAAGCCCGAGAGGCGGACGTGGTGGCTGCCGCCGACGGACGCGTCCTTGCCGTAGAAGCCGACCCCGGTGTGCACGGAGCCGTCGTCGGCCGGTGCGTCCAGGGCCACTTGGCGCCCCTTGATGGTCGTGTACCAGCTTCCGGCGCCCTCGATCGCGATGTCGTCCACGACGATGTGCCGGTTGACCTGGTACGTACCCGGCGGGATGTAGACGGTGAGGTGTGCGCGCCGGGCGAAGCCGATGGCGCGGTCGATCGCGGCCGCCGAGTCCCTCCGGCCGGTCGGGTCGGCTCCAAAGGCGAGCACGTTCGCCGCGAGCGCCAGGACCCGGGGCGGCGCCACCAGCTGCGAGTCGAAGACGTCGACGGTCGTCGGCACTGCCCCGGCGCGCGCGGGTACGGACAGCCGGACGGTGTCGCCCGCCCGGTAGGTCCGGCCCAGTGCGAGGCGCTGCTCGTCGTAGAAGTGGCTGGGCCGGAACGGCTTGTCGATCACCGGCGCCGGGGTGGTGGCGGCGGGTACGCAACCGCACTCGGTGATCCACCAATCGTCGTGCAGCAGACCGGCGTTCGGGTCGTTGGAGAACGGATACTGGTTGTACAGCCAGGAGTACTGGGACGTCAGCGTGAGCGTCTTCCTCGTCGTCGGAGGACCCGCCGGACGCCCTCGGCCGGTCGCGGTCGCCGTCACGTCGAGCGGCGCGGTGATGCCGCCGCCGTTCGGCGCGTCCGGGACGCTGTACCGCACGGTGATCGCGTTGGCGGCGCTCGGCAGGGTGAACTCGACGTACTGGCCCGGCTCCAGGGTCACCGCTCGCCGCCCGGACGCCTCGCTCGGGAGGGTGTATGCGCGCCGGTCGGGCCCGATGACCGTCCCGTCGGTGACGGCGTTCTCCGCCTCCTGCTCGACGAAGCCGAGGTCGGCACCCGCCCCCTCGACCAGCGCCGGGTCGAGCCCGGCCCGGGTCACCACGGGCGCCACCGCGCCGCCGGGACCTGCCGGGGTCGTGCCGGACCGGGTCGTACCCGGCTGGGCCGCGCTCGTACGGGTGGCGGCGGCCGTGTCCGCGTGGGCTGCCGTACCGCCGCCGAGCCCGATGCAGATCCCCGCTGCGGCGACGACGGCCGCGAGGGTCCTCCGCCCCGCCGTCCCCGGACCGCTCCCCTTGCTGCTCCGTGCCAACCGTGCCATCCCCAGCTCGATTCTCGTGTCGGGCGCGAACCGCCCTGGACGTTCGAGGCGGAGCGGGCGTCGTGAGGTGAGGCGACAGTAAGGACCCCGCACCGGCGACCACAAGGCTCGTGCGAGAGGTTTCCCCTCCGTTCTCGCCAAACAAGCGGACCTCTATGGGTTTTTTGCAGCAGCTCGGTCGTTCATTGCAGGCCCCAGATCGCAGGCCGCAGATCCCAGGTCGCAGATCGAGGGAGGGGCGTCGGCGCGGGCGGCGCCGACACGACGGAACGAGCCGCCCACCCTGTTGACGGCGAGTTAAGTTAGGCTAACCTTCCTTCGTGGCGAAAACTCCCCGGCTCATGCCGACGCACCCCGTCCTCTTCCGCGGTGAAGTGGTGCGCAGCGCGCACCTCTCCCCGTCGGTGCGGCGGGTGACGATCACCGGTGCCAACCTCGGGGATTTCCCCTGGCTGGGATACGACCACTGGTTCCGCCTCTTCCTGCGCCGGCCGCACCAGGCGGAGTTCGTCATGCCGGAGCTCGCCGGCGCGAAGCGCTGGTGGGACCCGTACTTCGCCCTCCCCGAGGACGTACGGCCGCACTGCGCGAACTACACGGTCGCCGGATTCCGCCCCGGGGTGGCCGAGATGGACATCGACTTCGTGGTGCACTCCGGCCCCGAGGGCGAGCCCGAGGGCAGGGCGGCGATCTGGGCGTGCGCGGCCCGCCCCGGCGAACCGGTCGCACTGCTGGACCAGGGGCGCCTCTTCGACCGCCCGGACGGCGCCACCGAGGTGCTGGTGGTCGCCGACGAGAGCGGCCTGCCGTCCACCGCCGGCATCCTGCGCTCGCTCCCGCGCGACACCGTGGGACGGGTCATCCAGGAGGTCCCGCTCGCCGGGGACCGTCGACCGCTCGACGCACCGGCCGGCGTCTCCGTCACCTGGGTCGTCCGTGACGACCCCTCGGCCGTGCCCGGCGCTGCCGCGCTGGAGGAACTCCTCCGCCACGACACCGTGGACGCGGGCGGATACGCCCTCGTCGTCGGCGAATCCACCCTCGCCACCGAAGGTCGCCGCCACCTCGTCCGCGCGGGCCTCGCGAAGGACCGGATCACCTTCTCGGGTTTCTGGAAGAGCGAGAGGGCGGAGCGGGTCGCGCGCGTCGCCTGAGCGCCGGGCCTCGCGCCGCCCGAACAGGGAACACCACGTCGCCCGAGGGCTGATCCCGACGGAGCCGTTCACGGCCGTCCAGCTGTTCACATTCATAGACAGTAATCATGTACGCGTCTATTGACGTGTACATGGCACCCACTTACTGTCCGAAGGAAGCGATAACTCCGCTTGGAGCGACTCCCGGCCGCGTGGTCCGTTCACGGACTCGAACCCACGCTGCCACACGGTGGCTCCGACCGAAAGGACCTGTGGAAAGGGACCCGCACGCAAGCTGAACCGGTTCCTCCCAGTTCCTCCCCCCACGGCCCTTGCCGCGCCCCAGAGCGGCGGGCCGGTCAGTCCGGAGACGAAACCATGCAATGGAAGCCCCTGATCGCAAGCGTCGGCGTGCTCGCCGGGACAGTGGTCGTACTGTCCGGCACCTCCGCACAAGGCGCCTCCTTCCCCACGGCCTTACCGATCCCCGCAGGAGCGAGCGGCACCGTCACCCTCGCGGCCGGCGCGCTCTACGTGGCACCGGGCGGTACTGCCGGGGCGGCGGGCACCCAGTCGGCCCCCACGACCCTGACCTCGGCCATCTCCCGCGTGGCCCCCGGCGGGACCATCTATCTGCGCGGCGGGACCTACGCGTCCGCCCAGACGATCACCATCCCGGCGGGCAACAACGGCACGTCGAGCGCCCGCACCACGCTCGCCGCCTATCCGGGCGAGTCCCCGGTGCTGAACTTCTCCGCGCAGACCGAGGACTCCACCAACCGGGGCCTCGCGCTGAACGCCTCGTACTGGCACGTCAACGGCATCACGGTCGAGCACGCGGGTGACAACGGCATCTTCGTCGGCGGCAGCCACAACGTCATCGAACGCACGGTGACGCGCTTCAACCGCGACTCGGGGCTCCAGCTGTCGCGCATCGCCTCCGACACCCCCAAGGCCCAGTGGCCGTCCGACAACCTGATCCTGAGCGCGGAATCGCACGACAACGCCGATTCCGACGGAGAGGACGCCGACGGCTTCGCGGCCAAGCTGACCGTCGGCACCGGGAACGTCTTCCGGTACGACGTCTCCCACAACAACATCGACGACGGCTGGGACCTCTTCACCAAGACCGACACCGGCCCCATCGGTCCGGTGACCATCGAGGACTCGCTCTCGTACGGCAACGGCACCCTCAGCAACGGCACCGTGAACTCCAACGGCGACCGGAACGGGTACAAGCTCGGCGGCGACGGCATCTCCGTCAACCACGTCGTCCGGCGCGACATCGCGTACGACAACGGCCACCACGGCTTCACCTACAACAGGAATCTCGGCACGATCGCGCTCTCCAACAACGTCGGCATCGACAACGCCGAGCGCAACTTCTCCTTCGACGGAGGCACCTCGGTGTTCCGCAGCAACACCTCGTGCCGCAGCGGCGACGGGTCGAACGACAAGACCGTGGGTGACGCGGACGCCTCGAACCAGTTCTGGTCGGGTACGAACGGCTCCCGGTGCTCCGCGTACAGCGGCGCCCTGGGCTGGTCCTTCGCCTCGGACGGCAGCCTGGTGGTGACGTTCGGCGGCAAACGGGTCACGCCGTAACCGAGGCGTACCGAACCCGCCCGTACCGGACCCCGCCCGCCCGCCCCCGCAGGACAGCGTGGGCGGGCGGGCTCGGTAGGGGCAGGAGACCTTGGCCACAGCGGCGCCGGACCGGGGAAGCCGCAGCGGGGGCCGTGCGTTGGGGACGGGAGGATCCGACCAGCCGAGGAACAGGACACCGACGTGACCGATGTGACCCATGCGACCGATGTGGCCGATGTGGCCGATGTGACCGACACGAACACCACCGCAGCTGCCCGGCGCGCGACGGAGGCCCTCTCGCGTCCGTTCTCGGTGCGCGGGCTGACCACCCGCAACCGGATAGCCATGGCGCCCATGACGCGCGAGTTCTCCCCCGGCGGCGTTCCCGGCCAGGACGTGGCGGAGTACTACGCCCGGCGGGCCGCCGGCGGGGTGGGTCTCCTCATCACCGAGGGCACCTACATCGATCATGCCTCCGCCGGGACCAGCGACCGGGTGCCGCGCTTCCACGGCGAGGACGCGTTCGCCGGCTGGGCCGGTGTCGTCGACGCCGTCCACCGCGAGGGCGGCACGATCATTCCCCAGCTGTGGCACGTGGGCGTGACCCGCGCCGAAGGCGCCCCGCCGGTCGCCGACGCGGAGCCGGTCGGCCCGTCCGGGCTGTCGCTCACGGGCGAGCCCAAGGGGCGTGCCATGACGCAGCAGGATCTCGACGACGTGGTCGCGGCCTTCGCCGACGCCGCCGCGGCGGCCGAGCGGCTCGGCTTCGACGGTGTCGAACTGCACGGGGCCCACGGCTACCTCATCGACCAGTTCCTCTGGTCGGGCAGCAACCGGCGGACGGACGCCTACGGCGGTGACCTCGCGGCGCGTACCCGCTTCGCGGCGGAGATCGTGGCGGCCTGCCGAGCGGCCGTGTCCGACTCCTTCCCCCTCTTCTTCCGCCTGTCGCAGTGGAAGATGGGCGCCTACGACGCGAAGGTCGCGGAGTCGCCCGAGGAGCTGGACGCCCTGATCACGCCGCTCGCCGAGGCCGGCGTCGACGTCTTCCACGCGTCCACCCGCCGCTACTGGCTGCCGGAGTTCGAGGGTTTTGACCTGAACCTCGCCGGCTGGGTGAAGAAGATCAGCGGCCGACCGACGATCACCGTCGGCTCGGTCGGCCTGGACGGCGAGTTCTTCCAGGCGTTCCAGGGCCAGGGCTCGCCGGTCACCGGTATCGAGCAGCTGCTGGAGCGGATCGAGCGCGACGAGTTCGACCTGGTGGCCGTCGGCCGCGCGCTGATCGCCGACCCCGAGTGGGCGGCGAAGACGCTGGCGGGGCGGACGCAGGACATCGCGCCGTTCGAGGCGGAGATGCTGAAGTCGCTGCGCTGACGAACCGCGCAGACGAACCGCATTGACGGACAGCGCTGACGGACAGCGCTGACGGAGACCGTCGAACGGGAGGGGGCGGGGTGCGCGGCCGGGTGAGCCGGTCGGGCCCCGCCCCTCGTCGTCCTCGTCGTCGTCCGGGCAGGAGTCGGGCAGGAGCCGGGCGTCGGGCAGGAGCCGGGCGCGAGTCCGCCACCGGGCGTTGTTCGTTCGGTCACCCTCGGGCAATGAAATGTGCCGGAAACCCGCGCGTGCTCCGTACGTAACGCGCGCCCGCGACCCTCTCCTTCGCCGGACCCCACGCCGCCCCGAGGAGGGACCCCCCTGTGACCCCCGCTCCCCTTGCCGCGGCAGGACTCGACACCGGCGACACCGCCTGGATGCTCGCCGCCACCGCGCTCGTCCTGCTGATGACTCCGGGGCTCGCCCTGTTCTACGGCGGCATGGTCCGCGCCAAGAGCGTCCTCAACATGCTGATGATGAGCTTCGTGGCGATCGCTCTGGTCACCGTCGTGTGGCTGGTCGCCGGCTACTCGCTCGTCTTCGGCGACGACTCCTTCGCGGGACTCATCGGCAACGCCGACCACCTGGGTCTCGCGGACATCGGTCCCGGCGCCCTGACCGGCGGCATCCCCACCCTGCTCTTCGGCACCTTCCACCTCACCTTCGCGATCCTCGCGGCGTCGCTGATCAGCGGGGCGGTCGCGGACCGCATGCGGTTCGCGGCGTGGGTGGCGTTCGTACCGGTCTGGGCCCTCCTCGTATACGTTCCGGTCGCCCACTGGGTCTGGGGGCCGGGCGGGTGGATCACGCGGTCCCTCGGCGCGCTGGACTTCGCCGGTGGGCTCGTGGTGGAGATCGCCTGCGGGGCCTCGGGCCTGGCCCTCGCGCTGGTACTGGGGCCGCGCATCGGCTTCAAGAAGGAGGCCATGCGGCCGCACAACCTGCCGATGGTGATGCTCGGTGCCGGTCTCCTCTGGTTCGGGTGGCTGGGCTTCAATGGCGGTTCGGCCCTGCACGCGGACGGCCTGGCGGCGGCCTCGGTCCTCAACACCCTGATCGCGGGGTCCACCGGTCTGCTCGGCTGGGTCTTCGTCGAGCAGAAGCGTGACGGTCACCCGACCACCTTCGGCGCGGCGTCGGGGGCGGTAGCCGGGCTGGTGGCGATCACGCCCGCGTGCGGCACGGTCGGAGTGCTGGGGGGCGCGGGAATCGGCCTGGCGGCGGGCGTGGTGTGTTCGTACGCGGTGGCCTGGAAGTTCCGGTTCGACTTCGACGACTCCCTGGACGTGGTGGGCGTCCACTTCGTCGGGGGCATCGTCGGCACCCTGCTCATCGGGCTCTTCGCCACGTCCACGATGACCGGAGGCCCGCAGGGTCTGTTCTACGGCGGGGGGCCGGCCCTGCTCCTGAAGCAGGCGGTGGCGGCGCTGGTGGTGGCCGCGTACACCTTCCTGGTGACGTACGGGATCGGCAGGGCGATCGACCGTCTGATGGGGCTGCGCGCCTCCAGCGACGACGAACTCACCGGCCTGGACCGGACGGTGCACGCGGAGAGCGCCTACGATCACGGCGTCCAGGGGGCCGCCTCACCGCAGGTGCACCACTCGGCCGCTCTCTCCACTCCTCACCACAAGGACAGGATGCCGCCCTCATGAAGCTCATCACCGCGGTCGTGAAGCCGCACCGCCTCGACGAGGTGAAGACCGTGCTCCAGGAGCTCGGTGTGCGCGGCCTGACCGTCACCGAGGCCAGCGGTTACGGACGTCAGCGCGGCCACACCGAGGTGTACCGGGGCGCCGAGTACCGCGTGGACCTGGTGCCCAAGATCCGCATCGAGGTCGTGGTGGAGGACGCCGACGCGGACGCGGTCATCGACGGGATCGTGCGCGCGGCCCGGACCGGCAAGGTCGGCGACGGCAAGGTGTGGGCGGTCCCGGTCGAGACCGTCGTACGCGTCCGCACCGGCGAACGGGGCCCGGACGCACTGTGACCCCGCCGCCGGCCGTCACCCCGCCGCGCCGGCTCGGCGCGGCGGGATCAGCGCGGCGGGATCAGCGCGGCGGGATCAGCGCGCGGGGGCCTGCGCGACGACCGGGGCCACACCACCTTCGAGGGCGCTGTCGGACGCGCCGTCGAGGACGCCGATGAAGGCCGCGACCGTGCGGCTCATCGCCGTGCGCCCGCGACCGAGATAGCCGCGCGGGTCCACGGCCCCGGGGTCGTCGGCGAGGTGGGCCCGCACGGCGGTGGTCATCGCGGTGTTCAGGGCCGTACCGATGTTGATCTTCGAAATGCCGCCGGTGACGGCCCGCCGCAACTCCGCGTCGGGTACGCCCGAGGAGCCGTGGAGCACCAGCGGGAGGTCCAGCGCCCCGCTCAGCCGTCCCAGCAGTCCGTGGTCGAGGCGTGCCGTGCGGGCGGTCATGGCGTGGGAGCTGCCGACCGCCACCGCGAGGGCGTCGACACCGGTGGCCGCCACGTACGCACGCGCCTCGTCCGGGTCCGTCCGTGCGCCCGGGGCGTGGGCGCCCAGCGGCTCCTCGCCGTCCTTTCCCCCCACCCGGCCGAGTTCCGCCTCCACCCACAGCCCGTGCCGGTGGGCCCAGAGCACGGCGGAGCGGGTGGCGGCCACGTTCTCCTCGTACGGCAGCCGGGAGGCGTCGAACATCACCGAGCCGAACCCGCAGTCGGCGGCCTGGTGGAGCAGCGAGGTGCTGTGTACGTGGTCGAGATGGAGCGCCACGCCCACCCCCGCCTGCCCGGCCGCCTCGGCCGCGGCGCGGGCCAGTGGTCCCGGACGGCCGTGGTGGAACTTCACCGCGTTCTCGCTGATCTGGAGGATGACCGGCGATCCCGCCCGCTCGGCGCCCTCGATGATCGCCTCGGCGTGTTCCAGGGTGATGACGTTGAAGGCCGCGACGGCTCGGTGCTCGGCGGCTGCGGTGGCGACCAGGTCGCCGGTGGCTGCGAGGGGCATGTACGTGTCTCCATGACGTCGGAGGCGGGGAGTACGGCGGGAGCGGCGGTACACAGCGGTGCGCGGCGGCAGCGGCGGTACACGGCCGGCACGGCGGAGGGGAGTCGCGTCAGGCTTCCTGGAGGACCACCGAGCGCGTCAGGTGACGCGGCCGGTCCGGGTCGAGGCCCGCGGCGACCGCGCGGGCGACGGCGAGCCGCTGGACGCGGATCAGGTCGGCCAGCGGGTCCAGGCCGCTCTCCACCCACTGCGCGCCCGTGGCGCGCAGCTGCTCGGGGAGACCGGCGGGGGCGGGGCCGAACATCCAGGTCGCCGTGGTCTCCGTGGCGATGCTGATCGGACCGTGGCGGTACTCCATGGCCGGGTAGGACTCGGTCCAGGCCAGTGCGGCTTCCTTCATCTTCAGCGCGGCCTCGTTGGCGAGGCCCACCGTCCAGCCGCGGCCGAGGAAGGAGAGCTGGGTGGCGTCGACCAGGCCCTCGGGCAGCGGTTCGGCGAGGGCGGTCCCGGCGTCGGTCACCACGGCGTCGGTGTGCAGCCCCAGATGCGCGCGGAACAGGGTGAGCGCGGTGGTGGCGAACCGTGTCTGCACGACGGACTGCTCGTCGGCGAAGGCGAGTTCGACGATGTCGTCGGCGACCGCCCGCACCTCGGCGCTGGGCACGGCCGTGACCACGACGGTACGGGTGGTGCCGTGCAGCCGACCGAGCAGTTCCAGTACCTCGGTGGTGGTGCCGGACCGGGTGAGTGCCACGACCCGGTCGTAGCGGCGCCCGGAGGGGAACTCCGAGGCGGCGAAGGCGTCGGACTCGCCGAGTCCGTTGCTCTCGCGCAGCGCCGTGTAGGCCTGCGCCATGTAGTAGGAGGTGCCGCACCCCACGACGGCGATGCGTTCACCGTGGGCGGGGAGGGCCTCGGCCCGCGCGGACGCCAGTTCGGCGGCGCGGCGCCAGCAGGCGGGCTGACTGGCGATCTCGGCTTCGACGAAGGTCATGGAGTGCGCTCCTGAATGGGGGGCGGGCTGCGGGAGTGGCGACTGCACCGACGAGGCACGTGCCGAGAGCCATGACGCCATCCCGAAGCGATTGTGCTCGTTCCTGCACGCTAGCGGCTCCGATCGAACATTTTCAAGCATGCAGACCCTCACTTCGCTCACCGTTCGAACATTCCGACCACTCGTGTCAGGCTTGGGACTGTCGGGACAGCCCGTGGAGCCGGCCCGGACCCCCGCACGCCCCTTACACCCCCGCACGCCCCACACATCCGAGGAGAGCGCCTGTGTCCAGGGACGCCCGGTGGAACGCCCTGCTGGAACTGCTCGCCGCGCACGGCCGGGTGGACGTGGAGGAGGCGGCGACGACGCTGGAGGTGTCGGCCGCGACCATCCGCCGGGATCTGGACCAGCTCGCCGAGCAGCAGATGCTGACCCGGACCCGGGGCGGCGCGGTCGCGCACGGGGTCTCGTACGAGCTGCCCCTGCGGTACAAGACGGCGCGCCACGCCTCGGAGAAGCAGCGCATCGGCCGCGCCGTGGCCGCGCTGGTGCCGGTCGGCGGGGTCGTGGGCCTGACCGGCGGCACGACGGTCACCGAGGTGGCGCGCGGACTCTCGGTCCGTACGGACATCGGCGGCGACGGAGCGGCCGGCGGCAACGCCCCGCCCGCGCTGACCGTGGTGACGAACGCCCTGAACATCGCGAACGAGCTGGTGATCCGGCCGCAGATCAAGATCGTGGTGACCGGCGGGGTCGCCCGCCCCCAGTCGTACGAGCTGACGGGACCGCTGGCACGCGGGGTGCTGGAGGAGATCACGCTCGACGTCGCCGTCCTGGGCGTCAACGCGATCGACGTACGGGACGGGGCATACGTCCACCACGAGGGCGAGGCGGCCGTCAACCGGCTGCTGGCGGAGCGGGCTCAGCGCGTGGTCGTCGCGGCCGACTCCTCGAAGATCGGCCGTCGGGCCTTCGCGCGGGTCTGCGAACTCCCCCGCATCGACGTGCTGGTGACCGACACCGCGATCGGCGACGCGGACGCGGACGCGTTCCGCGAGGCGGGCGTGACCGTCATCGCCGTCTGAACCGGCGGCTGCCCCATCCCACGTGAAACCGGATCGCCATCCATTCACGGGATCTCCACACAGTCCCCACAATCTGCCAACCCGCCACCTCCCCCGCGCGCCACCACCCCCCACGGTCACACTCCGCCATCCCGCGGACACGTCGCGTTCGCCCCGCCGCACCCCCGTCATCCCTCGCGCGTCACCGACACACGTGTCACCACCGCACCGTTCGCCTCCGCGAACGGACATCCCCCCGCAGAGGGCGCGCATATGACGGTGGATCACAAATGCGCATATTCGGTCAGGACCGCGCAACTGGCGTTCATGAATTCACACTTACTTATGTGGCCCATGTAAGATCAACTGACTTCCAGTGGGCTGATGGCGTATAGGGGGCGTCCCGCAAGGGGTGACATCCTCGGCCCCTACTTCGGAGGGGCATTCCCTGCATGGCGCGGTCCAGGGCTCGTTGAGCCAGGGAATGCGGCAGGCACGGGGGCGTCAAGCCGTATCCGTAGCCATGGCACTTGAAGTGAGTCTCATGACATTTCCACAGGACGCTGTCCTCTGGGCACTGATGGTCGTAGCACTGGTCGCCGTAGGCGCCGTGCTGCGGGCTCGTAAAACCAACATCCGGCTGCGCAGGCAGACCTCCGAGCTCAGATCCGAGCGCGAAGGGCTGTGGCGGCAGCGCGACGAGTGGCAGGCCGCGCAGACCGGCCTCCTGCACCGGCACGCCGCCGAGCTGTCCGACGTCCGCAGGGACGCCGAGGAGGAGACCAAGGCCGTCCTCAAGGCGGCCGTGCGTACCCTCCAGGGCCTCGCCGACCAGCAGCAGGTCGTCATCGAGAAGGCGCAGACCAAGTACGGCGACGACCCGCAGATCCTGGCCGACCTCATGGCGATCGACCACGCCAACAGCCAGTTCGGCCGCCGGGCACAGGGCATCGCGGTGCTCTGCGGCGGCTGGCTCGGCCGCCGCGAGACCGTCGCCTCCGTCTTCGACGTGGCCCGCAGCGCCCAGGGCCGTATCCGGCACTTCGACCGGGTCCGGATCAACGGGCAAGTGAACTTCTCGGTGGTCAGCAGGGCCGTCGAACCGGTCGCCGTGGTCCTCGCCGAGCTGATGGCGAACGCCACCAACTACTCCGCCCCCGGTACCCCGGTCGAGATCAACATCCAGGCCGTGCCCTCGGGCGTCTGCCTCATCGTGGACGACGCCGGTCTCGGCATGGGCCAGGAGGAGAAGGACCGCGCCGGAGCCCTGCTCGACCCCCGTGCGGAGATCAGCGTCTCCAGCCTGGGCATTCCCCCTCAGTTCGGGTTCGCCGTCTCCGGCCTCCTGGCCGCCCGTTACGGGTTCAAGGTGTCGGTGGACTCCGTATCCCCCTACGGAGGTGTACGCGCGGTGGTTCTGCTCCCCGACGAGCTGCTGACCGGCGACGTGCCGCCGAGCCCCGCACCGGTCGCCCGCGGGACCTCGGCGCCGTCCGCGCCGTCGCTCCCGGTGCGCCCGGCCGCAGCCGCCCCGACCCCGCTGTTCCCCGACGCCGTACGGCACGAGCCGGCCGCTCCGGCGGCGGCACCGGCCACCACCGTCGGCGGCCTGCCCAAGCGCCGTCGTCAGAGCCCGGTCTCCGTCCTTCCCACGGCGGGAGCCGAACCGGCGCCCGCCGTGCGCAGCAACGAGGAGACGGCCTCCCGGCTCGGCGCGTTCCAGCGCGGCACCCGGTCCGGACGTGACACGACGACGATGGAAGGACCCGAGAACCAGTGAATCCCGACCTGTCGTGGGTACTCGACGACGTGCTCCAGGTACCAGGCGCCCGGCACGCGATCCTCGTGTCCGCCGACGGCCTGCTCCTCGCCAGCTCGGCCGACATCGGCCGTGACGACGCCGAGACCGTCGCCGCCGCCATGAGTTCGATGCAGTCGCTGAGCCGGGCCGTCGCCCCCTTCATCGGTACCCGGACGCCCGGCCAGTGGCGGCAGACGCTGCTGGAGTACGAGGACGGCTGGATCTTCCTCATAGCGGCGGGCAGCGGAGCCTACCTGGCCGCCGCGGCGGCTGCGGACGTGGACATGGAAGCGATGTCGTTCCGTATGCAGCAGCAGGTGGGCGCGGTCGGAAAGGCGATGACCACACCTCCTCGCCAGACGGCGGGAAGCGACGCATGACGGCCCGGGGCGAGGAAGAGGCCGTCTCCAGCGGATTCGTCCGTTCGTACGTCATCACCGGCGGGCGCGGTCTGCCCGACGCCGATGCACTCTCCCTCGTCACGCTCGTCACCATCGCGCCGGACCGGGAGATGCCCGCGCACGCGGGTCCCGAGGTCCGGGCGATCTGGGACCTGTGTTCCGGCGGCTACCTCTCGGTGGCGGAGGTGGCCGGTCACCTCCAGCAGCCCGTGGGAGTGGCCCGGCTCCTGCTCCAGGATTTAGCGGAACAGGGTCACCTCATGCGGCGCAAGGCGCCGCCGGCCGCCCAGCTCGTTGACCGGAAGATCCTCGAAGAGGTGTTGCATGGACTCCACGTCCGCTTCGGCTGAGAACATCTATGTGCCGGATGCGGTCCAGCGCGCGGCGAAGATCCTCGTCGTCGGACATTTCGCCGTGGGCAAGACGACGCTCATCGGCACCCTCTCCGAGATCACTCCGCTGCGGACCGAGGAGCGGATGACGCAGGCCGCCGCTCACCTGGACGACCTGCGGAGCGCGCCCGGGAAGGAGACGACGACGGTCGCGCTGGACTTCGGCCGTCTGACGCTCAGCGACGAGCTGGTGCTGTACCTGTTCGGTACCCCCGGGCAGCAGCGGTTCGTCCAGCTCTGGGAGGACATGGCCCGCGGTTCGCTCGGCGCGCTGCTGCTGATCGACCCGGGCCGGCTGGCCGACACCTTCCCGGTGATCGACCTGGTCGAGCGGTACGGCCTGGAGTACGCGGTCGCCGTGAACAGCTTCGACCCGGCCACGCAGCACAGCGAGGACGAGCTCCGCGAGGCACTCGACCTGCTGCCGGACACTCCGGTGATCCACTGCGACGCCCGTGACCAGAAGTCCTCGGCCCAGGCCCTGATCACGCTGGTGCAGCACCTGCTCGCCCGCGTCGCCTGACCCCGCCCCTCCGAGCCCCACCCCCCACGGGCCTGTTCCGGCCCGACCTCACACCGACTTCACACCGAGGAAGAGACATGGACCCGTCGCCGGGAGCCAACCCGCAGGGCGCCCCCTCCGGGTGCCCGATGCACCAGGGGCGGCAGACGTCGCTCTACGGCCCGGAGTTCGCGGCCGATCCGCATCGCGTGTACGAGGCGCTGCGCGCCCACGGCCCCGCGGCACCGATCGAGCTGGCCCCCGGTGTGGAGGCCACTCTCGTGGTCCAGCACGAGGCGGCGCTCCGGGTCCTGCAGAACCCGTCGCTCTTCGCGCGGGACTCCCGGCGGTGGGTGGCGCTGCGCGAGGGACAGGTTCCGCTCGACAGCCCGGTACTGCCGATGATGGCGTACCGGCCCAACTGCCTCTTCACGGACGGCACCGAGCACCTCCGGCTGCGCAAGGCGGTCACCGAGAGCCTCGCCCGGCTGAACCCCAGCCGGCTGCGGCGGGACGTGGAGCGCATCGGGGACTACCTCGTCGACCAGTTCATCGAGCGGGGCAGCGCCGACCTCCTCGGCGACTACGCGAAGCTGCTGCCGCTGCTGCTCTTCAACCAGCTCTTCGGCTGCCCCGGCGACATCGGCGACCGGCTGACCCGTGACATGTCCGCCATCTTCGACGGTGAGGACGTGCTGCGCGCCAACGCCCGCCTGACGGAGTGCCTGATGGAGCTCGTCTCCCTCAAGCGGCGGCAGCCGGGCGAGGACATCACCTCCTGGCTCATCCAGCACCCGGCCGGGCTCAGCGACGAGGAGCTGAAGGACCAGCTCGTCATGTTGATGGGCGCGGGCGTCGAGCCGGAGCGCAACCTGATAGCCAACGCCCTGCTCGCCATGTTGTCGGGCGACACGGGTCAGGGCCCCGGTCACCGCGGCGGTGGGCTCCTCGTCGAGGACGCCATCGATGGGGTGCTCTGGAACAACCCGCCGATCGCCAACTACGCGACACACTTCCCCGTTCAGGACGTCGACCTGAACGGCATGATCCTGCCGGCCGGTACGCCCGTCCTGATCAGCTTCGCCGCGGCCAACAGCGACCCGGACCTCAACGCCGCGCGCGAGACCATGGCGAAGGGCGCCCACCTCGCCTGGGGCGCCGGCCCGCACGTGTGCCCGGCGAAGTCCCCGGCCCAGCTGATCGCCCTCACCGCCATCGAGAAGGTGCTCAACTCCGTACCGGACATCGCTCTGGCGGTGCACCCGTCGGCCGTCGAGTGGCGGCCGGGGCCCTTCCACCGGGCGCTGGTCTCCCTGCCGGTGGTCTTCACCCCGACCGCGGCCCGTCACGGCGTGACGCATCATCAGGCGACCACGGCCCCACGCGTCTCGGCGGAACCCTCGCAGGTGACGCCCCGTCACCATGCTGCCGACACCACGAAGAAGAGCAAGGGTTGGTGGAGTTCATTCCTTGATGTCTTCCGGGTATGAATTGACCATTCTTGAGGCATATCCCTGTGACATGACCGACAATGATCGGCGCATGACCGGGATATGCCCACGGGTAGGTTCTGGGCGGTAACCAAGAGCCCAGGAATAGGAACTCTCCGTGAGCGCGAGCAGTGGCGCAGGCAAGCCCGTCGTCGACCGCCGGGCACTCGTGGCCCTTCTCCGGAAACTCAAATCACCGGAAGGGCAGGGAGATCCCTATCCCCTGCTCGCGGAATTGAGAGCCATGGGTGACGTGGTCCCCGCTCCCTGGGGCGGGTACTTCGTCACCGGCTTCGATTCCGCGAACCAGGTCCTCAAGGGGCGCGGCTGGCTGGCCCCCGACTTCGCCTGGCAGGAACGCCAGGAGGACGCCGGACGCTGGGACGCCGTCGCCACCCGGGAGATGACCAAGACCCTGGCTCGCCTCAACGCCCCGGAGCACACCTGCCAGCGCCGCAGCCTCGGCAACCTCTTCGACCGTACGACCATCGAGCGGCTCACCCCGCAGGTCGAGGAGCACGCCGGCCGACTGCTCGACGACCTCGCCGAGGCCCTCGAAGGCGGCGGCGAGGCCGACTTCGTCTCCCTGGTGAGCGACCGGCTCCCGATCTCCACCATCGGCGGCTGGCTCGGCATTCCCGCCGAGGACTACGACCACATCCTGGACATCACCCACAACCAGGTGCACGCCCAGGAGTTGCTGCCGACCCGCAGTGAACTTGCCGTCTCCGCCGACGCCACCGCGCACCTGCGGAAGTACTTCACCCAGCTCGTCCAGGAGCGCCGCGACCACCCCGCCCACGACGTCCTCACGGGCTGGATCCACACCTGGGACGCGATGGAACCGGACCGGGAGGCGGCCGACGAGATCCTCTACCGGCTCACCATGTTCGTCACCATCGCCTCCCTGGAGACCACCGCCACCCTGCTCTCCTCCCTCGTGTCGCTGCTCGCCGGCGACCCGGAGCGGTGGGCGGAACTGCGCGCGCACCCCGAGCGGATCGACGACGCGCTGGAGGAGGTGCTCCGCTACGACCCGCCGATACACATCAACACCCGGGTCGCCGCCGCGGAGACCGAACTCGCGGGCGTCACGATCCCCAAGGACGCCATGGTCCACGTCATGTACGGGGCGGCCAACCACGACCCGCGCCGCAACGCGGACCCGCACACCTTCGACATCGGGCGCCGGGGCAACCACCTCACCTTCGGCGGTGGCGTCCACTACTGCCTGGGCGCGGCCCTCGCCCGGCTGGAGGCCCGCTCCCTCCTCGTCCAGCTCCTCGACCGCTTCCCGGATCTCCGGGTCACCACCCCCGCCGCGTACGCCTCCCGGATGGTCTTCCGCCGTGTGACCTCGCTCGGCGTGACGATATGAATGTGACGACATGAAACTCCCGCTCTCCGACTTCCTCTCGCCCTACGGACGCCGCGCCGCCACCGTGCGCACGCATCGCGAGGGATCCGTCCTGCGGATCGAGCTGCACCGGCCCGACGAGGGGAACACGGTCAGCGAGGCGATGCTGGACGACCTGCTGACCGTCCTCGCCGTACCGGACCCCGGGGTACGCGTCCTCGTCCTGAGCGGAGCCGGGAAGGACTTCAGCCTCGGCGGCGACCGCAACGAGTTCGCCGACTGGCTCGACGAGGACCCCACGGGGAACGGCATCCGGATCGCCGCCGACAAGGCCCGCCGCGTCTGCGAAGCGCTCTCCGGCAACCCCGCGGTCACCGTCGCCCGCGTCCAGGGCAAGGTGATCGGCGCCGGCCTCGCCCTCGCCCTCGCCTGCGACCTGCGCGTCGGCGCCGACACCACCACCTTCCGCCTCCCCGAACTGGCCCTCGGCCTGCCCACCGCCTGGGGCGGCGTACTCCCCCGCCTGATCAACGAGGTCGGCGCCGCCCGCGCCCGCGAACTCATCCTCACCGGCCGCGCTTTCGACGCCCAGGAGGCGTACGAACTCTCCGTCCTCCAGAAGGTCGTCCCCGAGGCCGAACTCGACCGGGCCGTCAGCGAGTGGGTCAAGCCGGTCGTCCGCCGCCCGGAGTCGGCCCTCCGCGTGACCAAGGCCCTCTTCGCCTCGTACGCCGCCCCGACCCGGCTCGCCGACCCGTCCGTCCTGGACGCCGAACTCCTGGCCTCCGTCGCCGCCGCCCACCACTACGCCAGGAACAGCGGCACGCAAGAGGCGCGGGCGCGGTAGGCGGGGCACGGCAGGCGGGTTGCGGCAGGCGGTTCCCGGTGGATCATGGCCGCATGTCAACCACGTCCCGCCGCACCGTACTTGCCGCTCTCGCAGGCGCCGCCGCCGTCCCGCTCGGCGCCACGAGCGCCGCGGCCTCGCCCCCGTCCACGGTTCCGGCCACGTCGTCCGCCGCCTCCGCCTCGCTCGGCTCGCCCCGGTCCTCGGTCACGCTCGGGCCGATCGACCCCGCCTACTTCACCGACGTCTCCCTCGGCACCCTCACCACCGCGGTGGTGCCGGGCACGCCCGAGCGCCTGGAGGTCACCTCCGGCTCCCGGCGGATCGCCGTCCTGACCCGGGGCGCGCGCACCGTCGTCCTGGCGGGTCCCCGGCGCACCTTCACCGAGAACAAACAGCCCTTCGCCGACGACTTCCGGCGCACGCTCCCGGACCCGGATCTCCCGGTCGCGGACCGCGCGTACTGGGGAACCTCCCCCGCGGGCGGCAGCTGGTCCACGCTGGGACCCGTCGACACCGACTACTCGGTCGTCCCGGGAAGCGCGGCCATCGCCCTCACCACCGACTACGCCAGCCGTCACGCCACCCTGCGGGACGACGGGATCACCGACGTCGACGTCCGCTCGACCGCCGGATTCGACAAGGTGCCCACCGGCCAGGCGTGCTCCTACGCGTTGTCCTTCGGCTACCAGGACACCCACAACAACTACCGGGCCAGGCTCTCCTTCCTGACCACCGGCACCGTCGAACTGCGGGTCGAGAAGGAGGTCGCGGACACGGTCACCCAGCTGACCGCGGCCACCACGCTCGCCACCGGGGTTCCGGCCGGCACGGAGTGGACGGTACGGGTCCGCCGTGAAGGCGCCCGCATCCAGGTCAAGGCGTGGAGAACGGACACCGCCGAGCCCGCCGCCTGGGCCGCGGACGTCACGGACACCACCTTCGCCAAGGGCCGGGTCGGCCTGAGGGCACTGGCCAACCAGGGCTGCGCGAACCTGCCCGTGACCCTGGTGGTGAGCCGCTTCCAGGTCGACGCCGCGACCTGGCAGCAGCCTCCGACCGTCACCCACGACAGCTGGGTACGCGTCCTGACCGCGCCCTTCGACGGAAACTGGACGTCCGCCCTGGAGCAGACCGTCCGCCGCTGGGCGGGGTCCCCGGCCCCCGACGTCCTCTCCCACGCCGCCGCGTTCCTCCCCGGAGCCCCTCGCGTCACCACCTCCGCGACCCCGGCGACGGGCAGCCAGGTCATGGGCGAGGCCGGCTACGGCTATCTGGACCCGCGGGGGTACCGCTACGAGGGCGCCGACTTCCACGAGTACATGGGCATCGGCTGGACCTTCCCGGACGGCACCTCCACCGGACCGTCCACCCGGCAGGCAGGCAACCTCGACTGCTCCGGCTACACGCGCATGGTCTACGGCTACCACATGGGCGTTCCCGTGGCCGCCGGCGAGGACACCTCGCGGACCCGCATCCCGCGCCAGTCCCGGCACATGGCGGACTACACGCCCGGGACCCGGATCGACCGGACGGACGGCACGAACCCGCCCGCCGCCGAGCAACTCCAGCCCGGGGACCTCCTGCTGTTCAACGCCGACTCCGGCGACGACACGGTGACGGCCACCGTCGACCACGTCGGCATCTACCTCGGCCCGGACTCCGCCGGGAAGCGCAGGTTCCTCTCCAGCCGCAAGACCGGCAACGGCCCCACCATGTCCGACCTCGGCGGCGCCTCGCTCCTCGACGGCACCGGCACCTACGCGACGGCGCTCCACACGGTCCACCGCATCTGAGGCCGGCGGGCTCCGGAGAAGGGGGGTGGGTGCGGGGGCGGGTCGTCTCAGGCGGCGTACGGGTCTCGGATCGTGTGGCGTCGCCGGGCGGCCTCCCGCACGTCCACGGGAAAGCGGTCACCCGCCACGTAAGGGCGCCCCTTGGTCCGCCTTGTCGTCCTCACTGGAGTCGACTGAGCCGGCCTCCATCTCGAACAACCCCTGCGCACCGGCCCCACCCCGTGATCGGGTGGCCCCATGACTTCCGCGATACGTCACATCACCGTCGACTGCGCCGATCCGTACGAACTTGCGAGCTTCTGGGCCGCCGCGCTGGGCGGCGCACTGGCCGAGGACGACTTTCCGGGTGACCCCGAGGCGACGGTCACGGCCGCCGGACACGGGCTGCTCTTCATCGCGGTCGAGGACCACAAGACCGTCAAGAACCGGCTGCACCTCGACCTCCAGCCCCAGGACCGGACCCGCGACGAGGAGGTGGCCCGGCTGATCGGTCTCGGAGCCAGGCTCTACGAGGACCACCGCAAGCCCGGCGGCGCCGGGTGGGTGACGCTGCTCGATCCGGAGGGCAACGAGTTCTGCGTCGAGCGCAGCGCGGCGGAACGCGCCGAGAGCTGAGACCACCGAAGGCGCCTCACCCTCACCGCCCCGCGGCCTGTTTCCGCGCCGGCGTCCCGGCCGGGAGCAGGTCCGCGCTGCCGCTGACGGCCTTGCGGAGGGCGGCGGTCCGCTCGCGGATCTCGGGGAGCTTGGCGTACAGCGCGTCGCCGGGGCAGTCGGTGCCGTAGCTGTCGCGGTGGCCCGAGATGACGTGCAGGTCGGCGGAGTTGCCCTTGGGGTAGAGGCTCTCGCTGTTGGTGGAGACCAGGACGACCTCACCGCGCGGGTCGGTGCCGGGGCGCAGCTTCCACGCGGCGATGCGCTCGATGGCGTCGAGCATGGGCTGCGGTACGGGAGTGTCGGGGTCGGAGAAGGTGCCGAGGGCGGCTATCCCGACGGTGTCCGCGTTGAAGCCCTTGGTGTGGGCGCCGCGCACCGAGCGGGTGACTCCGCCGGCGCGGCCCTCGTAGATGGTGCCGCAGCGGTCGACGACGAAGTTGTAGCCGATGTCGTCCCAGCCCTCGTCGTTCACGTGGTCGGACTGGACCGCCCGCAGCATCTCCGGGGCGTCGTCGCAGTCGTACCGGTTGCCGTTGTTCGTGTGGTGGATGAAAACGGCCCGGGCGGCGCCGGTGTACTGCGCCTTCTCCTTCACGATCGATTCGTCGGCGTGCCAGTCGGCGCGGCTGACGATCCGGGGTTCGGCGGGCACCCGTATCCGTTCGGGGGCGACGGCGGCGGCGCGCTCGGGAGGGGCATGCCCGGCGGGGCCGTCCCTGAGTATCAGGAAGGCCAGCGTCAGGAGTACGGCTCCTACGGCCAGTCGGCGGGACCACATGAGGTCCACCCTGCGTCGCCCCGCCGGACTTCGCAGGAGGGCCGGGCAACCGGGTGACGCCGGGGCCGGGGCCGGACGCCGCCGCACCCCGGTGACCTGCACGGTCGTACGGGACGGAGCCGCCACGCCCACCCCTGTGCGGGCTTCTCCAGGTCTCATCACCCGTTCCCCCGCCTCCACGTGCCGTAGCCGCCCCGCCCCGCTTTCAATGACATGTCGTCCAGGAGGTTTCCAGGAGGCCCCATGCCGTCGTCGCAGGCCCGGCCGTCCGTCCCGTCCCCGCGCCGCGCCGGTTGGGCCGAGCGCCCCACCGGCGGGCTGCGGCGCCTCGGTGCGTGGTGCGCCCGGCACTCCGTGATCGTGCTGGTGGTGTGGGTGGTGGCGCTGGCCGGGCTCCAGGCGCTCGTCCACGCGTACGGCGGCGACTACTCCGACGACTTCTCGCTCCCCGGTACGCAGTCCCAGGACGGACTGAACGTCCTCGAGGCGCACGCGCCGTCCGCCGGCGGGTACAGCGGCCAGGTCGTCCTGCACGACGCGGACAAGCCCCTCACCGACCTCTCCGACCAGGTCTCCTCGGCGGTCGGCAGCCTCCAGAAGCTCCCCGACGTGCTCTCCGTCCAGAACCCGCTGCCACCGCCCGGCACCCGGCCGACCCCGCCGCCCACCGGGACCCCGGACACCGGACCGCTCTCCACGGACGGGAAGACCGCGTACATCACGGTCCGTTTCAGCGTGCAGCCCTCGACGCTCGGCCCGGCGTACCTGCACGGTGTGGACCAGGCGGTGCAGCCGCTGCGTTCGGCCGGGGTCCAGGTGGAGTACGGGGGTCCGCTCGGCGAACTCGCGCGCCCCGAGGCGAACGACCGCACCAGCGAGGCGATCGGTTTCGGCGTGGCGATCCTGGTGCTGCTGATCGGCTTCGGCAGCCTGCTCGCCGCTCTGTTGCCCCTGGTCACGGCGGTGTTCTGCGCGGTCTGCGGACTGGCGCTGCTGGGGCTGTCGGCATCGGTGTGGACGTTCGCGACGGTGTCGCCGACCCTCGCCACGATGATCGGCATCGGGGTCGGCATCGACTACGCGCTCTTCCTGGTCACCCGGCACCGGCAGAACCTCATCGGCGGGCAGCATCCGGCCACCGCCGCCGGGAACGCCGCCGCGACCAGCGGGCGGGCGGTGCTGCTCTCGGGCTGCACCGTGATCATCGCGCTCTCCGGGCTCTGGGTGTCCGGCATCGGATTCATCGGGAAGCTGGGGCTGGCGGCGGCCGTCACCGTGGTCACGGCGGTGCTCGGGGCGCTCACCCTCCTCCCCGCGCTCCTCGGGCTGATCGGCAGGCACATCGACCGGGTCAGGGTCCGTCCCCCGATCGCCGAGACGGCCGCGGCACCGGGCGCGACCGCGCACGGCGGGTGGCATCGGTACGCGGAGCGGGTGGAGCGGCGGCCCTGGTGGTTCCTGGCCGGCGGGGTGGTGGTGCTGGCGGTGCTCGCCCTCCCCCTGTTCTTCATCCGGTTGGGGCACATCGGCGACGGGGCCGACCCGAAGTCGTTCACCGACCGGCGGGCGTACGACCTGATGTCGTCCGCCTTCGGCCCCGGTTCGAACGGTCCGCTGACGCTGGTGATCGACGTGAGCGGCGTGGCGCAGGCGGACCGGGCGGCGCTCTCCTCGCAGGCGGGCAAGGCCCTCACCGGGGTCGCCGACGCCGCGACGATCACCCCGCTCACGGCCACCTCGGACGGGGACGTGCTGACCGCGACCGCGTACTCCGTCGCGGCCCCGCAGGACGAGCGGACCACCGCCCTCACCCGCGACCTGACCGACACCGTCCTGCCGGAGGCCGTGGCCGGCTACCCGGCGAAGACGTACGTCACCGGCACCACGGCGGCGCAGGTCGACTTCCTCGACATCGTCGCCGGCCGGTTGCCACTGATCATCCTGGTGGTGGTGGGGCTGGCGTTCCTGGTGATCCTGGTCGTCTTCCGGGGCCTGCTCGTCGCCGTGAAGGCGGCGGTCCTCAACGTGCTCTCGATCGCCGCCTCGTACGGGGTGGTGGTCGCCGTCTTCCAGTGGGGCTGGGGCGGCCCGGCGCTCGGCGTGTCGGGGGACGTGCCGATCGAGAGCTACGTCCCGATGATGATGTTCGCGATCGTCTTCGGGCTCAGCATGGACTACGAGATCTTCCTGCTCTCCCGCATCCACGAGGCATGGCTGCGCACCGGCGATCCCCGGGGGAGCGTGGCGCACGCGCTGGAGATCACCGCCCGGGTCATCACCTGCGCGGCGCTGATCATGGTGAGCGTCTTCGCGGCGTTCCTGATCAGCGACAACATCGTGGTGAAGATGCTGGGCCTGGGCCTCGCCGCCAGCGTGCTCATCGACGCCACCGTCGTACGGCTGCTGCTGGTGCCCGCCGTGATGACCCTGCTGGGCCGGGCCGCCTGGTGGACTCCCCGGTGGCTGGACCGCCTGCTGCCGCACCTGGACGTGGAGGGCACGGCCGGTACCGCCGCCCGGAAGACCTGACACCGCGCCCGCACGCACGAGCGCCCCCGCCCCCCGGTCACGAGGACCGGACGGGCGGGGGGCGCTCTTCGCAGGTGCGAGCTGCTTACGCGGCGCGGTTGGTGCGGCGCACCGCAGCGGCGGCGCGTGCCTCCGGCGTCGGCAGGTCGGTGCGGCGGGCCCGGCCGGTACCCGTGCGGGCACCGGCGCCCGGTCCCCGGCCGCGGCCCATGAAGGCACCGCCGCGGGACTTGCCGCCGGACTTCGGGCGCTCGGAGAGCGGGCTGGTGATGACCACCGGGACGCCGGACGGGGTCCGGGCGCCGGTGATCCGGCTCAGCTCGGCCTCGCCGGACCGGACCTGGGCGATCTGCGGGGTGATACCGGCGTCCTGCATCAGCCGGGTCATCTCGCGGCGCTGGTTGGGCAGCACCAGCGTGACGACGCTGCCGGACTCACCGGCGCGCGCGGTGCGCCCACCGCGGTGCAGGTAGTCCTTGTGGTCGCTCGGCGGGTCGACGTTCACGACGAGGTCGAGGTTGTCGACGTGGATGCCGCGCGCCGCGACGTTCGTGGCGACCAGCACGGTGACGTGCCCGGTCTTGAAGCGGTCCAGGGTGCGGGTGCGCTGCGGCTGCGACTTGCCGCCGTGCAGCGCGGCCGCCCGGACACCGCTGGCCAGCAGGTGGTCGGTGAGCCGGTCCACCGCGTGCTTGGTGTCCAGGAACATGATCACCCGGCCCTCGCGGGCGGCGATCTCCGTGGTGGTGGCGTACTTGTCGGCGCCCTGCACGTAGAGCACGTGGTGCTCCATCGTGGTGACGGCACCGGCGGCCGGGTCGACGGAGTGCACGACCGGGTCGTGCAGGTAGCGCCGGACCAGCAGGTCGACGTTCTTGTCGAGGGTGGCCGAGAAGAGCATCCGCTGCCCCTCCGGGTTCACCTGGTCGAGCAACTCGGTGACCTGCGGCATGAAGCCCATGTCGGCCATCTGGTCGGCCTCGTCGAGCACCGTGATGGTGACCCGGTCCAGCTTGCAGTCGCCGCGCTCGATGAGGTCCTTGAGCCGGCCCGGCGTGGCGACGACGACTTCGGCACCGCCGCGCAGCGCGCTGGCCTGGCGGCCGATCGACATGCCGCCGACGACGGTGGCGAGCCGCAGCTTCAGCGACCGGGCGTACGGGGTGAGCGCGTCGGTCACCTGCTGCGCCAGCTCGCGGGTGGGCACCAGGACCAGGGCGAGCGGTCGGCGGGCGTCCGCGCGGCGGCCTTCGGTACGGGCCAGCAGGGCGAGGCCGAAGGCCAGCGTCTTGCCGGAACCGGTGCGTCCCCGACCGAGGACGTCGCGTCCGGCGATCGAGTTGGGGAGGGTGGCCGCCTGAATCGGGAACGGCACGGTGACGCCCTCGGCGACGAGCGTCGCCTTCAGGGGCGCGGGCAGTTCCATGTCCTCGAATGCCTCGATCGCCGGGAGCCCCGGGTTGATCGTGACGGGCAGGGCGAACTCGCTCCTGCCGGCGGGCCTGCGGCTGCCCGAGCCACCGGAGCGGCGGGGCCCGCCGCCGGAGCCACCGGAGCCACCGGGACGGCCGCCGCCGGAGTACCGGGAGCCGCCGCCGAAGCCGGAGCCACCGCCGGAGCCACCACCGAAGGAGGGGGCGGAACCACCGGATCGGGTGCGGGAGAACCTGTCGTTCGAGCGGGGCGTGCGATCGCGGTTCATGCAGAACCTTCCTCGATGGGCACGTATCGAGGGATTCTCTGAGGACAGCGACGACCGAAAGGACGCCCAGAATCGCAAGAACGAGCCGATGAACGGATTACGTACAGAAACAGGAGATCCGGGAGCGGAACTCCTGTGGAAGAACGGGAAACGCCGGATGAATCAGGCGTGAAAGCGAACCGACCCGGGGACGACACCGTCCCGCACGGGCGGAAACGCCAACGAGCCGGGGCCCGCACCCCAAGGTGCGGGCCCCAGCTGCGTGGAACGTCTGGCGAGATCAGGCAGGAGTGATGTTCTCGGCCTGCGGGCCCTTCTGGCCCTGGGTGATGTCGAAGTTCACCTTCTGGCCCTCCTGCAGCTCGCGGAAGCCCTGGGCGGCAATGTTCGAGTAGTGGGCGAAGACGTCAGCGCCGCCACCGTCCTGCTCGATGAAGCCGAAGCCCTTTTCCGAGTTGAACCACTTCACGGTTCCAGTAGCCATGTCAGTCTCCTTGGGGGCGTAACCCGCGGATACGCACTGTGCGCACCCAACGTCGCCGTGATGATTACCCCGTCCGGGATGAGTACCGGAAATACAAAACCGCACCCACCGGCATACAACCGACAAGAGCGCGTGAAGTTCTTGGGAACCACAACTGCAACTTCAATAACCGTAGCACGACGCAAGCGGGAGAGGGCGGTAAGTAATTACGTTCCGCCGGGTGCGTCATAAAGTCTCATCGCGCATTGCCCGTAAACCTGCTTCGACGGGGGCAGATATTCAGGACTCACCGGGATCTTCGCCCCCAACGGGGCCGCCGGCGCCCCCGGAACCGCCGGAACCGCCGGAACGCCGGTCGCCCGGCTCCCCGCGCAGCTCCTCGTTGAGGCGGAGCGCGTCCTCCAGCTGGTCCTCCAGGATCACGATCCGGCAGGCCGCCTCCACCGGCGTCCCGCTGTCCACCAGCTCGCGCGCGCGAGCGGCGATGCGGAGCTGGTAGCGGGAGTAACGGCGGTGGCCCCCCTCGGACCGCAGGGGGGTGATCAGTCGGGCGTCTCCGATCGCCCGCAGGAAGGCCGGTGTCGCGCCGATCATCTCGGCGGCCCTCCCCATCGTGTACGCGGGGTAGTCGTCGTCGTCCAGCCGGTCGACGACGTGATGTGTGGCTTCCGGGGGCATAGCACCTCTTCCGGGACGACGCGGGCGCCCGGGAGGCGGCTTGTCCGCTCTCCGACGACTCCTGCGAATCCCAGAACACTCGTGTCCAGATCAGTCACGTCTATCGTAGCCGCGACAGTTTTTCCCGTCTCATGGAGCGAGGCTTTCGCCCTCACGTACATGGCCTTCGCACGCAACCGTTGGGGCGCCCGGGGTTACTCGCGCCACCACCTCCCACCGGCCTCCCCGCTCGCCCGACGCGCACCGACGACCGGCCGGGCCGCCGAAACGGACCGACCTACTGGTCAGTTGTCGCCGGACGCGGGGCGGGCCATAATGCACACGTAGCCCTTCACGCATCCCCCGTCGTGAAGGGCTACGTCATGTTCACGGGCCCGAATCCGGCCCCTACAAGGGCGACTTGACCGCGCCCCGAGCGCCAGGACGACCGCCGGGACCACGGCCCGCTCCCCCGCCCGGCGAGCACCTCCGGCCGCCCACACCGCCCCGCGCCCTGTCCCTCGGTCACGTCCCTCGGTCCGCCCGGCGCGGGCTGCGTTTGCGGGGCGCACCCGAGGCCGGTTACGTGGGACGCGTACGCATCCGGGCCGCGCGCACGGGTCCGGCCGGAGCCACCAGGAGGGACGGGCAGATGTCCGCGAAGAAGTCCCAGAAGACCCTGAAGTCCGGGAAGCACCAGAAGTCCGGGAAGCACGAGGAGCAGCTGGACCAGGGGTCCGCCGGGTCCGCCTCGGAGGGGCCTTCCAAGGCGCGCCTGCTGCTCAAGGTCGGCACCGGCGGCCTCGCGGTCTTCCGCGCGCTCAAGCGGGTCCGCCGCACCACGGGCCGGGCGGACAAGCTGCTCGCCGCCGACGCCGTGGCGGGCCTGCTGCCGATGATCACCGCGGTCGCCGTCGTGGTGCGGCAGCTGCGGCGTAAACCGCACTCCGCGCACGCCACTCCTTAGGGCAGTTTCGGGGGCGAGTCGGGAGCGCGGGGGCCGGAATACGCGAAACCGCCCCGATGCCCCCGCCCGCCCGGGGTACCACTGGACCGTGTCCACCTTCGAGATCACCACCGCGAGCGCCGACGACATGCCGACCCTGGCCGCCTGGGCCCACGAGGAGGGATGGAACCCGGGGCTCGCCGACGAGGGCCCCTTCTTCACCGCTGACCCCTGCGGCTTCCTCCTCGGCCGGCTCGACGGCGAGCCCGTCACCTCCGTGTCGGTCGTCCGCTACGGCTCCGGGTACGCCTTCCTCGGCTTCTATCTCACCCGCCCCCACCTGCGCGGCCAGGGATACGGCCTGCGGACCTGGCGGGCCGGTACGGCGCGCCTGAGCGGGCGCACCATCGGGCTCGACGGCGTACCCGACCAGCAGGACAACTACCGCAGGTCGGGTTTCCGTACGGAGTGGCGCAACGCACGGTACGAGGGCTTCCCGGCGGCCGGGGCGGTGCTGCCGCCGGGGCTGCGGCTCGCCGACGCCCGGACGGTGCCCTTCGACCGGCTGGCGGCGTACGACCGGCGGTTCTTCCCAGCTCCGCGCGAGGCGTTCCTCGCGGCGTGGATCACCGCGCCGCGCCGGACGGCGCTCGCCGTGGTGCGGGAGGAGGACGGCGCGGTCGAGGGGTTCGGGGTGGTGCGGGCCTGCCGAGCCGCCTCCCGGGTGGGTCCGCTGTACGCGGCTTCGCCGGATGTGGCGGCGGCGCTGCTCGGCGCTCTGGCGGCCGCCGTGCCGGGGGCGCCGGTGGCGGTGGACGTGCCCGACATCAACCCGGTGGCGGTACGGCTGGTGGAGCAGCTGGGGTTGCGTCCGTCGTTCGGGACGGCCCGGATGTACGCGGGGCCGGTACCGGAGTTCGACCGGGCCGGGGTGTACGGGCTCACCAGCCTGGAGCTGGGCTGAGGCGGTGGGCCAGGTGACCGTCAGGGGCGCGGGCGGGGGTGCGGTCCCGGTCCCGCTGCCAGGCGGGGGCCGGTGACCGGGCGGGGGCCGTCGATCAGCTCCGGTCCGGCGGGGTGGTAGCGCCGCCCCGTCCGTCCGGAGCCGGACGCCGGGCGGTCGAGGGCGGCGTCCTCCCGGATGCGTGAGGCGAGGACGGCGATGTCGTCGTCGGCGCCCTCACCGAACCGGTCGATGGCCTCGTCCAGCAGGTCCTCCAGGTCGCCGCTCTCCGGCATGGTCAGGGTCGCGAGGCGCCGCACGGAGACGTCGATGTCCTCGCCCCGGCGTTCCACCAGCCCGTCGGTGTACATGAAGAGGACGGTGCCGGGGCCGCAGGGCACGACCTCGGTGCGGTAGCCGCCGAACCCCGTGCCGAGCGGCGGCCCCGGGTTCACCGGTACCACCCGTGAGCGGGGCTGCCCCGGGTCGATGAAGACGGGCGGCAGGTGTCCGGCGCTCGCCACCTCGCACGTCCCGGCGTACCGGTCGACGACGGCGAGCAGGCAGGTGGCGGCCCGGTCCAGGCCCGAGCGCTGCACCATCGCGTCGAGTTGCTCCAGCAGGCGGTGCGGGGGCAGGTCCTCCTCGGCGAGCAGCCGCAGCAGCGAGCGGTAGTGGCTCATCGCCACCGCCGCGTCGACGCCGTGCCCCATGACGTCCCCCATCGCCTTGAGGTGGCGCCCGTCGTGCAGCGGCACGACGTCGAACCAGTCGCCGCCCACCACCGCGCCCCGGTCGGCGGGCAGGTAGCGGGTGGCGACCTCCACGTGCGGGTGGGCGCCCCGGGGTTCGGAGAGCAGGGACGCCTGGAGCTCGCGGGCGATGGTGTGCTCGCGGGCGTAGCGGCGGGCGTGGTCGAGGTCGACCGCGGCCCGGCCGGCGAGTTCCCCGGCGACGAGCACGTCCTCGTCGTCGAAGGGCGGCGAGTGCTCCGAGCGGACCAGGCTCAGCACGCCGAGGGACGTCCCGCGCGCGGCGAGCGGGACGACGAGGGCGGATCTCAGGCCGGAGGCGCGGTAGGCGGCGATCAGTTCGGCGGTGGCGCCGGCGCGTCCGAACTCGCTCCCCTCGCCCAGGTCCTTGACGACGGGCTCGCCCCCCGCCAGGCACTGCGAGACGACCGCGTCCTCCGCGAAGTCGATGTAGTCACCCGCGTGGGTGAAGAGCGCCGCTCCCGCCCGGTACTCGGCAGCGGCGGCGAACCCGGCCCGTCGCATCCGGAGGACGCCCCGCGGCGCCTGGCGGACGGTGTGCCCGATCTCGGGCGGGAAGACCTCCACCGCGGCGAAGTCGGCGAGCGCGGGGACGACGAACTCGGCGAGCTCCCGGCAGGTGGTGTCCATGTCGAGCGTCGTCCCGATGTGGAGGGCGGCGGTGGCGAGGAGAGCCAGGTGCCTGCGGGCGCGCACCAGCTCGCGTTCCTCGCTCTTGATCTGGCTCATCTCCACCAGGACGGCGACGAGTCCGACCGGCACGCCGTCGCGCTCCAGCCGGTGGTAGGCGGCCTGCCAGTAGCGTTCCTCGTGGTGCGAGACGCTCCGGGTCTGGCCCCGTGTGACGGATTCGCGCGGTTTCCCGTCGCGCAGCACCAGCCGCATGACATGGGTGCGTGCGTCGAGGTGGGGCAGCACTTCGTGGACCGTGCGGCCGAGGTGGGCGGCGGCGGGGAGGCCGTTGAACTCTTCGAGGGCCGGGTTCACGTAGACGTACCGCAGCCCGGCGTCGAAGACGGCCACGCCGGCGGGGGAGCCCTCGGCGAAGGCGGCGACCACGGCCAGGTCGGCCGCGGGAACGCCCGGAGGTGGCTCCGCGCCGGATCTGCCCACCACCGGAATCTCCCGCCGTCGTCGGCCCGCGCGCCCGCTCGTCCGCTCGTGACCTGCCGGATTCCCATCCTCTGCCGCGCCCGGGGGCCCCGCATCCGCAGCCGGGGACCCCGCGCCCCGGCCGGTGCCGCTCAGCGCGCGGGGAGCCGGTCGAAGTCGATGGTGCCGGCCGGGGCCTCCGCGCTCACGGGGAGGCGCAGGACGTCCGCGACCGGCGGGGGCACCGGGGTCAGCCCGAGCAGCCCGGTGACGAGCGCAGTCGTGGTGCGGTGCCAGGCGGGGGCGCGGCGGATCATCGCGTGGTCGCTGTCCCGGACGGTGATCAGGCAGGTACGGGCTCCGGCGCGGCGGGCGCGGGTGACGAGGGACTGGGTCGCCTGCGGGCTGGTGACCCGGTCGCGGGTGCTGTGCAGCAGGATCACGTCACGGCCGGAGAGCTGGGTGACCGGGTCGCCGGGCGGGCACCAGGGCGCGAGCCCGACGACCCCGCGTACCAGCGGGTGCCCGGCGGCGCGCAGGGCGGCGCGGGCACCCATGGAGTGGCCGAGGAGGATCACCGGCAGGTCCCCGGCCTCGTCCTGGAGCTCGTCCAGGGCCTGCACCGCGTCGTGGAACGCGTCGTCCCGCTCGCCGTTCCACCCCCGGTGGCCGTACCGCACGCCGCGCACCAGTACGGGGCCGGTCCCGCCACCCCGTAACTCTCCGGTCGCCCGGACGAGCGACCGGATGAACGGCCACATCCGCAGGCCCGGGAGGTTGAGCAGGCCGGGCGGTGGCGGTTCGGTACCGTGCGCCCGTCCGCCGTGCAGGACGAGCACCGCTGCCGAGGGCGTCTGCGGGGCCACGCGCACCTCCTGGATCGTGGGACGGTTCGCCCTGACGAGGAGCATGCCCGCACGGAGCACCTGGGCACATTCTCGTAGGAACCGTTCGACGGCGAGCACCTCGCCGTGAACGTTCCCCGAACGAAGGAGACATCATGGCATCAGGACCTCAGATCGGCGCTCCCGCACCGGAGTTCACCCTCCCGGGTGGGGCTCTCGTCGGTGAGGAGTTCGTGCGGCGCGACTACTTCCGGGACAACGCGCCGGGGCGCGCGCTGATCCTGGCGTTCTACCCCGGTGACAACACCACCGTCTGCACCCGGCAGCTCTGCTCGTACTCCTCGGGCCTGGAGGTCTTCGAGGGGCTCGGCGCGGACGTCTGGGGAATCAGTCCACAGGGTGTGGACAGCCACGAGCACTTCGCCCGTGCGCGCGGTCTGCGGATGCCGCTGCTCGCCGACCCGGACCGCGCGGTCGCCCGGAAGTACGGGGTCGCCGCGCCCGGTATCGGGGTGCGGCGCTCGGTGTTCCTCATCGGTCCGGACGGCGTGCTGCGGTGGAAGCACGTGGCGCTGATCGGTGCGACCTTCCAGTCCGTCGACACCCTGGCCGAGCAGCTCGCCGCCCTCGAGGCCGTCTGACGGCCGGCCGCGGGGCCCTTCTCAGGCTCCGCTCAGCCAGGGCCGCAGCTTCTCCGGGTTGCGGACCACCCACATGCGGGTGACACGGCCGTCGGCGATCTCGAACGACGCGACCGTCAGGACGGTGCCGCCGCTCCGGGCCACCAGGCCCGGCGTTCCGCTGACCGAGCGCTCCAGGAGTTCGAGTCCGGGCGCCCGGTCGGCGACGGCGGCCATGTAGGCGGCGATGCGCGCACCGCCCTCGACCGGGCGGAGGACGGCGCTCGTCACTCCGCCGCCGTCGGCGGTCAGCACGGCGGCCGGGTCGAGGAGGTCGACGAGGGCCGCGATGTTCCTGGTCTCCCACGCCTTCTTGACCTGCCGCACCACCTCGTCCCGGCCGGCCGCCGTCACCGGTGCGCGCTCCTCGCGCAGTCGCCGCCGCCCGGACGCGGCGAGCTGTTTGCAGGCGGCCGGGGTCCGGCCGAGGACGTCGGCGATCTCGGCGAACGGGTAGCGGAAGACGTCGTGCAGCACGACCGCCACCCGCTCGGCGGGGGTCATCGACTCCAGGACGACGAGGAAGGCCGTGGTCACCGATTCGTCCAGGACCATCAGATCGGCGGGGTCGGCGCCGCCTTCGCGGTTCCACTCGGCGCGGTCGGGCAGCGGGTCGGGCAGCCAGGAGCCGATGTACCGTTCGCGGCGCGCCCGCGCCGAGCCGAGCACGTCCAGGCAGACGCGGCCGGTCACGGTCGTCAGCCAGGCACCGGGCGAGACGATCTCGTCCCGCCGGGCCCGCGGCAGCGCGTACCAGCGGGTGTACGCCTCCTGCACGGCGTCCTCGGCGTCGGTGAGAGATCCGAGCAACCGGTAGCCGATGTTGAGCAGTTGACGCCTTTCTCCGGCCACCTCGTCGGTGCTCGAACCCGCCCCGCCCATCCCGGCCGCCCCCTCGCCTTACCTTCTGCGGGCCCGTCTCGTCGGACCGGTGAGACCTTATCGACCGACTGCCCTCACGGGCGGAAAAGGGGGACCGCTGCCATGACCACCCCGGCGACGGCAGAGCACCGTTTCTCGTTCCTGCGGATCGCGATAGCCCTCCAGACCCTGACCATCTTCCTCCAAGCCGTCTCCGCCGGACTGCTGTTGACCGCTCCCTACGGGGAGACGCTGCACAGCGTCGGCGCCCGCGTGATGTACGGGGCGTCGATGCTCTACGTCCTCGCGGCGGTACTGGCGTGGAAGCCGGGCGGCGGTCCGGTCCGGCCGGTCGGGCACGCGACCGGCTTCCTGGTGCTCGCCTCGGTCCAGGTCGTGCTGGGCATCGCGCACGTGCCGTCGGTCCATCTCCCCCTGGGTGTGGCGATGTTCGGGCTGAGCGTGGGGGCGCTGGTCAAGCGGTGACGCCGATCCACTCCTGCGGAACCATCCGCCCGATGTGGTTCGTCCCCCTCTCCGACTGGGCAGCTTCCCGGCATCGAGACCGCTCGAAGACTGCCGGTTCCCGGCAGTGACGGTGGGCCCCGGGCCGTGAGACGCTCCGGTCGGTTCGCGGTTCGCGGTTCGCCACGGAGCTGGGCCGGGGGGCCCGAAAAAGCTCAAGGGGGGTACGACGTGACGCTTCTCCTCGCACTGGGTGCGGCGGGACTCGCCCTGCTCGCTCTGTCGTTGCTCTTCGACGGCATCCTGGAGGGGATCTTCGGCGGACTCTTCGGGGGTCTGCTCAACGGACTCTTCGACGGCCTGCTCTCCCTCCCGGTGATCGCCGGATTCCTCTCGATGCTCGGTTTCGGCGGAGCGATCGTGCAGGGGACCACCGGGGCGGGTCTGGCCGTGGCCCTCGCGAGCGGGGGCCTCGCGGGACTGGTCGCGGCCTGGCTGACCTGGAAGTTCAGCCGTTCCCTGATGCAGGACCGGACCGACCCCACACCGCGCGGCGACGACCTGATCGGTACCACCGGTTCCGTCGTCACCGCCATCCCGGCGAACGGTTACGGCGAGGTGCTGGTGCGCCACGCCGGGCACACCGTGAAGTACGCGGCGAAGAGCGCCGCACCCGTCGCACAGGGCACCGAGATCTGGGTGGAGGCCACCTTGTCCTCCTCCTCCGTCTCCGTGCGCCCGGTAGAACGCCCGTAAAACACGAGGTTGTTGAACAATCCGCTGCCCGAACGGGCGGCGGGCCAGGGGGCATCACCATGAGTCCAGTCGTCATCTCCGTCATCGGCATCGTCGTCCTGATCGTGTTCCTCGGCCTCGCCGTGGTCACCCGGTACAAAGTCGCCGGTCCCAGCGAGGCGTTCATCATCACCGGCCGCCGGGGCAAGAAGCACACGGACCCCGTCACCGGTCAGACCAGCATCGACAACACCGGCCAGAAGGTCGTGGTCGGCGGCGGCGTCTTCGTCGTGCCGTTCGTGCAGCAGCGCTTCACCCTCGACCTCTCCAGCCGGCAGATCCCGGTGAAGGTGCGTGGGGCCGTCACCCTGCGCGGGGTGAAGGCGAACCTCGAAGGCGTCGCGATCGTCAAGGTCGGCGGCAGCGAGGACGCGATCCGCGCGTCGGCGCAGCGGTTCCTCCGCCAGCAGGCGGGGATCGCGGGCTTCACCCAGGAGGTCCTCTCGGGTTCGCTGCGCGCGATCGTCGGCCGGATGTCGGTCGAGGACATCATCCGCGACCGTGCCGCCTTCGCCAGTCAGGTCGCGGAGGAGGCCGAGGCGAGCCTCTCCGGCCAGGGGCTGATCCTGGACGCGTTCCAGATCCACGACATCACCACCGAGGGCACCTACCTGGAGGACCTCGGCCGCCCCGAGGCCGCCCGCGCCAAGCAGGAAGCGGACATCGCCGAGGCCAACTCGCGCCGTACCTCGGAGCAGGCCCGGCTGAAGGCGGCCGAGGACGTCGCCATAGCCGAGCGGACGTTCTACCTGAAGCAGGCGGAGATCCGGGTGGAGACCGAGGTGGCGGCCGCCAAGGCCAACGCCGCGGGTCCGCTCGCCGAGGCCGCCCGCCAGCAGGAGGTGCTCCAGGAGCAGGAGAAGGTGGCCGAGCGCCAGGCGGCCCTGACCGACCGTGAGCTCGACACCCGCGTCCGCAAGCCCGCCGACGCCGCCCGCTACCAGGCCGAGCAGGAGGCCGAGGCCCGCCGGATCGCCCAGGTCAAGGAGGCGGAGGCCACCGCCGACCGCGCCCGGCTGACCGGTGAGGGCGAGAAGCTCCAGCGTTCGGCCCTGGCCGCCGCGGTACGCATCGAGGGCGAGGCCGAGGCCGCCGCCATCGCCGCCCGTGGTGCGGCGGAGGCCGAGGCCATGCGGAAGAAGGCCGACGCCTTCGCGCAGTACGGTGACGCGGCCGTCCTCCAGATGCTGGTGGAGGTGCTGCCGCAGGTCGTCGCCAAGGCGGCGGAGCCGCTGAGCGCCATCGACAAGCTGACGGTCATCTCCACGGACGGTGCGAGCCAGTTGGCCCGCACCGTCACCGACAACGTCGCGCAGGGCATGGAGTTGCTCACCTCCACGACCGGCGTCGACGTGGCCTCGCTCCTCAAGAGCCTCACCGCCTCCCGGACCGCCGCACCCGCGGCCGGCACCGGGGGCGCTGTCGCGGAGCCTGCCGCCGTTGCGAGCAGCGGCGCCGGCAACGGGCGGGGCACCGGGAAGAGCAGGGGTCAGGGCAGCGGTCAGGGCAACGGGGACGGGAGCATCGAGGTCACCGACTGAGGCTTCCCGGACCTGGACCCGGACCCGAATTTGGGCCTGGACCCGGTGGGGCCGTCCGCGCCGGGCGCGCGGGCGGCCTCTGTCCGTTCACGGGACCGGGCGCGCGGGCGGCCTCATCCGTCCACGGTGTGCTCCGGCCGCCCCGGGGGTTCGGTGGCCGCGCTGTCCCGGGAGGCGGCGAGTTCGGCGAGGCGGTCGCGCCAGCCGCCCTTGCCGTCCCCGGTCAGCCCGTCCTCGCCCCGTGCCCGGGCGGCCGCCTCCCGCTGCGCCGCCCACCGCTCGTACGCCTCGATCTGTCGGCATTCCCCGCACTTCACATGGCCCTCGTACGCCCGGAACATGTGCTCGTCGCCCGGACCCTCGCAGACCAGCAACGGCGGGGGCGGCACCACCTCCGGGGCCGGACCCTCGTCCTGCTCCACCACCCACTGCCCACCCGGGGTCAGGACCAGGCTCCGGGCCCCGTCCACTCCCCGGGGTCGCGACGCTCCCGGCGCCACAGCGCCCGCGACCGCGCGCCTGCGGCCCGGCTCCGGGGGCATCTTCTCCCTCAGCCGGTGACGCAGGAACCCGACAGCCGTCTTCACCCCGTCCTGGGGCAGTGCCGAACTCAGCACGTACCGCATGTCGGAAGCCGACACCCCGCGCCGCAGCCACTCCGCCGCCTTGTCCACCAGCCCCCGGGCCTCGTACACCCCGAGGTGCAACTGCCTGGACTGCTTCCCCAGCGACAGCAACACCTCTTCCGCCAGCACCATGTGCGGCGTCCAGTCCTTCCCCCGGGCCTCCGCCGCCGTCGATGATTCCGCCGCCGCGTCCGCCGCCGGGGCAACAGGCGGGGCAACAGGCGGGGCCGCCGCTTCGGCCACGGGAAAGGTCACGGGAACGCGTTCGGATGCGTGCACGCTTTCGGGTTCAAGAACAGCCTCAGTCACGGGTACGTCCCCGCGCTCGGCTGGAGCCGCGAACCCGGGCGCCGACCCGGGCGCCGACCGGGGCACCGGCCCATGTCCCGGCTCAGCCACCCGCGTGTCTTCCGGAGCGGTGCCCGGCCCCGGGTCCGGAACCGGCGCACTCTCCTCCACCGGCGCGACCGGCCTCGCCGGGACTCCCACCGGGTCCTGCTCGATCAGCCAGTCCGGCGCCTCCGACCAGAAGCCGTTGTCGGACTCGTCCATGAGCAGCGGGCCCACCTCGAACCGGCGTGCGTACGCGCCTCGCTCTTCGTTCGAGTTCCCACGCTGCCTGGTAGGTAGGTGGGATGAGCGCGCCATCAGTTGTCCGTCAGGTGGGTAGCCGCCCTGCTCCCGCCTGTACGTCGGTCCGGCAGTCGGACCTACGTCACTCGGACCGACCTGCGGCGATGCGCTCTCCGACGGCGCCGGTCCCCGAGCCCGCCCCCAGCCTCGGCCCCCAACGGGCCCCTCACCCGAAGCGCCGCCCGTCCGCTCGTCCGGCACGTCCGGCCGGTCGCCCCACCCGTCGTCCCGACCGGCCGGCAAGCACCCCCGGACGGCCCAGACCGCCTTCGCCTCCGCCAGGGTGATCGGCGCGTTCGACAGGATCTGCGCGGTCGCCCAACGACCGTTCCCGTACGAGTAGGACCACTCGTTGAGATGGCCCTCGCGCCTCAGGAACCTCTTGGCCTTCTTGAACGGACCGGAGTCGATGCCCGCCGCCCGCGCGTAATCCCACAACGGGCCCATCATCCCGCGACGTTCCTCGTCCGGGAGCCCTTCCACGTACAACAAAATGATCTTCGCGTCGCTGTTCATCCGGCGCGAGCCGACCAGCAACCTCGAACGCCCGCCCGTGTCCAGCACCGGCGAGATAGCATGCCAAAGCATCCCTGCGGACCTCACTTGTCCAAAGTGGTGAAGGCCCTCGGGACGGTGCTTGCGGCACCTCCGGGGGCCGCCCTATGTGCGCATGGGCACACGGAGCGTGATGACGAGGTCACCGTACAACACCCGTAACACCCCTCACCGCACGAACGGCACACCAACGGACAGACACGCCCAGAGACCCCAACTGCCGCTTGGTTTGTGGCTTCCGACGGTTCATCAGTTCGAGGGGGACGGAGCGTGAAGATCAGCGCCGACAGGGGGGATGCGGCTGCTCCGGCCGTCGCGGCTGCTCCGAGGTGGTGATCCCTTCTCGTCGCTCCGGACGAGGGTCGCCTCGATGCAGGCTGCGGCCCGCCTCCAGACGGTGAGGAACTCCGCCCGGTCCACCCGTACTTCGCGCCACTGCGCATTCTCGTCGTAGGAGCGGAAGCGGAAGCGGACCGCGCGGTCGGTCATCTCGGCGTCGACCCGCACGTGGTCGAAGGTGTCGCCCAGGATGAGCTGGAACCGTTCATGCGGTTCGCCGCTCTCGACCAGGCGGGCGAGATCTGGCAGGTCGCGGCAGTGCGGAGAGGAGGCCGTCGTCGTTCCGTTCCCCAGCGGCCGGCCGTTCAGCAGGATCGGGAAGAGCCCGAAGCGCCGCAGTGGCATGTACGCCAGCACCACATGGTTCGCACCAGCCCCGTCGCGGCCATCACGACGACGCCCCGCACCCACCACTGAAGGTGGGCACGGGGCGGGAGGTGCCATGTGGACCGCGACGGGCTCGCGTGCCCTGGCTCCAGGAAGGTCAGACCAGGTCGGGGTACTGGTTCCAGCCCCCACTGCCGATCGTGACGCGGGCCTTGAACGGCGTCTTGGTGACGCCGGTGCCCGCGTAGAAGAACAGCTGGCCCTTGGAGTTGGACGTCAGGAGGTCGGCGATGCCGTCCCCGTTGATGTCACCCGGAGCGGTGAGGTTGGAGTACTGGCTCCAGCCGCTGCCACCGACCTGGACGCGGGTCCCGAAGGGGGTGGCCGCCTTGCCGGTGCCGGGGTAGAGGAACAGCCCGGCGGAGCTGCGGGCCAGCAGGTCCGCGCGACCGTCGAGGTTGTAGTCACCGGCGCCGACCAGCTTGTTGTACTGGCTCCAGCCGCTGCCGCCGACCTGGACCCGGCCCTTCATGGAGAGGCCGTCGCCGTTGCCCGCGTAGAAGTACAGCGCGGTGGAGCTGCGGGCGAGCAGGTCGCTCTTGCCGTCACCGTTGAGGTCGCCGGGGCCGACGACCAGGTTGTACGACTTCGAACCGGCCGCGAGGTCGGTGTCGTTCTCCGCGTACATGGCCGCGTTGTACAGGTGGCCGTCGTACGTGCTGTGCGCGATCAGGGTCGACTCACCGTAGGACCGGAGCGAGACGCTGTGGGTGAGGCGGCTGTCGGAGCGGGCCCAGCCCGTACCCACGAGGTACTTCGTCGAGAGCTTCCCGGTACCGGTGCCGTCGTAGGCGTACAGCGTGCCGTTGCTGGTCCGGGCGAAGACCCCGGCCTTGCCGTACGCCGCCTGATTCCCGGCACCCGCGAACTGGGAGACAGAGCCCCACCCGGTCGTGGTGGCCAGCCGGTCCTCGAAGAAGCCGTTGCCCTTGCCCTCGTAGTAGTACATCGTGCCGTCGAAACCGCGGGCCATCAGGTCGGCGGTGCCGTTGCCGTCGTAGTCCGAGCCGCCGGTGATCTGGTTGTACTGGAGCCAGCCGGTGCCGCCGATCTTGAACTGGGTCTTGAACGGGTACCCGGCGACGCTGCCGTTTCCGGGATACACGTAGACGCCGGAGGCGTTACGGGCCACCAGGTCGGCGACACCGTCACCGGTGAGGTCGTCCGCGCCGACCAGCTGGTCGAACTGGCTCCAGCCGGCGCCGCCGATCTTGATGGCCTTGCCGAAGTTGGTGCCGGTGCCCGGGAAGAGGAACAGCCCGGCGGTGCTGCGGGCGATCAGGTCGCTCTTGCCGTCGCCGTTCAGGTCACCCGGAACGACGAGCTTGTTGTACGCCTGCCAGCCGCTGCTGAGCGTGGTGTACGAGGTCATGCCGCCCTCGTACGTCGCACTGGCGCCGCTGTGCAGCCTGAGCGATCCGGTGGGCGTCACCGTCAGCAGGTCGGGCCGACCGTCGCCGGTCATGTCGCCCGGCAGCAGCAGGTCCTTGACCTGGGAGCTCTCCGCGGGGATGGCGGCCGTGAAGTCGTAGCCCCAGTCGGTGTAGATGTCGCCCCAGGCATCGCGGTAGGCGAGGTCACCGGTGCCGTCGCCGTCGAAGTCGGCGCGCTGGGCGGGCGTGGTGATGCCCGCGGCACGGGTCAGCGAGCGCGGCTTGGGTGCCGCGGCGTTCTCGCGGCCCGGGACCGAGAAGGTGGGGTGCGAGGGTGCGGCGTGCGGCACGGTGACCGTGCCGTGGGTCGCGGCGTCGTTCCCGGCCGCGTGCGCGGTGATCGTCATCGAACCGCTGACCATCAGACCGGCGCAGACGATCGCTGCCGCTGTGGCCATCTTCCGGGTCCGCCTGGACCCGGGTATTGCGAGGTTGGGCATTCTGCCTCCTGTGGACATGACGACTCCACGGGGAGCGGCGCACCGGCCGGCGTCGACTCGCGCGCGTAAGGGCGGTGTCGGATGTCATGGTGCCGTCGACGTGCCTTCGGTGTCGGTCGTGACACCGGCGCACGGCATGACGGAAACGAAAACCCCCCACCAGCGGTGGCGCCCTCCCCAGGGTCGTGAAGTAGATCTATCCCGACAAGGGCCGATCAGGCAAGCCCTGATCGGCGTCAGGCGGATCAAGATCGGGACTCGGGCCATGATCCGCCGGACACCACCTGACGGATTGCCGTGATCGCGCGGATGCCTGTCGTCCTATTCCATGCCGGGCGCCCTCTCGGAATCGAGGTGGGCCAGGAGGAGATTCGGATCCTGGGCGGTGGTGGTGTAGGCGGCACTCGCAACATGGACGGTGTCGCCCCGCAGAGCGACAGAGGTCGGGTTCCGCAGGCCGTCCGCCGAGGTCAGGACGGAGGAGTGGCTGCCGTCGGGCTGGACGAGCACGACCTCGCCCGGTCCGTTGAGCGCGGCCAGCAGTTGATCGCCGTGACCGGTGAAGGCGAAGTCGTCGATCCCCGTCAGGCCGGTGGCCCGGACCCGGACCGCACCGGCACGCCCGTCCCGGAGGATGGGGATGCGCAGGACGGTGCCCCTGTCGAGGTTGGTGGTCCAGACGGCACCGTTGCGGACCTTCAGCCCGTTCGCGCCGAGGAAGCCGGTGGAAGCCAGCTCGGGGGCGGTGGACCAGAGGGCGGGGACTCCTCCGGTGACCGGAACGCGCGAGATCGTCCCGCGGACGGAGTCCGTGACGTAGAGGATGCCGGTCCCCCGGTCCAGTGCCAGACCGTTGGGCAGACCCTGCGCGGGCAACGCGGCGATCCGCTGCGGCCGGCCGCCCGGGCGCAGCCGCCACACGCCGGTGAGGTCGGCGGTACCGGTGGCGTAAAGGAAGTACAGCGTGCCGTCCTGAGCACGGACGATGCCCACCGTCAGCGGGAATCCCAGGACCGGGGTGTGGACACCGCCGTCCTCGGGCGCGGGCATGGTGGCCAGGATGCGGACGGCGCCCGAGGGCGAGATCCCGGCGACCTGACGGCCCGCGGCGAAGGTGACGTACGCGGTGCCGTCCGGCGCCATGGCGATGTTCTCCGGTGTCCGGCCCTTCCCGAAGTCGAAGTGCTGGACGATCCGCGCGTCGCTCAGCGGCGCGGAGACGGCCGAGGCCGCGGTGGGAGTGAGCGCCGAGGCGGCGGCCGCGACCAGGACGGCCGCCGCCACGGCGGACCGGATGAGCTTCGTGGGCATGCTTCTCTCCTGCGACTGAGTGTTTTCAGGGGTGTGCGAGGGTTTCCGGGCATGCGGTGGCTGCACGCCGACGCACGGGGGTTACCGGTGGTCGGGCTCTTGCCCGCGTGCTCCTGCCGGGTGTGCTTGCCAGGTGGTCTTGCCGGGTGGTCTTGCCGCCGGAGTGTTCTTGCCTGCGGGTTCGTGCCGGGTGTGCTTGCCGAGGTGGGAGGGTCGCGGCGGCGGTTTCGCGCCGCGCGGGTCAGTTCTGGCCGGCGTGCGTCCGCGTCCTTGCCGGTGCGTCGGGGGCGCCGGGCCGGGCCGTGGCCTGCGCGAGCAGCGTCAGCGCGGCCCGCGAGGGCGAGGCCGGATCCGTGGTGGCGACCACGACGACGGGACCCGGTCCGTGGCTCAAGGTCTGCTGCGTGACGGTGAGCGAACCGACCAGCGGATGCCGCATTTCATAGGCGGCGACCGTACATGCCCTGATCCGATGGTCGGCCCACATGGAAGCGAACTCCACGCTCTTCGCGCACAGTTCACCGACCAGCGCGTGGAGTGCGGTGTCATCCGGATGCCGACCGGCCGCCAGGCGCAGGCTCCCGACCACCGCCCCCGCCTTGCTCGGCCAGTCCGCGTACAACTCCCGGACATGGGCATCGAGGAAGACCAGCCTGCTCATGTTGGGACCTCCCCCGGGCCGGTCCGGCGCACCCTGGTCCACGTGCCCCGCGAACAGCGAGTGCCCGAGGGAATTCCACGCCAGCACATCGCCGCGCCGGCCCAGGACGATCGCCGGGGTGTCGCCCAGCACGTCCAACAACTGGCGGGCGGACTCCGACACCCGTTCCGGGGAGGGCCGTCGACCCCGGACGCGCTGCCTGCCCGTACGGGCCAGATCGTGCAGGTACCGTCGCTCGGACTCGTCCAGCCGCAACGCCCCGGCAAGCGCGTCCAGTACCTCGGGCGAGGCGCTCCACGCGTGCCCCTGCTCCAAGCGCGTGTAGTACGAGGCGCTCACCCCCGCCAGCAACGCGAGCTCCTCACGGCGAAGGCCCGGCACACGCCGGCGCTCCCCGTAAGTGGGCACTCCGGCAGCCTCCGGACGCAGCTCCGAGCGCCGAGTGTGCAGGAAGTCCCCGAGGGGCGATTTCGCGGTCATGGCTTCGAGTATGGGCCGGGCCCGGAGACGTAGCCTGCCCCAGCCAGGGATGGGCAACGGCCGCGACTTCGTCCGATCCGCCTGCCGATCCGGGGAGGCCGGTCGGCGCCGACCGACGCTCCACCGACGGCTGTCACGCCGAAGGCTCGTGGGGCGACACCATCGTCACATCAGCCGCGCCCACCCTACTGACGACCGGTGGGAGTGGCGCCCGGGTCTGCGGTCGCCGGACCGCGAACGGGTGTGTTCGTGGGGGTCGGGGACGGCACGGCCGAGTTCGGGGATCCCGCCGGGTCGTCGGACCGGGCACCGGACACGGACGCCGACGCGGAGGGAGCGCGCGTCGCCTGCGGGAAGGACGTCGCCGCGGTGGCCGCCGGGCTGGGCGTCGGCCGGCTCGTCGGTTCGGTCGGCGGCTCGGTCCGGGGTGTCTGATCGGTCCTGGACATCGGCCCGGACGACGGCCCCGACGACGGTGGGGCCGGCAGCGGGGTGGCCGGGGGTGACACCGGGGAAGTGGGTGACGCCGGGGACGCGGGCAGGACCGGCGTGGGCGGGCCCGCCGTCAACCGGAAGGGCAGCACGGCCAGCCCCGCGACCGCGCACGCGATGCCGACCCCCGCGGCAGCCCGGCGGTACCGCCGGCCGGCCGCGCTGCGGCGGATCTCCTCGTAGGCGCCCGGGGGCGGGCCGAGGCGGTCGTGGGTGGGCCGCAGGATGACGGCGAGCGGGTCGTCGGGATCGAACTCCGGCTCCTCGTCAGCGCGTGTGATCAAGGCTTCTCCTCAGGTGGGCGCGGAGCAGTTCGCGGGCCGCGTGGAGGTCGGCCTTGACGGTCCCTTCCTTCCGCCCGGTCAGCGCGGACACCTCCCGGATCGGCATGTCCGCGTAGTAATGCAACAGGATCGGCACCCGCAGCCGTTCGGGCAACGACTGCACCAGCATCCGCACCGATGGATCGGCCTGCTCGGCGTGCCCAGCGGTGACCTCCTCGGAGACCACCCGGCGTACCGCCTTGCGCTCCCGCTCCAGCGAACGCCAGTGGTCACGTACGAGGTTGGCCGCGGTGACGTAGAGGTACCCGCGCGGCTCGTCCACCGAAGTCCACTTGGCCCAGAGCCGGGTGAACGCCTCCGAAGCGATCTCGTGCGCCGTCCCGTCGTCGTCCACCAGACGGCGGCACCACCCGGCGAGACGCGGATAGAGGACGGCGAAGAGCTCCGACGCGGCCTCGTCGTGCCTGCCACGCCGGTCGCTTCCCCGCCGGTCACTTCCGTGCCGGTCACTGCTGTCGCGGGCCCGCTTCACCGATCTCCCGGGTGGGACGTTCCTTGGCCGGACGCCGTCCGGTCGGACGCCGTCCGGCCCGTGTCTGCGAGGGCGGCGAAGACGATCACGTTGTCCTGGTAACCGCCGTCACCGGTACGGGCTCCGCCGCAGGTGATGAGCCGCAGCTCCGGGCGGTCCACGTTGCCGTAGACCTCCTGGGTGGGGAACTCCGCCTTCGCCACCGTCCGGGTGGCGAAGACGGCGAACTCGGCAGCGGTCGAATCCGCCAGGCGCACCACGACCCGGTCCCCCGCGCGCAACCGCCCGAGGTTCCGGAACACGCCGTCGCCGTACGACCCGACCGTCACGTGCCCCAGCATCACAGCCGGGCCGGTCTGGCCCGGGGTCGGCCCGTGCTCGTACCAGCCCGCCCGGTCGTGCGCGGTGATCGCGGGCACCTCCACCGTGCCGTCCGCCTCCAGGCCGAGCCGTACGACCGGGGTGTCCACCCCGATCGCCGGGATCACCAGCCGCAGCGGCAGCGAACGCGGCAACGCAGCTGCGGGCGGCTCCGCTTGGGGCACGCCGGACCGAGCGCCCGCCGTGGGGGCGGGGGTGATGGTGACGGTCGACGCCTCTCCCGCGTCATCTCCGCCACTCCCCCCGCCCGCACGGCCGCAACCGGCGATCAGCGAGGCCACGGCGGCGACCCCGAAGGCCCGCCTGGAGTACGAGGTCACGCCCGGGCCGCCCCATTCGCCCCGGCGACGCGGCGGCGCCGCACCAGGAACACGGCCGCGCCCGCCCCGAGCACCACGGCGGCGCCGCCACCGATCAACATCCCGTCGCCACTCCCCGACGGCCCCGCGGTCTCACCGGTGTTCGGCGCCCCGGACGGTACGGCGGAGACCTGGTCCCCCTCGGCCGGGGCCGGTGCCTGGGTGGGAACCCGGCTGGGCGCGGAGGTCGGAGTGGCGCTGGACGCCGTGGTCGGAGGCTCCGTGGCGGCCGGGGCCGGAGCGGCAGTCGGCTCGGCGGAGACGGTGGCGGCCGGGCGCGGGGTCGGGGTCCGCCCGTCCGCGAAAGCGGGGCCGGCGGTGGCGGCCAGCGCGGCGGCACAGGCAAGCGTCATCAGACTCATGGCAGTTCGGCGCATGGGCTGCTCTCCTTCGTCGTCGGCCCACCGGAACGGATGGGCCGGGAAACGGAACACGCGAAGAGACGAGGCAGCGGCACCCCGGGTTGTAAAGGAATGGCAAAGCCGCCGGGCGCCTGTTCGTGTGGCCGCCGGACGGCGACTTGGCGCAGGCGCACGGCCTGCGGCGACGGCAGCACGATCGCCGAGGGTGGTGTGGTCCTGCCCCGGGTTCCGGCTGACTTTCCGTACGGAGCTGACCGAGCATCACGTTTCCGGGGGGGCAGACCCGGGGCGGACATCAAGCCGAGGCGTACTCGGCCGGCCGGTCGGCGGGCATGATCTGCTGGAGGGGACGGCGCGGGGTGCGCGCCCTTCCGAGACACCGACCGGGGGGACACCTGTGGAATGGGGAACGCTGATCGCCGCACTGGGCGGCGGCTCGATCGCGATAGCGGGCACGGTGCTGGCCGACCGCCTGCGCATCCGTCAGGAACACCGTCGCGGCCTTCAGGCGCGCCGCCGGGACGTCTATACGGAGTTCATAGCGGCGGCAGGCGTGGCCCACACCGAACTGCGCCGCCTCGCGCAGAGCGGCGCCGAGGCGACCCACCTGGAGGAAGCAAGCCGCCTGGCATTGACGAACGCCCGCATTTACGAGGTGCGCGAGCGTCTCTTCCTCGACGCCAGCGCCCGGATCGCGGGCACGGGCCAGACCATGTTCGAACGCCTTCGTGCCCTTCGCAGGACGGTCGCCGCGGGCGCCGGCATCTCGACCCCCGCGTTCCACGACGTCTACCACCCCTACCTGGACGCCGTCTGGGCCTACCGCGAGGCCGTCCGCAACGAGCTGGAGGGCCCAGCCCTCACTCCGACCGACTTCGGCTGGTCCGCATGGGACGGCCGTGAACGCTGCCCGCACTGCGGGCAGCGCGGGGCGGACGCGGAGCCCGCGCAACGCTGACCCCGCCCCGGCCACGAGCGCCGGGGACAGCGGCTCTGCCGGCCGGAACCCTGTCCCTTCGGACGGTAGAGCGGTACCCCACAGTCACGCAGGACGCACGCGTGCACGCGTGCACGCTTCACGGAAAGTGAGCCAGAACCCGCCGGTCAGCAGGCCCCCGAGTCCGTGTCGGTGGGGGCCATGTGGCGTGCCGCCGCCGCGTACCGCGCGAGGTGATCCACCGCCTTCGCCAGCAGCCGCAGATGGACCGCCGGGTCCTGCCCCGGATCCTGCGCAACGGCCCACGCATGACAGACCATGTGCGTGACGATCTCCCGCGCCCGGGAGTCCGCGAGCTGGGCGGCGTACGCGTCGGCCAACGGCGCGTACGCGACGATGGCGCGGCGCAGGCGGGCCCGCAAGGCATCCGCCGCCTCGCCGGTCGCCCGCCCCCGGGCGAGGTCGAGGGCCAGCTGCACATCTGCGGCCAGATCCGCGCGGTTGACCGGCACACCCGTGACGGGCGTACCGACGTACGGGGGGACTCCGTACGCCACCGGACGGTACCCAGCCCCTCCGGCTCCCCCGCCCCCTCCGGATCCTCCGGCTCCACTGGGTCCACTGGGCCTGTTGCTTCCGCTCGTCCCGTTGTTGCCGCCGGCTTCGCTGACTTCGCTGGCTGAGCTCATCGCGGACTCACCTCTTTCTGTGCGAAGGGTGGATCTGAACTCCCGGAGGGATGCCGTTCAGTGAACTTGTGAACACGCACAGTGAGGAGATGCCAGGCTGTGGGCCACATGTAGTCCCGCGTAGGCCAGGCCGGGAGGACCGCCCTGGTGAGAGGAGTGAGCGCAAGGTGCCCGAATCCCAGGAGATCGGCGAGTTGATCCGCCAGGCGTGCGCGGCACGTGGCTGGGGTCCGACCAAACTCGCCCGGGAGTTGGGAATCGCCGAGGGGCGCGGGCCGAACGGCCTCGACCGCCAGTCGGTACGGCGCTGGATGGCCGGCCGCCGGAAGCCGGACTACTGGCTCCCGTACATCGCCGACGTACTCGGTCTGGACACCGCCCCGCCGCGCCCCACGCCGTCCGTACCCGCTCAACGATCCGCCTCCCGCCCCCTTGCGGCGCTCGATACCGTGGCGTCAGTCGTCGAGTTGGGGAGGAACGACGTGCTTCGGCGAAACTTCCTGGCCGCCTCGGGCGCCCACGCTCTGGGCGCTCTGAACCTGCCCGACCCGGAGAGCGTCACCCGGCGGACCAATCGCGTCGGCGGCGTACGCGTCGGCACCGGAGAGGTCGCCGCCGTACGGCAGATGACCCGCGCCCTCGGCGACACCGCGGCCGAACTCGGCGGTGGACACGCCCGACACCTCGCCGTCCGCTACCTCACCGAGGACGTCGCTCCCTGGCTCGACGGCACCTACACCGAGGCGATCGGCAGGAAGTTGTTCGCGGCAACCTCCCAACTCGTGCACCTCGCCGGGTGGATGGCCCAGGACGAGGGCAACCAGGGCATGGGCCAGCAGTACTACGCCCACGCCTACGGCCTCGCCGTCGCCGCCGATGAGACCGAACTCGCCGCAACCGCCTTGCGCGGGCTGGCCGTTCAGGCGATCGAACTCGGACCGAAGTACGGCGCGATGGCGTTGCGTCTCTCCGAACGGTGCGTGGACAGCGCGAAGGCGCTGGACGACCCGCGCGCGACGTCGTACTTCCAGATCACCCTCGCGGACGCCGCCGCCCTCGACGGCGACCACCGCCTCGCCACCCGGGCCCTCACCGCGGCCCAGACCGCGATCGAGAAGACTCCCGACGCCGCCCCCGGAGAATCCTGGGCCTCCCACTTCAGCATCGGCCGCTGGGCCCACCACTCCGGCATGATCCTCGCCCGCCTCGGCGACCTGGACAGCGCCACCGGCCACCTCCGCGAGTCGCTGGAGATCCACGGCATCGACCGCCGCCGCAGCCGCGCCATCATCCTCGCCGACCTCGGCCAGATCCACCTCCGCCGAGGCCACCTCGACGCCGCGCTCGCCACCTGGACGGACTTCCTCGACTGCGCCGACGGCATCCGCTCCGTCAAGGTCACCGAAGCCACCGAGGACATGCGCACCCGCCTCGACAAGTACCGCAAGGTCCCGGGCGTGGAGGAGCTACGTGCCCGCGCCGCGAGCCACGTACCGACGGGGGCGGGAGCGGAGCAACGTAGCCAGTAGGTCGTCGCAGCTTAGTTTCGGTGTGTCGGAGTTGGTGGAGGTCGGTGTCCGGCGGATTTCTTATCCCTCCGCCGGACAGGATGGCTGTCGTGCCTTCACAGAAGAAGCGTCCGGTACGGCACGACCGAAATGCGCTCGGTCATCATGCACTCGGCCGTCATGCACTCGGCCGTCATGCGCGGGAGCGGATTACGCAGGGGCGAAGTACAGAGGGACGGCCCCGCCCGCGCGCGAGGTTGCTCGGGTGGTCACGAGCCCCGAGGGTGCTCCCCGCACGCGCGGGGAGCACCCGGAGACAGCGGAATGATCCCGAGTCCCCAGTGGGGCAGGGTCAGTTGGTCAGGTACTTCTGGTCGGTCGTGAGCTTTCCGGCGATCGAGAGGTTGCCGTCGGAGTCGAGCACCGCGACGACCCTCCTCGCGGAGCCGTGGTAGGTCGTGAAGTAGATCTTGTCCGCTTCCTGCGAGGAGCTGTGGTTGCCGTTCATCACGAGTTCGATGCTGTTCGGGCTGGTGATCAGAACGTCCTGCTCCGGCGAGTTGGGATAGGCCCTGTTCTGCTGCAGCTTGATACGGCCGTGGTACTCCCCCTCGTCCCAGCTGGTCGCCACACCGAGGTCAACGTCAGCCATGATTCTTCCTCCCCAACCTTGCGGGCCGCTGCTTCCCTTCTCGCCCCCCCGGCGATGCCGACTGGGCCCACAAAGGGGCGTGCCCGGTGAAAGAACTCCCGTAGGCGGGCGGCAGCCAGCACCCCCCGGACCGGACACGAAGCTACCCAGCTCTGCCGCCCCGGAAATGCGATCTGCCGGTAATGATCGCTTGAGGCAGCAATTGATCGGACATTAGTAATTTCTGTTCCGCGCGGGCGGAAGCGAGCGGCATCCGTGGGCTCAGCACCCCATGGGCTCAGTGTCCCGGGAGACCCCCGCGATCCCTTTCCCGCCAGACCCGCCGTACCTCCGCGTAGTCGACCAACCGGATGCTCTCCTCGGCCAGCACCTGCCGCGCCTTCGACGAGACCAGGAACTCGTAGTCCGTGCGTCGCACGCGCCAGCCCTCGTCCACGGCCCGGGACTCCTGGGTGCCGAGACTCGGGTGAATCGCCCACTCGTTGAGGCCGGGAGGCAGGTCGCGCAGGAGCTGCGCGTACCGGGCCGCTCTGCCGTCGAGCGGGAGGGAGTAACTGTCCAGGAAGTCGTTCTCGCTGGCGGGCAGTTCACGCCGGCGCAGGGCTTCACGTGCGGGGGCCAGCCAGGCGCGGACGGCGAGGCCGTACTCGGCGGCGAGGGACACGGTGAGGTCGAAGATGTCGTGACGGCCACCGTCGGCGAGGCAGTGGAAGTCCAGGTGCGTGGGGACGAGTCCGACGTCCGCGACAGCGTCGATCTGGGCCCGGAACTCCCGCTCCACGTCCTCGATCCGCGCCTGGCCCAGGAGCATCTCCCGCCCCTCGGGGGTGGGCGCGAAGAGTCTGCCCGCCGGGTCCAGCAAGGACGGCACCCTCTCCCCTCCCGCCATCGGGCCCCAGGGGGTTCCGGGCATCTCGCAGACCATCGTCAGGTGCACGCCGAACGAGATCTCCGGCCGTCGACGCAGCCGCCGCATCGCGTCCGGTGCGGCCGGGCACGGGACCATCAGGCTGCACGAGCCCGCGATGCCCTGCTCGATCGCTTCCACCACCGCCTCGTTGATCGCGGAGTACATCCCGAAGTCGTCGCAGTTGACGATCAGCAGGCGCTCCCCGGGCGGGTATCCGAGCAGTTCACCCGACCGTAGGGGTGGAACCGCCGCCTCGGTGGTGCCCCGGATGCGGCTGCCGGGGGCGGCGCTCATGTCGTTCATGCCCGCAGTGTGCGGCCACCCCGACCGCCGACGGAAGCGGGGGCCCATCCGCGCACGCGCGGGGAGCGCCGGTCGGTGACGGCGGTGAAGCAGTCCGACTCGGGATTGTCCCCGCCCACGCGGGAGCACTCCTCCCGACCTGCTGGTTCATCCGGCGACAGCCGCCTTCCGGGCCACCCTCGCCGCTTCCGCCCTGTCCGACAGGGCACTCACAACCGCCCCTCCCGGGCGTCGAGACACGGTCCCCTCACAACACCCCGCCGCCACCCCTTTACACCCCGTCCCCTCCCCCGACTCCCGATCACGCGTATGGATCGCGTTAAGGTATTGAAAGGTAAAGAGATCACCAAGAGTTGACAAGGGGCGCCACACGGACCGGCGTGCCACTCGGGAGGAAGCCATGGGAACCCACCGCACCACGCTGCCCGGAGTCGGGGCTCAGTACGACTTCATCACCGAGTCGGGCCAGCACATCTCCGTCGTCGTCCACCACGACGGGCGCCGGTTCATCGGGTTCTACGAGCAGGACGACCCAGATTCGTGCCGCCTCTCCGTACCCCTGACGACGCAGGAGGCGACCGCGCTCGCCCACCTCATCGACGCCGCGCCGATCGACGCCGTACGGACCGAGGGCATCGACCTGGTGACCGAGCACATCCCGCTCGGGTCGCGTTCGCCCTACGGCGGGCGGGTGTTGGGGGACACGCAGGCGCGGACCCGTACGGGGGCGTCGATCGTGGCGGTGTTGCGGACGCACAGTGCGCATCCGTCACCGGGCCCGGACTTCCGGCTGGCCATCGGCGACACGCTCGTCGTCGTCGGTACGCGTGAGGGCGTCGACGCGCTCTCCGAGATCATTGCGGAGGGCTGATCGTGCACGACATGACCGCACTGCTGGTGGAGCTCGGCTCCGTCATTCTCGGGCTGGGCATCATCGGGCGGTTCGCCGGCCGGATAGGGCTCTCGCCCATCCCCCTCTACCTCCTGGCCGGGCTGGCGTTCGGCGAGGGAGGGCTGTTGCCACTCGGCGCCAGTGAGGAGTTCACCGCGGTCGGCGCCGAGATCGGCGTGATCCTGCTACTGCTCCTCCTCGGGCTCGAATACAGCGCCTCCGAGCTGGTCACGAGCCTGAAGACGCAGTACCCCTCGGGCCTCGTGGACTTCGTCCTCAACGCGACCCCCGGCGCCGTCGCCGCGCTGATCCTCGGCTGGGGACCCGCCGGGGCCGTCGCGCTGGCCGGGGTCACCTGGATCTCCTCGTCCGGTGTGATCGCCAAGGTGATGACGGACCTGGGGCGCCTCGGCAACCGGGAGACGCCGGTCATCCTCGGCGTCCTCGTCATCGAGGACCTGGCGATGGCGGTGTACCTGCCGCTGCTGACCGCCATGGTCGCCGGGGTCGGCCTCGCCGGAGGAAGCATCGCGCTGCTGATCGCGCTCGGGACCGTGGGGTTCGTCCTCTACCTGGCACTGCGCCACGGCCGGCTCATCAGCCGGGCCGTCTCCTCCGACAACCCGGAGATGCTGCTCCTCGTCGTCCTCGGTCTGACCGTGCTCGTCGCCGGGCTGGCCCAGGAACTCCAGGTCTCGGCTGCGGTGGGCGCGTTCCTCGTCGGCATCGCGCTCTCCGGCGAGGTCGCCGAGGGGGCGCGCAAGCTGCTGACGCCGCTGCGCGACCTCTTCGCGGCGGTCTTCTTCGTCTTCTTCGGGCTCTCGACCAACCCGGCCGACATCCCGCCGGTGCTGCTCCCCGCCGCGCTGCTCGCCGTCGTCACCATGCTGACCAAGATCTTCACCGGCTGGTACGCGGCCCGTCGCGCCGGCATCAAGTCGCGCGGCAGGTGGCGGGCGGGTGGCACGCTCGTGGCGCGCGGCGAGTTCTCCATCGTCATCGCGGGTCTGGCCGTCGCGACCGAGCCGCGCATCGGGCCCATCGCCACCGCGTACGTACTGATCCTGGTCATCCTCGGCCCGCTCACCGCCCGCTGGACGGAGCCGGCCGTCAGCCGGATCAAGGCGATGCGCGGTGCGGGTACCCGTACAGCCGGCGGCACGGGCACCGCCATCGGTACCGGTACCGGGGACAGCGGTCGGGTGCGGGAGGGCAAGGCCACCACGGCCGTCGCCGTACGGCCCACGCACGAGGACCTCACGCCCGAACACGCCGGCGAGGGCCGCGACTGACGCCCCGATACCGGGACGCTCCGACACCGGGACGCGCCACCCGCTGACGCGCTGCGGGTCGGGCCCGTAACACCACGAGGTCTCCCGTTCCTCGTCCGGGAACAGCCGATGGCTGCGGACGGAGAGCGGGAGACCTCGTGGCGCGGCGCGGGAAGTACGGTGTGGTGCCGTGCCGTGCGTGCTGTGCGGTGCGGTGCGGTGCGGTGCGGTGCGGTGCGGTGCGTCAGTGGTTGTCGACGATGCTCTTGGCGATGCCGTTCACGACGACGACCTCGGCGGCCACACCGTCTCCCTTGGTGGCGGCCTCCAGCATCTCCTCGCTGCACGGCATCGCGGCCTGGCCGTCCTCGACACCGCAGATGTCGCCGGTCCCCTCGATGTCCGTGTCCTCGGACACGAAGAACTGCTGCTCGATGCCGTCCGGTCGGACAACCGTGTACTTGCCGGGGGCGAGGAAGCGCACCTTTCCGTTCCAGGTGCCGTTGACGCCCTTGCCCTGGTCGATGCCCTCGATCACCGTCTCCGGGTCGTCCGAAGCCGAGGTACCGCCCGAGGTCGCGCTGCCACCGCTCGAACTGCTGCCACCGTCGGAAGCGGCTGCGGTGGCGGACGGTGCGTCCTGCGGCGCCGAAGCCGTCGCCGAGGGCGTGGTGTCCGCCGGGGCGCCGGTGCTCGTGTCCTTCGCGCCGGTGTCCGAAGCCGTGTCGGAGTCGCTGCCCTGACAGGCCGTGAGGAGCAGGGTGCTCGCGAAGGCGGCGGCGACGAGGACGGCGGTCTTGGTGCGGAGGGCCGAAGCCATGGTGATGCTCCCGTGGGAAGGGCGTCCGTGGAGAGACGTCTCCTCGGTCTGCCGGTGATCTGGTGGGGGACCTGCTCTGCGCGCCGGCCGGACGGCCCGGTGCGTAACCCGCTGTGTGATCACTATGAGCCATCCGGAGGGCCGTCGGCCCGGAAGTCCTGGACCCACGACACCGCTGTCATCGTTCCCGTACACAGCAACAGTTGTGTACCGCCCGCGGCGCGCCGCCTTCACCCGACCTGCGGGTTTCCCCCGTCGGTCTCCGCCGTCGGTCTCCGCCTACAACGAGTTCGCCGCGTGCAGGATGCGGACCAGCGCCACCGTGGCGTTCACCGACGACAGCGCCGACACCGTCGTGCCCACCAGCGCCGTCAGCGCCGCGAGGAGCAGGTGGGCCGAGGAAGGGGGCCAGAAGCGGGAGGCCGGGGCGGAATCGAGGAGGGCGGCGACCCGGCGCGGTACGGGCCCTGCTGCCCCGGCGAAGGCGGCCGGACCCCCGTACGGCGCTCGGGCCGAGACCAGCGCCGCCTTGCCCACGGCCCGCGCCACCGCGCGGCGGCTGCCGACCGCCCGGGCGGCCTCCTCGTCGGCCCACCGCTCGATGCTGTACGCCACCGCCGTACGCAGCGGCACCAGGAACGGGTTGGCGCGCGCGGACAGCTGCGTCAGCAGCAGGTAGCGGTGGTGGCGCCCCGCCAGGTGCGCCCGCTCGTGGGCGAACAGGGCCTGCTGCTCGACGGGTTCGAGACATCCGAGCAGGCCACTGGAGACGACGACCCGTCCCGTACCGCCCCTCGGACCACCGGGGAGGGCGTACGCGTAGGGGGTGGGGGACTCCACCACGCTCACCTCGAAACCCCGGCCCGCCGTCGACCAGGATGTCCCCGACCCACCCGACGCCCCCGGCGTGTTCAGCGCGCGGGCTGCGGCGGCCCGGGTACGTACATGGCGCACGAGCGTCGTCGCGCAAGCGGCCACCACCGCGGCCAGAACCCCGATGGCCACCAGGCCCGTCCGGTCCTCGTACGGCAGCGCGGCCCTGACCTGGGGGTCCGACCAGCCGTCCGGCAAGGGGTTGCCGGGGAGCTGGGCCGTACCGATCACCATCAGCAGGGCCAGGCAGAGGGTGCTGCAGAGCGCGAGCGTCGTACCCGCGACGGCCAGCAGCCGGGTCGCGCTGCGCGGGTGCAGATGGTGTGCGGCCAGCCGTGCGACCGGCAGCGCGGTCAGCGGCAGGACGAGTGGCAGGTAGACGAAGATGCCCATCGCTCCCTCGACGTCCCGCCGGCCGTCACCGGTTCCCCGGCGCGCGGCCGGGGTCACCGGGGATGGAGGGTTCGCCGAGATCGGACGGTTCGGCCCGCTCGGCCGACCCGGCAGGCGTGGCGGAGCCGGCCGAACCGGCGAACCCTGCGGGCACGACGGGCGCGGCGGGCCCGGCCTGCTCGGCGGACCCACTCGTCGTGTTCGCGTCCGGGGCCGCCGGATCGGCCAGGGAGAGCAGCGCGCGCAGGCGTTCCCCGTCGCCGGGGCTGAGCGCGGAGACGAAGCGGGCGAGGACAGCCTCGCGGTCCCGTTCGCCTTCGAGCACCCGGCGCATCCGCAGGGCGGCCAGACCGGCCTCGTCGGAAGCGTTCGTCCAGGTGTAGGAACGGCCCGCGCGGGCGCGGGTGACCGCGTTCTTCGCGTGGAGGCGGGAGAGGATCGTGATGACGGTCGTCAGGGCGAGGCCGCCTTCGAGGTGTTCCCGCACCCAGCCCGCCGTCACCGGGCCGCCGCCCGCCCGCACCGCGGCGAGCACCTGCGCCTCCAACTCGCCCTGCCCGCGCCTGCGCAGGCGCCCGCCGCTCTGTTCTCTCCTCGGTTCGCCACTCGGTTCGCAGCCCTGCCAGGCGTCCTGCCGGGCTCCCTGCCCGCCGCCCGAGGGCGCATCGCTGTCCGGGGCCGCCCGGGGAGCAACGTCCCCGCCCGACACGGCACCGTGTCCGGGTGGGGCGTCACGCCCCGGCGGAACGTCTTGGTGCCTTCCGGCGTTTCCCATGCGATGTCCGCCCTTCGCGCGAGCTCTCGCAGTCACGGCGGGGCGGCCCCGGGCACTGCTCAGCGATCGCCGCATCCTACTGAGCCGTCTTTCCGGGGCAAAGCCTGCCGGGGCAAAGCCTGCCGGGGCGAGCATCACGTTCTACACGTCTGTAGAGTTCGCTTCGGTTCAGGCAACGCACCACAAGGCAACGTATGGAGACGTCATGGCCCTTTGGGACCGGATCAAGGAATCCGCCTCGACGATGCAGACGCAGCTGGAGGCGAAGAAGAACGACCTGAAGAGCGGGGCGTTCCGCGATGCGAGCATGGCGATGTGCGCCCTGGTCTCCGCGGCCGACGGCTCCATCGACCCGTCGGAGCGGCAGCGTGTCGCCCAGCTGATCACGAGCAACGGCGTGCTCCAGAACTTCCCCGCGGACGACCTCCAGCGTCGCTTCAACGCGTACGTGGACAAGCTCACCGCGGACTTCGCCTTCGGCAAGGTCACCGTGCTCCAGGAGATCGCCAAGGCCAAGAAGAAGCCGGCCGAGGCGCGCGCGGTCATCCAGATCGGCATCGTCATCGGCGGCGCCGACGGCGACTTCGACAAGTCGGAGCAGGCCGTGGTCCGGGAGGCGTGCTACGCGCTCGACCTGCCGCCGCACGAGTTCGACCTCTGAGCCGAACCACTCCGGCTCACCCCGCCCACCCCCGCTCCACCCCTGACTCACCCAGCGGTACCCAGCCCCACCCCGACGCGCCCCGGCCACCACGGCTGGGGCGTTTCTCTTGGCGGCTCTCCGGCACGTTCACCGTCGCGGCCTCCCTTTCCGCGCTTCCCGGGCCGGGCGGAGAGACACCCGCATCAGGGTCGCGTCAACGTGACCCCGGTCCGGCGTCAAGCCGTCGTCAGGGCCCGGCCCACATCCGCACCGCCTCCTGCCTGCGGACTTAGCGTCGAAGGCGAACCGCCGGGTCATCTCCGAGACCCGTGCCGACGCTGGGAGGCACCATGGAAAGCGCGCTGCCGGATTCCGACCCCCTCGAACCCGTCCCGGCCGGACCCCCGCTCCTGTCCGTCCCGGCCGGGCCCTTGTTCGTACCCGTCAGGCCGGGTTCCGTCCGCTGCCCGTCGAGCGTCCGGGCCCTGTTCTTCCGTACCCCGCTCGGCGCGCGCACCGCCGTGGGGTTCACCTCGGAACAACGGCTCGTCGCCACGCTGGGTACCGGACAGCAGTGGGTACGCCTCTGCGAAACCGCCCTGCGCGCGCTCGCCGCGCCGCTCGGCGTCCCTGCCCTCACCGTCGATCCCCCGCTCTCCGCGCGGCGCGCCGCCGATCCGCACCTCTCGGTGCCCCCCACCGCCGCGCAGGCCGCGCCGGCCGCCCCCGATGCTCCCGCGCTCGTCCGTCACGGACGCTGAAGGGACCGCGCCATGACCACCACCCCGAACGCCCCCTCCGCCCCCGTCCCGTATGACCCCCCGGCCCAGCAGGCGTACCCCCAGGACGTCTGGCCCGCCTCCGCACGCCCCGGCCCGCACGGGGACATGACCGTGGGCGGGGTCTCCCTGTCCGAGGCCGCCGGACGGTTCGGCACCCCGCTGTACCTGCTCGACGAAGGCGAGGTCCGCGACCGCTGCCGGACCTACCGGGCCGCCTTCCCGCCCGAGGAGGCGGACGTGGTCTACGCGGCGAAGGCATTCCTGAGCCGGGCCGTCGTCCGGTGGATCCGGGAGGAGGGCCTCGGGCTCGACGTCTGCTCGGCCGGCGAGCTCCTCCTCGCGGTCGGCGCGGGCTTCCCCGCGGAGCGGATCGTGCTGCACGGCAACGCCAAGAGCCCGGAGGACCTGGGCACCGCCGTGCGACTCGGGGTGGGCAGGATCGTGCTCGACTCGACCTCCGAGATCGTCCGCCTCGCCGCCCTGGTCCCGCACGGGACCCGCCGGCCCGTCATGATCCGCGTCGTGCCCGGGATCTCGGCCGGTGGACACGCGGCGGTGCGTACCGGTACCGACGACCAGAAGTTCGGCCTCTCCCTCATGGACGGCTCGGCGCAGCACGCAATCGACCGTGTCCTCGGCCGGCCGGGGCTCGAACTCGTCGGCCTGCACTGTCACATCGGCTCACAGATCACCTCGATCACACCGTATGTGGCCGCCCTCCGCCGGATGGTGGGGCTCCTCGCCCGCACCCGGGACAAGCACGGGGTGGTGCTGCCCGAACTGGACATGGGCGGAGGCCACGGAATCGCCTACCGGGCGGGGGAGCCAGCGCTCGACATCCCCGCGCTCGCCTCCCGCATCCGCGCCGAACTGGCCTCCGGCTGCGCCCGGTCCATGCTGCCGGTGCCCCGGCTGACGGTCGAACCCGGCCGGGCGGTCATCGGCCCGGCCGGCATCGCCGTGTACCGGGTGCTGGCGGTCAAACGGACCGGCACCCGCACCTTCGTCGCCGTCGACGGTGGCATGAGCGACAACCCGCGACCCGCGCTGTACGGAGTGCGGTACGCGCCCCGCTTGGTCGGACGGGCCTCCACCGCGCCCGGGCTGCTGACGACCGTGGTGGGCCGGCACTGCGAGGCCGGCGACATCCTCGCCGAAGCGGTGGAACTCCCCGGGGACGTGCACCCGGGCGATCTGCTGGCCGTACCGGCGGCGGGGGCGTACCACCTGTCGATGGCCTCCGGGTACAACCTCGTCGGCAGGCCCCCGGTGGTCGCGGTGTCGGACGGTACCGCACGGCTGCTCGTACGCCGCGAATCCCTCGACGACCTCCGACGCAGGGACATCGGGGCCTGAGAGAACGGCGGGCAGGTGCCCGGCGCACCGTCGCCGCCGGGTACCACCGGGACCCCTCAGAGCTCCTTCGCCGGCCAGTCCAGCAGCCGGGCGCCGATGACGGCCGTCTGGAGCGTGTAGCGGTGCACCGGGTCGGACGGGTCGGAACCGGTCAACTCGTGGATGCGCTCCAGCCGGTACGTCAGCGCCCGGACGCTCAACGACAGGCGTCGGGCCGTCTCCGCCGCCACACACCCCGATTCGAAGTACACCGAAAGGGTCCGCAGCAGCGGTTCAGCGCCGCCCCTCGCCTTCTGGAGCGGACCCAGCCGACTGCGCACCAGGTCCGCCATGGCCTGCCGGTCGCGGGTCAGCACGGGGTAGACCAGCAGATCGGCCGCGTGCAGCACCGGATCGTCGAGCCCCATCCGCCCGGCGAGTTCGTGGGCTTCCAGAGCTTCGTCGTACGACTGGACGACGCCGCCCGGCCCGTGGTGCGGGCGGCCGACGGCGACCTGCCCACCGCCGGTCGCGGAGTGGGCCTGCTTGGCGAAGTGGAGCAGCACGTCCGGCTGAGTGCCCGGCGCGATGCAGATCAGGCGGCCGTCCTTGGTCGTCAGCAGGATCTCCCGACCGCTGAACCGGGCCAGCATCGCCGCCTCCACGCCCCGCGGCACCACGTCCGTCTCGGTGTACGCCTCCGGGCCCACGGCCACCGCGACCGCGTGCGCCCGCGACAGATGCAGCCCGAACCGGGTGGACCGCTCCGCGAGGCGGCCGAGGTCGCTGCGCCCGTAGAGCAGGTCGTCGATGAACTCACGGCGGGCCGCCTCCTCGCGGCGCACCGTCAGTCGCTGCGCCCCCTCGAAGCCCTCGGCGAAGGCGTCCACGGCCTGCTCGACGGCGAACAGCACCGCATCGGTCGCGACCGCGCCTCCCCGGACCGCGCACGGCCAGTGGGCGCGGGTCTGAGCGAGGTGGAGAGTGATCAGTTCACGCAACTGCGCCCCGGATTCCGCGGCTTCCCGGCCCAGATCGCGACGCTCCTCCAGCTCCTTGTGCGTCAACCGCCGCCCCGTCCCGGCCACCTCCTCCAGGACGCGGACGTAGTTCCCCAGCGCCTCGATGGGTATGCGCGACTCCGCCATCGACCCTTCCCCTCCCCGTGCTCGCCTGACCTATATGTAGCTCACAACCGTCCATGCCACTGCCCGGCAAGTCACTCGCTCCATGACTGCCGGAATCCGGCAGTGCGCCGGGGCCCTTCCGGCTGCCACGATCCGTACAGCACCGCACGGGGGAACGACCAGGTGCCAACGGGGGTACTGACGGGGGATTGATGGGGGGACGGCCCGCGACCGGGTCCCGCTACGGGACTCGGTAACGGGTCTCCTCTCTCCCGCCGCCCTCTCCCCGCCGCCTACGGACCGCCCGGCAGCCCAGCGGTCCGGCGGTGCGGCAGTCCGGCGGTCCGGCGGCATCCACCACGGCAGCAGCGCGCACTCCCCGCCTCCACGCACCTCCTCGGTCCACGCGAGCGACGGACGCACCGCGTCCGGATCACCGAGTCCCGCACAGACCCGACAGGAGCAAGGCATGCTGGGTTCTGTGTCCCCTCTCCCCCAGCAGCCGCAGCGTTCCCAACGCCCGCCGATATCGGGCCACATGGTCGTCTGCGGCGACGACGCACTGGCCCGACGACTCGCGGTGGAGCTCCGTTACGTCTACGGCGAACGTGTCACCCTGATCATCCCGCCCGGCCCGGACGCCGCACAGCCCGACCTCCCGATGAACCAACGGGCGCGCGCCTCCGCCCTGTTCGGCCGGATGTCCGCGGCGATGAGCCGCAACGGTGTCGGTCCCGCACCCCTGGACGGCGTGGGATCGGGCGACAGCGACACCAACGCCGGGGTGGAGCCCGTCCTCATCCTGGAGGCGGCGGAACCCTCCGACGACGCACTGGAGGACGCCGGCGTCGACCGGGCCGCCGCCCTCGCCCTCGTCTACGAGGACGACGAACGCAACATCCGGGCCGCACTCACCGCCCGACGCCTCAACCCCCGACTGCGCCTGGTGATCCGGCTCTACAACCGCAAGCTCGGCGTCCACCTGGAGACGCTGCTCGACCAGGCTGCGGCCGTCGCCTCGCCCGGACTCGACCCGGCCGCGCTGGACGCGAGCACCACGGTCCTCTCCGACGCCGACACGGTCGCCCCGGCCCTCGCCGCCACCGCGCTGACCGGCAGCAGCAAGGTCGTCGAGGCGGAGGGGCTGCTGCTGCGGGCGGTCGAACGTACCCCTCCCGGCCCCGGCGAGCGAGCCGACCCGGGACTCTGCACGCTCGCGCTCCTCTCGTCCACCACCGTCAACCCGGCAGGCGCCGAAGGCTCCGACAGCAGCGGCGACGAAGGACCGCGGCTGCTGCCCGACGAGCGGTCCGTGGCGGCGGCGACCGGGCGCGGCACCATCGTCCTGGAAACCATCAGCCGGTCGGGCCCGGACCGGCCCGCCATCCGGATGGGCGGCAGGGGCGCCCCGCTGAGCCAGGTGTTCTCGCGGCGGCTGCGCTGGTCGGCCCTGGGCGTCGCGGCAGCGGTCGTCGGCCTGGCGGTGGCCTCGGTACGGACGACCGGGGACAGTGCGCCGCACGCCGTGTACCTGACCCTGCTCGACCTCGTCGCCATGGGGGACCCGGCGGAGGCCACGGCCCCCTCCGCACGCAAGATCATCCAGCTTCTGTCCGGGGTGGCCGGGCTCCTCCTGCTGCCGCTGCTGATCGCGGCAGTGCTGGAAGCCTTCGGCACCCTGCGCACCGCCTCCTCGCTGCGCCGCCCGCCCCGCGGCCTCTCCGGGCACGTGGTCCTGCTCGGCCTGGGCAAGATCGGTACGCGAGTCCTCGTGCGGCTCCGGGAGCTCGGCATCCCCGTGGTCGTCGTCGAGGAGGACCCGAACGCCCGGGGCATCCCGCTGGCCCGCTCCCTGCACGTACCGACCGTCATCGGCGACGTCACCCAGGAGGGCGTGCTGGAAGCGGCGAAGATCGGCCGGGCCCGTGCGCTGCTCGCCCTGACCAGCATCGATACGACCAACCTCGAAGCGACCCTCTACGCCCGGTCGATCAAGCCCGACCTGCGGGTGGCGCTCCGGCTCTACGACGACGACTTCGCGACCATCGTCTACCGCACCCTGCGCACCGCCCACCCGCAGGCCACCACCCGCTCCCGGTCGGTGACCCACCTGGCCGCCCCCTCCTTCGCCGTGGCGATGATGGGCCGCCAGATCCTCGGCGCCGTCCCGGTGGAGCGGAAGGTCATGCTCTTCGCCGCCCTGGTGGTGGGCGGCCACCCGCAGCTGGAGGGCCACACCGTCGCACAGGCCTTCCGGGCCGGCGCCTGGCGGGTACTGGCCCTGGACACCACCCCGCTCGGCGAACGGGTCCCCGATCCGGCCGCACCACCCCCCTACGACACCCGAGGGAGGCAGCAGCGCACCTCCGGACTGATCTGGGATCTCCCGCCCGGGTACGTACTCCAGGCCGCGGACCGGGTGGTGATCGCCGCGACCCGGCGCGGGCTGGCCGAGCTGCTCCGCAGGCAGCGCTCGGCGGCCGGACGGCGCTGAACGAAGCCCGAACACATCTGCGGGTGCCGAAGCCGGGCCCGGAGCCAGGGAGCCCTCCGGAGGGCTCCGGGCCCGTTTCACGTGAAACATGTGCGCACCCGAACGGACGCCGGCCCACCATGCCCCGGCCCGGCTCTCCTCGCCACCCCGGCCCGTACACCTCACCCGTTCGGCCCAGGAACGCTCCCCGCCGATTTTCCCGTCATGCGGTAATGGGCCGTGTTGCCCCCGTACGGCAGGACCGCAGGAGAGGGAGAAGCACATGCCCGTCTGCACCACGCGCGACGGAGTCGAGATCTTCTACAAGGACTGGGGCCACGGTCGGCCGGTGGTCTTCATCCACGGCTGGCCGCTGAACGGCGACGCCTGGCAGGACCAGCTCAGAGCCGTCGCGGACGCCGGCTACCGCGGCATCGCCCACGACCGCCGGGGCCACGGCCGTTCCACCCCGGTGTGGGACGGCTACGACTTCGACACCTTCGCCGACGACCTCAATGACCTGATCACCCAGCTCGACCTGCGCGACGTGACCCTGGTCGCCCACTCCATGGGAGGCGGCGAGCTGGCGCGGTACATCGGCCGGTACGGCACCGGGCGGGTCAGATCCACCGTCCTGCTCTCCGCGATCACCCCTCTGATGCTCCAGGGGAAGGACAACCCCGAAGGCGTCCCGCAGAGCGTCTTCGACGACATCAAGAAGGGCATCCTGGCGGAACGCTCGCAGTTCTGGAAGGACACCGCGGTGGGGTTCCACTCCGCCGACCGCGAGGGCACCAGAGCCACCCAGGGCAACCAGGACGCCTTCTGGTTCATGGCCATGGCCGAGACCATCGAAGGCGGAGTCGCCTGCGTCGACGCCTTCGCGTCCACGGACTTTCACGAGGACCTGAAGAAGTTCGACGTCCCCACCCTCGTCGTGCACGGGGACGACGACCAGATCGTCCCGATCGACGCCACCGGCCGCAAGACGGCGAAGCTGGTGAAGGACGCCACGCTGAAGGTCTACGAGGGCGGCTCGCACGGCATCGCCCTGGTACCGGGCGACAAGGAGAAGTTCACCGGGGACCTGCTGGACTTCCTCACGAAGTGACGCGGGGCCGGCAGCCCTCTCCGTGGCGTGCCACACTGCGCCGATGTTCTCGGACGCGGACGCCGCAGCCCTGTACGACGTGCTGAACCCCTGGGACCCCGGAGCCTGGCCTGCCGACGCCTTCTACGAGGCGCTGCTCGCCGACGCGGACTCCGTCCTGGACGTGGGCTGCGGCACCGGCGCGATGCTCGTCCGGGCCCGGGAGCAAGGACACACCGGCCGGCTCGTCGGGCTCGAACCGGACCGGGCGGCCCTGGCCCGGGCCCGCCGCCGCACCGACATCGAATGGATCGAGGGCACGGCGGCGGACGCGGACCGGCAGGACGTGGGCGGGCCCGACCGGCAGGGCGAGCCGTCCGGATTCACGTTGGTGACGATGGTGAGCCACGCGTTCCAGTGTCTGGTGACCGACGAGGAACTGCGCGCCTCCCTGGACGCGATCCACTCCGCGCTGCGCCCCGGCGGGGTGTTCGCCTTCGAGACCCGCCACCCCCGCGCCCGCGCCTGGGAGAGCTGGACTCCGGACCATGCCTCCACCGTCGAGTACCCGTCCGGGCGCGGGCTCCGCGTCTGGCACGAGGTCGAGTCGGCCGAAGGTGGCGTGGTCGCCTTCACGAGCACGACCGCGAGTGCCGGCCCCGACGCCACCGTGCTCCATACGGACCGCTCGCGCCTGCGCTTCCTCGACGAGGCCGCGTTGGACGGTCTCCTCGCCCGGGCGGGCTTCCTGATCGAAGGCAGATACGGGGACTGGGACCGTACCCCGGTCACGGCGGCGAGCCGCGAGATCATCACGCTGGCCCGCCGCCCCGACCGGCCCGCCTAGGTACGCAGGTACGCAGGTACGCGGCGTGGAGGGACAGAGGCTCACAGGCTCGGGCTACCGCAGCGTCCCCATGGCTTTCCGCACCTCGTCCAGGGTGCGTTCGGCGATCTCGTTCGCGCGCGCGTTCCCCTCACGCAGCACGGACCGTACGTACCCCATGTCCCGCGCGTACTCGGCGCGCCGGGCCCGGATGGGCGCGAGCCGGGTGTTGACGGCCTCCGTCACGGTCCGCTTGAGCAGCGCCGCGCCGCCGTCGCCGATCTCCTCGGCGACCTCGTACGGGTCGCGGTCCTGGCAGAGCGCGGCGAGCAGCACGAGGTTGGAGACGGCGGGGCGGTTCTCGGGGTCGTAGGAGATGGTCCGGTCGGCGTCGGTCTTCGCGCCCTTGATCAGCCGGGCGGTCTCGTCGGCGGTGGCGCCGAGGGTGATGGCGTTGCCACGGCTCTTGCTCATCTTCCCGCCGTCCGTGCCGAGCAGGAGCGGGGCGGCGGAGAGCAGCGCCTCCGGCTGCGGGAAGACCGGCGCGTACCGCTCGCCGAAACGGCGGGCGACGGTCCGGGTGAGTTCCAGGTGCGGCAGCTGGTCCTGGCCCACCGGGACGAGGTTGCCCTTGCAGAAGAGGATGTCGGCGGCCTGGTGGACGGGGTACGTGTACATCAGGCCGCTCACCGCCGCTTGGCGGGAGTGGGCGATCTCGTCCTTGACGGTGGGATTGCGGCCCAGTTCGGCCACCGAGACCAGGCTGAGGAAGGGAAGCAGCAGCTGGTTCAGAGCGGGCACCGCACTGTGGTTGAAGATCGTCGATCGCGACGGGTCGATACCGATGGCGAGGTAGTCGAGGAGCAGTCCCTCCATCGTCTCGGCGAGCCGGTCGACCACGTCCCGGTCGGTCAGTGCCTGGTAGTCGGGGATCAGCACGAAGACCTCCACGCCCAGGTCCTGGAGCCGGACCCGGTTGTGAAGGGTGCCGAAGTAATGGCCGAGGTGGAGGGGGCCGGTCGGCCGGTCCCCGGTCATCACCCGGAAGCGGCCCGGGTCGGCGGCGAGTTCCCGCTCCAGTTCGGCGCTGCGCCGGCGCGCGGCGGCCACGGTGGACGCGGGCAGCGGGGAAGCGGCGGACGCGCCGGAGCCGGTGGCCGGGACGGGGCCGTCGGTGGGCGTGGGGGCGGCGGTCGGCGGAATCGTGGTCATGGGATCTCTCCTCGCGGGATGTGGCTGCGTGGAGGACGGCCCCGCCGGTGAAGCTGATCCATGTCCCTGCCGTACGCGCCACGGGCGCCGTACGGGAGGACGGAGAAGGGCCGTCCGTGTCGAACGGCCCTGGTTCCGTGCGGAAGGGGTGCCGCTCCTAGGAGGAGCGCCACCAGTTCCGGCACGGTACGGAGGTCATGGGGCGAGTGTACCGCGCACCTACCCGCGCGCCCCGGGACCGAAGGGCGCTGCGGCCCGGTCGTCCCCCGCCATCGACCCGTCACGGCCCCGGTGGCGTTGCGCTCGTCCGCCCGGCTACTTGTGGGCGTGGTCCCCCACGTAGAAGAGCAGGTAGACGAAGCCCGCGAAGGCGTGGGTGGCGAAGACGTACACGAAGACACGCAGCGCGACGCCGCGCTCCTTCCAGCTCTCGCTCTCGCTCACGGCTGTTTCCCTTCGTCCCGCGCTCCGGTGCGTGGCGCCCGGGTACACCGCGTCCACCGCGCCCCGGCGGCCCTCGCCCCTCGCCCTCAGCGTACGCACCGGTCCGGTGTCGGGCGGAGCTGTCGGCCGCTCCTCCGACCGCGGACCGCCCGGTGGCGGAATAGCCAGAGGGGGGTCCCCGTTGTAGGGTGGGACCAGTTAGTTCAAGCTTCAACAACATTGAAGCAGCCACAGCACAGGAGGCGGGCGTCATGCAGTTCGGGATCTTCACCGTCGGGGACGTCACCACCGATCCGACGACCGGCCGGACTCCGTCCGAGAACGAGCGGATCAAGGCGACCCTCGCGATCGCGCAGAAGGCCGAAGAGGTCGGTCTGGACGTCTTCGCGACCGGTGAGCACCACAACCCGCCGTTCGTCCCGTCGTCGCCGACGACGACGCTCGCCTACATCGCCGCCCGCACCGAGAAGCTCATCCTCTCGACCTCCACCACCCTGATCACGACGAACGACCCGGTGAAGATCGCCGAGGACTACGCCACCCTCCAGCACCTCGCGGACGGCCGCATCGACCTGATGATGGGCCGCGGCAACACCGGCCCCGTCTACCCGTGGTTCGGCAAGGACATCCGCCAGGGCATCCCGCTCGCCATCGAGAACTACGCCCTCCTCCACACACTGTGGCGCGAGGACGTCGTGGACTGGGAAGGCAAGTTCCGCACCCCCCTCCAGTCCTTCACCGCCACCCCCCGCCCCCTCGACGGCATCCCCC
>NZ_JBIAJC010000008.1:0-381868 GCF_042871745.1 Streptomyces sp. NPDC005576 | reverse complement strand
GCCTTAAGTGCTTTTTACCCCCTAACACGTTTTTTTGGTAAACCCGGGGTGGGGGGGGGCCCCCCCCCCGCGACGGGGCAAAGCTTGCCGGGCGCGGCACCAGCTGTGACGTCGGGGTCGGTGCTGCATGTGCGCACCGGCCCCTCGGCGCATCCCGACGGAGCCGGGGAGAACTTCGGTCCTCCAACCCGTCACGCGTACGCCCGGGTGGGTGTCCGAGGGACCATGGCCGGGGTCGCGCCGCCCGGCACGGCACCTCGCGACGTTGCCGGAACGTCCACATACATCCAGTATGCGGACGCCCCTCCGCCTTGCGAGGCACCGCATCCGACGCCGCGCACCCATCCACCACGAATCGCGGGGGCAGCCCTCGGGCTTCGGGCCCACGTCCATTGCTTTGGGGTCCACTTGCGCGTGCTGCGGAGCCCACCACCCGGAGCTGCCGATGAACTGTACGGCCGAGGCCCCCGCCGCGTGGGATCCAGCCTTCGCCGACGCCGACGACCGTTTGCTCTCTGCGGACCAGGACGTGGTCCGCGGGCAGCACTGCTTCGTCAAGGGCCTGATCGAGATACCGGTCATCGGCAGTGACGAGGTGTTCTCCTGGGGCGGCTGGGTTTCGCTCAGCCGAGAGAGCTTCTCCCTGCCCTCAGATCTGTGGGAGAGGCCCGGCCGCGAGACCGAGGAGCCGTACTTCGGCCGGCTCACCACCGACCTTCCGGTGTACCCGAGGACGACGCTCAGCCTGAAGACGCACGTCCATACCCGTCCGGTCGGCGAGCGCCCCTACGTCGAGCTGGAGCCCTCCGACCACCTTCTCGCCATCGAGCAACGCACAGGGATCAGCCTGGGGCGCGTGCGGGACAGAGCGTCAACCGTGCTCCACGCCGGTGATGGCGAGCAGCGGTAGTGGCTGACCAGTCCGTATCGCCCGTCCCGGTCACGCCTGGCGGTCTGAGCCGCAGGGCCCAGCAGTTCATCGAGACGGAGGGCGTCCGCGTTCGTCGGCAGGACATCCGGCGACACCGCGACGCGTGGATCGGGCACGGGGTTCCCGCTGCGGAGGTCGAACGGGCCACCGCCTTCCAGGACCGCTGGGGCGGCCTCGCCCTGCCGGCGGCCCCGTTCTACGAGGGCGGTCCGCGCATCCTGGACGCCGACTGCCCCGAGGAGATGCCCGCAGTCGGCTGGTCGTTCCCGGCAGGGGACTGTCGGGCGTCCATGGCTTACAGCTTCGCGATCGGCCCCGACGATGCGTTTGGTATCGACGCCTACTGCTGGACGCCCCTGCATGCCAGCACTGGCGGATGGTTGGAATCCCTGGCGCTCGCCGCTCATGCCCGCCGCTGGGCCACAACCGTCACAAGAGTCACGTGGAGGGCCGTCGATGCGCTGGATCTCGGCGAATTCGAGCCAGTGCCCGAAGTACAGGGTGTGACCGACTCCTGGTGGCGGGGCAAGGATTCCCTCATCGCCGTGTACCGGGGTGAGGCCGTGGGCCTCGACGCCCCGCAATGCCTCGAAGCGCACATCTACGGGGGCCTCGACGAGTGGGGCCTCTACGGCGGCTGATCTGCGGGCCTTGGGTCTGAGCGCTTACTTCGGCGCACGTGCCTGCCGTACTCGCTCACATCAGGGCAAGGGAGGGGCTGGCTCTGTTTCGCCGCAAGGCAAGATCGACGGTGTGATACGGAATCCTCGCGATGATGCCGAGGCGCTGGCCCTGGTTCGCCGCTATGTCGCGCCCGGACGACGCTACCTGAAGCTCGGCGGCAGCTTGCTGCGCATGGAAAGTCCTGAGTACGACCGATGCATGCGAGATCTCCGTGAGGACGCGGGACTTATCACCCCGGAAGAGATCGCCACGCTCCTTGAGGGCAGCCGGCGAGAGCGGAGAACTGCCGCTTGGCTCGTGGCTGTCTCACGCCGGGCCGAGTTCCGGGAGCACCTCGGATCACTCCTGCTGGCCCGCGAGGTCTGCTGCGTCGGGCTGGCCTACAGCGTGGCCCTGGCGAGTTTCGGAACGCTGCGGGACGCTGACCTGCTCGCCGCCCATCTTGATCGCTACCTCTGCCGCCCTGACCTCGGATACGACCAGGCCGTCGTCATGGGCGCTCTCCAGTTCATCGACCTGAACCTCGGAGGTGGTCAGGTCGAGCGCTTCCTGGGACCGGGCGGCTTGTGGCAGGAGTGGGTCCGGGAGGCGCCTCACCCGTGGTCCGACACGGACCCCACCCCCCACTTCCTGAGCCTCATTCGTCGGCTCTGCGCGTTCGTCGACGAATGTGCCGAGGCGCTATGACCGCCCCCCTCTCGGGTGGTCTCTCTGACCATGGCGCCGCCCGGGGGAGCAATACGGCAGTCTGCGAGAAACCGGGGTGTGCTCCTGAACCGCAACGACAGGGCTGTCGAGGTCCGGACCGTGCCGCGGGAAGAAGCGGCGCCCCTCGGCTTGTTCCTCATCTTTCTGGCGCCCCTGAAGGAGGTGCGCGGGCAGAGTGGGCCGCATGAGAGACGGTCCCGGCCCTGTTCCTGCGGGTGCAGATGACTGCCAGCCGGTGGAGCAGATCCTCGGCCGCCCCTCGACCCGGACCTGGCCGGCGGGTGCACTGCCACCGGGCAGCCGGGTCGTGGTTCGTCCGCGCCGCGGTCCGGGACGGTCCCTGGCAGGTTGAGTTCGCTGGAACGGTCGATGCCCTCGGTACACCCGAACCCAACGAGCACGCTCAGGCCCACGACGGCGAGTTGCTGTACCGGGTCGCCTTCGACACGCCGCAGTACGACAGCGACGGCCCCTACCGCAAGGCACGGACCTGGGGCCGTCACCTGCGTCCCGAGCCGGAGCCGGAGCATCGGTGTGATCCGTAGGTTCCCGGTGCCAACGAGCTGGGGAGCTACGCGGATTCCCGCCGGACCAGCCTGGTCGGCAGGATCAGAGGGCTCGGGTTCTCGCTCCCCATGAGGGCGAGAAGCATCCGTGTCATCTCGCGACCGAGGGCCTGTATGGGCTGGTGAATCGTCGTGAGGGGCGGATCGGAGGCTTCGGCGACGGGCAGGTCGTCGAAGCCGACGACGGCGACGTCGGAGGGCACCACGCGACCGGCGTGGCGCAGTGGTCTCAGTGCCCCCACCGCCATGTTGTCGTTGGCGGCGAAGACCGCGTCCAGGTCGGGACGGCGGTCGAGCAACGCTTCCATTGCGGTGATTCCCCCGCGCTCGGTGAAGTCGCCGGCCTCCTCGCCGTACGGGGTCAGCCCGGCCAGGGAGAGTGCCTCGCGGTAGCCGCGGAGGCGCGATCGGGCGACATCGGTGTCGGGTGGCCCGGTGATCATCGCGATGCGGGTACGGCCGAGGGCGATCAGGTGCTCGGTGGCCGCCCGGGCGCCGCCGACGTTGTCGACGTCCACGAAGGAGGGTACGTCCTCCCCCAGAGGCCGTCCGCCGAAGACCGCGGGCACCCCCGCGTCCAGGGCGAGCCGCGTCAGCGGGTCCTTCTCGCGCAGCGCCATCAGCATGACGCCGTCGACCGCATGGGTCCGCAGCATCTGGCGCACCCGCAACTGGCCCCGGGCCGAGGTGGCGAGACAGACCATCAGGTGAAGATCGGTCTCCTCCAGCACCGTGGTGGCACCGGCGACGACCTGTCCGAAGAACGGGTCGGCGAAGATCGCGGGGTCGTCGCCGGAGACGATGAGCCCGACCGCGCCGGCTTGCCGTGTCGCCAGTGCGCGGGCCGTGGGGTTGGGGACGTAACCCAGCTCCCGGATCGCGCGCTGCACGGCTTCGCGTTTGACGCGGCTGACGTGCGGTGCGTTGTTGAGCACCCGCGATGCCGCGGTACGGGAGACGCCCGCACGCTCGGCCACCTCGTCCAGAGTCGGCCTGCGGCGCGTCGTTTCGTCCACCACGGCAATCACCTCGATCTTGATACGACAGGAGGGTAGCGCCCCTCCGCGTCCTTACCGCGCGCCCGCAACCGGAAGCGCTTCCGGAAATGCAATCACCCATCCCACAACTCCAGTCGCGCGAACAGGCTCTTGCACATGTCTTGACACAGTCAGAGAGGCAGATCCACGATGGCTCAGCGCGACAGAGGGTAGAAAAGCAGACCGGAAGCGGTTCCAAAAAAACCTCCTTCCGAGGTTCCTCACGCAGGATCCTGACCAGGCGGGACGGTGCGCTCCAGCAGCTCTCCGCCGGGCCACCACACCGGGCATGGACGACGTCCGGCCCCTCACCCGTCCCGCACCCGCTCTTCGTCGATCCGCCGGCCTCGCACGGCCGGGGGACGACCCTGTCGAGAAGAGGCCCCACCATGCGCCGACCCACCCGACGTCTGCTCGCATCGATCCTGCTCGCCATACCGCTGGCACTCGCGGCCCCCACCACCGCGCACGCGGCTGATCCCGTCTCCAGCACCAGCGGGTTCTACGTCGACCCGAACTCGACTCCCGCCGTTTGGGCCGCCGCCAACGCAGGAGACGGGCGGGCCGCCGCCATCGGCGCCTCCATCGCGTCCAAGCCCATGGCCCGTTGGTTCGGTAACTGGAGTGGTGCCATAGGCACGGCTACCGGCGCTTACGTCGGCGCGGCCCGCGCCGTGAACAAGTTGCCCGTCCTGGTCGCGTACAACATCCCCAACCGCGACATATGCGGCGGCCAGTCGGGCGGTGGCGCCGGTAGCGTCGCCGCGTACAACTCCTGGATCGCGGCGTTCGCCGACGGCATCGGCAACCGCCCCGCCATCGTCGTTCTGGAGCCGGACGCTCTCGGCGACGTGAGCTGCATGACCTCCGCCCAGATCGCCGAACGCAACGCGCTGCTCAACAACGCCATCACCCAGTTCAACACCAAGGCTCCCCAGACCTGGGTGTACCTGGACGCCGGAAACCCCGGCTGGATAAGCGCCGCCACCATGGCCCAGCACCTGAACGCCGCAGGTCTCAGCCGGACGCACGGCTTCGCGCTGAACGTCTCCAACTACTACGCCACCGCCCAGAACACGACCTACGCCAACGCGGTCAACTCGGCGCTGCAGAGTTCCTTCGGTTACACCAGGCCCTTCACGGTCGACACCAGCCGCAACGGCAACGGCTCGAACGGCGCCTGGTGCAACCCGGCCGGCCGCAAGATCGGCACACCCAGCCAGACCGGCGGCGGCGCCGAGATGCTGCTGTGGATCAAAACCCCGGGCGAATCGGACGGCAACTGCGGCACCGGCACCGGCTCGTCCGCCGGTCAGTTCCTCCCCGAGACCGCCTACAAGATGATCTACGGCTACTGAACTCCGTCCAGCCGCAGACGTCGGCGGCCGCCTGCCCGAGCGGTCCACGCATCCGCTCCGCGCTCCGGCCGACCTGGTCCCACGCTCCCCCAGTCCGCCCAGTCCGAGGAGACCGATGGCACACCTCCTGACCCGATCCGCTCCCTTCCTCGCCGCCGCCGCCCTGGCGCTCGGCCTCTCCTCACCGGCCGTGGCTTCGCCGCCACCCGGGGCGGCCGACCACACCTTGCCCGGCAATACGCGCTTCTATGTCGATCCCGGCAGCGACGCCGCCCGCCAGACCCTCACCGACGTGAAGAACCACGACCTGGCCGGTGCGGCCACCATGGCGAAACTGGCGACCTGGCCGGAGGCCACCTGGTTCACCGACGGCACCCCCGCGGAGGTGAAGGGCGCGGTGGGAAAGCTGATGCGTGAGGCCGGGCGCACCCGCACGGTCCCGACGCTCGTGGCCTACAACATCCCGCTGCGCGACTGCTCGCAGTACTCGGCCGGCGGCGCGCAGTCCGACGCCGAGTACCAGGCGTGGATCAATGCCTTCGCCCAGGGCATCGGCACCGGCAAGGCGGTGGTCATCCTCGAACCGGACGGTCTGGCGAACCTGCCCTCCGACTGCGGCCCCGACTCCGATCCGACGGGTGCCCTCAGCGCCGGCCGTATCGCCGACCTCAACGCCGCCATCGACGCCCTGGAGGCACAGCCCGGCACCTCCGTGTATCTGGACGCCGGCAACAGTCACTGGAAGAGCGTCGGCGACATCGCCCAACGTCTGCTGCAGGCCGGGGTGACGCGTACCCAGGGGTTCTCGCTCAACGTGTCCAACAACCTGGCCACCGAGTTGAACGATCACTACGGCACCTGGGTCTCCGACTGCGTCTGGTTCGCCACCGAAGGCCCCGACTGGGCGCGCGGGCACGCCGACTGGTGCGCCGGTCAGTACTACTCACCGACCGCACCGAACGACGGGCTGCCCGGCAACGCCGTGGATCCTGACGACCCGAGCACCTGGCGGTGGACCGACCAGTGGTTCCAGCAGAACGTGGGTACCCCGCCCGCCGCCCGCCGCACCCACTTCGTCGTCGACACGAGTCGTAATGGGCGCGGCGCCTGGACCCCGCCGGCGGGCAAGTACAGCGGCGACGCCCAGGTCTGGTGCAACGCCCCCGGCCGCGGCGTGGGCGCACGGCCTACGGCCAGCACGGACGTGCCCCTGGTCGACGCCTACCTCTGGATCAAGACCGTGGGCCAGTCGGACGGCCAGTGCAACCGTGGCATATCCGGCGGCACCGTGGATCCCGAATACGGCATCGTGGACCCCGCCGCCGGTGCTTGGTGGCCCGACCAGGCCCGCGCCCTGGTCCGCAACGCCGTACCGGCGCTCACCTTCAACCGCAACCTGGTCTGAGGAGAGAATCCTTGCGCTGACCTTCATTTCCCGCTCTGGGGCCGAGGCAGGGCTGCTGGTCGTCACCGACCGAGCGGTCCATGCCTCGGCCCCGGACGCGCTGCTCCCCCACTGTTCACAGAGAGTGCGGGCTCCTTCCCGGGCGACCGGGCGACTGGGCGACTGGGCGACTGGCATCCGGGCGTCCGGCGCTACCGCGTCCATTCCCAGGCCGCCGCGCACAGGGACTCGGACACGGCGGCCGTGTAACGGGCGGCGGCGAGCCAGTGCAGGGCGAAGCCGTCGGTATCGGCGGGGAGAAGGCGGCCGAAGGGGTCGCGCTCGCGACGGGCCGCCGAGGTGCGCAGCGCGGTCAGGAGTCCGGCAGCCGTGGGGAGGCCCGCGCGGGTGAGGCGACGCGTCTCGGTGCCTACGTCGCCCAGCATGCCGAGCGCGGCGCGGCCGGCCGGGACCGTCTGTTCGACCCGGCGCTCCAGGAGGTACAGGGACGCGTGGGCGCCGGGTCCTCCGGCCGTCGGCGGGGCAAAGCGGACGGCGGCGGCCGGGTCCGGCAGGTCGGCGCGGCTCAGTCGGTCGAAGCCGAGGTCGATCGTCCCCTCGCCGGTCGGGTGCGAGCAGGCGAGAAGCGCGAGCCGGGGGTGGAGGCCGGGCACGAGGCGGCCGATGATCCTCAGCTGCGCTCCCGGCGCCGCGGCCAGCAGCATCAGGTTGTCGCGGTGGGCCAGCGCGGGGTCGTCGTCGGCGACGGTGAGCCGCACGGCGATACCTCCCCCGCAATGCGCGAGCAGGCAGACGCCGCCCGGCTCCGGCACGGCACCCAGGAGTTCGACGTCCAGAAAGAGCAGGTCACTGCCGCCGCCGTCCGGTTCGGCGTGGCGGGAGGTGGACCGCAGGGCGCGGGCGGCCTGTTCGGCCGGCGGCGCCTCCCACAGTGCGGCGAGCGGCGGTTCTGTCCATGTCGCTCCCCGGGCGGTGACGGCCTTGACGCCCTTCCCGGCGCCCAGTCGGCCGTCCGGCGACACCGTCGCCCCCGAGACCGCCAGACCGGCCCGGCCCAGCTCCCGATGGGTGAGCGCGCTGTCCCCCAGGCGCACGGCCCGGTCGGCCACGCCCAGGGCCCGCCCGACGCCGCCGGGCGCCACGTCACCGACCGTGCAGAGACGGCCGTCGGATCCGGCAACCCAGGTACGGACGCCTCCGTGCCCGGAGTCGGTAACCACGGGTTCGGTGAAGAGGCCGTACAGGCGCAGCGAGCCGTCCGGGCTGTAGGGGCGGCGCGCGCGGCCTCTGACGGCGGCCAGTTCGGCGCCGGACGCCGTCCGCACCCGGTGTGCGGTGCTCAGGAGTTCGGTCAGGGCCGTGACGAGGTCGGGGGTGCGGTAGGACGGGTCCCCGGAGCGGGCCGCGCGCAGCAGCGTGACGACGGACAGCGCGGCGCCCGCGGGGCGCGGCAGGTTCCGGAGCCGGGCGGTGTGCGCCGCGCGGAGGAGGACCGACTGGGTGACGGCCCCGGCCCCGTCGACGCCGGTCTCCAGCACGGCGGCGCCGGCCGACCACAGGGCGTCGGCCGCGGCGCGCTGGGCGGGGCTCGCCTCCTCGTCGAGCGAGGAGTCAGAGCCCGCGGTGAAGGCATCGGCCCTGGCGGGGGTGGAGCCGGGAGCCGTCGCCGAGGCGGGCAGGGGGTGTGCCCGAGAGGGCTGGTCGGCGAGCTCCGGCGGCGGGTCCGCCGTGGGCGCGGCGCAGGCGGCGGCCGCGCGGTGGACGCATGCCGGGGCGAGGAGGCAGCCGCAGGTGATGGCGTCCGCCGTCGTCACCACACCGCCCGGAGCGTGCAGGCGCAACTCGGTCTCGTCGTCGACCGCGATCGTCACCGTGTCCCCCACGCGATGCGCCGGGCGGGCGCCGAGTTTGGTGACTGCCGCGTCCAGCCGCTTGCGCAGCCGGGGCGAGAGGTCTTCCACCAGCGTGGCCGTGACCTCGGGCGCGACGGGTGGCAACTGGACGGCGGTCATGCGGTCTTCTCCCCTATCCAGCGGGCCAGTTCGAGTGGGCTGAGGGCCGCGACCGGCATGCCTGCGGCCACGAGCTGCCCGGCGACGCCCGTCGAGTAGCGGGGCCGGCCGGCGTCGTCGAGGCTGGCGCACCCGAGGACGTGGCAGCCGGTGGTCACCAGGGCCCGCACCTCGGCCAGGAGTCCGCCGAGCGGCGCGCCCTCCTCGAAGTCGCTGATGACGACGACGAGGGTGCGGGTGGGCACCGCGATCAGGCTGCGGGCGTGCCGCAGCCCGGCGGCGATGTGCGTGCCCCCGCCCACGCTCACCTCCAGCAGGAGGGAGAGGGGATCGTGTACGTGTCCGGTGAGGTCGACGACCTCCGTGGAGAAGGCCAGGAAGTGGGTGCTCAGGGTCGGCACCCCGGCGAGTACGGAGGCGGTCAGCGCGGACCAGATCGTGGACGCTTCCATGGATCCGGAGACGTCGGTGACCAGGATCAGGCGCCAGTCGGCCGACCGGCGGGAGCGACTGCGGAAGACCGGCTTCTCGGGGATCACCCGGACCGTTCCGTCGGCCGTCCGGCGTGCGGTGGCCAGGTTGGCACGCAGGGTGCGTGGCAGGTCCAGTCCGCCGCCGGGGCGACGGGTGGGCCGGGCCGTCATCGTGCCGGTGAGGGCGGGGCGCAGCCGACTGGCGAGCTGCCGGGTCAGTTCGTCGACCAGGTGGCGGACGAGCGGACGGAGCGCCGCGAGGCGGGCTTCGGGGAGGCCGCCGGCGTACCGCAGGATCGTCCGGAGCAGTTCCACCGAGGGGGTGGCGGCCGCGGGGTCGAGTTCGGCGAGGACGTCCCGGCGGCCCGTCGCTGCTGCGGCGGCGAGTACCTCCTCGCGGATGCCCGGGCCGAAGAGCGCGGCCAGTTCCTCGGACCACTCACGGACGCCGGGGAACGACGGTTCCCGGCCCCCGCGCCGTCCCGAGCCGCCGGCGTTTCCGGGGCCGGGCCGGCTTCCGCGGGATCCCTCACCGTGTCCCGCACCGTAGAGCTCGTCGAGAGCGGTCGCCAGGCGGGCGGCGCCGGACGGCAGTTGATCGGTGCGGCGGCCGAGCACGAGCCGCCACCGGTCGGTGGGCGCGAGGGTGCGCGCGGGGGCGCCCTCGGCGAGGGGTTCGACGGCGGGGCGTGTTGCGGCTCGGCCCTCGGACAGCGGCGGGAACCGGTCGTCGTGCGCGGGTGCCGGCAGAGGCAGGCAGAGGCTGGTCAGAAGCTCGCGGGCCGCGAGGTCGGCGGCCGTTCGGCGGGCCAGTGCGGTGGGATCGTCCGCGTCGAGGTTGCCGACCTGTTCGCCCAGCCGTTCCTCGACGGTTTCCAGCAGCCGGTCCCGGGTGGCCGGGCTCAGGGTGTCGAAGCCACCGCGCAGGGCCGGCAGCCGGGCCAGGAATGCGGTGTCGTCCAACTCGACGACCCGGTGCAGCAACGGGTCCAGGGCGTCGGCACCGACGGTCAGGAGCGGTCCCGCAACCGTCAGGACGCCGGTGAGGCGGGCGGTGAGCGTGGCCCGCGAGGTGCTGTCCACGGCTCCGTCGACCCAGGAGGCGACGCGCGTCCCGAAGGTCCGGGCATCTTCGTGGCCCGTGAGCACCCTGACCGCTCCGGCGGCCGCGGCGATCAACGGGGTGCCGCCGGTGGCCAGCCGGGTCAGGGCATCGGTGAGCCTGATTCCGCCCGAGCGGTCTGCCCGCTGCGCGAGTTCGAGGAGCGCGCGGGCGTCCTCCGGCTCGTCGGAGCCGGCCAGGCCGTCGATCTGACGGACCGCGGCCGCGGTCAGGAGGTCGGCCGCGCCCGCGGTGCGGTCGGCACGGACGGACACCGCGGCGGAGGCGGGGGCGGAAGCGGTGGTCTCCGGGGCCGAGGGGTCGCCCGGGGCGGTCAGACCCGGCAGGTGGCCGGCGTCGATGCGATCCAGCAGTTCGAGGCCGGCCAGGAGTTCGGGAAGGGTACCGCTCGCGGGGAGTACGGCCGCCAGTTCCGTCAGCCGTTCGTCGGCCAGTCCGGGGAGCCCGCACTCGGCGGCTTCCGTGAGGCCGCCGATGACCTGGGCGGCCGTCGGGCCGCCTTCCGCCCGCTCGGCCGCGTGCCGCTGCCGCAGAACGCCCTCGGCGGCCTGGAGGGAAGTGACGCCGCGGGCCCCGGCCGCGGTGAGCATCGCGGCCGTCGCCGGGGTCCACCGCACCTGCCAGCGCGTCGTGAGCCCTTCGGTGCCCGCCGCGCCGGTCACCCGCTGCTCCTGCGCGTAGGGGATTCCGCACACCGCCAGCCTGCGGAGCAGCACTTCGCGGCGCCGGTCGAGGGCGGAGCGCGCCGGATCGAGCCGGACGTCGCGCGGAATCCTCTCGTGCGCGTCCTGCGGGCCGGGGAGGGAGAGCGCCGCGGTCTCGGCCTCGACCGCGGGGCCCAGACCACCGCGCGGAGCGCCGGGCGCGGGCCGTCCGGTACGGGCTCCGACGAGTACGCGTTCGAGGGCGCGTGCGACGGCGCGCCCCGTGCCGTAGGTCTCGCCGCGCCCCAGCACCGTCTGCACGGCTTCCAGGAGTTCGCCGCGGCCGGGTGCGGGCAGGTCGCGCAGGCGGGCCAGGTCCCCGGCGACCCGGACGACCTCCCGGCCGTCGGCCGGACCGTAGGGGTGGCCCTGTTCGCGCAGGGCGACGCAGACCCGGACGGCGGTGCGGATCAGCGCCTCGTGCAGCGCGGCCGGGTCCCCGGCGGCGTCCAGAACGGTGTGCTGCCACTCCGGGTCCCGGATGCCGGCCGGGTACCCGGAGCGTGAGTCGAGCAGCGGGTACGTGTAGGGCACCAGGGAGACCGTGCACGCCGCCGTCCCGCCGGCACCGTCCGCCTGTCCGTCCGCGCCCGGGCCGGGCGCGGCGGCGGACGTGTCCGGTGCGGGGGCCGCCGCAGCCGCAGCCGCAGCCGCGGCAGCGACGGCGGCGGACGGAAGCAGCGCCGGGGCGTGGAAGGCTCCCACCACCACGGCGGGCCGCCGCCCGCCCGCCAGGGCCGAGGCGACATGTCCGCGCATGCATGCCTCGCGCGCCAGATCCGTACCGGGCACCCCACCTCGCGCCTCGGCCTCGTGGCGCAGCGCCCAGCCGGTGAGCAGGGCGGCGCGGCGGAGCGCCTCCGGTGTCGAGCCGGGCGCAAGGGCCTCCACCAGCCGGTCCCACAGGTCATCACCGTCCCGGCCGGTGAGCCGGGACCGGAGAGCGTCGGACAGCCCGTGCCCCTCCCCCAGTACGGGCCCGGGGCCAGGGGCGGAGGCGGGGGCGTGGGTGGGGGTCGCCGGACCGCCCCCCGCCCATGCCCGGTCGGCGAGTGGCAGATCGCAGGCCACGGCCGGGACCCCGTTGCTCACCGCCCAGCGCAGAGCGACCAGTTCGGGCGAGAAGTCGGCGAACGGGTAGAAGGCCGGATGCCGTTCGCCGGCCGAGTGGGTCCCGGGCCCGTCGGAGGGCACGGCGGCCAGGGCCACCGGGGCCACGGTCTCCTCGTGGGCGAGCCAGCCCAGCCAGGGCTGGAACTCGGCCGGCAGTTCGACGAGCAGGACATCGGGGGCCGCCGCGTCCAGCAGTGCCGGGAGGGCGGCCGCCAGCGAAGGCGCGTGGTGGCGCACCCCGATCAGGAACGGCAACCCGGGTCCGGCCGCCGCGAGCGCCGCCACCGCGGCTTCCGGGGTGGCGGGCCCGGCCGCCGGGCCGTGCGCCGGGGAAGCGGCCGGCGCCCCCGCGGCGGGTGACGCATCGGCGGCGGACCGCGTGCCGGAGGTGATCGAGTCGCTCATCCGTCAGTTCTCCAGTACCGCGCGCAGTTCCCACAGGGCGCGCCAGGTGGCCGACCCCTGCTCCGCGCGCCTGCGCACGGGCCCGTCCCAGTACCCGAGAAGCCGCGCCGCGTCGGCGGGGTCGTCCTTTCGGACGACGCCGAGCAGGTGGCCGGGCAGAAGGGAGAGCACGTCCCGGTCGCCGGGGAAGTAGGCGGCGGCAAGGCCGAGAGCGCCCGCGACGGAGACCGCCTCCGCCGTACTCATCACCGTGGAGGGGCGCTCGACCTCCCACCCCTCCGCCGATCGTCCGTCTCGCAGGTCCCGGAAGGCGGTGACCAGGGCGTCGAGTACCGCGTCGTCCACCTGGTAGGCGGCGCCCACGCGTTCGACGGCCCCCCGCGACTGGCTCCGGACGAGCGCGGTCTCGGCGTCCACGTCACCGATGGGCCCCACGGTCTCGAAGTTGAAGCGCCGCTTCAGTGCGGCGGACATCTCCGAGACGCCCTTGTCCCGCAGGTTGGCGGTGGCGACGAGGGTGAATCCGGGGGCCGCGTGCACCTGGGCGCCTTCGCTTCCCGTGAGTTCGGGGACCGCGATCCGCCGCTCGGACAGCAGTGACACGAGGGCGTCCTGGACCTCCGGCAGGCAGCGGGTGACCTCCTCGATGCGAGCAACTGCCCCCCGGGTCATGGCGGTGAGTACCGGGGAGGGCACCAGAGCCTGCTCGGTGGGCCCCTGGGCGAGCAGCAACGCGTAGTTCCAGCCGTACTTGAGCTGGTCCTCGGTGGTGCCCGCGGTGCCCTGCACGGTGAGCGCGCTGGTCCCGCAGAGCGCCGCCGCCAGCAACTCGGAGAGCATGGACTTGGCGGTGCCGGGTTCGCCCACGAGGAGGAGCCCGCGCTCTCCGGCGAGCGTGACCACGCACCGTTCGACCAGAGCGCGCTCCCCGACGAACTTCTGCTGGATCACCAGGCGGCGCGGCACCCCGGCTCCGGGCCGGGCGCCCTTCGGCAGGCTCAGTGCCTCGCCCGCGCTGCCCATCACGAAGGTGACGACGGCGCGCGGGGTGAGCAGCCAGGCCGGTGGGCGGGGTCCGGAGTCGTGGGCGGCGAGGAAGGCGAGTTCGGTGGCGTACCGGTCCTCGGGCGGTGTGACCTGTCGGTGCTCCCGGCCGGGCGCCGTCGCCCGGTCGGGGAGGTCGCCCATGGAGGTGCTGTCCATGATGGTGCTGTCGTTCGTCATCGGCGGCGGCCCTTCCGGGTGGGGCGGGTGTCCAGTTCTTCGAAGGCGGGCGCGTCGCCGCCGCGGACCCGCGCCCAGGCGGCTGCGAACAGCTCGGGCACGGGGAGGTGCGGCAGGGTCCGGGTGGATCCGGCCACCGGATACAGGCGTTCCTTCCAGGTCTCCAGCGGCAGTCCCGGGGCTGCGCGTTCGAGCCAGCCGCAGGGGAGGAAGAGGGTACGGCCGGCGCGGGAGCGCTTCGCCTCCACGACGAGGCCGGTGACGGCCAGTTCCGAGCGGGCTTTCTTGATCCGTGCCGGCTTCCACCCGGTCCAGCGGGCGCAGTTGCGGTCCGTCGGGTCGGGCAGGGCGAGCAGCATCAGATAGAGGGCGGCGGCGTCCGCGCCGAGGCCGAGGGTGCCGGCGGCCTCGGTCACCAGATCCGGCACCGCACGGGTCGGGTCCTGGGCGGGATGGTGCGGGGAGCCGTCGGGGGCGCCCGCCGAGGCCAGCGCGGCGGTCTCCCCGCCGAGCAGCGCGCGCAGGGCAAGGAGATCGACGGTGCTGTGCCGGCCGAAGGTGCCCTCGACGAGTCCGAACGCGGGGTCGTCGGGGCCTGCCAGGCCGGCCGGGCGAATCAGCAGCTTCTCGTTGTTCCCGTGGCCGGGTGCGAGGAGCAGCGCCGTGCCGGCCCGGACCAGACCGTCGGCGTCGGCTCCGCCCGACTCGGGGAGCCCGTGGGCCGCGCGGACGGCGGGGCCGATCGAGTTCCCCGACTCGGTCCACTCCAGACCGAGGTCCAGCACCAGGCCCGGATCGGCGAGGCGGTTGCGCAGCGCCGCGAGCCCCACGGGCAGGTGCGCCCGCAGAGGGTGACCGTACGGCAGCGTGTAGGCGAGGGTGTGCAAGGCGGTCAGGGCCGAGGAGACCGCGCCGCGTGCGGCCACCCGGAACAGGCTCGGGCGGCCGGTGCCGTCCTGGACATCCGTGCCATGGGCGAGCCAGGTACGGGAGCCCGCGTTGAGGATCAGGTCGACGGCGCCCGAGGTGGTTCCCGACAGGTCGAGGTCCATTTCCTCGGGGACGCGGACGAGGGAGGCCAGTCGCTCCTGCCAGACCTCGCCGGCGGCCCGGACGTCGGGGCCCGTGGACCACAGTCCGGCCGGGTCCGTGGGGAGCAGTGCCCGGAGCAGGGCGTGCCGGTCGTCGCGGGGCAGTGCGCCCAGTCTCGCGTGGGCGGCCTCAAAGGCACGCGTCTTCGCCCCGAGCAGCGCGAGCGCCTCGGCGCCGGGCTCCACGACGGCTGCCGACAGCAGGACGGCGGACTGGAGGGGACCGATCCCGGTGGCCGCGTGGAAGGCCTCGGCGGCCTCCGGACGCCAGGGTGCCGGGCCCTGCTCGCGGACCAGGGCCGTGAGCCGGGCGAGCCGGTCGCGGGCGATGCCCCGCCGGTGGACGTGCTCCTGGTCCAGGGTGAAGCCGGGGACGGGGCCGAAGGCGCCGGTCGGGTCGTGGTCCAGGGCGAGCCAGCGCACCCCGTCGCTCCTGGAGTTCTGGCCGCGGCCGGCGAGGATCACCACGGTGCGGGCGCCCTTGCGCAGCACTTGGCCGAGGCGGTGCACGGGCTCGTGGCGCCCCGGTACGGAAGCCCCCGCAGCGAACAGCTCGACGAGCTCCACCTGCCGGACGGTGCCCGCCGGGTCGGCCAGCGGGCCGGCGGCGAGGGTTTCCAGCAGGAGGAGGAGTCCGGCGCGGTGCTCGGGTGACGTGGTCGCCGAGGCGGCCCGGTAGGCCAGTTCGGGGAGCCCGTCGAGGAGTAAGGTCCAGGTCAGGGACTCTCCGGGCACGGTGCACTCGTCCCGGTGCCAGCCGTTCACCGGAACGAACGGGACCTTGGACGGCGCGGGCGGGCCGAACGCCGGCTCGCCGCTCAGCACATGGTTGACGGCGAGGATCTGTCGGATCGTCGTCCATCGGCTGCCGGCTCCCCACCAGCCGCCGCGCATCCGCTCGGAGCCCCAGGCGGAGGCGTCCCGCAGGGTCGTGTCGTCGCCGTGCTCCGGCTCCTGGTCGAAGAACATGCCTCGGGTACGCGCGGTGTCCCGGGGGGTGGCAGGCTGCACCGGCTCGGGCGGCTCGACGTACCGGGCGGTCGTGGCGCCCCGCTCCACCGCGGTGCGCACGATCGCGGTGACGCCCGCGAGGAGCCGTGGGTCGGACACCTCGGGCAGCACCCGGGCAACGGCATCCTCGCTCAGCTCCCGCGACGAGGGCCCGGTGTACTCCTCGACGGCCCGGAACGCCTGATGGTGCCCGACGAGCGCGTCGACCACCGCCTCGAACAGCTGACCCGCCCGGGAGTCCGTCAGGTTCCGCAAGGCGGTGGAACCCCGCTCGTCCCTCGGGCGCAGGGCGTGCCAGTAGGCGACGGGAGGCACGTAGGGGGTGCCTGCCGCGTCGCTTCCGCCGGAGGAACCGGTGCTGACGGACCACAGCCTGCCCCCGGTGCCGTCCGTGTCCGCCGGGTGCGCTTCGACGGAGCGGTGGCGCAGGGCGGCGATGGGCCGGGACCCGCCGGGCAGGGTGAGGGCGCCGAGCGGTACCGGTGAGCCGCCGCCGGGCAGCGGGTGCGGCAGGGTGACCGTGCGGCCGTCGGGGGTGCCCGCGACGACCCGGTGCCCGTCGGCGGGAGCGGCCGTGCCGGGCTCGGTGACCGTGCGGCGCACCCAGCGTCCGAGGACGGTGCCGTCCGTGCCGAACGGGGTGGCCTCCAGACCCGGTTGCAGGGGCAGCACCTGGCAGTGCTCGGTGAGGAGCCGGCTGCCGTCCCGTACCCCGGAGCGCAGGAAGGCGGGGAGGGATGCGCGGCCGTGCGTGCCGGCGGCCGGGTCGTACTCCAGCCACACCCGCTGCGTGCCCTCGTGGCCCTCCCGCCAGTGGCCGGTGCCGTCGGCGATGACGGCGCGCTGGGGCGGGAGGGAGGTGTCGCCCGCGTGCAGGGCTTTGCCGCCGGTCGCACGGCCTCCGCCGGACAGGGGCACGCCGACCTCCTCCGAGGCGCCGGAACCGCCCCAGCGGGGGATCTGTTCCCCGCCGACGGTGAACACGTCGGCGGGGCGGTGCGACCAGTAGCCGCACTGCTTGCCGTCCTCCCACCAGATGACCAGCAACTCGCCGTCGACGTAGCGGAAGGCGAACGTACGCCAGTGGTCGACGGTGGCCGGCAGCCGCAGGGCGTGCCGCAGCAGCACGCCTTCCGGGCCTACGACGACAGCTCGTTCGAGGGTGTGGAGGATCAGCGCGGGCCAGGCGCCGGTGACACCCACGCCCTGCGACCGGTGGTGCCCCTGACGCGGGGTGGCGGCGACCTCGGCGGCCAGCTCGGTGTAGGTCTCGTCGAGCGCGGGCCAGCCCAGTTCGTCGAGTACGCCGGTACGCAGGGTGGAAGCGAGCAGCGGCACGACATCGTGGTCCCCGAGGAGTCGTACGGCCTCCGGGGCGACGTCCGCGGCCACGGAGCGGAACGCCGAGAGTCTGCTGAACGCGGCCTGCAGCCCGGGGAGACCCCGCGCGGCCGTGTACTCCTCGGCACCGGCGGTCAGCCACTCCCGCAGGATGACGGAGAGCACCGGGTGGGCCGCCAGCTTCGCCATGCCGGCGCCGTCCAGCTGACCGTGTCCCTCACCGAGGCCACCGACGTTCTGGCGCAGCAGGGCGCGGAAGACCGGACGTTCGGCGACGGCGGCGAGATCCCGCGCGCCGGGCGCGGTGTCGGTGAGCCACTGGCCGAGCGGGAGGCCGCCGGACCGTGCGGTGCGGGCCCCCCGGTCGTCCGGCTCGGCGACGGGGACGCCGGAGGCCAGGCAGAGGTCGAGGAGGTCCAGGTCGGCGGTGCTCTGCCAACGGCCCTGGAACAGCTCGACGGGGCGCCCGTCGGCGCGCAGCCGCTCCGCCATCCGGGCGGCGAGGTCGAGGGTCTGGGGGCTGCGGCCCGAGGTGACCCGGTGGCGCCGGCGGTGTCCCTCCCAGCGGGCGAGCCAGTCCGCCGGGGAGACGGACGGGGCTGTGGAGTCGCCGGGAACATCGTCGGAGGTGTCCGGAAGGGCGGTCAGCAGGTCCTCGGCCCCCGACTCGGTCAGCAGCGCGAGCCAGCCGGGTTCGCCGTCGGTGTCGTGGCCGCTCTCACCGGAGGTCTCCGGGAAGAAGCCGAGGAGCCGGACCCGCACGGACGCGTCCTGTCGGGCGAGGGCGATGAGCGCGGAGCGGTAGGTCGTCCAGAACGAGGCGGGCGCGCGGACGACTCCCGGGGAGCCGATCAAGTCGGCCACCAGCTCGCGTTCGGCGGCCTCGCGGTCCAGCCCGGCGGCCTTGACCAGCGCGCGCACGTCCTGCGGCAGCGCCGCGTACGGTGGCATGCCGGCCGCGCAGCGCTCGACCAGGAGACGGCGGAACTGCGTCCAGGCGTCCACCGCTCCGAGCCGGGCCACCAGGTCGCGCACGTACTGCCGCAGTGCCTTGACGGTCAGCGCGCCGGCGAAGGCGAACTCCAGGAAGACGGCCCGCTGCCGGTCCTCGTCCACGGCCAGCCCGTGCACCCGCTCGGCCTCGCGGGCCTTGCCGAAGAAGGAGGCGGCGTAGGTGGTGTTCTCCGCCTGGAGGAAGAGGCGTGCGACCTGTTCGTAGTAGGTGGGGAGGAAGTGGGGCACGGCCCGGCCGAGCCGGGTGCCGAGTGCGTCGAAACCCTCCTTGGCCGCTCCGGCGCGGGTCTTGGCCTGTCGGCCCAGCCGCTCGATGTCCTTGACCAGGGCCAGGGCGTGGTGCCCGTTGGCCGGGTCGTTGACCAGCGCCCACGCCGGGAAACCGAGCGTCTCGCGGCGCACCTGGCCCACGACGGGGGCCTCCGCGGTCCGCGCCAGCCCGAGGAACTCCAGCGCCAGGTCCTCGGCTTCGCCGAGGGTGCCGGGCACGAGCCGGACCACGGGGCGGTCGCCGAGGGCGGTGTGCGTGTAGGTGCGGGCGGTCAGTGCGTCGGCGTCCTCCCGGTCGGTGGTGGCGACGGGGAGGACCGCGCCCGCGTCCAGCAGGGCCGCCGCACGGGCGTCGTCGGCAGGGGTGGACGTGTTTCCGCCCCGGGTCCGGGCGGTCACCACCGCCCCGCCCTCCACCACCGTGTTCGCGTGGGTGTACGTCGTCGTGGTGCTCATGCCGCTCGCTCCTCGTCCTGCACGTCGCGGCCGGCGTAGAGCGCCGCCGCCATACGCATGCCCTCGGACCACGCGACGGGGCCGACCTCGGCGGCCGTCAGCGCACGCCCGGCGGGGTCGGTCCAGCCCAGGGGGCCGGTCTCGGTGCCGTACTCGTCGTATCCGTCGTGCTCGCCGATCCAGATCCGCGCCTCGGCGGTGGCGCCGTCCTCGATGACCGGGCAGACCGCGTATCCACCGCGTGCCCGGTACCCGAGTTGGGTGACGCGGCCGTGCAGGAAGCGCAGTTCCTTGAAGACGCCGCCGCCGTAGGTGTCCACGGAGGTGGTGTCCGGGGCGAGGCCGGGGGGCCGGCGCCAGACCTCGCGGAACAGCTGGTCGACGTTCTGACGCACCCCCAGTTCGACCGCGAACTCCCGCAGCTCGTCGAGGTCGTCGAGGAGGACGGGGTGGGGCACGCTGACGACGTCCGGGGTGATGCGGACCGTGTCGCCGTCCAGGTCGACGAGGCCGAGGCCCCGGTCGGGATCGACGTCCCGCAGGAAGCCGGCGACCCCGCCGTCGGTGCCGGTGACCACCACGTCCCGCAGGGCCGCCTGCCACGCCGGATCGGGCCAGACCTGGGCGAGCACGGCCGTGGGAACGGGCAACGAACGCACCATCCACTGCTCGACGTCGCTCAGACACTGGTGCGCGTGGCGTTCCAGCCACTCGGTCAGCTGCCGCAGCCCGACGACTGCCGGGTCGTCCTTCAGACCGGCCGGGACGGACTTCAGCCGTCGGCCCTTCCCGTTGCGGCAGACCACTTTGCCCGCCTCCAGAGCGACTTCGTAGTCGCCCGCCGGAACCCACCCCATGCGCTGTTCTCCCCGTCGTCCCGAACGGCCGCCGAACCGGCGGCACGCTGATGAGACCCGTCGACGGCGACGCACCGTGACGAGTGGAAGAGACTCTAGGTGTCCCCTGTGACAACGCCTCCGGCTCCCTCCGCTTCGGCGCACCCGCCCGCCTCCTGGAAGGTCCCGTCCGGACGTGTCCACCGCCCCTGGCCAAGGCCCGGACACGCCCAGCGGACGCGGGAGGACCCGGCCCACGAGCGGACGCGGGAGGACCCGGTGGCTGTCGGGCCACCGGGTCCTCACACTCGTCGGGTCAAGCGGGCAGACCGGGGGTCAGCACGCGCCCTGGTCCTTCCAGACACCCCAGTCACCGGTGGTGCCGGGCTCCTCGTTCTGCGTCCACCAACCGGCCTTCCAGTTGCGGCCCTTGTGCGAGACCACGTTGCCGCTGTTGTAGACCTGACCCGCGACGTACGCCGGGTTGGTGCAGGTGCCGCCCGGAGGCGTCGTCGTCGGCGGCGTGGTCGGAGGGGAGGTGGGGGGAGTCGTCGGCGGCGTGGTGGGCGGGGCCGTGGTGCCCGGCTCCACCACCGTGGTGCCGCGCGCCAGGTCGCCGGCGAGGGCGTAGGTCGTGCCGGAAATGTTCACCGTCCAGTTGGAGGGCGTGGACACCGGCAGGTAGTAGTTGAACGCCAGGTCGACCGAGGCGCCCGGGGCCAGCGCCTGCCACGCCGGGAGCTTCAGGGAGACCCGGTGGAAGTCGCCCTTCAGACCACCGACGTTGCTGCCGGTGTGGTCGCTGCTCACCACCTTCGTGCCGAATCCGGACTGGTCCGAAGCGTTGTTCGGAGCCGAGGTCGCGTAGTCGAACTGGAACTCCGTGCCGCCCGGCAGGGTGGTCCGGGTGTTGTTGGTGATCTTGATCTTCGGTGTGATCGGGTAGTTGGAGTCGCCGAGCTTGAACTCGGTGAACTCCGTACTCACGTCCACGGCCTTCTTCGGCAGCGCTGTGTTGGACTTGCTCGCTCCGTACGGTGAGGCCGCCTTGAACTTGTCGTACATCAGCGAGGTGAGCGTGTCGCCCATCTCGTACTGGCCCTTCGCGGCGTTCCAGGCGTAGTCGCCCGCCATCTCCCAGACCATGGTGCCGCCGATGCCGCGGTCCACGACATAGTCGGCCTTGGCCGCCACCGACTGCTCGTCCTCGGTGGAGAGGAAGACCTTCTTCTGGGCGTTCCACAGCCACGGCGCGACCAGCTTGGCGTCGTACTTGCGGACGTAGGTACCGGCCAGCGTGGTGTTCGCGGGGAAGCCGTACTTGGTGACGTAGTCGCCGACGATCCCCTTCTCCAGGTTCTTGGCGTGCCACATCGGGTTGGAGCCGGCGGGGGACTCGACCCCGTTGGTGTCCTTGTCGTGCCACAGGTTGTCGATGCCCACGGCGCCGTCACCGCACTTGGTCAGTCCGGCGCCGGCCGGGCAGGTCGTCGCGGACGCCGTGCCCCACAGGCCGTCGGTACCGCCCTGCACGTTCTTGTGGCCGCGGGTGTAGTACGGCAGGCCGATGTTGATGCGGCCCGCCGGCATCGAGCCGCGGAAGTAGTGGTAGGCCCAGTCGGTGTTGAGGTACCCGACGCCTCCGTACTGGGAGCTGCCGTAGACGTTTGCGGCCGCCAGCTCGGCGTCCTTGCCGTCGTCGAACAGCGAGGCGTTGGGGCCGACGTACTCGTTCCACGCGCCGTGCAGGTCGTAGGACATGATGTTGACGTAGTCCAGGTACTTCTGCATCTGGAACGTCTCCATGCCCCGCAGCAGGTAGCCGGAGGAGGGGGCGGCGACGGTGAGCAGGTAGTGCTTGCCGTCGGTGGCGCCCGCGCGGTCGAGCTTCTCGCGCAGTGACTTCATCAGGGCCGCGTAGCCCTTGACCAGCCCGGCCCGGCGGGCGTTGGAGAGCTGCCAGTCCAGCGGGTTGCCCGCGTCCTTCATGGTGGTCGGGTACTCGTAGTCGATGTCGACGCCGTTGAACCCGTACTTGCGGATGAAGTCGACCGAGGAGTTCGCGAAGGTGTCGATACCAGCCTGGTTGACCGAGCCGTCGGCGTTGGTGGCCATCGAGTAGAAGCCGCCGGAGGCCACCCGGTTGCCGTCGTCGCCGAAGTACCCGCCGGTCTCGGCCCAACCGCCCACCGATATCAGGGTCTTCACGTTCGGGTACTGCTTCTTGAACTTCGTCAGCTGGTTGAAGTGGCCCTTGTAGGGGAGGGTCGCATCCATCTCGGCGCCCGCGACACCCGGCCAGGTCATCCCGGTGGCCGCGTTGTTCGCGTTGTCCGCACCCACCGAGATCTTGTTGTCCCCGCCGACGTGGGCGAAGGCGTAGTTCAGGTGAGTGACCTTGGACCACGGGATGTTGTTGGCGAGGTAGGCGGGGGTGCCGTCCTTGCCGGTGCGCCATCCGGTGAAATAGCCGATGACGCGGCGCTGGTGGTCCGCGCCCATCTTCTCGCGGCCCTCGGAGTCGTAGACCGAGCAGTACGGGACGTCGACGCCGGGCGTCTTGTACAGCCCGTCGGGACGACACGACTCGTTGTCGGCGGCGTGCGAGACGCCGGCCGAGAGCCCGCCGACCAGCAGTCCGGCGATTGCGGCGCCGGATGCCAGAAGGGTCGCTCTCGTACGTGCGGGGGACGGCATGGTGCCTCCTGGGGAGGGGAGGGTGTCAGGACACAACGTGGACCAACATCCGGCAGGGTGAAGCTGGTTGGCCCGCGACGTGCGCACATGCGGCGGGCCGGCTCCCTGAAAAGATGAAGGGAACGTTAAGAGGACTAGACCAACTCGTCAATAGGTCTGGACCAAAGCTCGGTCGGAAGTACGCGCCCCGCGCCGGCCGAGCCATCCGGCGGATACGTCCCGAGGGGGCCGTTCATCCGGCCTCGGCGTCCCCGCGTGCGCTACCCACTGCTCCGCCGCATCCCGACAGGCCCCGGCGGCCGTGTCCGATGGAGGCAGGCAGACCCGGCGGCGCGCACGCGAGATCGGTGTGGTGGTTGGGCGTTCCGTCGGCAGGATGCGGTGGGTATCTGCTGGTCCTGTGCCCGAGGTCCGTGACCGAAGCCGGAAGGATCGTCGTCAAACCGGGCGGTGACATGAAGTCGCCGCACGAGCCCTGGTCCGATCCCGTCGATGCCGAGGCACTGAAGGTTCACCTCGACGGTCTGCACCGCGCCAAGGTCCAGCCGGCCGATGAGGTCCTCGTGGTGGGCGACCGCATCGAAAAGAGCACCCGATCCGTGATCGCCCGTGCCGGTCGCCGGCGAAGTCCCTGCGGTTCACGCACCCCGAGGTCGACCCTGCCGCCTGACCCTCTCGCGGTGCGTTCGGCCGAGCCCCCACCCCGCAGGGGCCCTCTACGAGCCAAGGAGCCGGCCGGGAGACATATGCATGAGGCCCCCGCCGGCGGTTCACGCCGGCGGGGGCCTCCCGGGCCACGGTCTGCCGCCTTCCCCCGGGCCCGCTGTCCGACCGCGGGCGTGAGCCTGCGCCACCGGACGGCCGGGAGTCAGGGAAGGGGCCGGCACATCCGGCCCCCGGACAGCGGTTCAGTGCCGTGTGAGCGGAGCCTCCGTCCGCGTGTCGTCGCTTCGCTCCGCTATCTGGTCCAGGGCCCAACGGCCCGGGCCCATGGCCGCGATGAGGAGGAACGCCCAGCAGAACATCACGGCTGCCTCACCGCCGTTCTCGATGGGCAGAAGCGCGGCCGACTGGTGGGTGCTGAAGTAGGCGTACGCCATGGAGCCGGAGCAGATCACCGCGGATGCCCGGGTGCCGTAACCCACCAGCACCAGGATGCCGCCGACTAACTGGATGAGCGCGGCCCACCATCCGGGCCACTCCCACAGACGCGGAGCCACTCCGTGGGGGCCGCCGAACACGTCGAACAGAGCTGCCGCTCCGTGGCAGGCGAACAGGAACCCGACGACGGCGCGGAACAGTCCGAGTACACAGTCACGGTTTTTGTCGAGCAGGCCCATGGGCTTCCTCACTTTCGTGCGATCCCGGGCCGGGGGTCCGTCCGGGACGACAGGGGCGGTTGGGGTGCCGGCACCGCGCGCCCACTGCGGACGGCGACAGCGAGACAGGCGGTGAGCAGCACGAGTGTGTACCCGCGGCGTTCGACGCGGAAGACGGCCGCCGACGGCACGACGGCCTCGCCGCGCAGGACCGATCGCGCGAACCGTCGGCAGGCGGGCTCGGCCCTCGTCCCGACCCGCGCGTCCGCCTCCTCTCGAGGGCGGACGCGGGGGCGAGGACATCGCAGCAGGAGCGCTTCTCGCCGCGGACGGGGCTTCAGCAGGGCCGGAGCCCCGTCACAGGCCGGCGGACGGCCGGCGAACGGGTCAGCTGGTGGGGAAGTTGTCGGGGGTGCTGATCCGGCTCTTGAGCAGCGTGCCCGACTCGGTCAGCACGCTGCTGCTGCTGTAGTCGCTTCCGTCACAGGTGCCGGGCTGGAGCGCCGCACTGCTTTCGGCAGCGTCGCTGTACGTCCAGTTCGCGTAGCCGATCTTCAGCTGATCGAGCAGGTCCAGCCAGGCCGTGGTGCTCGTCCGGTCCATGGCACCCCCACCGGTGGCGCTCACTGTTCCGAACTCCGTCACGAACATCGGAAGCTTGGCGGCCGCCCGGCTCAGCGCGGCACGGTAGTTGTCCTTGTGGCTCGCGGCGTAGAAGTGGAACGCGTACATGATGTTGGCGGCATTGACGGGGCTGTTGACGACCTCACTCTCGCTGGAGCCGTCGGAGACACCGAGCGAGGACCAACCGCGGGTGCCGACGATGACGACCGCGTCCGGGTCGGCGGCCCGGATCACCGGGATGACCTGTTCGGCGTAGCTCTTGATGGCTGCCCAGCTCACGCCGTTGGGCTCGTTGGCGATCTCGTAGATCACGTTCTTCTTGTTCGCGTTGCGGGCCGCGACGGACGCGAAGAACGTCTTCGCGCGCGCGAGGTTGTAGTTCGGGTCGCCCGGTGTCAGCGTGTGGAAATCGATCAACGCGTACATGCCACGGGCTTCGGCCATGTCGACGATGCTGTTCACCCGGCTGGTGAAGCCCGCCGGGTCGGTCTCGTAGCCGTCTTCCTGCACGTACATGGCAACGCGCAGCAGGTCCGCCTTCCAGTCATTCGCCAGGGCGTCCATGGAAGCGTTGTTGTAGCACGCGCTGAACCACTGGATGCCGTGGGTGCTCATCCCCCGCAGCTGGATCGGGCGGTTGTACTGGTTGCACAGGTTGACGCCACAGACGTGCACCTGTCCGTTGATGCCCACGGGGGTACCGGTGCTCGGCACGGGCGGCGGCTCCTGGCCGACGGAGCCCGTGCAGGCGACGCCGTTGAGCGTGAACGCCGTGGGCTTCGGGTTGGCGCCCGTGAAGGAGCCGGTGAACCCCACGTCGACCGATGCGCCGGTGGCCAGCGCCCGGTTCCAGTCGAGGCCGACGGTGGTGACCGTGGAACCGGACTGCGACCAGGTGGCGTTCCAGCCCTGGACGAGCTTCTGCCCCGCGTCCGGCATGGCGATCTTGAGCGTCCACGCGGGTATGGGCTCACCCAGGTTGGTGATCTTCACCCCGGCCTGGAAGCCGCCCTGCCACTGGCTGGCGATCGTGTAGTCGACCTTGCATCCGGCGGCAGCGACCGCCGGGGGGCTGAACATGGCCGTGAGGCCCAGGATCGTCGCGCAGGTCGCCAGTAGAGCCAGAAGGCGTTTCACAGCATCTCTCCTCGTGCGATGGGGGGTACGCGATGGGAGCGCTCCCGAAACGCCCTGCCCCGGCAGCGGCCCGTCCCGCCGACAATCAGCGGTACCGGTCCGGGCACATCACCGTACGGAACCGACCGCTCATCGCCGTGACAGCGTCCTGCGGGCAATCGGTGCCGGTCCGGAGGTCTCCGGGATGCACAACTAGGGAAGCGCGGGTGTCGCGTTACTGGGGGAACTGAAGTGGGAGCGCTCCCAATGTCGGGGTCGTGCGACGCACCGTCAAGCCTCTCGACACGATTCGCCGTTCGCCGGTGTGCGCAAGGATGTCGCCGCGAGCCCGGGGGTGCGGGGCGGGGCGCCCGGCCGCCTACGGTGGGGCCGCGTTGCCGTACGGGCGGCTACGGGCGCCGGCCGTGGAGGCCACACGCGCCACCTCCCGGCACCGGCCTCCTGGAAGGAGCCCCCTGATCCCCCTGACGAGTTCACCTCCTCCGGCTTCCGGTGCCGCGTACGAAACGCGCCCGGCCGCACTCCGCGAGCGCGCGGTCACCGACGGTCTGCCAGGGCTCTCGGCGGAGCACCCGTCGGCCCGTAGGATCGGGCGCTCTGGGGGTGGGAACATGCTGAAGCGAAGTTTCGGCACACCGACGTTGGAGGAAGTGGCTGCCCTTGCCGGAGTGGGGCGGGGCACGGCCTCCCGAGTGATCAACAACGCTTCGGGCGTCAAGGCGTCCACACGCCGTGCCGTGCAGCGCGCCATCGACGAACTGGGCTATGTGCCCAATCTGGCCGCCCGTTCACTGGCCGGGAGGCGTGCGGACGCCGTCGCGCTGGTGATGACGAAGACGGACTGGCGACTCTTCGGGGAGCCGTTCTTCTCGGAGGTCGCGCAGGCGGTCGGGGACGCCCTGGCCGAGTCGGGCGTGCAGCTGCTGCTCACACTCGTCCGCACGGACGCCGAACGGCAACGGCTCGTGGAGTACGTGCGCGGCGGCCGGGTCGACGGGGCGCTGCTGATGTCCGTGCGGGCCGAGGACCGGTTGCCGGACATGCTCGCCGAAGCCGGGCTGCCCACGGTGCTGCTCGGCAGGCGCTCCAGTGACGAGCGGGTGACCTACGTGGACGCCGACAACGTCGGCGGTGCGCGGGCCGCGGTGGCCCACCTGGTGAGCGGCGGCCGGACGGTCATCGCCACGATCACCGGCCCACCCGAGATGTACGTCGCCCAGTGCAGGCTGCGCGGCTACCGGGAAGCGCTGGAGGACGCCGCTCTTGACGTGGTGCCGTCACTGGTCGTCCAGGGCGACTTCTCCGAATCGAGCGGGCGGCGGGCGATGGCGGGTCTCATCGAGCGGCACCCGGAGGTCGATGCCGTCTTCGCCGCATCGGACAGCATGGCCGCCGGCGCGCTCGCCGCCCTGCACGCGGCCGGGCGCCGGGTGCCGGAGGACGTGGCGGTGGTGGGCTTCGACGACTTCGAGCTGGCCGAGCAGACCGAGCCGTCACTGACGACCGTCCGCCAGCCGATGGAGGAGATCGGCCGGACCATGGTGCGACTGCTGCTGGAAGAGATGGACCAACCGGAGGTGGCCTGGCGTCACGTGATCCTGCGGACGCGGCTGGTGGTGCGCGAGTCGGCCTGAGGTGCCCGCGCCTGCCCCGTCGAGAGCCTCGGGCCGGGCCGTGACCGGCCGCGCCCGGAGGCCCCGGAACACCCGGGGGCGCCGGGTCCGCGGGGAGGGCCGTGCGGGAGCGCTCCCACGCCACGGGGGCGTACGGAGAGGCCAACGCCGCATCTCGCCACCCTTCTGACCTGCCGCTCCGGATCCGGGCCATACCACTCCTGTCCGATGGGTTGTCAGGGACACGCCGACGCTTCTACAGTTCCTGTGAACTCGCGGATGGGAGCGCTCCCAGATGAGGCAGTAGGGCGCCCTGATCCCCCGATCGACCCACCCGGCCAACCCTCCTGGAGAGGCCCCGCATGCGAGCGCACTCTCACGGCCCGACGACCGCACACACTAAGGGCGGTCCCGCACTTCGTGGTGGATCAGTGCGCGGCGTCGGATGCGGTGCATCCCAAGGCGGAGGGGCGTCCGCATACTGGGTGTATGGGGACGTTCCGACAACGCGGCGCGGTGCCGTAGCTGACGTCGCACACGGTGTCCGGCGGATCGAGGCCAGGCAGGGCGCGGCGTTCGGCGCGGTGCGTCGCAAGGCGCGGGAACGTCCTCGTCACGGAGCGATTCGGACGTTTCGGCAACGCCGCGAGGCGTCGTGCCGGGGTAGCGGTGTCGGATGTGGTGCACCGCAAGGCGGACGGGCGTCCGCACACTGGATGCACGCGGGTGTTCCGACAACGTGGCGAGGCGCCGTAGCTGTCGTCGCACACCCGCCATGAAGTGCCGGACAGCCTTTGGGTGTCGGGTCCGGTCCCTTCGCCACCTGCCCCGGGGGAACGGCCCAGCCCCGTGCCTTTGCGTCATCGGATCGGCAGCGCTCCGCCGGCATTTCGTGAACGCTGCCCGCACTGAACCGACTGCGCGTGGTCCGTACCCGATCCGGCTCGGAAAAGCGCGACGCCTCGCCTAACGGAAACGTACGGCGCGGCAGCCGCTACCGACGCCCGTCCTTCCTGGACACCGACCCCCATGCCGCCCGGTTCGGCCGGGACGCCCGCTTCTCCGTTCCACGCACACCACCCAGACTCCTCGCCCGTCAGGCGGGGCCTTCGCCGGCCGGGCGAGGGTCGCCTCACCCGACGATGAGCGCGGGAGAGAAACCGGAAAGCAACCCCCACACAGGCACTGGAGACTTCCATGGCTCGACGCAAGAAACGACTCGTCTCCCTGGCGGCGGTGTTCGCGACGCTGCTCGGCGGGATCGCCCTGACCCTCCTGGGCCAGGGCAACGCGCAGGCGCACGGCGTGACGATGACACCGGGATCGCGGACCTACCTCTGCTGGCTGGACGCGAAGACCAGCACCGGTGCCCTGGACCCGACCAACCCGGCGTGCAAGGCGGCGCTCAACGAGAGCGGCGCGAGCTCGCTCTACAACTGGTTCGCCGTGCTCGACTCCAACGCCGGTGGACGAGGACAGGGTTACGTCCCCGACGGAAAGCTGTGCAGCGCCGGCGACCGGTCGCCGTACAACTTCACCGGCTACAACGCCGCCCGCTCCGACTGGCCCCGGACGCACCTGACGTCCGGCAGGACGATCGAGGTCGATCACAGCAACTGGGCAGCGCACCCGGGCTCGTTCCGGGTGTACCTGTCCAAGGCCGGCTACTCGCCCAGCACCGAACTGGGATGGGACGACCTGGAGTTGATCCAGACCGTCACCAACCCGGCGATGACGGGTTCGCCGGGTACGGACGGCGGCCACTACTACTGGAATCTGCCCCTGCCGTCGGGCCGCTCGGGTGACGCGGTGATGTTCATCCAGTGGGTTCGCTCGGACAGCCAGGAAAACTTCTTCTCCTGCTCCGACATCGTCTTCGACGGCGGCAACGGCGAGGTGACCGGTATTCGCGGCTCGGGCAGCACGCCGACGCCGACTCCCACGCCCACGCCCACGCCCACTCCGACCCCCACTCCGACGCCCACGCCGACCCCGACACCTACTCCGACTCCGACGCCCACGGATCCGCACGCCGGGTGCATGGCCGTCTACAGCGTGACCAACTCCTGGAGCGGCGGCTTCCAGGGCTCTGTGGAAGTCATGAACCACGACACGGCGGCGCGTGACGGCTGGGCCGTGAAGTGGACGCCGGGCACGGGCACCAAGGTGAGCAGCGCGTGGAACGGTGCGCTGACCACGGGGTCCGACGGCACCTTGACGGTCAAGAACCTCGACTACAACCGGACCATCCCGCCGGAGGGCAGCGTCACCTTCGGCTTCACGGCGACATCGACCGGCAACAACTTCCCGGTCGGCTCGATCGGCTGCGTCAACCCGTAACCGCTGAAGGAAACAGCGCCGGTCCCCGCATCGGGCGGGAACCGGCGCTGTCGTGCCCCGGGTGACCGCACGGACCTTCGTCAGGCGCCGGGCGTGTTCCCGGGGAACTCCAGCCATCGGGCCGTGCCCGGCTCGACGATGTAGGTGCTGCCGTCCAGCTTCACCCTCACCGCCGGCCGGTCGGAGTCGGGCACGGCGATCCTGAGACGTTCCGCGCGGATGCGCAGGTCCACGTCCCAGTGCCGGCGGAAGCGCAGCCGCACACGGAACTTGGAGAGCTGAGGGAGCGTGGCCGGCGCGAGCCACAGGGCGTCGTCGCGGGTGTCCAGGCCCGTCATGCCGCGCTGGACGAAGTCGAGGGTTCCGGCCATCGCACCCAGGTGGATGCCTTCTTCCGTCGTACCGCCCTGGATGTCGGCCACATCGCCGACCAGCGCTTCCTCGCAGTACGCCCACGCGTCGTCGCGGTGGACTCTCGCCAGGACCCAGGCGTGGACGAGCGAACTGAGGGTGGAGCCATGGCTCGTACGGTGCACGTAGTAGTCGACGGTGGTGCGCCAGGTCGCGTCGTCGACCTCGTAGCCGAGCCGCCGGAACAGCGCGTCGAGTTCCCTGGGTGGGAAGAGGTAGCCGAGCATCAGCAGGTCGGCCTGTTTGGACGCCTGGTAGCGGTTGGCGGTGTCCCCCTCCGCCTCCAGGATCCGGTCGAGGCGCCGGATGTCCCCGTACCGCTGCCGGTAACCGGCCCAGTCCAGCTCCTCCAGGTCTCCGTAGCCGGCGAACTGGCTGATCACCCCCCGGTGGTGGGGGACGTACAGTCGTCGGGAGATGTCGTCCCAGCGGTCCATCTCCGCCGGGTCGAGCCCGATCTGGTCGAGGAGCTGGCTGTACCGGCTGGGGGGCAGGGCATTGCGGAGTTCCCCGGCCCGTGCCAGGACCCACGCCGCCGTCACGTTCGTGTAGGTGTTGTCGTCGAGCCCCGCCGCATCGGAGTCCGGATAGGCGTCGTGGTACTCGTCGGGCCCGACGACTCCCTTGATGCGGTACCGCCCCAGGGAGTCGTCCCACTCGGCGCTGTCCGCCCAGAAGCGGGCGATCTGCATCACCATCTCGGCGCCCCTGGAGTAGAGGTAATCCGTGTCGCCGGTGGCCTGGCAGTACTGCCACACGTTGTACGCCACCGCCGAGCCCACATGGTGCTGCAACCGTGAACGGTCGGGCAGCCAGCGGCCCGAGCGGGGGTTGAGGTGGACCTCCTGGGTCTCCTCGCGTCCCTCGCCGGCGCTCTGCCACGGGTACATCGCCCCTGATCTGCCTGCCGCCCGGGCGGCGGCGCAGGCCGCGGGGAGCCGTCGGTGACGGTAGTCGAGCAGCCCTCTGGAGACGTCGGGAAGATGGAGGTTCAGGAAGGGCAGGACGAACAGCTCGTCCCAGAAGACGTGTCCCCGGTACGCCTCGCCGTGCAGACCTCTGGCCGGTACCCCGACATCGAGTCCCGCGGTGTGGGGGGACAGGGTCTGGAGGACGTGGAAGAGGTGGAGCCGCAGGATGCGTCCGGCGTCGCCCGGTACTTCCAGCTTCACCTGCTGCCACAGGGCCGCCCAGGCCCGGCGGTGTGAGGCTCGCAGCCGGACGTACGCCGGCGCGTCCCCCACGGAGGTCACGGCGGCACGCAGGGGACTGCCGATGGCTGGATCACGGGAGGTGTGCAGGCCGACCGTCTTGTCGACGACGGCGCCGGAGCCGGGGGCGAGCGGGAGGACCAGTCGCTGGCGGACCGCACGGGCCTGCTGCTCCGGTGCGGCCCGGTGGTCGCCGTTCCTCTCCGGACCGCAGGAGGCGACGGTACGGGCGGCAAGGGCGACGCAGATGTCCGACTCCATGGTGCGGCAGCGCAGCCACACCATGGAGCCGGGTTCGGTACCGGTCTCCCAGTCGGCGAGGTGGCGGTCGGCCAGATCGCGGTAGCGTGCGACGCCGTTGTTGCGGATGTCGCCGTCGATCGCGGCCTCCACCTCCAACTCGCCCGACCACCCCTCCGCCGTGAACTCCGTGTGCAGCGCGGCGAGATGGGGGTCCCCCATGTGGACCAAGCGCTCCTGGTCCACCGTCAGCCTGCGGCCGGCACCGTCCTCGTAGACGGAGTGGCGGGTCAGTGTGCCGCCGCGCAGGTCGAGTGTCTGCCGGTGGTCGACGAGGTGGGCGTGGTCCGGGTCCAGCCACGGCCCGGGGCCGGATTCGGTGGGGCGGATGCGGTAGCGCAGAGGCAGCCAGTTGGGGAGGTTGACCATGTCCTCGTTCTCGACCTGGCGTCCCTGGACGGAGGACGTCAGGCGGTTGTAGCAGCCCGCCACGTACGTGCCCGGGTAGTGCGTCTCACCCGCCGGCGTCTCCGGCGCGGCTCCCCGGGTGGCGAAGTAGCCGTTGCCGAGCGTGCACAGTGCTTCCCGCAGGCGCTCCTTCTCCGGGTCGTACCCCTCGTACGCCCAGGTCCATCCGCGCGCCATCAGTCCTCCCCGGTGATCAGCAGGTCCCCCGGATCGGCCACCACGAGGTCTGCGCCGTGCCGCCGCAGGTCGGCGGCGCCCTCGGGGCTGTCGCTCCGGTCCACCCCGACGACGAGCCCGAAGCCGCCCCGCCGGCCCGCCTCCACCCCGGCCAGCGCGTCCTCCACGACGGCGGCATCAGCGGGCGGGACCTTCAGGCGCCGTACCGTCTCGGTGAACAGGGCGGGGTCCGGTTTGCCCGGCAGCTCCAGGCGCCGCGCCTCGTTGCCGTCGACCACCGCCGTGAACAAGTCCAGGAGGCCCGCCCCGGCCAGCAGCTCCGTGGCGTGCCGGGACGCCGACGCGGCGGCGATCGGCACGCCCGTGTCGTGCAGTACGCGCAGGAGACGGACGGTCCCCGGCCAGACCGCGATCGGGCGGGTGCGCAGACGCCGTGTGAAAGCCTCGTCCTTCCGCGCGGCGACGGCCCACACCGTCCCGGTGCCCGGGGGGTCGTCGGGGTCGCCTTCGGGCAGGTCGATGCCTCGGGACAGGAGAAACGCGGTGGCACCGTCCTTGCGCGACCTGCCATCGACGTGGCGCCGGTACTCGTCCGCCTCGTCGAAGGGCTTCTGCCCTTCGTGCGCGGCCAGGCAGGCGTCGAACGCTTCCTTCCAGGCCGCGGCGTGTGCGGGAGCGGAGTCCGTGATCACGCCGTCCGTATCGAAGACGACGGCACGCAGGGAGAGCAGGACTGCGGCTGGTGAGGGTGCACGTGCCATGACCGGTGGTCCCTCCGACGACGGCGTCCCGTTCCATAGCACCAGGTTCCGGGCCGGACCGCTCCTCGTGGCTCCCGGAACGGGTTCTCCGGACTCAGCCCTGTGTCGCCTCCACCGCCGCGGCGACGAAGTCCGCGACCAGTCGCCGTCGGTCTTCCAGGCCCCAGGCGAGGACGAGCGCACTGCGCGGCGCGTCGGCCACCGGGACGTGCACGAGCCCCGGGTGCAGTGGCCGGGCCAGCGAACGCGGCAGCACCGCGATCGCTCGTCCCAGCAGGATCATGTGCGTCAGCTCAGCGCCATCGGCGACCTCCGGCCCGGAGTCGGTGGCGGGCTCGACACCCGGAACCCCGTCTCGGCGGATGCCCTTCCAGCGCGGCAACGTCTCCCGGGCGAGGTCGGCGAGGGTGACCTCGCTGCGGCCGGCGAGCCGGTGGTCCGGCGGCAGGACCGCCACTCGGCCTTCGACCATCAGCGTCTCGTGATCGAGCCCGGTCAGGTCGTCGAAGGGCGTGTACAGCAGCGCCACGTCCGCCCGGCCGTCGCGCACGTGATCGGCGCGGTCGGTGGAGCCTCCGAACAGGATGTCCACCTGCCGAGCGTCGGGGCGGCGGGAGTAGGCGGCCAGGATGCCGGACAGCAGATCCGCGTCCCCGCCGGGCTTGATCACCATGCGCAGCCGGGTCTCCCGCTCCCCGGCCCGACGGGCCTTCTCGGCCGCCGCCCCGACGGCGAGCAGCGCGTGACGGCCGTGGTGGTGCAGCGCCTTCCCGGCGGAGGTGAGGGCGACGTACCGGCTGGATCGCTCCACGAGCACCACCCCGAGCCGGTCCTCCAGCCGCCGTACCGCCTTGGACAGGGCCGGCTGCGCGATCCCCAGCCGCTGTGCCGCCCGGCCGAAATGCAGCTCCTCGGCGAGGGCGGCGAAGTACTCCAGTTCACGGGTCTCCAGCTCGGCCATGGCGCCAGAATACTGGTCCGTCCATTCCTTTCGGGAATGGATCGAGAACCCGCCGACCTTGGACTTTCGATAAGAAACCGCAGTTCAATCGGGGCATGATTCACCACACGATGATCGTTGCCTTCGACGAACCGATTCCCACGAACGAGCTCGACGCATACCTGGAAGAGCTCGAAGAGCTGGCCATGGACACCGGCGCGTTCGAGTCGTTCGGAGCCCGGCGCCACCTCCGCGTCCCAGGCGACGACCACGCCCCGGTGGCCGTCGCCTCCGCCGTCGTCCGGTTCGGACTGGCCGACCTCGACGCCCTCAACACCGCTTTCACCCTCCCGGGCATCCGCGAGTTCATCGACCGCTGGCAGGCCCGCCACCCGTACAAGGCGATCTGGGCCAACCACGAGCCACTCGCCTGACCCGTCGCGCACCCTCGCACCGCTGGCACCGTGGGCTCCGGGAGCGTGCTCCGAGAGCTCGGCGCAGGGGCTGGAGGCTGCCCGCCCCACTGCGGGACGGAGACGAGTCGCTCCCTGATGCTCCCGGTCCGTGCCTTGGCGGTCCCGTCCGGGCACGGGCCGGCTCCGGACAGGCGGACCGGGCCCGGACCACCATGGCGGTCGACCTGCGCCGACAGGCATGATGGGCACTCAAGTTCCGTACGTCCCACCACATGCCGCGTGTCCCCGCCGCCCCACCGGCCCCGGGGGCCGGGAGGTCAGATACGTGTCACGCCAGATGCTCACCGTCGCAGGGGACGGCTCGGGCGATTTCCGCACCGTCGCGGAGGCCGTCGCACAGGCCCGTAACGGTGCCGTCGTCAGCATCGGTCCCGGTCGCTACCAGGAGTCCCTCAGCGTTTCCACGGCGATCACGCTGACCGCCTCCGAGGGGCCCGGAACGGTGGAGCTGGCGCCCCGGCGCGGCACCGCGCTGACCCTCATGGGTGACGCCGTGATGGTGAGCGATCTGGTGCTGCGCGGCCACGACGACGAGTTGCCGGTCGTCGACTCACCCCACGGGCAGATCGCGATGGACCGGTGCGAGGTGCACGGGTCGGCGTGGGCGGCACTCTTCGCGCGGGGCAGCGGGTCCCTCGTCCTGCGCGAGTGCCGGGTCAGCAATCCGGCGGGCGCCGGTGTGGTCTCGACGTCCGGGAACGAGAGCTTCCTGGAGGACTGCGTCGTCGAGCATCTGGGCACCTCCGCGGTGGTGGCCGGCGAGCGCGGGCGGATCACCGTACGCGGCGGCCGGCTGCGCGACACCCGGGGCAACGGGGTCCTGACGAACGGCCAGGCACACCTGCACCTGGAGGACTGCGAGATATCCGCGGCGGACAAGCCGGGCGTCGCCGTCGAGGAGGACAGCACGGTGCGCATGGTGCGCGGCTCGGTCCGCGAGGCGGTGGTCGGGGTGTACGTCAGCTCGACCGGCCAGACCGTGCTGCAGGAGGTGACGGTCACCGACACGACCGGTCACGGCTTCGTGCTGGGCGCCGGCAGCTCCCCCGCCCTGACCGCCTGCCGTACGGAACGGACGGCAGGTCACGGGCTGTTCGTGACCGAACGCAGCCGGGGCACGTTCAAGGACTGCGTGTTCACCTCCGCGAAAGACGCGGGGATCCGGATCAACGGGTTCTCCTCGCCGGTACTGACGGGGACCGTCGTGGCGGACGCGGAGGCCGTCGGGGTACTCCTCGACGAGGACTCGGCGGGTGAGTTCGACCGCCTGGAGGTACGGGACGCGGGCGGCTCCGGCATCGTCGTCCGTACCGGCGCCAACCCGCTGCTGCGCCGCGCCACCGTCACCCGGCCGGGTTCGCACGGGGTGGAGGTCACCAAGGACGGGCGGGGCCGGCTCGAGGAGTGTGTCGTCGAGGCGTCGGCCGGCTCGGCCGTGCACGTCTCGGGGCACGGCAGCCTGTACGTCGGCGGCAGCACGCTGCGGGGGGCGGCCGCGTCGGGCGTGCACGTCGGGGCGCTCGGCACGGTCACCCTGCGCGACACGGCCGTCGAGGACGCGGCCGGTGCGGGCGTCCGGGTCGATCCGGAGGGCGAGTTGTCCGCCGCGCGGGCGCGGGTCACCGGCTCGGGCGAGCACGGGGTGCTGGTCACCGCGGGCGCGCGGGCGGCCCTGAAGTCCTGCGAGGTGTCCGGCTCCGGCGCCGACGGCGTACGGGTGGAGGGCACCGACCCGGCGTCGCTGACCGGCTGCACGGTACGGGACAACCGGGGCAGCGGGCTGCGGCAGGCGGTGCCCGGTGACCGGCTCGCCGTCGAAGGTCTGACCAGTGCGGACAACGGTGCTCCGGACGCCTGGGGCAGCGCCGCGGGCGCCGAGGCGGCGGGCGGTGGACGGCTGCCGGGAGGCGCGGTCCCGATGACCGCAGAACCGGACGGCGACACCGGCCCGGTGGCCGAGCTGGAATCCCTGATCGGTCTCGCCGACGTGAAGCAGCAGGTGCTGACGCTGATCAACCTGAACCGGCTGGCGCAGCGGCGCGCCAGCCTCGGCATGCCCGCCCCGCCGATGAGCCGCCATCTGGTGTTCGCGGGCCCGCCCGGCACCGGCAAGACGACGGTGGCCCGGCTGTACGGGTCGATCCTCGCGTCGCTCGGAGTGCTGCGCAGCGGCCACCTGGTGGAGGTCTCGCGAGCCGACCTGGTGGCCCAGATCGTCGGCGGCACCGCGATCAAGACCACCGAGAAGTTCAACGAGGCGCTCGGCGGGGTGCTGTTCGTCGACGAGGCGTACACCCTGGTTTCCGACGGCGGCTCGGGCGCGGACTTCGGCCGGGAGGCCATCGACACGCTGGTGAAGCTGATGGAGGACCACCGGGAGGACGTGGTGGTCGTCGCAGCCGGCTACCCGGCGGAGATGACCGGTTTCCTCGCCTCCAACCCCGGTCTGGCCTCCCGGTTCACCCGCACCGTGGAGTTCACCGACTACACCTCGGACGAGCTGGTCACCATCGTCGAACGGATGTGCACGGGGCACCACTACGAACTGGAACCGGCGGCCAGGACCGCGTTGCACGGCCACTTCGACGCCATTCCGCGCGACGCGGCGTTCGGCAACGGGCGCACCGCCCGCAAGGTGTTCGAGGAGATGGTGGACCGCCAGGCGTCCCGGCTGGCGGCCCTGGCGGAGGTCGGTGAACGCGATCTGGCGGTACTGACCGCGAAGGACGTCGGCGTGAGCGCGGCGGTGGACCACAAGCCCGACGAGGACCCGCTGCTGCGGCTGGACGCGCTGGTGGGGCTCGCCGCGGTCAAGCGGGAGGTGGGTGATCTGGTCAATCTGCTGGCCACCGCCCGTCGCCGCACCGAGGCCGGGCTGCCGGCACCGCGCATCAGCAATCACCTGGTCTTCGCGGGCCCGCCCGGTACCGGGAAGACGACGGTGGCCCGGCTGTACGGGGAACTGCTGGCCTCGCTCGGGGTGCTGCCGCGCGGCCAGCTGGTCGAGGTGTCGCGGGCCGATCTGGTGGGCCGGTGGGTCGGGCACACGGCGCAGCTCACGAAGGAGGTGTTCACGCGGGCGCTCGGCGGTGTGCTCTTCATCGACGAGGCGTACACCCTCACCCCCGCGGGGAGCGGCGGTTCCTCCGACTTCGGTCAGGAGGCCGTGGACACCCTCCTGAAGCTGATGGAGGACCACCGCGACGAGGTGGTGGTGATCGCGGCGGGCTACACCGAGGAGATGGCGCGCTTCCTGGACTCCAACCCGGGTCTCGCCTCCCGCTTCCCCCGGCACATCGAGTTCCCCGACTACTCCTCCGACGAGCTGGTCACCATCGTGCGCCAGCACGCCGTCGACAACGGCTACGAGTGCGCGCCCGGCGCCGCCACCGCGCTGCGCGCGCACTTCGACGGGCTGCCGAGGGGGCGTACGTTCGGCAACGCACGCCTCGCGCGGCAGACCCTGGAGGGGATGATGACTCGTCAGGCGGGGCGGCTGAGCGCGGTCGCTGCGCCCAGCCTGGACGATCTGCAGCTCCTGCTGCCGGAGGACCTGACCGGTCTGCCGCAGCCTTCCTGAGGGGCGCCCGGCCGTCCCGCCGCGCAGTCCTCCCCGGACCGTCTCACCGAACAAAGGGAAAGCCCCGCATGCACCGCCGTACGGCCGTTCTGCTGCTCTGCACCGCTCTGATCGCCCTGCCGGGCCGGCTCGCCCTCGCGGACGACAGCGCCGGACAGGTGGTGCTGCCCGGGGTCCCCGAGCGACTGTCCGAGCAGCAGGCGTGCACGGCCTTCAAGGGCCGTGCCACCTCCGACGCCCCCTGGACGCGCAGGGCGCTCGGTCTGGACCAGGTGTGGCCCCTGTCGCAGGGACGGGGCGTGACCGTCGCGGTCGTCGGCACCGGGGTGAGCGACGGGCCCGCCGTGCTGGCCGGCCGGGTCGACGCGGTGGACGACGCGGGCAAGGACTGCGTGGGACGGGGGACCTTCCAGGCGGGTCTGATCGCGGGTGCGGCCACTCCCGGCCAGGGCTTCGCCGGGGTCGCCCCGCAGGCGAGGATCCTGGCCGTACGGGGCACGGGCGTCCGCGGCGAACCCGATCCGGCCCGGCTGGCGGCCGGCGTGCGGGCAGCGGCCGAGCACGGAGCCGGGGTGATCACCGTGACCGCTCCGCTGGACGGCGCGGACAAGGCGGTACGGGCGGCTCTGGCGGTGGCCGCGGCCAAGGACTCGCTGGTGGTGGCCCCGGCGGCGGCGGACAGTGTGCCGCTGTCCACGGGCGCCGATGCTCCCGCCGAGGCCGCTCCCGCACCTCCGAAGGATGTCCTCGCCGTGCTGGACACCGGCCCGCGGGGCACCCGTCCGGACGGCGCCCCGCCCTTCACGCGCGCCGACATCACCGCGCCCGGCGACGCGCTCGTCGGTCCGGGCCCGGTGGACGGCGGGCTGTGGACGGGCTCCGGCGCGTCGCTGGCGGCGGCGGTGACGGCGGGCACGGCGGCGCTGGTGCGCTCCTACCACCCGGAGCTGAGCGCGGCCCAGGTGCGGGAGAGGCTGCTGCGCACGGCGTACCCGGCGGACCTTCCGGCGCTGGACCCCTACGGGGCGGTGGCGGGCGCGGAGGCTCCGGCCGCGCGGGCGGCGGCGGCCCGCCCGGACCCGGTGCGGCCGGTGTCGCACCCGGACACCGCGGGCGCCAGGAACACCGCGCTGCTGGTCACGGCGGGCGCCGCGGGGGTGGCCCTGCTCGTGGCGTTCTTCGCGGTGGCGCTGCCGCGGGGGCGGGCCAGAGGCTGGCGGCCGGGCCGACTGGGCACCGGGGACGCCCGCGGGGGTGGCGGCGCCCCCTGACGGCCAGTGCCGCGACCGGCACTACTGGCCGCGTTCCTCCTCCGGCGGTGCCACCTCGCGGGGCAGCGCGATCTGGACGAGCGCGGCCTTGCGGCGGGCGATCCGCAGCGCACGCCCCGGTGGCAGGATTTTCGGTTTGACGCTGTCGAAGACGTATCCCTCCGAGGGCGGGCAGGACAGCTGGAGGGCCGGGGAGTTGACCTCCTGGAGCTTGCGCATCAGGGGGTCCTGGCGTGACGCGCCGGTCGAGGCGCGGGCCACGACCAGGTGGAGGCCGACCTCGTAGCCGAGCGGAATGTGCGGCAGCAGCGGTTCGAAGGGGCCGCTGAAGCCGGTGCCGACCATCTCGTAGTCGTCGACGAGCACGAAGAGGCGCGGCCCGGTCCACCAGTCGGCCCGCCGCATCCGGGCCGGGGAGATCTCCTCGCCGGGGGCGCGGACGACCATCGCCCGGGTGACCCCGTCGACGAGTTCGCGCAGCGGGTCCGCCGCCACGGCGTGGCCGAGCCGGTACTCCTCGGGGACCGCCTCGACGAGCTCGCGGCGGTAGTCGACGACCAGGATGCGCGCCTGCTGGGGGGTGTGGGTCGCGACGATCTGCTGGGCGAGCAGCCGCAGCGCGCTGGTCTTGCCGCTCTCCGTGTCCCCGACCAGCATCAGGTGCGGGCTCTGGGCGAAGTCGTGCCAGACCGGCGAGAGTTCGGCTTCGTCCAGGCCGAACGGGACGCGCAGCGGCCGCTCCGGGTCGGTCGGCGGCAGGTCGGCGGTGGTGAGGCGGGCGGGCAGCATGCGCACGGGCGGGGCCGGCGGGGCGTCCCAGTTCTCCGCGACGGCCTCGACGAGGTCCGCGAGGGCGTCGGTGAGGTCCTCCGCGTCCTCGCCGCCGTCGATGCGCGGGAGTGCGGCGAGGAAGTGGAGCTTCTCGTTGCTCAGACCGCGTCCGGGGACGGCGGGCACGGTGCCGGCCTTGCGGATGTCGATGGCGGAGTCCATCGGGTCGCCCATCCGCAGCTCCAGGCGGTTGCCGACCTGGTCGCGGAGGGCGGCGGAGAGCTCCACCCAGCGGGAGGTGCTGACCATGAGGTGGACGCCGTAGTTGAGGCCCCGGGTGGCGATGCCGTTGAAGACGGCGATGTCGTCGAACATGTCACTGCGCACCGTGGACCAGCCGTCCACGACGAGGAAGACGTCGCCCAGCGGCTCGTCCGGGTACTGCCCCTCGGCCCGTCGCCTGCGGTAGGTGGCCATGGAGTCGATGCCCTGCTCCTGGAAGAACAGCTCCCGCCGGTTGAGCAGCGAGGTGACCTCGGCGAGGGTACGGGAGATCCGTTCCCGGTCGAGACGGCCGGCGACCCCGCCGACGTGCGGCAGCCCGGCGAGCCCGAGCAGTGCGCCACCCCCGAAGTCCAGGCAGTAGAACTGCACTTCGCGCGGGGTGTGGGTGAGGGCGAGCGCGGCGATGAGGGTCCGCAGCACGGTGGACTTGCCGCTCTGCGGACCACCGGCGACGGCGAGGTGTCCGCCCGCGCCGGAGAAGTCGACCGTGAGCAGGTCGCGCACCTGGTCGAAGGGCTTGTCGACGATGCCGACGGGGATGCGCAGCTTGCCCCGGTCGGCGGAACCGGTCGTGGTGAGGCCGAAGTCGGGGTCCGGGAACAGGGGCGGCAGCAGTGCGTCGAGGGCCGGCGGGGCGCCCAGCGGAGGCAGCCACACCTGGCGGGCGGGCGGGCCGCTGTCGCGCAGCCGGTCGAGCGCGAGCGCGAGGAGGGACTCGCCGGAGTCGGGCTCGGCGGTCACCGGTTCGGGGGCGGCGGGAAGGGTGCGCGGCACCACCCAGTCGGTGCCCCACGGCACGACCTGGCGGGCGATCTGCGCCTGCTGGACGGCACCACGCCTGCTCGTGTACGCCCCGGAGACGTACGCGGCACGGAACCGGGTCAGCGCTTCGACGCCGCTCTTCAGGTAGCCGCTGCCCGGGGTGGGTGGCAGGTGGTAGGCGTCGGGGACACCGAGCACCCCGCGGCTCTCGATCGCGGAGAAGGTGCGCAGACCGATGCGGTAGGAGAGGTGGGACTCCAGCTGGTGCATGCGGCCCTCCTCCAACCGCTGCGAGGCGAGCAGGAGATGGACGCCGAGCGAGCGGCCGAGACGGCCGATCATCACGAAGAGCTCCATGAAGTCGCGGTGCGCCGAGAGGAGTTCGGAGAACTCGTCCACGACGATGAAGAGCGAGGGCAGCGGTGCCAGCGGGGTGCCGGAGGCGCGGGCCTTCTCGTACTCCAGCACGGAGGAGTAGTTCCCGGCCCGGCGCAACAGTTCCTGACGCCTCATCAGTTCACCGTGCAAGGCGTCCTGCATGCGTCCGACGAGGGGGAGTTCCTCGGCCAGGTTCGTGATGACGGCCGAGGTGTGCGGCAGCTCATCCATGCCGAGGAAGGTGGCGCCGCCCTTGAAGTCGACGAGCACGAAGTTGAGGGTCTCGGAGGAGTGGGTGAGAGCGAGGCCCAGCACCAGGGTGCGCAGCAGTTCGCTCTTGCCGGAGCCGGTGGCCCCGATGAGCATGCCGTGCGGGCCCATGCCGCCCTGGGCGGATTCTTTGATGTCGAGTTCGACGGGCAGCCCGTCCTCGCCGATCGCTATCGGTACCCGCAGCCGGTCGCGGCTCTCCAGCGGGCGGGCGCCCCACAGCTTGGCGGGGTCGTGACGACGCAGGTCCGCGATGCCGAGCAAGGTGGTGAGTTCGGTGTCGGAGGCGAACGGCTCGGCCGAGACCGCACCGCCGCCGAGGCGGTAGGGAGCGAGCCGGGCGGCCAGCGTGCGGGCGGCGACCGGACCGAGCGTGTCGGGCTCGCCCAGGAGGGTGGACTGCTCCTTGCGTTCGCGGTCGGTGCGCACCAGGTGGAGTCCGTCGTCGTCGATGCGCAGCCGCAGTGTGCCGCGGGCGGGCTTCCAGACGAGCGTCTCCGACAGGTCGACGACGACGGCGTTGCGGTACCCGGCCCCTTCCAGGCGGTGGCCGCCGGGCACGGTGCCGCCGTCCACGACGACGACGGTGAAGGGCTCGTCGCGGCCGGGCGCGGTCTCCGGGTCGAACGGGGGGCGTTCGGTGAAGTCCGCGCCGAGCAGCTCGTCCAGCTCCACGAGTCCTGCCGCGACGGTACGGGCCTGACCCGCGCCGTCGCGCTGGTAGGCGTGCTGGGTGTGCGGCAGCCACTTCACCCACTCCCACTCGGCGCGCCGCGCGTCGGAGACGCAGAGCGCGACGGTGAGTTCCTCGGGGGCGTGGAAGGCCGCGAGCTGGGCGATCAGGGCGCGGGCGAGGGCACGGGCCCGCTCGTTGTCGCCGTGCACGAGAATCCGCGACCAGGCCCGCAGGTAGAGGGCGATGGGCTGGCCGGGCACGGTGCCGTACGCCCGGATGAAGCTGCGCAGGGCGTGCGCGGTGAGCGGCTCCAGGTCCTCGACGGGCTTGGTGGCCAGCGGGGCGAGCCGGGTGCCGAGCTTCTGCTCGCCGACGGCGACCCGTACTTCCGCGAAGTCCTCGTCGGCGGGGCGGCGTTCCCACTGCCGGCTGGTACCGGTCAGCGCCCACAGCCCGGCCGGGTCCGGGTGCCGCCAGGCCAGGGCCTTCTGCTGATCGGCCACCGTGCGGCGGATCTTGCGCCGGGTCTGGGCCAGGTACCGCAGGTAGTCCCGCCGCTCACCCTTGAGTTTGCGCTTGCGTTCGCCCGCGCTGCGCATCAGCTGTCCCACGATCATCGCGACGGACGAGAGCAGCATCAGCCCGATGGCCAGGTAGCTGAAGGTCGTCGCCTGGCCGGGCCTGATGAACATCATCATCATGGCGAGTGACGTCAGCCCCATGGGGAGGTACATCCACATGGCCGAGGTGTTCGGCTCCGCCTCCGGGAGGGCGGGCGGTTCCTGGAGGCTGATCTCGCCGTCCGGCATGTCGGGGCCCCGCCTGCGGGCGGGACGGCGGAACAGAACGGTGCTCACGCGGAATTACTCCTCGGGCTCGTCGCTTCTGAGGCGGTGGGGAGGCAGGGGGGTCCCAGGGCGGTTCGGCACGAAGGAGGTGAATGCCGCAGGTGAATGCCCAGCTCGGAACGGTCGCACCAGTGGCTGGCGGCCTGACGCAAGATCAAAGGTAGTGTGCGGTCATCAACTTTGGTATCCCCGCCCCTCGGAGAGGTGTGGCCCCGCCGCATGACAGACATATCCGCCCCCGGCCTGTGTCGGCTCACGGTGCGAACCCGGGAACGGCTCATCGATCTGGCGGTCCCCGCCGACGTGCCCGTGTCCGACCTGCTGCCCGTCCTCCTCGACCACGCGGGTCACGACCTGGCGGAGAGGGGGATCGAACACGGCGGCTGGGTGCTGCAACGCCTGGGCGAGGAGCCCCTGGACGTGGAGCGCACCCCGGAGGGCCTGGCGCTGCGGGACGGCGAGACGCTCTTCCTCCGCCCTCGCACCGAGGTGCTGCCGCCGGTCCACTTCGACGACCTGGTGGACGGGGTCGCCGGCACGATGCGCGACCGCCCGCACGGGTGGGAGGCCCGGACCAGCCGGTGGCTGTTGCGCGGCACAGCGGTGGTGCTGCTCGCGGCCGGGCTGCTGGTGCTGGCGCTGCCGGGCGGCTCCGCACCGCTGCGGGCCGCGGTCGCGGCCGCCACCGGGCTGCTGGTGCTGTTCGGCGCCGCCACGGCGAGCCGGGCGGTGGGCGACTCCGCCGCCGGCGCCGCGCTCGGCGTCCTCGTCGCACCGTATCTGGGGCTGGCCGGTGCGCTGCTGCCCAGCGGTGACGCGCACGCGCACCTGACGGGGGCGCGGCTGCTCGCCGGTTCGGCGGCGGCCGCGGGCGGGGCGGTGCTGGCGGTGGCCGCGGTCGCCGCCTTCGTGCCGCTGCTGCTGACCGCGGCGGTGGTCGCGCTGGCGGGCGCCCTGTGGGGTGCTCTGATGCTGGTCACCGACTGGCCGGCCGCGCACGCGGCGAGCGTCCTCGCGGTCCTCGCGGTCGTCTTCGGCGGCCTCGTCCCGAGCATCGCCTTCCGGCTGTCCGGGCTGCGGCTGCCCGCCCTGCCGACCAATGCGGAGCAGCTCCAGGAAGGCATCGAACCCCACCCCAGCCAGGTCGTGGTGAGCCGCACCGCGCTCGCCGAGGAGTGGATGACCGCCCTGTACACGGGGACCGGTCTGATCTGCGCGGTGGTCCTGACCGCTCTCGTGACGGTCCGCCCGGACAGCGCCGCCGTGGTCACCGCCGGAGTGCTGTGTCTGCTCCTGCTCCTGCACGCGCGCGGCATCGGCAACATGTGGCAGCGGCCCGCGGTCATGCTCCCGGGCCTGTACGGCCTCGTCCTGATGGCGGTGCGGGCCGCCGGTTCGATGGACGCCGCGCACCGCCCGTTCCTGATCGCGGCGCTCATCGCCGCCGCCGTGTCGGCGGCCATCGCCTCGTGGACGGTGCCCGGCCGCCGGATACTGCCCTACTGGGGCCGGGCGGCCGACATCCTGCACAGCCTGCTCGCCGTCGCCGTGATCCCGCTGACCCTCTGGGTGCTGGGCGTGTACACGGCCCTGCGCACCGCCAACGGCTGAGGGGAAAGGACATGCAGTCCAGGAAGGACCAGGTCCAGGCCCATCTCTTCGTCATGGGGCGGCTGACCAGCGGCATGCTGCGGAGCGACCCCGACTCCCCGGAGTCCCCGGTGGGCCGCACGAACCGGGGCATGGCCTGGGGCATCGGCCTCGGAGTCGTCCTCACCGTCGGGTTCCTGCTCTTCGGGATGATCTCGCCCGCGGGCTCCAAGACCTGGCAGCAGGACTCGGACCTGATCGTGCAGAAGGACACCGGTACCCGCTTCCTCTATCTCGACGGGACGTTGCGCCCGGTGCGCAACTACGCGTCGGCGAAGCTGATCGCGGCCGACGACCTCAAGGTGGTCTCGGTGTCCGGGGCCTCCCTGGCGGGCGAGCGGCACGGCACCCCGGTCGGCATCCCCGGCGCCCCCGACGCGCTGCCCGGCCCCGGAGACCTGGAGCAGGGGGCGTGGCAGGTCTGCGCGGAGGAACCGGCCCGCACGGGCGCCGACCGCACCGGCCGGCGCCCCGTCACGTCGCTGCGGGTGGGCCTGCCCACCGGCGGGGTCTCCCCCGGCGACGACCGTGCCGTTCTCGTCCAGGGCCCGGACAGAACCACGCATCTGTTGTGGGGCGATCACCGGCTGCGGCTCGGGAAGCACGGCGCGGCCGAGGCGCTGGGCTACTCCGGGGCGACGCCGGTACCCGTCTCCGCGGCGTTCCTCGACAGCGTGCCGGCCGGACCCGATCTGACCGCGCCGGAGGTGGACGGCCGGGGCGCGGCCGGACCCCGGATCGGCGGCCGCACCGGACGGACGGGCCAGGTGTACGCACTGGCATCGCCGGGCACCGTCACCCAGCACTTCCTGCTGGAGAAGAGTGGCCTGCGCCCGCTGAGCACTCCCGGGGCAGCCCTCGTACTGGGTGACGACCGGACGGCGAAGCTGGCCTACCAGGGGTCGGTCCCGGCCGTGCTCCCGCTCACCGCGGACCAGCTGGCCCAGCACCGGGCGCCGGCTGCCGAGGCGGCCGAGGACCCGGCGGGGTGGCCGTCCCGTACGCCCGTCGTGCGGGACCCGGGCCCCGGCATGTCGGTGTGCGCCCGGATCCAGCCGGAGGGCTCCGCGCCCCGGGTGGCCCTGGCTCTCGTACCGACGGCGGCACGGGCGGCTCCGGTGCCCTCCGGCCCCGAGATCCGGCATGCGTGCCTGGCGGTGGACGGTCTGGAGGTACGGCCCGGGGGCGGCGCGCTGGTGCAGGCGCTGGGCGCGGGGGGCTCGGTGATCGGCACGACGACGTACCTGGTCACGGATGTGGGCATCAAGTACCGGCTGCCGGACGCTGAGTCGGTGGAGCGGCTCGGCCTGAAGGGCGGCCACGCGCAGGCGGTGCCCTCGCGACTGCTGGACATGCTGCCGACGGGTCCGGTGCTGGACGCGGCGGTGGCCGGCGGCGGTCGGGCGGCTCCCGCCGTGTCCTCGGAGGGGTCCTGCGGGTGAACGGCCGGTCATGGGGCGGCGTCCGCGCCGGACCGGGCGTTCATCACCTTCCCCCGCGTGACGGCCGTCGGGGGCCGGCCCGGTCGGACAATGATCAATTCCAGCTCAGATCTTGCCGTTGAGCATTGCCCCCGCCACACCGGCCTCCCTAGCATCAGCAGACGCCCAAGTCCGGGAAAGGACACCTGACATGTCGAACACCCCCGCCGAACCCGGCAGCCTCCAGACGTCGTCGCAGTCCGAGAACCAGAAGGGCTACAACGCCCTCAGCACTGTGCAGAGCGGCATCAAGCAGTCCCAGGAGGAGGTGCGCACGACCATGAGGGGCCTGATGGCCGCGTACGGGGGCCAGGACGGCGGCGCGTACCAGCAGCTGCTCTCGGACTGGAGCGGCCAGGTCGACATCATCACCAGGAACATCAACCAGATGATGGAGCAGCTCCAGGAGACCGGCGTCCTCCAGCGCGGACTTCAGGGAAGGACCACGGAGGCGATCCAGACCAGCAGCCGGTCGAACGACGTCTTCGCCGAGCTGACCTGACAGGCCGTCCGGCACTTCCCTCCTCCCGTCCCCGCCCCTCCTCCCTCTCCAGGAGTTCGCCATGACCACCCCCTACGATCACTCCAACAAGACCGACGGCATCATCCACGTCGAGTACAGCAGGGTGGATCAGGCCGCCGAGGACATGCGCCTCCAGACGAACCGCATCCAGTCCCTGGTGCAGGCCCTCAACGAGGAGCTGGCCGGGTTGCACGGCGCCTGGCAGGGCGCGGACGCCGCGACGTACTCGGCTCTGCAGGAGAAGTGGAACCAGGCCACCACACAGCTGGGAACCGTTCTGACGAAGCACAGCTCCACGCTGAGCGACATCTCGGACCAGTACCGCAAGCACGAGAACCGCAGCGCGTCGGAGTGGGGGAACATCCGCGTCGGCGGTTGATCCACCGCCTGCCCCGGACCGCCGGCTCCTGCCCGCCCCCTCCCCGACGACGATTGTGAGAAGCCATGGCGGCCGACCCGGCCAATCTGTCGCACCTGGACACGGACTCTCTCCAGAGGTTCATCGACACCGACGTGCAGGAGTTCATCGACCTGCTGACCGCGCTGGAGAAGGACGCCGAGAAGGGTGGGATCTCCTCGCTGAAGTTCCTCAGTGCCCAGATGGCCTCCCCCGGGGTGGGTCTCAGCAGCCATGTGCTCAAGCTCGGCAAACTGGTCGGGAAGGACGCTTCCCCGCTGAGCGCGAATCCGCTGGTGGAGTACCTCACGGGCGCGGCGGGGTCCCAGGCGGGCGTCATCAGCAACCAGCTGAAGCTCTTCAAGGACATCCAGAGGAACATGAGGACGGTGCTGGAGACGATGAAGAAGAACCAGGCGGACAGCCTGGAGGACATCAAGAGCCAGGAGTTCCTGAACGACCTGGGTGATGTGGACGGGGACCTCGCCCCGACCCGGAAGACCTGACCCTCACCCTTCGTCTCCGCTCGTCGCACAAGGAGAGTCCTGCCCGTGGCAGTTGATCCAAGCTGGGAATCCGTCGTCAAACAGCTCACCGGTTTCGACGGCGGTACCCGGGCCAATGTCGCGGCCGTGGGCGGTGCGGACGCGAAGACGGGAACCGGCAGCGAGTGGATGCGGGTCCGGGTCGAGAAGGTCAGCAAGACGGGTGTGTCCGACGACCGCAACACCACGGGCGAGGTGGGGGCGGGCGAGACGCCCGAACGGGTCATCCAGTTCTACGGCCCCTCCGACGGGCAGTCCAGCACCTACCTCGACGTCTACAAGGTGACCATCTCCCTCCCGTGGAGTTCGTCGAGCGGCGCCGACTGGAGCAACACCGGAAACGCCGGAGCCTATGACTGGGGTTACGGAAAGGCGCTGGAGGCGCTGCGGGACACCTTCACCACGGAGGGGTTCGGCGGCGGATACGACCACACCCCGGCGGTCGTCACGGCCGACGCGATCAATCTCAAGGAATTCAGTCCCATCGCCGAGGCGTTCAACCGAGTCGTCGACTACTTCTCGACCAAGTCCGTCGACCTCGAAAAATGGGTGAAGCAGCTCGACAGCGAGTTCTCCTCCTATCAGGGCAGCGGCGCGGACGTCTTCCGCGACCTGATCGACGCGGTGAGCCTCGGTTACAAGGACTTCCTCACCCTGATCGCCCCCGGGACGGGTGCGGTCCAGCCCGGCGGCGGAAGGGAGTTCAAGAGCAACAAGGATTACAGGTCCCGCTCCGTGGTCGGGGACAAGCTCGTCGATGCCGAACTGGCGATCTGGACGGCGGCGAACGAGCTCGCCACGGCCTGGAACGGCTGGCTGAACAACTCGGACCCGGCCGTACAGACCGCGGTCGAGTCGGCGTACGCCGGTCTCAGGGCCCGGCCGGCGAACGTATGGCTCGGCACGTCCCATCTCGACGCGCTGCTCGACGATCTGGCGTTGTGGCTGAACGAGAACAACATCCTGAAGATGCGCCAGGACTACGGCAACAACAAGCCCGGGGACGGGTTCCTGCACATCCACCCGGTCTACGGCAACCTCACCCTCGACAGCGACTGGAAGAACCTCGCCACGCGGGCCTGCACCAACTGGCTCGCCACCCTCGCTCCTCTCGACCAGGCGGCGAGCAAGGCCATGCTGGAGCTCAACCAGGCCATGGTGGGGATGAACTCGGACTCGTCCTTCCCGTTCAAGGCCGGAGCGGGCAGCCTCAAGGAGGCGAACGCGAGCGACGAGGCCGGGCGGGCCAAGGAGGAGGCGGAGAAGGAGAAGGAGGACGCCCAGAAGGAGATGGACAAGGCCAACAAGGACCTGGACGCGGGCGGCGGAGCCGGTGACGTCGATCCTCCGCCGCAGATCGGGGAGAACGAAACCGGCGGGGAGTTCGGCGGCGGCGGAGCGGGCGGCGATCTCGGCCTGAACGGCGGGAACACCGGCGCCGGCGGCAGCGGCGGAGGCGGCACCGGCATCGTGCCCCCGCCCACGCTCGGCCTCAACGGTACGGGGGGCGGCAGCGGCCCGGGCGGCGTGAACCTCCCGATCACCCACCCCGACGGCTCCACCAGCCTGGTGAACCCGGACGGTTCGACCACCACCACCTACCCGGACGGTCACAAGGAGACGACGCCCGCGGGCGTTGTCCCGCCTCCGCTCTCCCCCAACGTCACGGGCGGCAGCAGCAGCGGCGGCTACCCCGTCAGGACGGTCAAGGGTCCGGACGGCAGCACCACTTCGTACAACGCCGACGGTTCGCGGACCACCACGCACAAGGACGGCACCACCACCACCGTCAACCCCGACGGCACCTCCGTCACGAACAATCCCGACGGCTCGAAGACGGTCCTGAACAAGGACGGCAGCGAGACCATCACCTACCAGGACGGTACGAAGGCCACGATCGGCCCGGACGGTACGACGGTCACGCAGTACCCGGACGGCACCTCGACGAAGCTCGCCCCGAACGGGGTGCTCACCAGCACCGACGCCCACGGCAACAGCACCACCAGCCATCCGGCGCCCGGTTCGACCGTGAAGAACGCGGACGGTTCGTCCACGGTGTACGGCAAGGACGGCACGACCACCACCACCCACGAGGACGGCACGAAGACCTCCGTCTCGGCGAACGGGACCGTGACCACGGTCGACCCCGACGGCACCAGAACCGTCTCGCACCTGGGCAAGGGCACCTCCACCGTCCAGTACGCCGACGGCTCGGTGTCCCAGGTGGGCAAGGACGGCACGGTGTCCACCACGTACCAGGACGGCAGCACCACCAAGCTGGGCCCCGACGGCACGTACACCACCACCGACGCCGACGGCCACAAGCGGACCGAGCACCTCAACACCGTCGGCGGCAACGGTACGCAGACGCGGACGACGCACAACGCGGACGGCTCGTCCACGACGACGTACCCGGACGGCACCGTCGACAAGACGCTCAAGAACGGCGGCCACCGGATCAGCTATCCGGACGGGCGCACGGTCACCACCGACGCGTACGGACGGACGACCGGCACGACGGGCGGTACCGGCGGGCTCGGGCCGAACAAGTCCGGTGGCGGTCTCAGCGACTTCGACTACTACGACTACCCGGACGGCGGGAGCGCCACATCCCCCCTGAGCGGAAGCGGTTACGGATACTCCGGCACCGACACCGGCGGGGCCGGCCGGCTCCCGCTGAACCCGCTCGGCAGCCAGGGGCTCATGCCCGGCGGCGGCACGGGTGCCTCGGCGGGCGCGGCCGGAACCGGGCTGGGCGGGGAGCGCGCCCGGGCGATGGCTGCCGGAGAGGCGTCCGCGGCGCGGAACGGCAAATCGGCTCAGCTCGCCGCGGAGGAGGCCGCGACGGCCGGCCGGCGGCCCAGCACCACCTCGTCCAGCGGCACCCCGATGATGCCCCCGATGGGCGGCGGCACGGGCGGCGCGGGCGGCAGCACCCAGAGCGACGAACGCGAGCGGTCCACCTGGGTGAGTGAGGACGAGGAGACCTGGGGCACGGACGAGGGCGGCGTGGCGGCGGTGATCGGCCGGTGACGGCCGTCGTCGGGCGGACGAAGGGACCGAGTGGCATGCGTGTGACGAAGGGCGCGGAACGCATATGAGCAACCCGATGGAAGAGCACCTGGCCGAGGCGCTTGCGGAGTTCGAGGAGGCCCGGACCAAGCTGACCGAGGCCGGGGCCGCTGCCGCCCGGATCTCCGCGACCGCCATGGCGAAGGACCGCTCCGTGGAGGCGACGGTCGGGCCGCAGGGCGAGCTGACGAACCTGCGCTTCCCCACCGCGAGGTACCGGACCATGCCCCCCGCCCAGCTCGCCCATGTACTGATGGCCACCATCGGATCGGCCCGCGCCCAGGCGGCCGAGCAACTCGCGGACGTGTACCGGCCGTTCGGACCCATCCCCGGCCTCTCACCCACCGGCGAGGGCGGCTTCCAGGAGCTGGACTGGGACACCCTGTTCGCCCCGCTCCGCGAGGAGGGACTGCCGGTGCCCCCGTCGAAGGCGCCCACCCCCTCGTCCGGTGGCGCACTGCTCGACGAGATCGTCGAAGAGGACGACGCGGCCGGCACGGGCAGGGAGGCACAGCGATGAGCGGACTCGAGGTCGACACGGGCGGGCTCGACCGGAGCAGCGAGAACCTGGACCAGGTGGCCGACCACATCAAACTGATCCGCGACGACTACCTGGACAAGATCACCTCGTACCACGGATGCTGGGGCACGGACAAGTTCGGCATGACCTTCGCGGAGAAGTACCTGCCCGCGGTCGAGGACGCCAAGACGGGCATCACCGCGCTGAGCGACGCGCTGGTCGGCAGCGGGCAGAGCCTGCGCGATGCCTCGACGGACTTCGGCAACCTCCAGACCGACATCACCGACTCGCTCGGCCAGCACAACCGGAAGAGCTGAACGTTGTCACTGGAGTTCCCTCCCGACTGTGCCTGGCTGTTCGCCGCGCTGACCGGTGAAGTACCGCCGAACGGTGACGAGGACAAGCTGTTCGCCCTGGCCGAGGTCCACAAGGACCTGCACGGCAAGCTGAACAACGACATGAAGCAGCAGATCGCCGCTGCCCTCGGCTACACCAGCGAGAGCTTCGACGGTGACGCCGCCGCGATGTACCAGGCGGCGATGAAGAGCTTCATCGGCGAGGAGGGGCTCAACTACTTCGACGCGGTCGCCGACCAGGCGCAGTTGCTCGCGACGTTCACCCGCAAGGCCGCGACTCAGCTCCAGTACACCAAATACATGATCATTGCCCAGCTGGTGGAGCTGCTGTTCGAGGCGATCGTCGCGGCAGCGCTGGCGTTCTTCTTCGGGGCGTCGATCCAGGCGTATCTGGCGAAGTGCGCGATCGTGCGGTTCCTGATCCGCTCGTGGCTCGGCCGGGCGCTGATGACGCTGGTGATGCACCAGCTGATCAACGTCGGCATGGGCGTCGCGATGGATCTGCTGGTCCAGTGGTCGCAACTGAACAAGGGCACCCGCGACGAGTACGAGGGCGACCTGACCAAGGGCGCGGCGCTGTCCGGCATGATCCAGGGGTTCCTGGCCGGACCGTTCCAGTTCCTGGGCAACAAGCTGGGGAAGAGGCTCGCCGACCTCTTCGGCAAGGGTGGCGGGAAGCAGCTGGGCAGGGAGCTCGACAACGCGTTCCCGCAGCCGCCCGTGCAGGGCCCCAAAGGGCCGAAGGGCGCCGGACCGAAAGCCCCGAAGACCTTCGGTGAGGACTTCGCCCAGAACTTCGCGAACGACCTTCCCCCCACCGTGGGACCCCACAGCAAGGCGGCCGGGGACAAGTTCGTCCGCAACATCGGTGAGACCTTCAGCAACCACCTGGGCGGTGACAAGGCGGGAGCCGTCGGCCGCAATTGGGCGAGGACGCTGCTGGAGAACACCGGCAAGAAGGACCTCCCGAAGCTGCTCGAGGACGCGCTCAAGCCGCTCGCCAAGGAGGGCGACGGCGCCCTGGGCAGGATCCTCGGCCAGGGCGCGGCCGACCAACTCGGCAGGAGCGCCATCCGGGCGATGGCTCAGTCAGGCGTCCACGGCATCACCGAGGGCGTGTCCGAGGGGGCGCACGCGGCGGTCTCCGAGGGCTTCTACAACCTCTTCTTCAGCGACGACCATACGTTCACCACCTCGGGCCTGACCTTCGGCTCGGGCATGGTGGAGGGCCGCGTCGGACACATCCTCGAGGGCGCGGGCGACAAGCTAGGGGCCGATCTTCGCAACCGGACGCTGGAGGCCGGGTTCAAGCTGCCCGGCGCCCGGCTGGAATCGGGCGGACAGACGGGGTCGGAGTCCGGCGGCACGGGGAGCAACCCGGTCGGCGGTCCGGGCGTTCAGCCGAACCCGATCACCGTGAGCAACGACCTGGCCCCTGATCCGAGCGACAGCTCGTCACTGCTCTCCGTGGACGACGACAGCGCCGGCACGGCCAACTCCCCTTCCCGTTTGGAGCAGTTGTACGACGACGAGGGATTTCCCCTGCTCGACGTCTCCGGTCCCTCGCGCGACGACTACGGCAACCTCGTCGGCGAGGACGGGAACGACAACACCGGCGGGGGCGGGGAGCAGCCCGTCGTGGCCGCACAGCCGGCGACGCCCCGGGGCACCAGCGCCCCGCTCACGACCACGGCGAACACCTCCGCCGCGCCACCGGCACCTGCTCCGGCCAACAGCCCTCTGAAGACGTCGAATTCGACCGACCAGAACGCGGTTGGGAGCCCCCGTAGCCCGTCGAACGGCCCGAACACGACGTCTACGGAGCCCACCGCGGCGCAGGAACAGGAATCGCGGCAACAGGCTCCGAAGGAGGATCAGGAGCAGAAGCCGGAGCGGGATGAATCCTCCGCGCCCACGGACCAGCACTCCACACCGCGGACGCTCTCGCACTCCGATACCCCGCTCGCCACCGCCGAGTCCCGCCTCCCCCCGTCCGAGGCCCTCGACGAGCCGAACCGGTCCACCGGGACGACCGCACCCGCCTGGACGAGCAGTCAAGCACCGGGTTACGTGGCGCACACGGCCATCACCATCGAACCCGATGCCCCTACCGACACCGACACCGACACCGACGTCCGCATAGGCATCGGCAGCGACAGCGACAGCGACAGCGACAGCCGTGAGAACGACGACGCTCCGGGACCGGTCGACTCCACTCCCCCGCCGTCGCCCCCGCCACCCCCGCCGCTCCAGTTGCCGATACCGATGCCTGTCCCCGTCCCGCTGCCGATGTCGAACGTGCAGCTGTCCGACGAGGTAAGACGGTTCGGCACCCACACCTCCGAAGGCGTCAGCGGCGTCCACCTCGCACCGATCCCGGACCAGGTCGCCACCGCCCTCCAGCAGCAGGCGCTCGCCACACTGGAGGCCGTCACCGGCCCCCTCACCGGGGCAGAACGCGCCGAAGCGCGCCGCCGGCTGGCCGAGCTGCTCTCCCCGCAGGCGCTCCAGGACAACCGTCTGATGCTGCTCAGCAGGGACGGCCACCCGATCACCCTGACCGTCAACGGCACGCCGCGCTCACTGGCCGTTCAGCTGCAGCTGGAGCGGCCCAGGCCTTCCGCGCTGTTCGGCGCCGGAAACCGTATGCCGCCGCACAACAACGAGCAGCGGCACGCGGCCGCGTTCGACAGCACGTCCACCGCCTCCACCACCGGCGTTCGGACGATCTCCCTCAATCCGTTCTCGAACACCTTCAGTGCGATCAAGGGCTTCCTCACCAGCGTGCCCGTCTCGTTGAACTTCAACGTCACCCACCAGCAGAAGACCCTGTCGACGACGGTGAGCAGCGCGGTCAACTCAACCAGTCTGTTGCGCAGTTCGGAGCCTGCCAGTCCGTTCGACTACACCGCGCTGGGCCGGGTGCGGGAGGCTTCCTCGCCTCCGTTCCAGGAGATCGGGCCGGACCGGACGGGGGTGCGGGAACTCGGCACGGTCTCGGCGTGGTTCCCCGAGCACCTCGCCGTGCACGGGCACGGCACGGCAAACGGGAACATCTTCAGCCACGAGGACTTCACCGGCTTCCGAGAACATCTCGACGATTCGCCGCTGTGGGTGATGGACTCGATGTCCGATCCCGGCAGTCTGCTGCGCGAGGTCCGGACCCGGTTCGGCGGCCGGCTCGACTCCCTCGACGGCGGCTCGCTCGCCGGCGTGGAGAAGTTCTTCGGCGCCGAGCACCTGCTCGGGGCGCTCCCTCTGCAACGAGCGACAGGCCGCCCCGGCGGCAGTACGGGCACGTGGTCGCCGGTCCTGCTGGACAGGAGCGGCAACGCCGTCGGCCTGTTCAGGGTCACCGCGGAGGTGACCCCCCGTGAGGGCCAGGACATCCGGGTCGGTCCGAAGTACAGCCTGGAACGCTTCCTCGAACGCCAGTTGAAGACCGACTCGCTGGCGAAGGTGTCCCAGGGGTACGGCGTCGAGGGCGGAATCGGCGGAGTGTTCAACAGGATGCCGGAAGAGGCGGACAAGGCGTTCCGGGACTTCAATTTCGGCGGTTCCGTCCAGCCCAAGGGCGGATACGGCTTTCAGAAGGACCAGGGTCTCGGTGCGGGCGCCACACACGGCGTGACCCACAACATCCGCACCAACGGCGGCCACGTGCTCACCCCGGCGAACGTGGTCTACAGCGTGGAGTTCATCGCGGCGGACGGGACGCGGACAGCCCCGGCGTCGATGCCGGTCACCCCGGTGCGGCTCAGGACGCTCACCCCGCAGACCGCACGCGGCACCGCACCCACGGCGGACACACGGAAGCAGGCACCCCCGGAGGTGGCGCGGCTCGACGCCATCGGCCTCACCACCACCCCCCTGGCTGTGCGCGGCGAGGGCGTCACGGCGGTACTCGGACAGGCCCATGCCTGGCTCCTCGACAATGGCTACCTCCCCGTGCCGGGCGAGCAGAGCGGCAGGTCGATGGACGAGGGCCTGGTCAAGGCCCGTCTGCAGAACCTGCGCAAACTATCCATGCTGGGTTCGCAGCACGGCCTGCTCGGCACCATGGACGAACTGGTCGACGGCGGTCTCGTCCTCCACGTCGACAAGCCCGGGCCCGGCGGCGGTGTGGACCGCGTCCGGCTCCGCTTCACCCTGGACCGGGCTCCCGCGGACACCACCGCCCCCACCCACCTCACGTCGCTGAGCGACGTCCATCTGCCGAGCATCAGCAGCCTGTCCGTGCCCGGAACCAGCCAGCGGTCGTCGGCCGGATCCGGCACCTTCCAGCTGGCCGCCCAGATGACCGGTCTCGCAGCAGGTCATTTCAGGGGCGCGCTCACCGCGGATTACAAGGGCACCTGGCAGACGACGGACACCTCGACGGCCGCCGCGGGGGTCTCGCACTCCCAGATGATCATCACGACCCAGCAGACGACGGAGGTCTTCCGGGTCCCGGCGGTGTTCGCGGTCGAGATCACCGGTGGATCCGGTCCGCTGCCCGCCGGTCCGTTCACCTCCGTCACCCTGCCCGTGACCATCGATCTGGCGGTGCCGGAGAAGCGTACCGGGGGTTCCCCGGAGGTGTACGGCGAGGCGGTGCTCCAGCCGCAGGGCACCGCGCTGCCTCCGGACGCGCAGACGTTCCTGCTGCCCGACAGCTCCCTCGTCGACGTCGTACGCGGCAGCAAACAGCTGTACGAGGCGGTCGACGCGATCCTGGGGGGCCTCTCGGCGCCCCCCGTGGAGCAGGAGCGCACCGACGCCGTCGAGCTGAACGAGCTGGGCAACGCCGCCGGTTCCGGCCACGGCCCGATCCTGCCCGTGGCCACGACACGTCCGGTGGCCGCGACCCCGGCCGGCAGCCCCTCGGCGTCGACCTGGTGGGGGGCCGCGACCGGTGCCGCGAAGTCCGTCGTCGACGCGGTGCTGTCCATGGCCACGGTGGTCCGGCAGACGGTCTCCACCGGGGACCGCACCGATCAGGCGATGCTGCTGCACGAGGCCCTGCACGCGCAGTTGGCTCCCGCCGCGCTGATGTCGCGCGCGCACCAGATGGTGAAGGGGGTCTTCGTCATCGACGACCTGTTCGTGCCGGGAGTGTCGGGCGGCACCGACCTGGTCGTCGAGGTACGGGCCGTACTCACCGGTCCGCGGGACCTGGGTACGGTCCCGCAGTACGGCGAGACCGATCTCGGTGCCACCGACAGTGCCTCCCACCAGGTCACGGAGACCACCTCGCACGAGGGTGGTCCCGGGTTCACGGCGAAGTACGGCCAGAGCCCGGAGGAGGCCGTGCATTCCGCTGCCGCGCCTCCCGTCACCGATCCGGCCACGCCCGGCGCCGCGAAGCCGACCACGGGCGGCGTCGGCGCCAAGGGCGTCTACGGGCGGGGGAACAGCAGCTCGGTGACGACGTCGGCGTCGACCAACATGACGCGGGTCCCCGTGGAGGACGGCACCCACCACCGGATCAGCGCGGACATCACCTACGAGGTAACCGTCCACCGGGGACACCGGCGGGTTTCGCCGCTGAACCGGACCGCGGACTCGGTGACGCGCACGGTTCACGTACCGGGCGGCATCACGTTCCTCGCCACGGCCGATCAGCTACGGCGCGGCGGCTCGATGCTGGAGTGGATGGCGGGCGAGGAGACCGGGGCGCCCCGCCCCGCCACCGCCCGGCTGCCGTACCGCTTCGTCGAGTACGGTGCGCTCGGACTGGCGGCGGTACTGGAGGCGACGCCCCTGGTGGAGCCGCTGCCGGTTCCCGTCGAGGAGCCGGATCCGAATCCTGCCCCGGCCGACGGGAGCACTTCCCCGGAAGAGAGCTCCGCCGAGCAGACGTCCGAGGAGACGGAGCCCACCACCCCGGACCGGCCTCCTCGGCCCACCGCCAACGAGGACCCGCGCCGGCCCCATCTGCTGCGCCAGGAGCTCACCGGCCTGGTCCAGCGGCACGCGCCGGGCAGCCTCACCCCCGGCCACCGGCGCTACGTACCCGGGCTGGCGCAACGCATCGCGGACTACACCTCGCCCGCCGCTCTCGGCGCGTTGCCGGGCCGCGGCGCGGGCGGAGCGCTGAGCTTCGGCTTCCCGTACACGGACGGCCTGACCACCCGTACCGTCACCGTGCGGGTGCATGCCAAGCCCACGTGGACGAAGGACCAGCTCCGCCTGGTGACCGGCCGCAGCGGCGACGCGGGGGCGGGGGTGGAGAACTTCTCCGCCCACTCCCCCGCGAACGTCACCGAGAGCCGCGCGCGTACCACCCGCTGGGGCTTCGCGGTGCCGGGCAGCATCGTGGTGCCGACGTCGGAGGAGACCTCCCGCAAGGCGTCCCTGAGCCCGTCCGGCAGCGGCTCGACGACCCGTTCGGACACCGTGAGCCGGACACTCACCGCCGAGGACCGGCTGTGGCAACGCGTCGCGGGCGGGAACGAGTTCACCCTCGCGTACACCTTCACCGCCGATCTGCACGTCGAAGGTGATGACCCCGCTGCCCGTCCGTCCAGGGAGGTCGACGGACGGGTCACCCTGCGGTTCTCCGGGGACCACGCCCAGCAGCAGTCCCCCTCGCGCCCGACGGAGCACATTCCGCAGGTGGTCGGCACCGACGACCCGAGGCTCTCCGGTCCCCTGGCCGGAGCGACACCGCTCCGGCCCACCGGGAACGAGGTCGCCTACGCGCTCAGCAACCAACAGGACCTCCTGAGCGCGGTGCGGGAGCTGGCGCCCGAGCTGGCCGGCGAGGGCATCGGCTCCGGAAACTCGTCCGAGGCTGCGGCCGTGCGGCTGACCGAGCTGCTGCACGGCGGGAGCATCACCATGGACCCGGTGCGGGAGGCGGCCGGAGCGGGCGGGACCGTCACCGGGACCGCGAAGCACCCCCGGGTCACCCTGACGACGCAGGTGTTCCGGCCGCGCGTGACCGACACCACGAGGAACGTGGCGGTCGACCGGGTCCGGGTGACCGGCTTCAGCACGAACTCCGGCTCCTCGACCTCCCGCAGCAGCGCCTTCACCCTCGGTGTGTCCGGATCCCTCAGCGCGAAGGGCGGGTTCGACGTCGGCGGGGCGCTCCCCCTTCTCTCGAACCAGTCCACCCCGGGCGGTCGGGGCGGGGGGGTGTCGGCACTCGCCCGGCACTGGGAGAAGACCGGCACCGCGGGCATGCCCGGGGCCGATCAGGGACTCCGTACGCACGAGGTCGAGGTCGATACCGTCACCACGCTGACCGGCCCCGGCGGGGAGGTGCGGTACGCGACGGGCACCGCGTTGCTGCGGGTTTCCGAACGCGATCTGCTGGGCCTGGGCGTGCTCACCGAAGCACGCCGGGGCGAGGGGGTGTGGGACCTGTCCGCGCCGGACGTACGGGACCTGCCCCCCTCACAGGTCGCCCGGCTGATCACCGCCTCCGACGACGTCCTGCCGCCGGGAGCCGTGGTGCAGCTGTGGCTGGATCTGGGGACGGACCCCACCCCGAACGCCCGCTTCGAGGCGCTCTACCGGGCCCAGTCCATCGCCCGGGAGAGCGGGCAGCCCCTGGAGCTGGCACTGCGCGACGGCGACGGCACCCGCGTCTGGACCCTGACCCCGGACAGCACCGTGTTCCCCGACCACAACGGCGCGCGGCAACAACTGCTCCTCGCACAGGAGCAGTTGCAACTGTTCGAGGAGGAGTACGGCCGCCCGCCCGCTCCGGACCCGAATCCGCAGGACGCGCTGCGGCGTGCCACCGACGACCATGCCGCCGCCGAACTCGCCCTGCGGCAGGCACGGCAGGCGCACGCGGACCGGCAGGCTCTCGTGGCAGGTCTCGGCCGCACGGAGGCCGAGGCCCACGATGCCCAGCGAACCGCCGCCCGCATGCTGGAGTCCACCCGCGAGCGGCTCGCCGCGGCGGCCCCCGACCAGGCCGGGCCGCTGGCCCGGCGTCGGACCATGCTGCGCGACGCGGTGGACGAGTCGGAGCGGCACATCGCGGCGTACGACGATCTGCGGGTGGCCGCCGAGTCGCGGCACGAGGCGGAAGTACTGCTGGAGCAGGCGGTGCTGACCGAGGAATCCGCGCGGCTGGAGCTCCGGTGGCACGGGTTGACGCAGAGTGTCGAGCAGGCGAGCGCACGGCTCGTCGAGATCGGGGTGGAGCAGCTCACGCTCGGTGCCGGCCTTGCGCGGGCGCACCTGGCCGGCGGCGCCGGGGTGCCCGGTCTCCCGGTGCCACCGCTCTCGGACCCGGCCGCCCAGTCGCTCGCCTCGCTCACCCCTCAGTGGCCGGCCCCCCACTCCCCGGACGGCGGTGCGCCGACGCCCCCGGCCGGGACCGCCGACTCCCGCGCGGTGGGCGGGCGGACGAGGAACCCGGTGCTTCCGCACGAGGTGGCCGCGTTCCACGCGACGAGGACGGCCGCGGTGCACACCGAGCGCTTTGATCCCAAGCTGGTGCAGACCCGTAGCCGGGCCGGGCGCCTCGACGGTTCGATGACCCTGGTCCGCAACCATGTGCGTCGAGTCCGGATGCCGGACGGACGGACGGTCCGGCAGTTCTACGTGACTCTGCCCGTGCGGCTCACCGACGGGCTGAGCGCGCAGAACCTGACCGCGTTGCAGACCCGTCTGCAGTCGACCCTGGACGCCCATGTCAACACCGGTTACGTCCTCCCTGAATCCGGTGACCAACTGCACGTCACGGTCGAGCTCCTGGAGTCGGCCGGGCACAGCGAGGCGGTGACGCTGTCGCGGTCGGACGGTCCGCCGGTCCGCGCCGACCAGCGCAGGTGGGACGTCGGGCACAGCGACGCGGTGCTCACTCACGAGATCCTGCACTACCTCGGTCTGCCCGACGAGTACTCCGACGCCCGGGAGCGGCCCGAGGACCGCCACCTGTTCCGGCGCGACGACCTGGCGAGCGGGGTACGCCGCGAGGGCCTGATGGTGAGCGCCCTCCAGGAGAACCTGGAGAACCTCCCGTACGACTACCTGGCCACCATCGAACGGGTCAGCGAGAACGCGGTCGTCCCGCTGAGCCCCGAACCACTCGGCGACGAGGAGCGGCCCGCGGTCCACGAGAGCGGCCGGCACCCGGCCGACGGCTCGGGCGACGCCTCGCAGCAGAGTGTCAGCCCCGCTCCGCAGAAGGACGACCGGCTGACCTACCTCAAGCAGCCGCACTACGCCTCCGGCGACCAGTTCGCCATCGCCGCCGCGCTCATGGCGGACCCCACACTCTCAGTCGTGATCACGTACGGAAGGGAGCAAGCCGCCTCGTCGGACGGCGACACCTCCGGCGAAGAGGCGGCGGACCTGCGGAAGGCGGAGACGATCCAGAGGTTCTATCTGGAATCCGGAATTCCGGACACCCGGATCCGGGTGATCCAGGCCGCCGAGTCCAGGGCCTTCTTCAGGTCGTTCGGCGATGCGCGAGGTCTGAGCAGCAAGGACAGGGGGACCAGGGTCCTGGGGGTCGGAGATGCCACCCAGATCGTGGGAAGACTGTTCAGTACGGTACTGCGCGAGAGCGTCAGGCGGTCCTGGAACCTGGATCCGAAGCAGGACAGCGCCGTCGAGTCCTGGTTGGGGACGAAGGGCGTCACGCTCGGTGCGGACGACCGGGTCGCGGTGGTGTGGTCGCGGTTCAGCGGCAAGAAGGGTGAAGTGCACATCGAGCACGACACCGCCTACATCGGCATCGCACAGATCATCGCGGGACTCGGTGACATCAAGGCCGTACTGATCGTGGGGGACTCCGGCGCCGAGCAGGCCGGAGGGACGGAGCTGTCTCCCGGCAAGGAGAAGTTCCGTTCCATGGCGGCGTATTTCAACGAGGGGGCACTCCCCGGCAGCGACGAGCGGGTCACCCACGACACATTCGACGCCCGGGTGGTCGACCTCACGGAGTTCTGGAACGACCCCGGGGCCGCCGCCTGGGGAGGTAGCAGCCGTACCGGACAGTTCCGGCTGTTCGACTACCTCCACCGTCACTCGACGACCCGGCACCTCGGCTTCCGCAGCGGCAACCTCGAAGCCATGGCGCTCATGGGTTTTCCCGTCCGCTACCTGGAGGAGCCCAACAGCGAGATGGGCGGCGCCCGGATGACCGTCTGGCACACCGCGGGGAACGGACCGGACGGTACCGGGCGCACCACCCTGGGAGGCGTCGCCCCGGGGTACGAGCGCCTCATGGTGAGCAGGCCCCCCACCCGGTCCGGGCAGCACCAGAAGACCCTGGAGCTGACCGTGCGCGCGAAGGAGGAGAAGCACGCGCGGTGGCATGTCGAGGACCGGCTCGCCAAGCACCTGACCACCTCCCGGCCGAAGGGGTTCACCGACGAGGACCTCGCCAACTTCGACGCCTTCCTCAAGACGGGCGACCCCGGTGACGGCATCCCCACGGGCCTGCGGGAGCAGGTACGGGACATCGGCCGGCGTGCCCACACGGAGCACATCGCGGTCGAGGGCCTGAAGCAGGACATCGCCAAGGCGGAGCGCGCGACCAACGCGCAGGGCCAGCAGCGCAGGGCGGCGCTGGAGCGGAGGCTGCTCCCGGCGCAGGAGGGACTGGACAGGATTGTCGCGGAGTTCTCCGCGCTCTTCGACGCGGAAGCGGGACACCAGCGCCTGGACATCCTGCGCGCCCGCAACGTGGAGACGCAGTCGGTCGCCCACCTGCTCACCGAGCCCCTGCCGTCGGCCGCCGGCACGGGTGGACAGGGTGCTGTGCGGGGTCCCGAGTCCCGGCTGGCCCCGGACGGCATCGTCGAGACGGCCGTCAGCCAGGCACCCGGCAACGGGCAGCAGAACCGGCGGGGCGGGCCGGACCGCGACGCCGGTCAACGAGGCTCCGACAACGGCGCACGCGGGCGGGGCCAAGGACGCGGGCGGGGCGGCCACCACGGCAGCGCCGGCCGGGGACAGGGCATCCGCACCACGAGCGCCCCCAGCACGGCCACGTCGTCCGGCAGGGGCGGACCATCCAGCACGGCCACGGCGTCCGGCAGGGGCGGGCCGTCCAGCACGGCCGGGTCGTCCGGCAGGGGCAGCTCCTCCAGCCATTCCCCGGCTCCTCAGCCCGCTCCCACGGCCCCGCCCTCCCCGACGCCCGAGATCCGGTACCACAACGACTCCTTCGCCGCCCTCACCGGGGACGCAGCGGGGCGCGGCACTCTCACGCCGGAGAGCTACCTCACGCACGTGGCCGCCAGTGTCGAGCAGGGGCGCCCGGTCTCGTACGTGGTGAACGCGATCGTGGACGGAGGGACGTTCGCGCAGGAGGGCCGGCTCCGGAGCTTCATCGACTCGGTGCTGCGCGGGCTGGACCCCGCGATGCGGGGGCGGGTGGCCATCGTCATCGGCGTCAACGGACGGGTCACCTCCGAGAACGAACGGTCGCTGCTCCTCGACGCCATCGACGCCGGAACCCGGAACATCGACTCACCGGTCCCGCTGGCCGTCGTCGCCGTGCCCATGCGGTGGAATTCCAAGGCGTTCCCCTTCGGGGAAGCGCGCAACACGACCCTGACGAGCGACGCCACCCGGCAGGCCCTGCACGGCCTCGTCGCACGGAACAGCCACCCTTACCTGTCCTTCATGGACTTCGACGAGTACCCACACACCACGCCCTCGGGCCCGCACGTCTTCGACCACTTCGCGCGCGAGCTCGCCTTCCCCCCGCACACGACGACCGGCTCCGCCGCGGCGATACCGCCCTTGCGGCCGTTGCTGATGTCGGGCGGTTACCGGATTCCCGACCGGACCGACACCGCGGGGCGCGCCCAGCTCGTCAGGGAGACACGCGAGCGGTGGCAGCGGTACAACGCGGAGAATCCGAAGAAGAGTCTCGGGGAGCCTCCCGCGGACTTGGCGGAGATGGTCGACGAATTCGACCGGGAGATCAAGGAGGACATGCGCGCCAGGGCCCGCATGGCAGGCCAGGCCCCGTTCCAGGCCTACTCACCGGAGCCGAATCTGTTCGTCGACGGACTGGCCACGTTGCTGGAGGGCGACAAGCTGCGGCCCCCGGTCCGCTTCAGCCCGGGCAGTGCCGAGTTCAACGGTCTGGCCCTGTCCCTGATGCACCTCGCGGCCTGGGAGATCGTCCAGGACCACGGGACAGAGCCCGATGGGCGGCTGAGAACGGCTGCCGAAATGCTGCGCCCCTCCGTGCGCGGCACGGCCTTCGTGATCGACTTCGAAAACGCCGCGACAGAGACCGACCTGTCACGGCTGTACTTCGGCATGCTCCAGTCCCGGCGCACCGCGGCGACACAGCTGGCGCCCGGCCTCACCGAGTCGCAGGTCGACCGGCACCTGCTGCGCGTTCCGCAGAGCCACCTCAACCCGGTCCCGTACGCGAAGCTCTTCGAGGAGCCCGGCCCCTCGGCGGGGAAGGCGCTGTCGAAGGCCGGCACCTGGGAGACCTTGGCCGGCCTGCGCGATTCCGGGGTGCCGCTGACGGATCCGCCCTCTTCCGGGAACGTCAACCGGACGCCGACGATCCTTGATGTCCTCGCCCAACGGGAGTTGCTGGGAAGGCTGTCGACGCCGCTGCCGATCCCCGGTGGCCTGCGGGCCGGACTGCAACCGGGCCCGACGAACGCGTACGCGTACGCGATGAACCTGCTGTACGGAACCGACGCGGGGGTCCTTCAGCGGAGCTTCCACGAAATCGTGTCGACCTACTTCACTCCGGAGGGTGGCCACACCACGACCACGCGGCCCGGATCGTTCTTCGCCGCCCTCACGCTGGCGCTGGCCCCCGGTCCCCGGACGACAGCGCAGCGGGACCCCGCCTCCTCCGCCGTCCCGCAACCCCTCCACGACGCCGTGCGCCAGATGCTCGTGGACCTCCAGGAGAGGTACACCACCACCGCCGACGCCCGGGAACTGCTCGCGAACGCCGCACGGCAGGGACTGACCGTCGAGGACCTGACCACCCGGCTGTTCACCGGTCGCGTGCACCCCATGGACCACGGCCTCGACGACTACATCAGCGGACGGACGGAATCCCGCCCCGGCCGGTCGGCGCCCGTCGCGTTCACCATCGACGGCTCCGCGTACTTCCTGCTGAACCTCTACGCGACCTCCCTCGGTCGCGGCCTCCGTGTCACGGGGCCGGACGGAACGGTCCACGCCCTCGGTTCTGACACGGACCCCACACCGCTCCGCATCAACTGGCGGGCCGGCGAGGGCTGGTCGGCCGCCCCGGAGGACAGCGGAAACGGTCGGACGACGGCGGAGCCCTCGGAGGAGAGCACCGAGGAGCATCCGGACCACGGGCCCGCGCACTCGGCCCTCTCCGACCTCGCCCTGGACATCCTCACCGGCGGCTCCGCCACCGGCCCTGCGGGTCCCGCGTGAACGCCCGGGAGCTATGGTCAGCGTCGCAACCGGGCACAATAGTTGATGGAGGGTCAGTGCAGCGCAGCAGCGGCTTCATTCGTCGGGAGGGCTCCCGATGAGCGGACTGGCCTCGCGGCTGCCCCGATGGCGCGGGCGGCACTCGGCGGCGGCGCCCGCGTCCGGCCCTGCCGCCACCGGCCCCGTCGCCCGTGATCCCGAGGGGCCCCACACGGTCCTCGACGAGTTCGGCCCGGGATCCGGTCCCGACGGCGCGTCCGGATTCCTGCTGCGTTCCTCCGCCGACCGCCATGCCCTTGTGCGGGAGCTGGCCGGGAACCTGCCTGTCGAGCGGGAACGCCCGGTGGTCGTCGTCGATGTGGCTCCGGACGCGGCGGGGAACCTCGGCGAGGAACTCGGTGGTCTGCTCGCCCGGCTGCGGGACGAACACCGCGCCGCAGCCCGGCTGGTGATGTCCGGCGCTGCCGCGCGGAAGCCCGATGGGCAGCTCCCCCTTGCCCAACGGCTGGCCGAAGCATGGGACTTCGAGATCGAGGCACCCGACGCCGCAGCGATCCTGGTGCCCGGCGGCGGACTCTTCGTGAGCGAGCCGGCGAGCCCGGCGGGCGGTTGGTGGCGCTTCGCGCCGGGCGCGGAACCCGTGGCTCTGGGCGCACGCCTGCCCGCCCCGCGCTGGCAGCGCGCGCTGGCCCGGGTACCGCTGGGCGAACTGGGCGACCACACGGTCCGGCAGATACCCGCGGGGCTGCTGCTGCACCCCACGGGCACGGCGGCGCCCCGCCCCGGCGACCTGGCCTTCGCCCTCGCCGTGCACCCGGACCGACTCACCGTGCTGGTGAACGGCGCGGAGAGCCGGAACGACCTCGCGGAGGACCTAGCGACGCTGCTCGCCCGACTGCCCGCCGAACTGCGCGACCGGGTGCGGCTGGCCCCGGGCGGCGGACCCGATGTGCTGCCCGTAGCCCAGCGGGTGGCGGACCTGCTCGGCACGGAGGTGGAGGTCTGCACGGGCCTCCCGCTGTCCGTGCCGGACCCGTCGGGGGGCGCGCGTCAGGAGCGGATACGGCTGGTGTCGGCCGAGTGCGAACACACCTGGCCCGCCCTGCTCGCCGCGGTGCGCTGCGTCCCCGCGGAGGCGGAAGCCGGGGTAGCCGGAGCGGACGCGTCACGGCGTACCCCGCTTCCGGTGCAGTGGCTGTTGCCCGACACCGTGACCCCGGATCCGGAACCCGGCGTGGGCCGCCTGCCCGGCGGATCGTACGTGGTGGCGGTGCGGGCCGGGCTGTGGGTGGGCCGCTCCCCCCACCCTCCGGCCACGGTGCGGGAGCGGCCCGCCGAGGCGCGGGCGGTGCGCATCGAGGTGGAGGACGCCGGCGGCGACGGAGAGACCCGGGGCACCCTTCTGAAGGCACTCGCCGCCCTGTTGCCGGAGCTTGACGGTCAGGTCCGCGAGTACGCCGAGATCGCCTCGTCCGCCGGTGCGGGGGCCGAAACGGTGGACGCGCTGCGGCGCTTCGCGGTACGGAACGCGCTGATGTTCGCAGCGCCGCCCCCGCGTTCCGCGGTCGCGGCCAGGTGGACACCACCCGAAGCACCGGCGCCCATGACCGCCGCGCCCACCCCCGCGGTGGCCGCACCCCGGCCGGTCCCCGCCGAGGCGCGGACCGCGACGACACCCCCGGCCCAGGTTCCGGCGCCGGCCACCCGCCCGGCCACCAGCAGCGGCCACGCCGGACCGCCGAAACCCCCCGTGCCGGGAGCCGGAGCGCCCCCTGAAGCTCCGCAGCCCCGCCCCGCCCCGCAGGTCGCATCGGCTCCGAGCGCACCCGCGGCCCCGAGTGCGACGCCGGCTCCGGCTCCGCCTGCTCCCCGGGCCCCCGTCGCCGTCGCGTCCCCCCGTCTCCCCGCCCGTGCCTCGGCTCCGACGGATTTCAGCAGTGGCGCGGACCGGGCCGCCTTCCGCGAGTTGGCCGCTTCGGTCTGGGAGGAACACACCGGACCGGTCAACCGGGCTCTCGTACACCTGCCCGCCCTGCGCGGCCCCAAGGAGGAGCAGGCCCAGGTCGACCTCGTCGCCGTACACCTGTATCTGACGTCGGCCCCGGACGGGCGGTTCGGAGCACTCGCGCTGGCGGCCGACGCGGGTGCGGGGGGCGGCGGGCTGGCACCGTACGCCGCCTGCCTCACCTCCGGGCTGCGGAGGCTGCCCGCACTGCGGGGGACGCTGATCCGGGCCGTGCCGGGGCCCGGGATCCCGGACGAGGCCGTCCCGGGGACCGTCCTGCGCTGCGACGCGCCGCTCGACGTCGTACACCGTGAGCAGAAGGGTGCTCCCGCGCCGCCGGACGGCCATGTCCGTTACGTCATCAAGCCGGTGACCGCGCGTCGCACCTCGGTCCTCGCGGCCCCGGGTGCCGGTGGCACGACGGCGCTCTTCGCGGCGGGTACCGAGTTCTCCGTACTGGTCAGGCACGAGGCGTCCGAGGAAGCCCCGGCGCGGGTGTTGCTGGCGGAGATCCCGGGCGGGACGACGCGGTTCCGGCCGCCGTCGGACGAGGCGGTCGCCCGGCTCGACGAGGCGGCCCGCCGGGACGCCGACGGGCCGGCCGACGGCTGGCCGGCGCGCTGCACCGGCCCCTTCCCGTGCCGTACCTGAGGCGCACCCGAGCCGGCAGCCGCACCCCCCGTCCGTTCTCTCCGTCCCCATTCCGACCGTCCGATCCGCTCGATCCGTTCGATCCGTCCGAGAGGTGTCCCATGGCAACCAGCGAGTCAGCCGCAGCCGGTGCGCAGTCCGGCACTCCCGGCTCACCGGTCCCCCGCGCCGCGGCCGTCACGGTCCTGGCCGAGGAGCCGTCCACCGGGCTCTTCCCGGCGAAGCCGGCGGCCGGGGCCGCCCCGGCACCGGCCGCCGGCGGTACCCCCGCCACGGTGTCCGGCTCCGCCGCCCCGGCCGCCACAGAGGGCGGGGGCAGGAGCGGGATGGAGGAACCGCTCCGGGCAGCGGCCGAGGAGCAGCCCGGAGCGGGAACGGAGACCGAGGAGCGACCCGAGGCCGAGACCGAGCCGGAAGCCGCCCCTGCAGCCGGTTCAGCTGTTCCCGCTGCCGCCACGGCCGCCGCGACGAGTACGGCCGCCTCCGCCAAGAGTGCCACCGCGAAGGCAACCGCCGCCGCGACGGGCGGCGCCACCGGAACGCGCCGTACCGGAGTGCTCCCCCTGGGCCGCCCCGGCAAGCCGCTGATCGCCGCAGCAGTGGCCGGCGGGCTGGTCCTGGTCGGTGTGCCCTTCCTGATCTCCGGCCTGTCCGGCTCCGGCGACAACTCCTCCACGCCCACCGCGCTCACGCCCGCGGGCAGCCGGATGGGCCCGGACGGCTCCGGCCCGGGATTCGTGCCGGGCCGGCAGAACGCCCCCGGTGACAACCGGCAGAAGTCCGACGGCAAGCCCGCCGCCGGTTCCGCGGCAGGCAGCTCCGGTACGGGCGGCTCGGGCACGGGCGGGGCGGCGACGGACGCACTCCACGAGACCGGCACGAAGGGCCTCCCCGCGGGCAGCACGGCAAAGCCCCGGAGCACCGGGACGGAGAGCACCGGGACAGAGAGCACCGGTTCCGGGAAGGACACCGGATCCGCGCCGGCCGACGCTCCGGCAGCAACGCAGGACAGCGCCGCCAAACCCGTGGCGCCTCCGCAGAAGCCGGTGGCCGCGGTCACGTACAGCCACTTCATCGGCCCCGGCTGCGACACCCCCGGCTTCGCCACGTCCGACCAGTACCGCGACGGCCTCAAGGGCTGGGTCGGCAGCACCGGCAGCCAGACGTCCTACGGCTGCAGCGGCTTCTACTACAGCGTGCCGCTGTCGAACAGCACCACGACGTCCACCGGCTACGCCCAGTGGAAGTTCCCCACCGGGTCGGTGACCAACGGCACCTGCCAGGTCTCCGTCTACATACCGAACGTCAAGGACATCAGCCGGGTCGGCGGCAATCCGGCCCACTACGCCGTCCACCGCTACTTCCAGGCCAAGCCGAGCACCCAGATCGGCAGCTTCGACATCGACCAGCCCTCGCACCTGGGCCAGTGGATCAACGCCGGAACGTTCCCGGTGAGCACGGGCAAGATCTCCGTCGTGCTGGAGAACCGCGGCAAGACCTCGGGCAACCGGCACGCCGCCGCCGCTCCGGTCAAGGTGAACTGCACGGCGACGTGACCCGCGTGCCACAGGTGCCGTCACAGCCGCGTGCGTGGACGTCCGCGTCGGTGTCCGAGCGGGGGCCGGCCGGTCACCGGGTTTCGAGGCCGAAGAGCCGGTCCTCGCTCCACCACTCCGGCGTCTCGTCGACGACCGGAGTGAGCTCCACCAGCGTCACCTCGTGGCGGCCCAGAACGAGATCGAGGTCGGCGCGCCCGCCGGTGACGGGCACGCTCCGGTGGGAGCGGGCCGGTTCGGCGGCTTCGCGCAGGGCGTCGAGCCGGCGGTTGCCGGGGGCGAGCGGTCGCCCCATCTCACTCCAGGCCGCCCAGGCGTTACCGGCCTCCTCGCTCACGGAGCTGCGTCGGACGAAGGCGGAGTTCGGCGTGTCCGGGGCACCGACGGGCAGGGACAGTCGGATGGTGTGGCCGTCCACGGCATCGCGGCCGGTCGGGTCGGCCGGCGCCCAGGCCAGTACCGTGACGCGCCCGTCGCGGTGACGCGTCACCAGGTGGTCCTCGCCCCGGGCGAGGACCTGCTCGCCCATCTGGGCCATGAAGGCGTAGAGGTGGTAGGTGGGTTTCTTGATCTGCCGGTGCGTCAGCAGGCCGAAGCCGCCGTGGAACGGCGCGGTGGGGATACCCACTTCCTCGAACACGTCGCTGAAGGTCCAGTACGAGAACGAGTCCGCGAGGTCACCTCCGTTCACCAGCACCGGTGCCAGGTACGCCGCGTGGAACGCCGTGTCGTGGATCGGGTTGTCCGGCCGGTAGGAGGAGTTGAACTCGGTGATGTGCAGGGGCAGGGCCGCGAGACCGGTGCCCGCCAGCTGCCGCCGCGGGGCGCCGAACTGCTCCAGCAGCGCCGACGCCGGCATGAGCGTCTGGTGAGCGCCGAACGGCACGGACTGGACGGGGCCGGACGAGTAGGCGTGGCGGCTCACGAAGTCGATCGGCAGGTCGCGTGCCTCGACGAACTCGGCGAAGCGCTGGATCCACTCGTCCTCGTAACCAGGCGCCAATGAGGGTCCGCCGACCTGGAGTTCGGCGTCGACCTCCTTGACGGCCAGCGAGGTGACCTCGTAGAGGCGGTGGTAGGCGTCCTGGTCCGAGGACCAGAACGGCGCCAGGTTGGGCTCGTTCCACACCTCGATCGGCCACTGGCGCACCTGGTCGAGGCCGTAGCGGTCGACCAGGTGCCCGATGACGGCGCGGACCAGGTCCGCCCACTCCTTCTCGTCGCGAGGAGGAGTGATGTTGCCCTTCCACCAGAAAACGGTGTCGTCGCCGGAAGCGAGCCCGGAGGGCATGAAGCCGAGTTCCAGAAAGGGTGCGACGCCCCTCTCCAGGTAGGCGTCCACCACTTGGTCGACGTAGGTGAAGACGTGGCGCACGCGCCGCTCACCGGCGTAATCGTAGGGGCGGTGCACGCCCATGCCGTCGCTGAGCAGACCGTGCCCCCGGATGTACCGGAAACCTATCTCCCGCTGAACGAGGTCGAGCGACTCCTGGTAGTCGCGCCGCAGCGCGAGGTCGAGCCGGCCCGTGCCGACGCACTGGCGCCAGGCGTCGGAGAGCCGGGCGGTCGGCTGCCGGGGGACGACGATGCGCATGGTGGGTTCCTTTGCCGCGGTGTGGTGGGGCGCGCCGGGACGGATGGCCGGAGGATGACCGGCTCCCGCGCACTGTGCTGCGCACCGTAGGGAGCCGGTGAAAACGGTGTCAAGACGTCGGTCGGTCCGCATGCCGGCCCCCCGGCCCCTCCTCGGCGCGTGGCCCGGACGGCCGCCACCGGGCCCCCTCCTGATCGGCGCGGGCCTTGGTTCATCTTCGCGTACGACGACTGCCGCGATCGATAACGATCGCGCAACTTGCGAAAACTACCCGTTGCCTTGCGTTCATTTCAGGCGGTAGACCTTGCTCCTGCTTCGCCGATGGCTCATTAGTTTGCGCAAATTCATCAGCAGTTGGACCACTGCCAACAGATCAGGAGTTCCCACGATGACGAGGAGAACCCGCAGCGCCACCGCTGCCGCGATCGGCTTGTGCGTCGCACTCGCCGCTGCCGGCTGCGCCGGTGGCGACGACGGTGGCGGTGCGACCGACGGCCAGGGCACGGTGACCCTCTGGACGAACGCGATGGACGGCCGCGGTGCGCAGTACTGGAAGGACGCCGCGAAGGCGTACCGAGCCGTGCACCCGGACGTCACGATCAAGATCCAGTCGGTCCAGAACGAGGACCTCGACGGCAAACTGCAGAACGCGCTGAACTCGAACTCCGCGCCCGACGTCTTCCTCCAGCGCGGTGGCGGCAAGATGCAGGCCATGGTCGAGGCCGGACAGATCCAAGCACTGGAACTGACCGACACCGACAGGGCCAACGTGGGCGAGGCGGCCCTCGAAGGTGTCTCGATCGACGGCAAGGTCTACGCGATGCCGCTCGACACACAGCCCGAGGGGATCTACTACAGCAAGGACCTGTTCAAGAAGGCCGGTATCACCTCGCTGCCGACGACGATGGACGGACTCAAGGACGCCGTCGCGAAGTTGAAGGCGATCAAGACCGCGCCGATCGCGGTCGGCGCCAAGGACGCCTGGCCGGCCGCGCACTGGTACTACAGCTTCGTCGTGCGCGAGTGCAGCCAGGAGACCATGCAGAAGGCCGCCAAGTCGCTCGCGTTCGACGACCCGTGCTGGGCCAAGGCAGGCGAAGACCTGGCCGGACTCCTCAAGGAAAACCCCTTCCAGAAGGGCTTCCTGACGGCAACGTCGCAGCAGGGCGCCGGCTCCTCGGCGGGCATGCTCGCCAACCACAAGGCGGCCATGGAGCTCATGGGCAACTGGGAACCCGGTGTGGTCGCCGACCTGACGCCGCAGAAGAAGCCGCTCCCCGACCTGGGATGGTTCCCCTTCCCCGCCGTGCCCGGCGGCAAGGGCGACCCGACCGCCATCATGGGTGGCGCCGGCGGATACTCCCTCTCCAAGAACGCGCCGAAGGAGGCTCTGTCCTTCCTCCAGTTCGTCGTGACCAAGGAGCAGCAGGAGACCTACGCCGAGGCTTTCCGGTCCATCCCGGTCAACAAGGAGGCCCAGGGCGTCGTCACCGAGTCCTACAACATCTCGGCACTGGAGGCCTTCAACAAGGCCGCCTACTCGATGCAGTTCCTCGACACCGTGTACGGCCAGAACGTCGGCAACGCCATGAACATCGCCGTCGTGAACCTGATGGCCGGCAAGGGCTCCGCCGCCGACATCGTCGAGGACGTCAAAGCTGCCGCCGAGAAGGGCTGAGTAAGCAGACATGAGCGACACCCTGGGTACTGACACGGCCGACGGCCGCCAGTCGCAGGGCACGCACGGAGCCGGGGACACGGCCACGTCCGTGCCTCCGGCTCCGCCGCGAGCGGCTGCGTACCGCCGGGGCCGTGCCAGGATGCGACTGGAGATCGCGGTCCTGTCCGCACCGGCGGTCATCACGTTCCTGGCGTTCGTGATCTTCCCGGTCGCGCTCGCCGCCTACTACGGCTTCTACCGGTGGAAGGGGTACGGAGATCCCACCGACTGGGTCGGCCTGAACAACTACAAGCTGATCCTCACCGATCCCGCGTTCCACGACGTCCTGTGGCACAACGGCCTGATCCTGGTGCTCTCCCTGGTCATCCAGGGTCCGGTGGCGATCCTCCTCGCACTCCTGCTCAACCAGAAGATCCGCGGCCGCTCGGTCATCCGTGTCCTGATCTTCGTGCCCTACATCATCTCCGAGGTCATCGTCGGCAGCGGCTGGGGCCTGATCCTCCAGAGCAACGGAGCCGCCAACGACCTCCTTCACCGGATCGGCCTGGGCTCCCTGGAGGCCGACTGGATCGCCGACCCGGACCTGGCCATCTGGACGCTGACGGCCATCATCACGTGGAAGTACGTCGGCTTCGCGGTGATTCTGATGCTCGCCGGCCTGCAGTCGATCCCCGAGGAGATCTCCGAGGCCGCGCAGATCGACGGCGCCTCCTTCTGGCAGATCCAGCGCCGCATCACACTGCCGCTGCTGGGACCGACGATCCGTATCTGGGCCTTCCTGTCGATCATCGGCTCACTGCAGTTGTTCGATCTCGTCTACATCGTCTGGGGACCGTACGTCTCGGGCACGACGGGCACCTCGACCATGGCGATCTACATGCTCGCCCAGGGCCGCAACGCGGGCAACTACGGCTACGGCAGCGCCGTCGCCGTCGTGATGTTCGTCGTCTCGCTCGTCGTCGCGCTGGTCTACCAGCGCACCGTTCTGCGCCGGGACCTCCGGGGCGCCGTCACCGAAGGGACCCTGTGATGAGCGCGACGACCACCACCTCCCGGATCTCCCCCGCGGCGGAGCCGGCTCCACCCGCCGGGCGCCGCGACACGCCCCAGAAGTGGGGCAGCCCCGTCACCTACTTCGTCGCGCTGCTCTTCGTCGGCGTCTGCATCGCACCAGTGCTCTACATCGTGCTCGGTGGATTCCGCACCAACGCGCAGATCACCACCGATCCGGCGGCCCTGCCGCACCCCTGGGTGGTCAGCAACTACACGGGCATCCTGAAGTCGTCGGTTTTCTGGGGCGAGTTCGCCAACTCGCTCGTGGTCGCGATCAGCAGCACCGTGGGCATCGTCGCCCTCGGTCTGATGGTGAGTTTCGTGATCGCACGCTACGACTTCAAGCTCAAGGGCGCGATGTACTCCCTGTTCGCCGCCGGCCTGATGTTCCCCATGGTCATCGCGATCACTCCGCTCTACCTCGTCATCAAGGACCTCGGGCTCGTCGACAACCTGCTCGGTGTGATCGTCCCGCAGATCGCCTTCGGCCTGCCGACGACCGTGATCATCCTCGTGCCGTTCCTCAGAGCCATCCCGAACGAGATCGAGGAGGCCGCCGCGATCGACGGCATGAGCCGACTCGGATTCTTCTTCCGCATGGTGATCCCGCTGTCGCTGCCCGGTGTGGTCACCGTCGGCATCCTCGGATTCGTCGGCAGCTGGAACAACTACCTCCTGCCCCTGTACGTCCTCAACGCGCAATCGACCTACACCCTGCCACTCGGCGTCCAGGTCTTCTCCTCCCAGTACTCCACGGACACCGCGAAGGTCCTCGCCTTCACCTCGCTCGCCATGCTCCCCGCCCTGATCTTCTTCTCGGTCTTCGAGAGGCGCATCGTCGGCGGCCTCACCGGTGCCGTGAAGGGCTGACACCGCTACCAGGACCCCACCGGACCCGTCCCGTGCCTGCCCCTGCCACCTCTTGGCGGGGGCGGGCCGCTGACCCACGGCATCCGCCGCCCCGCGCCATCCCCGCGAAAGGACCGCCGCGTTGCCCCGCGCCCACATCGAACTCGACAGACAGGCCGTCGTCGCCCCTGTCCGGCGCCGCACCTTCGGCTCGTTCGTCGAGCACCTCGGCCGCTGCGTGTACACCGGGCTCTACGAGCCCGACCACCCGAGCGCCAACGAGGACGGGTTCCGCATGGACGTCGTCGAACTCGTCCGCGAACTCGGCAGCACCACCATCCGCTACCCGGGGGGCAACTTCGTCTCCGGGTTCCGCTGGGAGGACTCCGTGGGCCGGCGCGAATCGCGCCCGGTGCGCCGCGACCTCGCCTGGCGTTCACTCGAGACGAACCAGGTCGGCCTCGACGAGTTCGCCAGATGGCTCAGGCTCACCGACTCCGAGCTCATGCTGGCGGTCAACGTCGCCACCCGCGGCATCCTGCCCGCTCTGGACCTGCTCGAGTACGCCAACCACCCGTCCGGCACGGCCCTGTCGGACCTGCGCGTCGCCAACGGCACCCCCGAACCGCACAACGTGCGCATGTGGTGCCTCGGCAACGAAATGGACGGGCCCTGGCAGACCGGGTTCATGACGGCGGACGACTACGGCAAGTTGGCCGCCCGCACCGCCGCCGCGATGAAGCGGGCCGACAAGGACCTCGAACTCGTCGTCTGCGGCTCCTCCGGATCCGCCATGCCGACTTTCGGCGACTGGGAGCGCACCGTACTGGAGCACACCTACGACCACGTCGACTACGTCTCCTGCCACGCGTACTACCAGGAGCACGACGGCGACCTCGGCTCCTTCCTCGCCTCGGCGACCGACATGGACTACTTCATCGACACCGTCGTCGCGACCGCCGACCACGTGGGGCACAAGAAGCGCTCCACCAAGAAGATCGACGTCTCCTTCGACGAGTGGAACGTCTGGTACCTCAAGGAGCACCAGGAGTCCGACAAGACCCACGACGAGTGGCGCCACGCACCCCGGCTCCTGGAGGACGCCTACTCGGTGGCGGACGCGGTCGTCGTCGGCAACCTGCTGATGACCCTCCTGCGCCGCAGCGACCGCGTCACCTCGGCGTCCCTCGCCCAGCTGGTCAATGTGATCGCCCCGATCATGACCGAACCCGGCGGCCCGGCCTGGCGCCAGACGACGTTCTACCCGTTCTCGATCACGAGCCGACTGGCCTCCGGCGAGGTGATCCGCCCACGGATCGAGTCGCCGGTCTACGGAACGGCGCGTTACGGGGAGGCGGCCCTCGTCGACGCCGTGGCGACCGTGGACGAGGACCGGGCCGCCGTCTTCCTCGTCAACCGTGACGTGACGGAAGCCGCGCAGGTCACGATCGACGTGCGCAGCCTCGGCTCCTCACGCATCACGGAGGCGGTCACGCTCGCCGACTCCGACGTGTACGCCCGGAACACGCTCGCCCACCAGCACAGGGTGACCCCGGCCGCGAACACCGGCGCCGCACTCGCCGACGGCCTGCTCTCCATCGAACTGCCGCCGACCTCGTGGACGGCGGTCGCCCTGCGATGAGCGACGGCACCCTCCGGTGCACCGGTCCGGCGGGTGAACCGCCGGACCCGGTCGCCGAACGCCGCGAGGTGGCCTGTGCGGTGCGCGACGGAGTACGCCTCCGCACTCTCCTGCTGGTACCGCACGGGACCGGGCCGTGGCCGGCCCTGCTGACCCGTCACCCCTACGACGTGGCCCGTGAGGAGCACGAGGGGATACTCGACGTCGGGCGCCTCGTCGCCGCCGGTTACCTCGTCGCGCTCCAGGACGTACGGGGCCGCTTCGGCTCCGAAGGCGACTTCGTCCCCTGTGCGCAGGAGGTGGCAGACGGCGCCGACGCCGTGGCGTGGCTCGCGGCGCGTCCCGAGTGCGACGGCTCCGTCGGGATGTGGGGGGCCTCCTACGCTTCGGACACCCAGTTCAGCGCCCTGCTGGGAGGGGCACCGGCGCTGCGGGCGATCGCTCCCGCTCTGACGCCGGCGCTCTCGGCGCTCGACGGTTTCCGGTTCCGCGGCGGGGTGCCGGAGATCGGCAGCACCCTGGCGTGGACGCACTACGCAATCGCCCCGGACATGATCGCGCGCCTCGGTTCCGCCCACCAACGGGAGGCCGAACGGAAGCGGTGGGAGGCGACCGAGCGGGCGATCGTGAGCCGCGACGCGTTCCGGGCCGCGACTCGGGACGCGGGACTTCCGGAACGCGGCCCGAGCGCCGAGGCGATCGTCGGGTGGGGTCTGGACCGGTTGCGGGAGCCGCTCGGGTCGGCGCGCCACCGCGAGGGGAAGGTCGTCGACCGGATCGACGCGGTCGACGTCCCGGTCTTCCTGATCGGCGGATGGTTCGACGTCTTCCTCGGGTCGACCCTGGAACTCCACCGGCGACTGGTAGGTCGCGCGAGGGAGACCGGGGGCCCGGTGCCCCGCCTTCTGGTCGGCCCCTGGACGCACGACAACCTCTCGGGCCGGACGGCGGGTGTGGACTTCGGACCGGGCGCTTCCGCCGACGATCTCGGCGGCGGAGACCTCACCGCGCAGCACGTACGGTGGTTCGACGCCACCCTGCGCGGGGGCGCGGCGGAGATGCCGCCGGTGCGCGTGTTCCTGATGGGCGCGGACCGGTGGGTCGAACTGGAGCAGTTCCCCCCGCCCGGGACCCGGACGCTGGAGCTGTACCTCGACGAAAGGGGCCGGCTGACGACGGGGCCGGCCGGGGCCGGCGAGCGGCGGCTGACCAGCGATCCTGCGTCCGCGGTGCCGACGTGCGGCGGTGCGGTGCTCCTGTTCGGACCGTTCGAGGCGGGCCCCGCCGAGCAGTCGGCGATCGAGGCGCGGCAGGACGTGGCCTCGTGGCGCACCGCGCCGCTCACCGGGGAACTGACGGTGATGGGCGCGGTCCGTGCCGTCGTCCACCTCGCGACCACCGGAACGGATGCGGATGTGGTCGTGCGGCTGTGCGACGAAGGCCCGGACGGCAGCAGCCGCCTCGTCACCGACGGCGTGCAGCGGGGGTCGGCGCGGTCCGTCGACCCGGTCACGGGCGTGGGCGAAAGACGGCCGTTGGAGCCGGGCCGTGACCACGAGTTCGTCGTGGACCTCTGGTCGACGGCGCACACGTTCCTGCCGGGCCACCGGGTGCGCGTCGACATCGCGCCGAGTTCGTCGCCCCGCTGGGACGTCGGACCCAATGTCTTCGCTCCGCGCGGGGAGCCGGTGGAGCCCACCACGGCTCAGTACACGATCGGTCACGGCACCGCCCGCCCGAGCCGCCTCGTCCTCCAGCTCGTGACGCCGGCACCGCGCGATGACGCGGGCGGGAACCCGCCGCGCACGTCAGGGGGACGAGGCGGGTCCGGTGGAGGCTCGGAGGACCAATTCCGTGGCCAGTTCCATGCGGGCGGGTGACCGGGCACCGGCGTTCTCGCCCCGGGAGAGCTCGATCAGACGCTTGACGGCCGCGGCCCCCAACTCGGTGCTGGGCTGTCTGACGGTCGTCAGGCCGGGGGTGATGTACTGCGCCTCGGGCAGGTCGTCGAACCCGATGACGCTGATGTCCTCGGGTATCCGCAGGCCCCGGGCCGCCAGCGCGTCGTAGACGCCGAGGGCCATGGAGTCCGCGCAGGCGAAGATGGCCGTGATCCCCGGGTCGCCGTCGAGCAGGGTCTGGGTGGCGGACGCCGCCTTGGCGCGGTTCCAGCCGCCGTGGGCCACCGACACCGTGGTGGTGCCGACGTCCGTGGTGTCGGCCGCCGCCCGGAAGCCGTCGACGCGCGCCCTGCTGAAGAGGTGGCGGGCGTGGCCTGCGACCACCCCCATCCGCGCATGGCCGAGGGAGAGGAGGTGCTCGGCTGCCATGCGGCCGCCCTCCCAGTTCGCCACTCCGATGCTCGCCACCCCCGAGGGGGGTGTGGTCATGGGGTCGATGAGTACCAACGGGACACCCGCGGCGAAGAGTGCGCCGAACTGCGGCGACGCGGGATCAACCAAGGTGCCGATCACGCCGATGGTGCGCCTTCTCAGCAGCCGCGACACCCAGTCGCCGTCCGGCTCCGCGAGTGTCAGGACGACATCGAATCCCGCCGCCGCCGCCTCACGCCCGACGCCGGCTATCAGCAGGTTCGCCCACGAGCCCTCGAAGTGGGTGACCACGAGGTCGAGCACGTGGGAGAGGCCGCTCTCGTCCCGTACGTTCTCGCCCTTGGACCCGGCCCGGCGGGTGTAGCCGACGGCCCGCACGGCTTCCATGACCTTCGCGCGGGTCTCCGCCGAGACGTCCGTTCCGCCTCGCAGCACCTTGGACACGGTGGGGACACTCGTACCGGCGGTCATGGCCACCAAGGACAGGGTGGGGCGCGATCCGGCTGGTCGAGGCGGCATGGGGAAAGGTTAGCCCAACCGCCGAGGGGCCCAGCCGGGGGCCGGGGATGCACGTCGGAAGGGGTGGGGCCCGCTGCGGGCGTGCGGGCGGGGTTGCCCCCGGGGGCGCGGTTCCCGCCCGCTCCCCCGGGCCTCACACGGACGGCGTCGGGGCCGGGACGTACTCGAACCAGTCGAAGGCGACCGAGCTCCGTGTGGCGTACATGCCGATCACGCGGCCGGTGAAGCCGCAGGCGACCTCGGTGGAGAGGTAGCGCCCGTCCAGTTCGGCAAGCGGTCGGGCACCGGGGGCGCCGGGATCGCCGAGCCAGAAGCTGATGGTGTCGGGGCCCGTGGTGCCGCCGTCGGTCAGGTGGGGCGACGCGGGAACGAGGTCGGACGTCCGGATCGTCACGGTGAGGTGCAGCGGCCCGGCCGGGGCAGGCGTGCGGGCCAGGGTCTGGCGCAGCGGCCCGATCCGGGCGACGACGGAGACCTGCCCGTCCCCGGCCTCCACCTCATAGTGGTGGGCCTCGTCCAGGCGCACGCAGAGTCCCCCGCGTCCCGTGCCAGGGTCGAGCAGGGTGCTGACGCGGCAGTCGTGGTGCTGCTGGCGGCGGCCGACGAAGGTGTACCCGGGGCTGTCCAGGGCGGGGCCCGTGGCGTGGAGGACGAGTCGGCCGGGTCGTTCGGCGAGCGACCAGGCGCCTTCCGGGCGGGCGAACGGTGAGATCCAGTGCGGCGCGAGGGTGCCCGCGTCGAAGTCGTCACGGGCGGGCGGGGCCGGTGCGGGGTGCCAGGCACCGCCCGGGGCCACGTGGTGCTCGGGAACGGGCGCGACGACGGGCCAGCCGTCCTCGTCCCACTCCACCGCGGTCAGGAACGTCTCGCGGCCGAGCACGTGCACGTCGGGGGTGAAGCCGCGGGGGCGGACGCCCAGTAGCACCATCCACCAACTGCCGTCGGGGGCCTGCACCAGATCGGCGTGACCGGTGTTCTGGATGGAGCGGGCGGTGCCGCTGTGGGAAAGCAGGGGGTTGCCGGGTGCGCCCTCCCACGGGCCGCGCGGCGAGCGGCTGCGGGCGATGGAGACGCTGTGGCCGCGTTCCGTGCCTCCTTCCGCGATCAGCAGGTACCACCGGTCGCCGATGCGGTAGAGGTGCGGCGCTTCGGGGAACTTGAGGCCGCTCCCCGACCAGGTGGGGAAGGGTCCCTCCAGCACCTCCCCCGTGACCGGGTCGATCCTGGCCATGTTGATGCCCCCTTCGGGGCCGGAGAAGGCGCACCAGCAGGTGCCGTCCTCCTCCCATGCCAGGTCGGGGTCGATCCCGGACAGGTCGATCCAAACGGGGTCGCTCCACGGTCCCTCGGGCCGCTCGGCCGAGACGATGAAGTTGCCGCCCCCGTCGATGTTGGTGTTGATCACCCAGAAACGGCCGTCGTGGTGGCGGATCGTGGGGGCGTAGAGGCCCCCGGACGCCTTGGCGCCGGGGAGGGGCAGCGGCAGTTGGCCGGGCCGGTCGAGCACGTTGCCGATCTGCTCCCAGTGCACCAGGTCTTTGCTGCGGAAGAGGGGCAGCCCGGGGAAGTACTCGAAGCTGGAGCACACCAGGTAGTAGTCGTCACCGACCCGGCACACGCTCGGATCGGGGTGGAACCCGCTGATCACCGGGTTGTCGTACATGTGCACAGGAACGTTTCCCTTCGAGCTGCCGGGCGCCGGGAAGCGAGTCCGGGCAGTGGTTCGGTTCTCGCTCATCCGTCCGTTTCGGCCCGCCGCGCCCAGGGGCGAGTCCGGGGGCGGGCTGCGGCCCACGCCGCGAGGGTCGCCGCCCCACGGCGGCGACCCTCCGGTCGGTCAGCGGTGTCCTCGTCGGAATCTTCGGAATCTTCGCGTTCTTCGGAGTCTGCGGAGTCTTCGGAAGAGGAACGCAGCGGCGGACCGTGTCAGGACGACAGGGTCCAGCGCTGGTTGCTGCCGTTCGAGCAGGTGTAGAGCTGGAGCTGGGTGCCGTTGGCGGTGCCGGCGCCCACGGCGTCGAGGCAGAGCCCGGACTGGACTCCGACGATGGACCCGTCGGAGTTCACGCGCCACTTCTGGTTGTCGGCGCCCCAGCAGCTGTAGATCTGGATCTTGGCGCCGTTGCCGCTGCCTGCGGCGTCCAGGCACTTGTTGCCGTAGACACGCAGCTCACCGGCGGAGGTCAGCTCCCACTGCTGGTTGGCGGCGCTGTGGCAGTCGTACAGCTGAACCGCGGTGCCGTCCGCGGTGCCGGAGTTGGGCACGTCCACGCAACGGCCCGAGGCGACACCCTTGAGCGCTCCACTCTGGCCGCCGCTGCCACCGTCGCCGCCACCATCGCCACCGCCACCGGAGGAACCGCTGTTGAGTGCGTTGAGGACGGAGTTGTAGGCGGCCTTCTTACTGCCGTCGTTGTTGAACAGCAGCGGAGTGTCCCCCGAACGCCAGGAGTCGGAGTCACGCACGCCCCAGACGGTGATGCCGAGGCAACGCGAAACAGCCAGGCAGTCGTTGGCCACGTTGGCGTAGGTCGTGGCCGGGGCGCCCTGGATGTCGAGTTCGGTGATGGCCACGTCGACGCCGAGGGCGGCGAAGTTCTGCAGAGTGGTGCGGAAGTTGCTGTCGTAGGGGCTGCCGCTGTTGAAGTGGGACTGGAAGCCCACACAGTCGATGGGCACGCCGCGCGACTTGAAGTCCCGGACCATGTTGTACACGCCCTGGGTCTTGGCCCAGTTCCAGTTCTCGATGTTGTAGTCGTTGTAGCAGAGCTTGGCGGACGGGTCGGCGGCGCGCGCGGTACGGAAGGCGACCTCGATCCAGTCGTTGCCGGTGCGCTGCAGATTCGAGTCGCGGCGGCCGCCCGAACTGCCGTCGGCGAAAGCCTCGTTGACGACGTCCCACTGTGCGATCTTGCCCTTGTAGTGGGCCATCACGCCGTTGATGTGGTCGGTCATCGCCTGCCGGAGCGAGCTGCCGCTCAGGCTCTGCATCCAGCCGGGCTGCTGGGAGTGCCAGGCCAGGGTGTGACCACGCACCTTCTTTCCGTTCTGCACCGCCCAGTTGTAGACGCGGTCACCGCTGGTGAAGTTGAACTGCCCGCGCTGCGGCTCGGTGGCGTCGATCTTCATCTCGTTCTCGGGCGTCACCATGTTGAACTCACGGGACGCGATCGAGGTGTAGGCCGAGTCGCCGAGCTTGCCCGAGGCGACGGCGGTACCGAAGTAGCGGCCGCTCTGCGCCGCCGCAGCACCGAGCGTGGTCTCGGCGGCGTGTGCGTCGGACGGTGCCACCAGCGCGGCGGACGCACCCAGGACGCCGACGAGCAGCGCCGGCAGCAGAGCGCGCAGCGGACGGCCGAGAGCGGATCTCGGTAGGGCGTAGGAGCTCATGGCTGTGCCTCCAAAATAGGAATCGCGGAAGGACCGGATTGCGGCCGGCCCTGTCGTCCGCCCCCGTTCGGTCGACGGACGGCAGGCCGGCGCGTGCGCCTTACTGGTCGTGCGGTTGTGCGCTGATCTGCCGCGCGGCAGAGATCACCCGGAGCCGTCGTGGTGGGCGTCCGGACCCGCGTCCGGTGTCTCAGACAGGGATGATTGAGGCATTGACGGTGGATCGTCAATACTCTGCACAGAAATTGTTCGCGCTCACATTTCGAAACTTTTCGAAGTGCAGGTGAGCCTGCCGACGGCTCGCGACAGACCCACCGGCAGCCGACCCACACGCGCCGAACGACATCAACTGCGTGGCATAACACCGCGCGTCGCCCGCAGGGCGGGCTCAGCCACAACCGGATCCGTCGCGCATCTTGACTGCGAGCGCTCACATTCCTAGCTTGTGACGTCATGAGAACGAAGCTCTCTCGAAATGTTTCGCAAAATGCTTCGGCCTTCCTGCACCCCCACACCGTGGCCCGTCGGGTCGCCTCGCCACGCCCCCTCCCAGGAGGTCCTTCGATGCGGTTTCGCCATGTGTTCCCGGTCCGCCCGGAACGCCTACTCGCCCTCCTCGCACCCTTGTTGCTCGTGGCCGGCTTCCTCGGGGCCCAGCCCGCCGCTGCCGCGACCGTCGATTCCAGCGCCTCGTACGTACTGGTCAACCGCAACAGCGGCAAGGCCCTGGACGTCTACAACCTGGCGACCGAAGACGGCGCCCGCATCACCCAGTGGACCCGGAACGATCAGGCGCAGCAGCAGTGGCGGTTCGTCGATTCCGGGGACGGCTACTACCGCATCAAGTCCGTCCACTCGGGCAAGGTGCTGGACGTCTACAACTGGTCCACTGCCAACGGCGGCTCGATCGTCCAGTGGACCGACCTGAACGCCACCAACCAGCAGTGGAAGCTGGCCGACAGCTCGGACGGCTACGTGAGGCTCGTCTCACGGCACAGCAACAAGGCCCTCGAAGTGCAGGGCGCCTCCACCGCCGACAACGCGAACGTCGTCCAGTACGACGACTGGGGCGGCACCAACCAGCAGTGGAAGCTGGTCAAGGCCGGCGGCGAAACCTCCGGTACGTGCAACCTTCCGTCGGCCTATCGCTGGGCGTCGACGGGCGCGCTGGCGCAGCCCAAGCAGGGGTGGGCTTCGCTCAAGGACTTCACGGTCGTCCCCTACAACGGCAAGCAGCTCGTCTACGCGACGACGCACGACACCGGGTCGAGTTGGGGTTCGATGAACTTCGGCCTGTTCACCAACTGGTCGGAGATGGCATCGGCCGGCCAGAACACGATGTCATCGGCGACCGTCGCACCCACGCTCTTCTACTTCGCGCCGAAGAACATCTGGGTGCTCACCTACCAGTGGGGCGGGACCGCCTTCTCCTACCGGACGTCGAGCGACCCCACCAACCCGAATGGCTGGTCCGCCCCGCAGGTGCTCTTCTCCGGGAGCATCAGCGACTCCGGAACCGGACCCATCGATCAGACGGTCATCGGTGACGGGACGAACATGTACCTGTTCTTCGCCGGTGACAACGGCAAGATCTACCGGGCCGCCATGCCGATCGGGAACTTCCCGGGCAGCTTCGGGACGTCCTCCACCGTGGTCATGAGCGATACGACGAACAACCTCTTCGAAGCTCCGCAGGTCTACAAGCTGCAGGGACAGAACCGGTACCTCATGATCGTCGAGGCGATCGGTTCGCAGGGCCGCTACTTCCGCTCGTTCACGGCCACCAGCCTGAACGGGTCGTGGACACCCCAGGCCGCGACCGAGAGCAATCCCTTCGCCGGCAAGGCCAACAGTGGTGCCACCTGGACCAATGACATCAGCCATGGCGAACTGATCCGCACCGGCGCCGATCAGACCATGACCGTCGATCCCTGCAACCTGCAGTTGCTCTACCAGGGCCGCAGCCCCAGCTCCGGTGGCGACTACGGCCTCCTGCCCTACCGCCCGGGTCTGCTGTCCCTGCAGCACTGACGGGACGTCACGGCGCGGCCGGCTCGGTCACCTACCGAGCCGGCCGTCCGCCGCCCCGCCTCCCTCACTGCAACTGCTGCTGCCGATAAATGAGCCATCGCCCCCAACGCGGAATGCCGGCCTCAGCGCCACCCAACCCACCCCCGTGAAGCTGAGGCAACCGATCGACCGCGACGGCGGCAAAGTCGTCGTAAGGGGCCTTTTCATCGCGGAGTCATGGGCCCCTCTCGGACGAGTCACGAGGTCGGGGGCGCCTGACGCATCCCAGTCGTCGGCCCGGAAGACTTCTTCGACCGCCGCCCGGCCGCGGGATGCTCGGTGGCATTCCATCGCGGTCGGGGACACGACGCAGATGAGAGAAAGCACCCCTTGCTACGACTGCTTGGTGAACTTCACCGCCAGGTCACGGCAGGTCAGGGTCGTCCGTCGCACACAGCGCTTTACCACCGTCCACCACCGCCAGGTCGATACGACAGTTCTCCGCCACGCCATGGAACGAAAGACCGATCCGGGAACCAGACTTGGCGGCCTCCTCTGCTATTTCTGGTCGCGGCCATCAACGAGTGGCTATGACCAGCACGGTCATGGGGACAAGGAGCACGAAGCCGGCTACCGGTGGCTCAGCACGTTGACCACCTGGCCGTTGGGATCCCGGACGAAGAACCGGCGCACTCCCCATTCCTCGTCCTGCAAGGGATGCAGGATCTCCGCGCCGCTGTCCCGCACGATCGCATAGGCCGCGTCTACATCGTCCACTTCGACGCTCACATCGGGGATCACCGGTGCGGTCCTGTCGTGCGTCATGACGCTGACCTGTGCCGCCGGAGTGGACGGAGAGGCAAGTGTCATGATCCAGCCGTGGTTCATGACCTCCTCGAAGCCCAGCAGACCGTAGAAATCCCGGCTCTCTCGCATGGCCCCGGACTGGATATTGGGCACGACACGGCGAACAGCCATCAACGCCTCCATGAGAAAGCAACATGTTTCTGGGCATCCCCAGAAGTCCTACAACACACCCGTCGCCGCACACGCTTTCGCAGCAGGCCCCAGTGTTCTCAGGGCATTTGGATCCACGCAGTCACTCTATCAACGGGGTGATACGGGACCGATTTCGGCTCCGTATCACCCCGTTGCACTCGATTCCGCGAAAACGCCAGTCAATGGCCCGCGAGCACACAGACATTACGTCGATGCGGCTGGATGCCCCTCTGCGTCGGCGCGGGATCAGCTGCACGATTCCGGAACCGGCCGATCGGTCCGGGCAACGCAAGCGCCGGGGAACGGCCGCCGGGCGGCCTCCGTCCTTCGACCGAGGACCACAAGGCGCGGCACGCGGTCGAGTGCGGCATCAACCGCTTGACACGGAACGGGGCGGAGGCCCTCCGGTTCGACAAGCTTGCGGTTCGCTGGCTCAAGCGGGTTCAGCGCGCAGGAGTCGGCCATGGGGCCCCCTCCTCACGTTGTCGGCTCGTCACCCTGCCGCAGGTAATGCTCGTCACCGTCCGTCTTCATGCCACGCGGGACAGCTCTGCCCACGCCGATCGTTTCTTACCCGAACCACACCGCACCGTACGCCGCGGCACCTCGCGCACATGGCTGGATCACGTCAGCCTAGAAGAGCACCTTCCGCGCAGGACCCGAATCCTGGGAAGTCGATCCCTGCGGCCAGGTGCGGCCAACTCGCGAGCTCACCTCATCTTGGGGCGAACTTAGATGCGACTTGACGCAGTAAGCGTTCAAGACTTGAAGCTTGTGCATCTTCTTGACGGTTCACCGTTGTCACTCAACACTGCCTTGACGGCCCCAGCACCTCGCTCATCCGCAGATTGAGAGCGTTTTCAAGAGGCTCATTCAAAGGTCTGCAGAGTCGGCAAGGCGATGCCTGCACAGTGTCGAGACTGTCTGCACCCTGTCCTTCGCGTTGCTCCGGTGTTCACTTCACGAAACCAGGTGAAAGGACTCCCACCCATGCGCACTACCGTCCCGCCCTGCCGCATGAGACCCCTGCCAGGTCCGAAGCACCGCGTCATCGCTCTGCTGAGTGCGCTCCTACTCGCGCTCGTCGGACTGCTCGGCCTCGATCAGAGCGCCGCTCCCGCATCGGCAGCCGCGCCTGACTACACCCAGAGCGTCACTCAACTGAGCTCCACGCAAGCTCAGATCTCGTTCACACCGACCACGTCCGCGGTCTACGTCGATGTGCACTACCTGGTCAACAGTGCCAACCAACAGAACGTCCGTATGACCAACAATGCGGGCACGTGGACTCAGACCGTCGGCTCGCTCGCCGACGGAACGGTCCTGGAGTACTGGTTCACCTACGAGAAGAGCGGGCCGCAGTACGACACTCCCCACTTCACGTACACCCAGGGCGGCGGTGGAACCGGCACTGTTGCCACACCCACCTTCACTCCCGCAGCGGGCACCTACGCCTCGGCCCAGAGCGTGACGCTCGCCGACGCGACCGCGGGCGCGAGCATCCGCTACACGCGTGACGGCTCCACCCCCACCGCGGCGTCCGCTCTGTACAGCGCGCCGATCAGCGTCACGGCGACTGCCACCATCAAGGCCATCGCCATCAAGTCCGGGCTCGCCGACTCCGCCGTCGCCAGTGCGACTTACACGATCGGCGCATCGGCGGGCTGCCCCACCCAGTCGGACACGCCGAACTTCGGCCCGAACGTGCACATCTACGACCCGAGCATGTCCAGTGCCACCATTCAGGCGCAGCTCGACGCGCAGTTCGCCCAGATGAAGGACACCGCCTCCGCGCAGTTCAGCGAGAACCGGGTGGCACAGCTCTTCAAGCCGGGTACGTACGCCGTCGACGACAATGTCGGCTACTACACCTCGGTGGCGGGTCTCGGGCAGAATCCGGGCGACGTGACGATCAACGGACACGTCACCGTGGACGCCTTCAATGCCTCGGACGCGGGCAACGCGACGCAGAACTTCTGGCGCTCGGCCGAGAATCTGGCCATCAATCCGGTGGGCGGGAACCGTTGGGCCGTGGCCCAGGCTGCCCCGTTCCGCCGGATCGACGTCCGCGGCGACCTGCAGCTCTACCCGGCCAGTTACGGCTGGGCGAGCGGCGGCTACATCGCCGACACCAAGGTCAGCGGCCAGGCGGCGTCCATCTCGCAGCAGCAGTGGTACACCCGGGACAGTAACGTGGGCAGCTGGGCCGGCGGCGTGTGGAACATGGTCTTCTCCGGCACCGCCGGCGCTCCCGCGAACACCTTCCCCAACCCGCCCGAGACCACCTTGGCCACCACCCCGGTCTCCCGTGACGTGCCGTATCTGTACGTCGACGGCGCCGGAAAATACCGAGTGTTCCTTCCGTCGCTGCGCACCAACGCATCGGGGGCGAGTTGGGCGAACGGCAGCACGCCCGGCGCCTCCCAGCCGATGAGCCAGTTCTACGTGGTCAAGGCCGGCGACACTGCTGCGACCATCAACAACGCCCTTTCTCAGGGCTGCAACCTGTTCGTCACGCCGGGCGTCTACCACCTGAACCAGACGCTGAACATCACCCGGCCCGACACGGTCGTCCTCGGCATCGGCTACCCGACCTTCGTCCCGGACAACGGCGTCAACGCGATCCAGGTCGCCGACGTGGACGGAGTCCGTCTCAAGGGCCTGCTGATCGACGCCGGAACCACCAACTCGGCATCGCTGCTGACCGTCGGCCCGTCCGGATCGTCCGCGAACCACGCGAGCAACCCGACGACCATCCAGGACGTGTTCTTCCGGATCGGTGGCCAGATCGCCGGCAAGGCGACGACCAGCCTGATCGTCAACAGCAACAACGCGATCATCGACCACATCTGGGCCTGGCGGGCCGACCACGGCAAGGCAGGAAGCTTCGGCTGGACGACCAACACGGCGGACACCGGCGTGATCGTCAACGGCAGCAGCGTTCTGGCGACCGGTCTCTTCGTCGAGCACTACCAGAAGCACGAAGTCGTCTGGAACGGCCAGAACGGCAAGACGATCTTCTTCCAGAACGAGATGCCGTACGACGTGCCCAATCAGGGCGCGTGGATGAGCGCGGCAGGGGTCAACGGATATGCCGCTTACAAGGTGGGCGCGGGCGTCACCACCCACGAGGCGTGGGGACTCGGCAGCTACTGCTACTTCAACGTCAACCCCGCGGTGAACAGCTACCACGCCTTCGAAGTGCCCAACACTCCGGGCGTGAAGTTCCACAACGCTCTGACGGTCTCACTCGGCGGCGTGGGCACCATCACCCACGTCATCAACGACGCGGGGGCGGTGACCGCCTCGAACACCACTCCCAGCAATGTGGTCGCCTACCCGTGAGGCAATGACCTGACGTGAACAGCGGGCCGGGGCTCCTCGCGGTTGCGAGGGGCTCCGGTGTTTGCCGTATGCGGCGCCGCCGAGGGCTGCGACGCCGACGGCATCGTCCTCGTCGAGAACGAGTACGCCTTCCCACAGGTCTGCCAGCAGGCGCAAGGTGCCTGCTGGAGCGGCTACAGGTGTAGTCCCACGTGAGCGGTCAGGGCATCGCTCGGAGAGCAACCCTCATACCGGCCCTCGCAAGTCAGTAGTGTCCTGGGCAGATCTTCGGGGCCGACCGGCCGGTCAACCGAACCCCATACCTGTTGGCCCCGACTGGCCCGGGAAGCCGCCCAGACCGTCTTCGCGGGTCGGGAGCGGTCGCGTACACCCCCGGCCAGCGACGAGCGCGTCGACGAGGAGCAGTCTGCGGCCTCCAATCGTCCGGATCGGGAGCCGAACGCGACAGCCGAGCCGGGTGGATGTCGGCCACGTCGATCCGGACGACGCCCAGACTCTCGTCTTGAGGAGGGACGAGAAGAAGCCCCGCGTCGGCACCGATCACGGCACCTCCGCGGTCGCCGTGGAATCGATCCGCCGCGATGGTGCGGCCAGGGCGAGGTTCCTTACCGCGGGCTTCATCTCTGCTGATCTGCGCCGATGCAAGCGAATCCAACGGACACCGCTCCCGGGCCTGGAGGCTTGACCTCGGCTGCCCGGCTGGCGACACCGGCCAGACCATCACGGTCTGTCACCTGCTGCTGGACCCAACCACTGATCCACGTCACGAGATCCGAGAAACAGAACCCACCGAGCTCCAGCCGCTGCCCGCGTTCGAGGTCAACGACGAGATCGAGCGGCCCGTGAACCGGCGGCACCACTTGAGGTCGGCGGAAAAAGCCGGCTTGCGGAGACAGTCGAAGACTCCCCAGCGGCAGTCCTGCTCGTCCGGCACCACGGCCTGTCGTCGAGTTCTTCCCGGGTGACCTCTCCCAGACGTGCACCGTCACACAGGTCCGCTCGCCCAGCCCTGAGCTGGGGCCCTCTCACTTGGTGCGGCCGGACATGACTCCTGCAGTGACGGCAGACCCAGCCCTACCCGAGAAATGACAGACGGACCTGACGATTCGCATTGTCGCGATTTGTATCCACCAGGCACACCGACTGCCAGGTCCCCAGCTCCAGGCGGCCCGCGATCACCGGCAGGGTCGCGTGGGGCGGTACGAGGGCGGGGAGGACGTGGTCGCGGCCGTGGCCCGGGGTGCCGTGGCGGTGCTGCCAGCGGTCGTCGGCGGGGAGCAGGGTGTGCAGGGTCGTCAGCAGGTCGTCGTCGCTGCCGGCGCCGGTCTCCAGGACGGCGATTCCGGCCGTGGCATGGGGGACGAAGATGTTGAGCAGGCCGTCCCGGCCGGCCGCGGCGCGGGACAGGAACTGCTCGCAGTCGTGGGTCAGGTCGGTGACCGTCTCCGTCTTCCCGGTGGTGAGGTGCAGGACGTGCGTGGTGAAGGAATCAGGCATGGTGCCATCTTCCCGTCCGGGGCCGCCGGACGCGCCACGAAGGTCGGCAGCCACGACCGCATCTGTCGCCCAACCCGGGAAGAGGACCCGCGTGTCCGGAGTTGGTAGAAGCGTGAACGATTCCGGAATGGTGCGGGCGATGGACGTGGTGGTGATCGGTGCCGGGCAGGCCGGGCTGGCTGCGGCGCATCACCTGGCGCGGGTCGGTATGGAGCCGGACCGTGATTTCGTCGTTCTCGACCACGCACCGCGTCCGGGCGGCGCCTGGCAGTTCCGCTGGTCCTCGTTGACGTACGGCAAGGTGCACGGGATGCACTCACTGCCGGGCATGGAGCTCACCGGGGCCGACCCGGATCTGCCCTCCTCCGAGGTGATCGGCGCGTACTTCGACGCGTACGAGCGCCGCTTCGGCCTTCGGGTGCACCGGCCGGTGGACGTCACGGCGGTCCGGGAGACGGGCCGGGAGGGAAGCGGGGGGAGCCTGCTGGTCGAGACGTCCGAGGGGGCGTACGCGACACGGGCGCTGATCAACGCGACCGGCACCTGGGACCGGCCGTTCTGGCCCCGGTACCCGGGGCAGGAGACTTTCCTGGGGCGGCAGCTGCACACGGCCGGCTATCCCGGACCGCAGGAGTTCGCCGGGCTGCGAGTGGTGGTGGTCGGCGGCGGGGCTTCCGGGACGCAGCACCTGATGGAGATCGCCGACGTCGCGGCGGCCACGTACTGGGTGACCCGGCGCGAGCCTGTCTTCCGCGAAGGCCCGTTCGGAGCCGAGCAGGGGCGTGCCGCCGTCGCGTTGGTGGAGGAACGGGTACGCCGGGGGCTGGCACCCCGGAGTGTGGTGAGTGTGACCGGCCTGCCGCTCAACGACGCTGTCCGCGTCGCGCGGGCGCGGGGGATCCTCGACCGGCTGCCCATGTTCGACCGCATCACTCCGACCGGGCTGGCTTGGGACGACGGGCGGATCGCCGACGTCGGTGCCGACGTGATCCTCTGGGCGACCGGATTCCGGCCCGCGGTCGACCACTTGGCACCGTTGAAGCTGCGGGAGCCCGGGGGCGGCATTCGGGTGGAGAACACGCGGGCGGTACGGGACGGGCGTGTCCACCTCGTGGGCTACGGCCCTTCCGCGAGCACCGTCGGTGCCAACCGCGCGGGGCGCACCGCCGCGCGGTCCGTCACGCGCCTGCTGGCCGCGACCCCGGTCGCAGCGCCCGCAGCGCCCGTGGCGGCGTACTCCCCCGCCTGAAACCGCCCGCACCGGACGCGCAGACGGAGCAGACCGCACCGTCCGCACCGCACCGCACCGCACCGACCACGCTCCGGCGTCATCCGGCGGGTGCCGTGCTCTTTCCGCGCCGGTTGAACTCGGCGACGTTGCGCTGATGCGCCTCGAAGTTCTCGGTGAAGCGGGTGTCCCCCGGGCGGACCGTCACGAAATACAGCCACGGGCCCGGGGCGGGGCCGATGGCGGCCCGCATCGCCTCTTCGCCGGGGTTGCCGATGGGAGTGGGCGGGAGCCCCTTGCGCCGGTAGGTGTTGTACGGGCTGTCGATCCGGGTGTCCTCGGTGGTGGTGCGCAGCGTGGAACGCCCCAGGGCGTAGTTGAGCGTCGAGTCCATCTGGAGGGGCATGTCCCGGCGCAGGCGGTTGTAGACGACTCGGCCCACTTTTCCCATGTCGGAGGCCGTGTCCGCCTCTGCCTGAATGACGCTGGCGAGCGTTACCGTCTGGTAGCCGGAGATGCCGCGGTGCGGCGCTCCCTCGGAGATCCGGTCGATCCCGAACCGCTGGGACGCCGTGGCCACCATGTAGCGGAGCAGGCGCTCGGGGGTCGTGTCGGAGCGGATGGGGTAGGTCGCCGGGAAGAGGTATCCCTCGGGATTGCCGTGCGCGGCGGCGGGCAGCGGCAGTCGCGCCCCGGGTACCGCCTTCTGGGTGGTACCCGGCGGGACGTCGAGGGCCTGGTCGACGGCCGCGTAGATCTGACCCGCCCGCCAGCCCTCGGGGATCACCAGGGAGGCGGTCTCCTCGACGCCCGTTTCCGGGCTGTCCTTCAGAAGCAGCAAGGGAGCCGCGACCGTGGCTGCGGCCACGAGCGCGCCTCCGAGGAGCAACATCGCCTTGCCGCGCCGAGTGGGGCGCAGCCTCCGGCGGCGCCGGAGAGTACCGGGCTCGTTCACCATGCGGGCACGATAACCGTACAAATGCCCTGCACCGTGGGGATCGCCACCCGACACCCGGTATCCCTGCGGGCGGGTGAGAGGAAGCCCGCGTCCGGGGCGACCGGAACCCACCGCGGGCGCTCGGCCCTCTGCGGGCGCGCTCCGCCCACCGCCGGCCCGCGGCCCCCGTGGGCGGTCAGCCCGCTGCGGGCGTCAGTCGGGTGTCCCGGCGGATGAGGGCGGCGTAGCGGCCGTCCCTCGCGAGGAGTTCCTCGTGCGTGCCCCGCTCGACGGTCCGGCCGCCCTCCAGTACGACGATCTGGTCCGCGTCCCGGATGGTGGAGAGGCGGTGCGCGATGGTGAGGGTGGTGCGACCGGCCGAGAGAGCGTCGATCGCCTCCTGGACGGCGTGTTCCGTCCGGGTGTCGAGGGCGCTGGTGGCCTCGTCGAGCACCAGGATCGGAGGGTCGCGCAGGATCGTACGGGCGATGGCGAGGCGTTGTTTCTCACCGCCGGAGAAGCGGTAACCGCGCTCGCCGACGAGGGTGTCGTAGCCGTCGGGGAGTGACGCGATGTGGTCGTGGATCTGCGCGGCGCGGGCCGCCGCCTCGATCTCCTCGTCGGTGGCGTCCGGCTTCGCGAAGCGGAGGTTCTCGGCGACCGACGCGTGGAAGAGGTAGGTCTCCTGCGAGACCACGCCGACCGCTCGCGCGAGGGAGTCGAAGTCGAGGTCCCGTACGTCGACCCCGTCGATCGTCACACGGCCGGCGGTGACGTCGTACAGCCTGGGCACGAGGTAGCTCAGGGTGGATTTGCCGGATCCCGTAGGGCCGACCACCGCCAGGCTGCTGCCCGCGGGCACCTTCACGTCGATGTCGTCGAGGGTCGGGCCGCTCTTCTCGTCGTAGCTGAAGCCGACGCGCTCGAAGGCGACCTCTCCGCGGATGCGGTCCAGCCGTACGGGGGTCGCCGGCTCCGTGATGTCGACTTTGAGATCGAGGTATTCGAAGATGCGCTGGAAGAGCGCGAGGGAGGTCTGCATCTGGACGCCTGTGGCGAGCAGGCTCACCGCGGGTCGGAAGAGTCCCTGCTGGAGCGAGACGAAGGCGACGAGCGTACCGATGGAGACGGCCGTGCTGTTTGAGCTCAGCGTCAGGCCGGCGGCCCAGTAGATGACGGCGGGCATGGCGGCCATGACGATGCCGATGGTCGACATCCGCCAGCGTCCCGCCATGTTGGCGCGGACCTCGAGGTCCACCAACTGCTCCGACTCCTCCGCGAAGCCCTTGATCAGCGAGTCCGATCGGCCCATCGTGCGGCCGAGCAGGATGCCGCTGACGGAGAGGGATTCGGTGACGGTCGCCGCCATCGCGGCCATCTGACGCTGGCGTTGTGTGGTGATCTTCTTCCGCTCGCGTCCGACGCGGCGGCTGATCCAGACGAAGACGGGCAGCAGGAGCAGCGAGACGAGGGTGAGCCGCCAGTCGAGCGCGATCATCGCGACGACGGTCGCGACGACGGCGGTGAGGTTCGAGACCAGGGACGTGGCGGTGGAGGTGACGGTCGCCTGCATGCCGCCGATGTCGTTGGCGATGCGGGACTGCACCTCACCGGTTCGCGTCCTGGTGAAGAAGGCCAGGGGCATCCGCTGGAGCTGGGTGTAGACGCCGGTACGCAGGTCGTGCATGACGCGCTGGCCGACCGTGGTGGAGATCAGGGTCTGGAGGACTCCGAAGACGCTGTTCATCACCGCGGTGGCGATCATCCCGAGCGCCAGCAGCGTGAGCAGACCGGTGCGCCCCTGCGGTATGGCGGTGTCGAGGATCTCGCGGAGCAGGAAGGGGGAGGCGACCGACACCAGGGAGGAGGCGCCGACCAGCACTCCGACCAGGACGAGACGGCCTCGGTAGGGGCGGAAGAGGCGGAGGATGCGGCGCACCTCGGCGGGCGGCTGCGTGCCGTCCTTGGGCGGGGGCGTCCAGGTGGGTTCGTCGGGTTTCATGGGCTCCTTCATGGGGTGCGGCGGTACGGAGGGAGGGGCGGGCCCCGCGCGGCGTACCGGCGGGCGTGGTCGGTGGTCGGACCGGGAGTCCCGGCGCGTTCCCGCGGGCGGGCGGTTAGCGGGCGGGCGAGGGCGGGACGGCACAGCCCGAAGGCGGTGATCCGAACCGTGAAGAGCGTACCTCACTGTTACCTATACTCACAATGAACAACATCCTGATATTGTTCCGTCATGGACTCCCCCGAATCCGATGGCCACCTCGCCGAGCAGCTCCTGCGGCTCACCCGCCGGCTCCACCGCATCCAGAGCCGGCAGCTGGAGCCGATCGGCATCACGCCCGCACAGTTCCGTCTGCTGCGCGCGGTCGCGATGTACGACTCGCCGCCCCGGATGGCCGATCTCGCGCAGCGGCTGGACGTCGTTCCGCGTGCCGTCACCAGCCTGGTGGACGGCCTGGAGGCGGGCGGGCAGGTGCGCAGGGCGCCCGATCCGGCGAACCGTCGGGTGGTGCGCATCGAGATCACCGACACGGGGAGGACCACCCTCGGATTGCTGCGCGACGCGCGCCGAGCCGCCGCGGAGGAGATCCTGACACCGTTGACCGCCGAACAGCGCGAGGTGCTCGGCGGGCTGCTGGCCGCCCTGGTCGACGGATTGCCGGGGCGCCACTGCTGAGCCGTCGCACCGGACGCGGGAGGACCGCGCCCGACCGCCCGAAGGGATCGCCGGAGATGCCGCTGCTGGAGCCGGAACCGGAAACCCTCCGCCCGGGCAGGACGCGCGGGCCGGCGCCCGACCGCGTCTCCGACCGGAGTGCGGCGGGCACCCCCGAACCCCTGCGCTCGGAGCTGATCGCCCTGCTGGGGGCGGCGAAGGTGCTGTGGAAGGTCTCCGACCTGGTGAAGTACGCCTCCGACGCCAGTCCGTACCGTTTCCTGCCCCGGGTCGTGGTGGTCGCCGAGGACGTGGACGACATCTCGGCGGTGCTGTCGTACGCGCACGGCAAGGGGCGCCACGTCGTCTTCCGGGCCGCCGGCACCAGTCTGAACGGTCAGGCCCAGGGCGAGGACATCCTGATCGACGTGCGCCGCCACTGGTCCGGCGTCACGGTCCTGGACGGCGGCGCGCGGGCCAGGATCCGTCCCGGCACCACGATCGCCCGGGCCAACGCCGCCCTCGCCCGGTACGGCAGAGTGCTCGGCCCCGACCCGGCCAGCGCGATCGCCTGCACGGTCGGCGGGGTCGTCGCCAACAACGCCTCCGGAATGACCGCCGGCACCACCCGCAACTCCTACCGGACGGTCTCCTCCCTCTCCTTCGTCCTGCCGGGCGGCACGATGGTCGACACCGCAGACCCGGCCGCCGACGCGCTCCTCGCGCACGCGGAGCCACGCCTCTGCGAGGGCCTGATGGCGCTGAAGGCGGAGATCGAGGCGGACGAGGCACTGACCGCACGTATCCGCGCCAAGTACGAGATCAAGAACACCAACGGCTACCGGCTGGACGCGTTCCTGGACGGCGCGACGCCGGTGGAGATCCTGCGCGGGCTGATGGTGGGCTCCGAGGGCACCTTCGGTTTCCTCTCGGAGGTCGTCTTCGACACGCTGCCGCTCGACCGGCGGACCTCCACGGCGCTGCTCTTCTTTCCCTCGCTGACCGCCGCTGCCGCCGCCGTGCCGTTGTTCAACGCGGCGGGTGCGCTCGCCGTGGAGCTGATGGACGGCAACACCCTGCGCGCCTCGGTCAGCGTGCGGGGGGTCCCTGCCGACTGGGCGGCCCTCCCCCGGGAGACGGCGGCCCTGCTGGTCGAGTTCCGGGCCCCGGACGAGGCGGCGCAGGAGGGTTGTGAACGCGCGGCGGCCGAGGTGGTGGCAAGGCTCTCGCTGGTCACCCCGGCCGCGTCGGTCACCAACGAGTTCACCCGCGACCCGGGGACGATCAACGGGTACTGGAAGGCCCGGAATGCCTTCGTGACCGCCGTGGGCGGCTCACGCCCGGCCGGTACGACGCTGATCACGGAGGACTTCGCGGTCCCGCCCTCCCGGTTGGCGGAGGCATGCGAGGCCCTGCTCGAACTCCAGGCGCGCCACGGCTTCGACGCGGCGGTGGCCGGTCACGCGGCGCACGGCAACCTCCACTTCCTGCTCGCCTTCGACGCGGGCGTCTCCTCCGACGTGGAGCGGTACGCCGCGTTCATGGACGCGTTCTGCACGCTGGTGGTGGACCGGTTCGACGGTTCGCTGAAGGCGGAGCACGCCACCGGCCGCAACATCGCCCCCTTCCTGGAGCGCGAATGGGGCCCGCGGGCGACCGAGTTGATGTGGCGTACGAAGCGGCTGATCGATCCGGACGGGGTGCTGGCCCCCCGCGTGGTCCTGGACCGCGATCCCCGGGCACATCTGCGCGGCCTGAAGACGATCCCCTCCGTGGAGGCGGTCGCGGACCCCTGCATCGAGTGCGGCTTCTGCGAACCCACCTGCCCCAGCCAGGACCTCACCACCACGCCGCGCCAGCGGATCGTGCTGCGCCGGGAGATGCTGCGCCAGCCGGACGGCTCCCCGGTCGAGGAAGCACTGCTCGACGCGTACGGCTACGACGCGGTCGACACCTGCGCGGGCGACTCCACCTGCATGCTGGCGTGCCCCGTCGGGATCGACACCGGCGCGATGATGAAGGGCTTCCGCTCGCTGCGTCACTCACCCCGCGAAGAGCGGATCGCGGTGCTCACGGCACGGCACTTCCGGGTGGTGGAGTCCGCCGCCCGCCTCGCCGTGACCGTGGCGGACGGGCTCGGCGAACGGGTGCGGGACCCGCTGCTGACGGCGGTGACCCGGCTCGCCCGCAAGGCGGTCCGCCCGGACCTGGTACCGGAGTGGCTGCCGGAGATTCCACCGGCGGCCTCCCGCAGGCTCCCGCCCACCTCGCGCGCCGGAGCGCACGCCGTGTACTTCCCGGCGTGCGTGAACCGCATCTTCGCCGGCCCCGGCGGGGACCGGGAGCCGTCACTGGCGCACTCCGTCGTCGCCCTCTCCTCGCGGGCCGGCAAGCCGGTCTGGATCCCGGACGACGTGACCGGAACCTGCTGCGCGACGATCTGGCACTCCAAGGGGTACGACGCCGCCAACGCCGTGATGGCCAACCGTGTCGTGGAGGCGGCGTGGGGCTGGACCGGCGGCGGCGCCCTGCCGCTGGTGGTCGACGCCACCTCCTGCACCCTCGGCATCGCGCGGGAGGTCGTCCCTTACCTCACTGACGACAACCGCGCCCTGCACCGGGAGCTGACGGTGGTGGACTCCCTCGTCTGGGCCGCCGACGAGCTGCTCCCCCGGCTCACGGTGGAGCGCAGGACCGGTTCGGCCGTCGTGCACCCGACGTGCTCGATGGACCATCTGGAGCTGGTGGAGCGGCTGCGTACGCTCGCCGGGGCGTGCGCGGAGGAGGTGCTCCTGCCGGACGACGCGAGGTGCTGCGGGTTCGCCGGCGACCGCGGGATGCTGCACAAGGAGCTGACCGATTCCGCGACGGCCAAGGAGGCCGTCGAGGTCAACGCCCGGGAGCACGACGCCTACCTCTCTGCGAACCGGATGTGCGAGATCGGCATGGAGCGGGCCACCGGGCACCCCTACCGTTCGGTCCTGGCGGAGTTGGAGCGGGCGACGCGGCCGTCCGGCTGACGTTCCCGGGAAAATCATTTGCCCGGGAAGGGCAGGAGAAGCAAACCTTGCCGTTTGCCCTTCACCACTTCGGTAGCCCCGTCGCCGGTGGACTCCGTCCTTCCGATTCTTGGGACCCCATGCAGATTCGTGATCTTCCGTACCAGGACCCCGGCGATCCTGACGTCCGGTCCGGCCCCCGTTTCCTCGTCTGGCTCGGCCGCAATCAGCTCAAGGGGCAGCTCGCGTCGCTCTCCTGGGGGCTGTTCCACCAACTGGCCCTGGCCGGGCTGCCGCTGGCGGCCGGCCTGGCGGTGCAGGCGGTGATCGACCGCTCCGGCGGGCGGCTCGTCATGGCCGGGGGCATGATCCTGCTCCTCGGCGTCGGCATCGCCGTCGGCGACACCATGCTCCACCGCACCGCCGTCACCAACTGGATCACCGCCGCCGCCCGGGTGCAGCAACTACTCGCCCGACGGACCGCCGAACTCGGCTCCGCGCTGACGCGGCGGGTGGCGGCCGGTGAAGTCGTCGCGGTCTCCACCGGCGACGTGGAGAAGATCGGATGGTTCGTCGAGGCGCTCTCCCGCTTCCTCGCCGCAGCCCTCGCTCTCGTGCTGATCTGCGTCGGCCTGGTGCTGTATCTCCCCTCGCTGGGCGTGCTCATCGCGCTCTTCGTACCCGTCCTCGCCCTGACGGTGCTGCCGTTGCTGCCCCGGGCGACCCGGCGGGCCGACCTCCAGCGGGAGAAGGCGGGCAAGGCCACCGAGCTGGCGTCGGACACTGTCGCGGGGCTGCGGGTGCTGCGCGGCATCGGCGGGGAGGAGCTGTTCCTCGCCCGGTACCGACGGGCCTCCCAGGAGGTACGCGGCGCGGCCGTGCACAGCGCCCGCATGTGGTCGCTGATCTCCGCGGTCCAGGTGCTGCTGCCCGGAGTGCTGCTGATCGCGCTGGTCTGGTACGGGGCCGGGCTCGCCCACGACGGGAAGATCGAGGTGGGGCAGCTGGTCACGGTCTTCAACTCGGCGATGCTGCTGCTCTTCCCGCTCCGGCACTTCGAGGAGATCGCCATGGCGTACTCCTTCTCCCGTCCTTCCGCCCAACGCGCCGTCCGGGTTTTGTCCTTGCGGCGGGACGTGCGTCCGCCCACCGCGGACGCCGGGGCGGAGCAGCCTTCCGGTGACCTGTACGACCCGGTCACCGGTCTGCTGGCCACCCAAGGGCTCCTCACCGCCGTGGTCTGCGGGGATCCTGACGAGGCGGGCCGCCTGGCAGAGCGTCTCGGCGGTCACGCCCCGGCCGACGAGACAACGGCCGGGGAGCCCGACGGCGCGCCCGCCGGGAGCCCCGAAGACGCCGGGACGGAGCCCGTGGTGGTGCCGTCCGTGCTGCTGGGCGGTGTCGCGCTGGACGAACTGCCCCTGGACCGGGCGCGTACGGCGGTCCTGGTCCAGGACAAGGACCCGGTACTGCTCTCCGGCACGCTGCGCGAGCTGCTCGACGTGCCCGCGTCGGGAGCGGTCCGCCCGCAGGACGCGCTGTCGGCCGCCCACTGCGGGGACGTGCTGGACGCGCTGGCCCAGGCGTCCGTCGCCGCGGACGGCGACCCGATGGGGACCCGCATCACCGAGCGCGGCCGCTCGCTCTCCGGCGGGCAGCGGCAGCGTCTCGCGCTGGCCCGCTCGCTGGTGACCGACCCCGAGGTGCTGGTCCTCGACGAGCCGACCTCGGCCGTGGACTCACACACGGAGGCGCGGGTCGGCGCCGGGATCAGGGAACTGCGCCGGGGCCGCACCACCGTGGTGTTCTCCTCCTCGCCCCTGCTGCTGGACCTCGCCGACCGGGTCGTGCTGGTCCACCGGGGGACGGTCGTCGCGGCGGGTGCGCACCGTGAACTCCTGCTCACCGACCCGCTCTACCGCTCGGTCGTCACCCGGGAGACCGAGGAGGAGGCGGCGACGGCAGCCGCACCGACCGGGCCGCCGCACGGCTTCGGGCCGGAGAGCGCCACCGATGAGCTGAACAGCCTCCGGGAATCCGGAGAGATCGAGGAGAGGGCATGATCGGCCTCGCACCACCGTCGTACGACCCGGCCGCGCCGACGACGGCCACCACCCTGCCGGTCGGATCGGCCGCCACCGTGCGGGAGTACGTCCGGGACCTGCTGCGGCGTCATCGCAGGCCGTTCGCCATCCTCGTCGCCGCCAACGCGGTCGCGGTGATCGCCTCCATAGTGGGTCCTTACCTGCTCGGTGGTCTGGTGGAGGACCTGGCGGACGGGGCCGCCGACCTGCATCTGGAGCGTACGGTCGCGATCTTCGCGGTCGCTCTGGTGATCCAGACGCTCTTCACCCGGACGATGCGGCTGCGCAGCGCGATGCTGGGTGAGGAGATGCTCGCCGACCTGCGCGAGGACTTCCTCGTACGGGCGGTGGGCCTGCCCCCCGGCGTGCTGGAACGGGCGGGCACGGGTGATCTGCTCTCCCGGATCACCACGGATGTCGACCGGCTGGCGAACGCCATGCGCGAGGCCGTGCCGCAGCTCGCCATCGGCGTGGTCTGGTCCGGTCTGCTGATCGGCGCGCTCACGGTGACGGCGCCGCCGCTGGCGCTCGCGGTCCTGGTGGCGCTCCCCCTGCTGCTCACCGGCTGCCGCTGGTACTTCAAGCGGGCCCCTTCGGCGTACCGCTCGGAGTCGGCCGGGTACGCAGCGGTGGCCGCGATGCTCGCGGAGACGGTGGACGCGGGCCGGACCGTGGAGGCGCACCGGCTGGGCGCGCGCCGGGTGGCGCTCTCGGAGCGGCGGGTCATGGAGTGGACCCGGTGGGAGAGGTACACCCTCTTCCTGCGCTCGGTGCTCTTCCCGGTCATCAACCTCACCTACGTGACGATCCTCGGCACGGTGCTGATGCTGGGCGGCTGGTTCGTCCTGGAGGGGTGGCTCACCGTGGGGCAACTGACCACGGGCGCGCTGCTGGCGCAGATGCTGGTCGATCCCCTGGGGCTGATCCTGCGCTGGTACGACGAGTTGCAGGTGGCGCAGGTGTCGCTGGCGCGGCTGGTGGGGGTGCGCGACATCGAGCCGGACGCCGGGGACGACTCGGTACGCCCCGAGGGCCGGGAGGTCCGGGCGGACGAGGTGCGTTTCGGTTACCGCTCCGGGGTGGACGTTCTGCACGAGGTGTCGCTGGACGTGGCCCCGGGCACCCGGATCGCCCTGGTCGGCCCGTCGGGGGCGGGCAAGTCGACGCTGGGCCGTCTGCTCGCGGGCATCTACGCACCGAGGACGGGAGAGGTGACGCTGGGCGGCGCGGAGTTGTCCCGGATGCCTGCGGAGCGGGTGCGGGAGCACGTCGCGCTCGTCAACCAGGAACACCACGTGTTCGTCGGTTCGCTCCGCGACAACCTCCTGCTGGCGCGCAGCGGCGCCGAGGACGCCGAGCTGTGGGCATCACTGGCGGCGGTGGACGCGGACGGCTGGGCGAGGTCGCTGGCGGACGGCCTGGACAGCGACGTGGGTTCGGGCGGCCTCGCCCTGACTCCGGCGCAGGCCCAGCAGATCGCGCTGGCGCGGCTGGTGCTGGCCGATCCGCACACCCTGGTGCTCGACGAGGCGACCTCGCTGCTGGACCCGCGCGCGGCCCGGCATCTGGAGCGGTCGCTGGCCCGGGTGCTCGAAGGCCGGACGGTGGTAGCGATCGCGCACCGGCTGCACACCGCGCACGACGCGGACGTGATCGCCGTCGTGGAGAAGGGCCGGATCAGTGAACTCGGCAGCCACGACGAGCTCGTCGCCGCGGACGGCGCCTACGCGGCGCTGTGGCGGTCCTGGCACGGGTGAGCCGGGCGGGAGCGGGGCGGGCCTCGGGCGCCGCTCCGGGCCCGCCCTCCCGTCCGTACCGGCCCGCCCTCCGGGCCGCGCGCCTCACACGGCTCCCCCCGGTCGTGTGCGCCGGGAGTAACCCCCTGTGCCTCCGGGACGACACCGTCCGGAAATTCGGTTTTCCTACGGTGGCGTTCTCGGGACCGCGACCTCCGGTGGTCGGTCCCGCCCGGTAAGGCACACACCGCGGGGTGGGGGGTTCGGTGGCATCTGGCTCGGACGACGGCAGCGTCCGTACGGTCTGTTCGTACTGCGGCGTCGGCTGCGGGATCGTGCTCGACCTGGTGCGGGACCCGGCCCACGGCCGCCGCCGGGTGGCCAAGGCGTACGGGGACAAGACGCACCCCGCCAACTCGGGGCGGCTGTGCACCAAGGGGGCGACCAGCGCCGACCTGATGTCGGCACCCGGGCGCGTGGGCAAGGCCCTGGTACGCGCCGAGCGGGGCGCCGAGCCGGTGGAGACGGACGTCGACGAGGCCGTCGCCTCGGTCGCGGGCCGGCTGCGGGCGATCCTGGACGAGCACGGGCCGGACGCGCTGGCCTTCTACGTCTCCGGGCAGATGTCCCTGGAGGCGCAGTACCTGGCGAACAAGCTGGCCAAAGGCTTCGTACGCACCAGCCGGATCGAGTCCAACTCCCGGCTGTGCATGGCGTCCGCGGGCACCGGCTACAAGCTGTCGCTCGGCGCCGACGGGCCGCCCGGCTCGTACCAGGACTTCGACCGCGCGGACGCGTTCTTCGTCATCGGCGCGAACATGGCCGACTGCCACCCCATCCTCTTCCTGCGCATGATGGACCGGGTGAAGGCGTCCGGCGCCAAGCTGATCGTCGTGGACCCGCGCCGCAACGCCACCGCCGACAAGGCCGATCTCTTCCTGCGGATCAAGCCCGGCACCGATCTCGCCCTGCTGAACGGCCTGTTGCATCTGCTGGTCGCTGACGGCCACACCGATGAGGAGTTCATCGCCGGGTTCACCGAGGGCTGGGAGGAGATGCCCGCCTTTCTCGCGGGCTACACCCCGGACCGGGTCGCGGGGATCACCGGTATCCCGGAGGCGGACATCCGGCTGGCCGCGCGGTGGATCGGGGAGGCCGGGGAGTGGATGAGCTGCTGGACCATGGGTCTGAACCAGTCGACCCACGGGACCTGGAACACCAACGCGCTGGTCAACCTGCATCTCGCCACCGGCGCGATCTGCCGCCCCGGCTCCGGTCCCTTCTCGCTGACCGGCCAGCCCAACGCCATGGGTGGGCGCGAGATGGGCTACATGGGCCCCGGCCTGCCCGGCCAGCGGTCGGTGCTGGTCGACGCCGAGCGCGCCTTCACCGAGAACCTGTGGCGGATACCCGAGGGTTCGCTGCGCACCGACTCCGGGCGCGGCACGGTGGAGATGTTCGAGCAGCTGGCCGCCGGTGACATCAAGGCGTGCTGGATCATCTGCACCAACCCGGTCGCCTCGGTGGCCAATCGCAGGACGGTCATCGCCGGTCTGGAGGCGGCCGAACTCGTCATCACCCAGGACGTGTTCGCCGAGACCGAGACCAACGCCTACGCGGACGTGGTGCTGCCGGCGACGCTCTGGGCGGAGTCCGACGGCGTCATGGTCAACTCGGAGCGGAACCTCACGCTCGTCCAGGGGGTCGTCGACCCGCCCGGCCAGGCGCTGCCGGACTGGCAGTTGATCGCCCGGGTGGCCTGCGCGATGGGCTTCGCCGACGGATTCACGTACTCCTCGGCCGAGGAGGTGTTCGAGGAGCTCAAGCGGGCGTGGAACCCGGCGACCGGATGGGACCTGCGTGGGGTGACGTACGACCGGCTGCGGGCCACCCCCGTGCAGTGGCCGGCGCCGGACTCCGACGGGCCGGACCGGAACCCGGTCCGCTACCTCAACGACGGGGTCAGCCAGACCCTGGTGGAGCGCGAGGACGGCACCCGCCCCCGGCTGGCCTTCCCCACCGCGAGCGGGCGCGCCCGCTTCTTCACCCGGCCGCACCTGCCGGCCGCCGAACTCCCCGACGACGACTTCCCGTACCTGCTCAACACGGGCCGGCTGCAGCACCAGTGGCACACGCTGACCAAGACCGGCAAGGTCGCCAAGCTCACCAAGCTGAACCCCGGACCGTTCGTGGAGGTCCACCCCGAGGACGCGGGCTCTCTCGGCGTCGTGGCGGGCGACCACCTGGAGGTCACCTCCCGGCGCGGGCGTGCCGTCCTGCCCGTAGTGGTCACCGACCGGGTCCTGCCGGGCACCGTGTTCGCCCCCTTCCACTGGAACGACCTGTTCGGCGAGTACCTCAGCGTCAACGCCGTCACCAACGACGCCGTCGACCCGCTCTCCTTCCAGCCCGAGTTCAAGGTCTGCGCCGTCACCCTCGCCCGGACGGCCGCCCCCGTCCCGGCCGGCCGCCCGAGCACCGAACCGGAGACCACACCCGTGACCTCGTTCCCCGCACCCGTGACGGTCCCCGCGGCGTCGACCGCCCCGGCCGGCTCCCCCGTCCTCGCGCTCGCCGCCCTGCTCGGCCTCCCCGAACTCACCCCGCCCCCGCTGGCCGAGCCGGAGCGCCGCTACCTCTCCGGTTACCTCTCCGGGCTCGCAGCCGCCCCGCCCGCGGCGGGCGTACCCGTCCTGCCGCCGGACGCGCCCTTCGACACCGGCCACGCCCTCTGGGTCGACGGCGTCCTCGCGGGCATGTTCTCCCGTACCGTCGCGCCGGCCGGCACCGCGGCACCGGCCGGTACGCGGGGCCGGCCGGGCCCACCGGTCGGCGGAGCCGCCGTACCGGCCCGCCGCCTGGTCCTCCTGTGGGCGTCGCAGACCGGCAACGCCGAGGAGTTCGCCCGGGGCGCCGCCGCGCACCTGGCGCGGGCGGGCCGGGTCCCCGAACTGCTGCCCATGGCGGAGGCGACACCGGCGAACCTCACCCCCGGGACCGACGTACTCCTCGTCACCAGCACGTTCGGCGACGGTGATGCCCCGGACAACGGCAGCGCGTTCTGGCAGGACCTGTCCGCGGAGGGAGCCGGCGGGCTGGCGGGGGTCAGGTACGCGGTACTCGCCCTGGGCGACTCCTCCTACGACGACTTCTGCGGCCACGGCCGTCGGCTCGACGAGCGCCTCGCAGCCCTCGGCGCCGCCCGCCTGGTCCCCCGGGCCGACTGTGAACCCGATTTCGGGGAGCGGGCCGAGGAGTGGCTCGGCCAGGTACTCACCGCCCTGGCCGGGCCCGGGGGCGACGACCGGCGGCCCGACCGCGCGGGCCCGGCGAGAGTGGCTTCCATCGCCGCCTCAACGCCGGTCGCACAGGCCACCGCGCCACCCGCTCCCGTACCGGCCGGCTACACCAGGACCTCGCCGTTCGCCACCCTGCTCGTCGGCAACAGACTGCTGAGCCTGCCGGGTTCCGGCAAGGAGGTGCGGCAGTTCGCCTTCGACACCCGGGACGGCGAACTCGCCTACGACGCCGGGGACGCTCTCGGCGTGTGGCCGGCCAACAGCGCGGGGCTCACCGCCGAGTGGCTGGCGCTCACCGGCCTCGACCCCGACGAGCCGGTGGACCTCGGCGACGGCGGGCCGCTCACGCTGGAGGAGGCGCTGCGCACCCGGTTGGACATCTCGCGGGTCAGCACCGGTCTGCTGCGGTTCCTGATGGAACGCACCGACAGCCACGACCTGAAGCGGCTGCTGCGCCCCGACAACAAGGACGCGTTGGCCAAGTGGAGTTGGGGCCGTCAGGCGGCCGACGCCCTCGCGGAGTTCCCGGTCCGCGCGTCGGCGGCGGAGTGGACCGGGGCGCTCAAGCGCCTCCAGCCCCGCCTGTACTCCATCTCCTCGAGCCCGCTGGCCCACCCCGGCGAGGTCCGCCTCACCGTGTCCGTGGTCCGCTGGACCAACCGGCTCGGCCGGGACCGCAAGGGCGTCTGCTCCACCTATCTCGCCGACCACGCAGACGACGGCCCGGTCCAGGTCTTCGTGCAGCGTTCTCCGCACTTCCGGCCGCCGGCGGACCCCGCCACTCCCATGATCATGGTCGGCCCCGGCACCGGGGTGGCGCCCTTCATCGGCTTCCTCGAAGAACGGCAGGCGCGCGGCCACTCCGGCCCCAACTGGCTCTTCTTCGGCGAGCAGCGCCGGGCCACCGACTTCTACCACCGTCAGGACCTTGAGGCGTACCGGGCGTCCGGCCACCTCGACCGCCTCGACCTCGCCTTCTCCCGCGACCAGCGCAACAAGGTCTACGTCCAGGACCGGATGCGTGAGCACGGGCCCCGCCTGTGGCAGTGGCTGAAAGCCGGTGCCCACTTCTACGTGTGCGGCGACGCCGGCCGCATGGCCAAGGACGTCGACCGGGCTCTGCGGGACATCGTGGCCGCGCACGGTTCCATGGACGCCGACGAGGCGGCCGCCTACGTCAGGCGCCTGGCGGCGGACAAGCGCTACGTCCGCGACGTCTACTGAGCCCGACTCCTGAGCAGGTGTCCTACCGGTGGTCGGTGTCCCACGATAAGCTGAAACGATATCCGGGTTCGCACTGGAGGCGCACCATGCGTCAAGGAATTACCAGGTCAGGGTCAGTCAACAACGTGCGGGACGGGTGGCAGTATTTTGCGTCCTGGGTGCTGGTAGGAACCCTGTTCGCCTTCTCGCTGGCCGGCCTTCTTTCGATTGGTCTCTTCTTCGTGCCGCTCGCTCTCGTGGGCGCCGCCCTGCTTCTGTGGAAGAGGGCTTTCCCGGGCGCCTTCGGCCTGCTGTCCGGTGCGAGCCTGATCGCTCTTTACCTGGCCTACATCAACCGCGGTGGGCCCGGCACCGTGTGCAAGGGGGCGCATACGGTTTGCACGGACGAGTATGCGCCGTGGCCTTTTCTTGTCGTGGCCGCCGTCCTTGTGGCCGGCGGCCTCTTTGGGTTCGTTGCCGTCAGACGCAGGAATCATTGAGCCGAGCTGGAATCTGCTGGACGGCGACGGATGTGCCCATCACCCGCCGCACGCACGGCACCCGATGGTGCTCCCGTCGAAGCTGCGACGGTGGCGGCCGGCGCCGGATCCGCCGTACGCCGTACGCCGTACGGTCCGTACGCGGTGCGCCCCGTACGGTCCCGGCGGTAAGGGGCGGTCGTTGGCCCGTTCGGGTGGGTCGTGGTTCCGTGGCCCGTCCGGTCCCGAGGCCCGATTCCCCGGGCCGGGAGGCGCGTTCAGGGCTCTGCGGTGAGGATGTGAGGTGACCCGCCCGGACTTCGGGGCAGGTGAGACACGACCGCGTAAGCCTGAGAAGGGACGCACACCGTGGCACCACCCAGGATTCTCGTCGTCGGCGCCGGATTCGCCGGAGTCGAGTGCGTGCGCCGTCTGGAGCGTCGGCTCTCGCCGGGAGAAGCGCAGATCACGCTCGTCACGCCGTTCTCGTACCAGCTCTACCTGCCGCTCCTGCCCCAGGTCGCGTCCGGTGTGCTCACCCCCCAGTCGGTGGCCGTGTCGCTGCGGCGCAGCAGCCGTCACCGCACCCGTATCGTGCCGGGCGGGGCGATCGGGGTGGACACCAAGGCGAAGATCTGCGTGATCCGCAAGATCACGGACGAGATCGTGAACGAGCCGTACGACTACATCGTGCTGGCCGCCGGAAGCGTGACCCGGACGTTCGACATCCCCGGCCTGCTGGACAACGCCCGGGGCATGAAGACGCTCGCCGAGGCCGCGTACGTGCGGGACCACGTCATCGAGCAGCTCGACGTGGCGGACGCGAGTCAGGACGAGGCGGAGCGCGCCTCGCGGCTCCAGTTCGTCGTGGTGGGCGGGGGTTACGCCGGGACCGAGACTGCTGCCTGTCTCCAGCGGCTGACGACCAACGCCGTGAAGCACTACCCGCGGCTGGACCCGAAGCTGATCAAGTGGCATCTGATCGACATCGCCCCGAAGCTCATGCCGGAGCTGGGTGACAAGCTAGGCGTCAGCGCCATGGAGATCCTGCGCAGGCGTGGCATCGAGGTGTCGCTGGGCGTGTCGATCGCGAAGGCGGAGCGCGAGGAGGTCACCTTCACGGACGGCCGGGTGCTGCCCTGCCGCACCCTGATCTGGACGGCCGGTGTGGCCGCGAGTCCGCTGATCGCGACACTGGGCGCGGAGACGGTACGCGGCCGGCTGGCGGTGAACCCGGAGATGGGTCTGCCCGGTGCCGACGGCGTGTTCGCGCTCGGTGACGCGGCGGCGGTGCCCGATCTCGCGAAGGGCGACGGCGCGATCTGTCCGCCGACCGCGCAGCACGCGATGCGACAGGGCCGGGCGGTGGCGGACAACGTGCTCGCCTCCCTGCGGGGTGGCGCACTCCAGCCGTACGTGCACAAGGACCTGGGGCTGGTCGTGGACCTCGGTGGCCGGGACGCGGTCTCCAAGCCGCTCGGGATCGAACTGCAGGGCATCCCGGCCCAGGCGGTGGCGCGCGGCTACCACTGGTCGGCGCTGCGGACGAACGTGGCGAAGACCCGGGTGCTCACCAACTGGCTGCTGAACGCGGTCGCCGGTGACGACTTCGTGCGTACCGGTTTCCAGGCGCGCAAGCCGGCGACGCTGCGGGACTTCGAGTACACGGACGCCTATCTGAGCCCCGAGGAACTCCTCGCGCGCACGGAGTCCGCCGCGAAGCGGAAGTGACGCTTCGCCACCGTTTCCGCCGGAAGGCGCCGCCCCGGGATTTCGCCGGGCGGCGCCTTCCGGCGTGCACGGCCTGCCGGGACCGGGCCTGCCGGGGTCAGGACTACGTGGCGAGGACGGTGGCGACGGTATCCGCCTCCTGCGGGCGCTTGTCCTCGCGGTAGCGCAGGACCCGGGCGAAGCGCAGGGTGACGCCGGCCGGATAGCGGGTGGAGCGCTGGAGGCCGTCGTAGGCGATCTCCACGACGAGCTCCGGGCGTACGGTCACGACGTGCCCGTCGTCGCCCGTGGAAAGCCCGAGCAGGCGTTCGGTCTGCCAGGCGAGCAGCTGGTCGGTGAGCCCCTTGAAGGTTTTGCCGAGCATGACCGGGGCGCCGTCGGGGCCCAGTGCGCCGAGGTGCAGGTTGGAGAGCTTTCCGCTGCGGCGGCCACTGCCCCACTCCGCGGCCAGCACCAGGAGGTCGAGGGTGTGCACGGGCTTGACCTTGAGCCAGGACGCGCCCCGGCGGCCGGCGCTGTAGGGGGCGGCGAGGTCCTTGACGACCACGCCTTCGTGGCCGCGTTCCAGAGTGGCGGCGAAGAAGGCGCCGGCGGCCTCCCGGGCCGACGGGTCCGAGGGGTCGGCGACGACGGCGCGCCGCACCCGCATCCGCTCGGGGACCAGGCGGGCGAGGGCGGCGTGCCGCTCGGCGAGGGGCCGGTCCAGCAGGTCCTCGCCGTCGACGTCGAGTACGTCGAAGAAGACCGGGAGCACGGGCAGCTCCGCCGCCGCGCGGGCCACGTCGCGGCGGGAGCCGACGCGTGCGGCGATCTCCTGGAACGGGCGCGGCCGGCCGTCCGGGCCGAGCGCGATCACCTCGCCGTCGAGGATGAAGCGTTCGCCGGGGAAGGCGGCGACGGCGGTCACCAGGTCGGGGAGGCGGTCGGTGATGTCGTCGAGGGTGCGGGTCCAGGCGCGTACGCCGTTACCGTCCCGGTGGACCTGTACCCGGATGCCGTCGAGCTTCTCCTCGACGACCGCACGGCCGCCCATCTTGTCGATCGCCTCCGGGACCGAACCGGCGGTGTGCGCGAGCATCGGGTGGACCGGGCGCCCGACGGTGAGCCGGAAGCGGGCGAGCGCCTCGGGGCCGTCCGCGAGCAGGGCGACCGCGACGTCCGTCAGCGAGCCGGCGAGCATGACGGCGCGGCGCACATCGGCGCCCGCCGCGCCGGACGCGCGGGCCAGCGCGTCCACCGCGATCGCGTCCAGGGCGCCCTGGCGCAGCTCGCCCAGGAGCAGGGCGCGCAGGAAGTGCTGTTCGTCGGCGGTTGCCGCCCCCAGCAGGGCGCGCAGCCGTTCCGCCCGCGCGGCCCGCGATCCGGAGCCGGTCAGGCTCCCGATCGCGGTCAGCTCGGCGTCGGTGTGCGCGACGGTGAGGGTGGGATCGGTGGCGGGTGCGACGGAGTCGCCGAGGGTGGACCAGCCGATGCCGAGCCGCCCCTGCGGCAGCCGCCCCGCGAGGTACGGGATGACGACCGGGACGTCGTCCGGTGCCGCCTCCCGGAAGAGGTCGGCCAGCAGTTCGACCTTACGGTTCCGGGCGGGGGCACCGGCGACCCGGAGCGAGACCTGGGCGAGCCGGATGAGCAGCATGTGCCCATGGTCCTACGGCGACACCCCCGCCGCCCGGAGAAGGACCCCGGGCGACGGGGGTGTCGCGCCGGCCGGGATCAAATGATGTTGAGCGCACCCGCCGCGCCGATCCCCCCGAGCACCATGAACACGGGCATCAGTACCTTCAGCTCCACCCAGCTGCCGGCCCGGAAGCGCATGGCCTTCGGCGGCCCCAGCGCGTACCAGCGCTTGCGGCCGAGGGGGATGGGCCAGAGGATCGGGCAGCCCGAGACCGTCAGGGCGTCGCCGATGTCGTGGACGAGGGCGCCGAGGAGGATCGGCAGCCCGAGCCACATGTACTCCTGGCCGGGTGCGTCGAAGAACCAGTTCGAGCCGTGTCCGGGCTGGTCCAGCACGCCGGCGAGGATCCAGGCGCTGGTCGCGCCGAGCAGCCAGACGAGTACGTCGCTGGAGACGCGGGCGGCCCGCCAGAGCAGCCCTTCGACGGCGAGCACGAGGTGGACGAAGAGGATCGCGAGGACCGCCCACCGGCCGCCGAGGATCGCGGCGCCCGAGGCGACGGCTCCGGTGAGGACGGCCCACAGCCAGGTGTGGGTCAGGGTCCGGTGGCCGCCGTTGCGACGGGGGTCGCCGGGGCCGCGGGTGGCCTTGTAGACGGCGTACGAGAGCTTGTCGACGACCTCGCAGACCAGCTTGGACACGGGACCGAAGGCGCGGGAGATGGTGGCCGACTTGTGGTCCAGATCGGGGGCGAGCGCGGCGCCCGCCGTGATCAGCGCTCCGACGACCAGGACGGGCCAGGGCATGGTGTGACCCGTGGCGGCGGCAGCCGCCCCCACCCCGAGCCAGGCCGCAGCTCCGGACAGTGAGTGTGCCGGTCCCATCATGGTGTTTTCCGCCCCCAGAACGTGGTGCGGCCGACGCCGTTGCGGCGCGGCCGAGTTGAGTGGGAAGCGTACCGCTCATGATCTTCGTGGGGCCGTCCGGTTCCCTCATTGGGACGGAAGGCAGGCAAGATGGGGGCGTGACCCTTATCGATCAGCTGCCCCCGACCGCAGACCCGGACGCTCTCTTCGAGGCCTTCTCCTCGTGGACCGAGAGTCAGGGAATCGTCCTCTACCCCGCTCAGGAGGAGGCGCTGATCGAGGTGGTCTCCGGGGCGAACGTCATCCTGTCCACGCCGACCGGCTCGGGCAAGAGCCTGGTCGCGGCGGGTGCGCACTTCACGGCGCTGGCGCAGGACAAGGTCACCTTCTACACGGCTCCGATCAAGGCCCTGGTCTCGGAGAAGTTCTTCGATCTCTGCAAGCTCTTCGGCACCGAGAACGTCGGGATGCTGACGGGCGACGCCTCGGTCAACGCGGACGCACCCGTCATCTGCTGTACGGCGGAGGTGCTGGCCTCGATCGCGCTGCGCGACGGCAAGTACGCCGACATCGGCCAGGTCGTGATGGACGAGTTCCACTTCTACGCGGAGCCCGACCGCGGCTGGGCGTGGCAGATTCCCCTGCTGGAGCTGCCGCAGGCACAGTTCGTCCTGATGTCGGCGACCCTCGGCGACGTCGCGATGTTCGAGAAGGACCTCACCCGGCGGACCGGCAGGCCGACCTCCGTGGTGCGCTCGGCGACCCGTCCGGTGCCGCTCAGCTACGAGTACCGCCTCACGCCGATCACGGAGACGCTGACCGAGCTGCTGGACACCCGGCAGTCCCCCGTCTACATCGTGCACTTCACGCAGGCCGCCGCCGTGGAGCGGGCGCAGTCGCTGATGAGCATCAACATGTGCAGCAAGGAGGAGAAGGAGAAGATCGCCGATCTGATCGGCAGCTTCCGCTTCACCACCAAGTTCGGCCAGAACCTCTCCCGGTACGTACGCCACGGCATCGGGGTCCACCACGCCGGGATGCTGCCCAAGTACCGGCGCCTGGTGGAGAAGCTCGCGCAGGCCGGGTTGCTGAAGGTGATCTGCGGTACGGACACACTCGGCGTCGGGGTGAACGTCCCCATCCGCACAGTGCTGTTCACCGCGCTCACCAAGTACGACGGCACCCGGGTGCGCACGCTGCGGGCGCGGGAGTTCCACCAGATCGCGGGACGGGCCGGGCGGGCCGGCTTCGACACGGCCGGGTTCGTGGTGGCGCAGGCTCCCGAGCACGTCATCGAGAACGAGAAGAACGTCAAGAAGGCGGGCGACGACCCGAAGAAGAAGCGCAAGGTCGTCCGCAAGAAGGCTCCCGAGGGCTTTGTCGCGTGGTCGGAGACGACCTTCGACAAGTTGATCCAGTCCGACCCGGAACCGCTCACCTCCCGCTTCCGGGTCACCCACACCATGCTGCTGTCGGTGATCGCCCGTCCCGGCAACGCCTTCAAGGCGATGCGCCACCTGCTGGAGGACAACCACGAGCCGCGCAAGGCCCAGTTGCGGCACATCCGGCGGGCCATCGCCATCTACCGCTCGCTGCTCGACGGCGGCGTGGTGGAGCAGCTGGCCCAGCCGGACGCCGAGGGCCGGATCGTCCGGCTCACCGTGGACCTCCAGCAGGACTTCGCGCTGAACCAGCCGCTCTCCACGTTCGCGCTCGCCGCGTTCGACCTGCTGGACGCCGAATCCCCCTCGTACGCGCTGGACATGGTCTCCGTCGTCGAGTCGACGCTCGACGACCCCCGTCAGATCCTCGCCGCCCAGCAGAACAAGGCGCGCGGCGAGGCGGTCGGGCAGATGAAGGCGGACGGCGTCGAGTACGAGGAGCGTATGGAGCGGCTCCAGGAGGTCACGTACCCGAAGCCGCTGGGCGAACTGCTGTGGCACGCCTACGACGTGTACCGCAAGAGCCACCCGTGGGTCGGGGACCATCCGGTGTCGCCGAAGTCGGTGATCCGTGACATGTACGAACGGGCCATGACCTTCACGGAGTTCACCTCGCACTACGAGCTGGCCCGGACCGAGGGCATCGTGCTGCGCTACCTCGCGAGCGCGTACAAGGCGCTGGAGCACACGATCCCGGACGACATCAAGTCCGAGGACCTCCAGGATTTGATCTCCTGGCTCGGCGAAATGGTGCGGCAGGTGGACTCCAGCCTGCTGGACGAGTGGGAGCAGCTCGCCAACCCGGAGGTGGAGACCGCCGAGCAGGCGCAGGAGAAGGCCGACGAGGTCAAGCCGGTCACGGCGAACGCCCGCGCCTTCCGGGTGCTGGTGCGCAACGCGATGTTCCGCCGGGTCGAGCTGGCCGCGCTCGACCGGGTCCGTGAACTCGGCGAGCTGGACGCGGACTCCGGCTGGGACGAGGACGCCTGGGGCGAGGCGATGGACGCCTACTGGGACGCGTTCGAGGAGCTGGGTACGGGTCCGGACGCGCGCGGTCCCAAGCTGCTGAAGATCGAGGAGGACCCGGCGCACGGGGTGTGGCGGGTGTGGCAGGCTTTCGCCGACCCGAACGGTGACCACGACTGGGGCATCCGCGCCGAGGTGGATCTCGCGGCTTCCGACGAAGAAGGCCGCGCGGTCGTGCGCGTCACCGACGTGGGGCAGCTGTGAGCCCGGCCGCGACGGTGGCGCCCGGGTCGCGAGAGTGGAGAAGAAGCGCATGACGAACCCCGCCGAGCTCTTGGTCGGCCTCCTCGACCTGGAACGGATCGAGGTCAACATCTTCCGCGGCCGGAGCCCCGAGGAGTCCCTCCAGCGGGTCTTCGGCGGTCAGGTCGCGGGCCAGGCGCTGGTCGCCGCCGGCCGGACCACCGACGGTGACCGTCCGGTGCACTCGCTGCACGCCTACTTCCTGCGCCCGGGCCGTCCGGGCGTGCCGATCGTGTACCAGGTGGAGCGGGTGCGCGACGGCCGTTCGTTCACGACGCGGCGGGTCACGGCGGTGCAGGAGGGCCGGACGATCTTCAACCTGACGGCCTCCTTCCACCGGCCCGAGGAGGCGGCCTTCGAGCACCAGCTGCCGGCCGCCCGGATCGTCCCGGCCCCGGAGGAGCTGCCCACGGTCGCCGACGAGGTGCGCGAGCACCTGGGCGGGCTGCCGGAGGCACTGGAGCGGATGGCCCGGCGCCAGCCGTTCGACATCCGGTACGTGGACCGGCTGCGCTGGACGCGGGAGGAGATCGCCGAGGCGGAGCCGCGCAGCGCGGTGTGGATGCGCGCTGTCGGCCCGCTGGGCGACGACCCGTTGGTGCACACCTGCGCGCTGACGTACGCCAGCGACATGACGCTGCTGGACGCCGTCCGCATCCCGGTGGAGCCCCTCTGGGGCCCGCGCGGCTTCGACATGGCCTCCCTGGACCACGCCATGTGGTTCCACCGCCCGTTCCGGGCCGACGAGTGGTTCCTCTACGACCAGGAGTCGCCGATCGCCACCGGCGGGCGGGGTCTGGCACGCGGCCGGATCTACGACCGGGAGGGCAACCTGCTGGTCTCCGTGGTGCAGGAGGGCTTGTTCCGGCGGCTGGGGGCGTAAGGCTGCCGGCCCCGGCCGACGACCCGCGCGAGCGGTGTCCGGGCCGTGTCCGGCTCCCGGCGCCCCGGTCTCACAGCCCCGGGAGGGTCTCCTGGTCGGCCTCCCGGCGGCGGGCGCGGGTGTCCGGTGGCGCCGGGTGGAGTTTCGCGTCGCAGGTGGGGCCGAGGCCGCTCCGCCGGGAGCCCCTGCCGGTGAGTGGGCGTCCGCAGAGGCGGCAGCGGACGAGGGGGCGCCGCGGGTCGCCGTCCCGGCTCGCGTCCTGAGCGGCGGGGGCCGGTGAAGCGCCGGAGAAGAGCTCGGGTGACTCCATGGCGGTGATTCTTCCAGGCGCCGGTGACAATCGGCCGGTGACCGTCGGCCCGCGACAGTCGGCCGGTAACCGTCGCACGGGTTGGTCCCGCCCCGTACGGCCGACCGCACGGGCGCACGGGCGCCCGGGCCGGATTGCCGGGGGCGGGGTGTACGGCCTTACTGGAGGGGCCCCGCACGCAGACCCGGCGGGGCCACGGAGTGAGGGGTACGCGATGGACCTGATCCACGTCCGCGCGGTGAGCCCGCCCGACCTGACCGAGCGGGTCGTGGCGCTGCTCGCCGACAATCCGTCCGTCCTCAATCTGATCGTGCAACCGGGGGTGGCCAGGAACCCGGACGGCGACGCGATCTCCTGCGACGTACTGACCGGGGGCGCCAACGCGGTGCTGCGGGGGATGCGGGAAGTCCGGTTGGACCAGCTCGGCTCCATCGTGGTCGAACCGGTGGACATGGCGTTCTCGGGGCGGGGCGGGTCCGGCGGGGGCGAGGAGCCGGGCCCGCTCGCGCGGGCCCCGGTCTGGGAGCAGGTGGAGGCGCGTATCCGCGCCGACGCCCGGTATCCGCCGAGTTTCTACCTCTACCTGGTCGTCGCCGGTCTGATCGGTTCGGTGGGGATCGTCACCAACTCGCAGATCCTGATCGTGGGGGCCATGGTCGTCGGCCCCGAGTACGGGGCGATCGTCAGCATCGCGCTCGGCATCGACCGGGGTGAACGGCGAACCATCCGCAGGGGGCTGAGGGCGCTCGGGGCGGGTCTGCTGCTGACCGTGCTGGTCACCTTCCTCTTCAGCCTGCTGATCCGGGGTTTCGGCCTCCAGTCGCAGGCGTTCGAGGCGGGGCTGCGCCCGGTGTCCGACCTGATCAACACGCCCAACTTCTTCTCGGTGGCGGTGGCGACGCTGGCGGGTGTCGTCGGCATCGTGTCGCTCACCGAGGCGCGGACGAGCGCCCTGCTCGGGGTGTTCATCTCGGTCACCACCATTCCGGCCGCCGCGGCCATCGCCGTCTCCGTGGCCTTCACCAGCTGGCAGGAGGCGTGGGGGTCGCTCGTCCAGCTGCTGGTGAACATCGTGGTCCTGGTGGCCGTCGGCACCGGCACCCTGCGGTGCCAGCGGGCGATCTGGCGGCGGGTCGCCCTGCGACGCCAGGGGCCGGGCGGGCCCGGCTGAGGCGGGTGCACGCGGGTGGCCCCCTCCCTCGGACGTGCCGGTCCCCACCGTGCCGGGGATCATCGAAGGGGGCGCTCCAGCGCCTCGCGCCGGGAACACCGGGAACACCGGGATCACCCGGGGGAAGTCAGGAGAGCCCGTCATGCCTCAGGACCGCCGCCCCGCGTCGCGCACCGCGCCTCGCGCCACCCCTGCCGAACGGGCCGCCGCGGGCAAGGCCGTACGCAAGAGGGTCCCCCGGTCGGCCCATGCGGCTTTCGAGCCCTCCGCGCGCCGGTTCGACCCGCTGACGGTCCTGGAGACCCAGTCCGCCGCGCGCGTGCCGGAGCTGGTCCCCCTCCGGTACGGCCGGATGACCGAGTCGCCGTTCCGCTTCTACCGGGGCGCAGCGGCGATCATGGCGGCGGACCTGGCGGGCACCGCGGACTCCGGGATCACCACGCAGCTGTGCGGTGACGCGCATCTGCTGAACTTCCGGCTGCTGGCCTCGCCCGAACGCAATCTCGTCTTCGACATCAACGACTTCGACGAGACGCTGCCGGGCCCGTGGGAGTGGGACGTGAAACGGCTCGCTGCCAGCCTGGTCATCGCCGCGCGGGCGAACGGCTTCTCGGACCGTGAGCGCACGCGCATCGTGCGGGCCTCCGTGAGGTCGTACCGGGAGTCGATGGCCGGGTACGCGGGGATGCGCAACCTGGACGTCTGGTACGCGAAGATCGACGAGGGGCGGTTGCGGGCCGTCGCTGCGGCGCAGCTCGCCGCGCGGGGGCGCGAGAACCTCGACCGCGCCCTGGTGAAGGCCCGCACCCGGGACAGCCGGCAGGTGTACGGGAAGCTCACCGAGTGGTCGGGAGGCCGCCGCCGGATCGTGTCCGACCCGCCTCTGGTGGTACCGCTCGCGGAGCTGGTGCCGGACGCGGAACGCATCGAGACCGAGGAACGGTTCCGGGTCCTGCTGCGGCGGTACGGCCGCAGCCTCCCGTCCGACCGCCGGGCGCTGCTCTCCAGCTTCCGGCTGGTGGACGTGGCCCGCAAGGTGGTCGGCGTGGGAAGCGTCGGCACGCGGTGCTGGGTCCTGCTCCTCCTCGGCAGGGACGACGACGATCCGCTCTTCCTCCAGGCCAAGGAGGCCGACACCTCGGTGCTCGCCGGCCATGTCGGGACGAGCCGCTACCGCAACCAGGGCGAGCGGGTCGTGGCCGGCCAGCGGCTGATGCAGGCGTCGAGCGACATCTTTCTCGGCTGGGAGCGGGCGGAGGGCTTCGACGGCCGGCGCCGCGACTTCTACGTCCGCCAGCTGCGCGACTGGAAGGGGATCGTCGAACCGGAGCGCATGGTGCCGGAGGGGATGGCCGTCTTCGGTGAGGTCTGCGGGGCGGCCCTGGCCCGTGCGCACGCCAGGTCGGGCGACCGGATCGCCATCGCCGGGTACCTGGGGCGGGGTGACGCCTTCGACCGGGCTCTCGGGGTCTTCGCCGAGGCGTACGCGGACCTCAACGAGCGGGATCACGAGGCGCTCGTGGCAGCGGTCCGCGCGGGGCGTCTGCCCGCCGCGGACCCTTCGGGGACCCGGTGATCCGGTCCGGGGACAGGTGAGTGCGCCCCGACCGGCTGTCGGGGCGCACTCCTGAGTCCGCGTCCGCCGTCCTCAGGGCGTGTGCGGCGTGTGCTCCGTGCGCGCGCACAGCGCCCAGATGACGAAGATGTTGATGGCGACGAGGATGATCGACCAGAACGGGTAGTACGGCAGCCAGAGGAAGTTGGCCACCGCGCCCAGTCCCGCCAGCACCACACCGATGAGCCGGGCCCACAGCGCGCCGGTGAACAGCGCGCATCCGGCCAGGATGATGACGATTCCCAGGATGAGGTGGATCCAGCCCCATCCCGTGAGGTCCCACTGGAAGATGTAGTTGCGGGTGGTGACGAACACGTCGTCCTTGGCGATGGCGGCGATGCCCTCGAAGACCGCCATCGCGCCGCCGAAGATCATCAAAACGCCCGCGAACGTGGTCCATCCGGTCTGGAACGCGGTGGTCTTCCGGGTGGTTCTGGCCATGGTCGGCCTCCTTGCCGTACCCGAAGCCCCTGAGCGGCCCGAACGGACGGGCCCTACGGAATCTTTACTTCTCAGCCTGGCACGCCGTCACCCGATCGGCACACGGGCGCTACCGGGTGGGGCCCGGAGCACGGCGGGGAACCCCACTTATCCCAGATACGGGATAAGCTCCCGGATATGAGAGATGACAGCGGGGCGGAGTCCGCCGACAGCCGACTGGCAGCCCGGCTCGCCTCACTCCGGGCCGAACGCGGCTGGTCCCTGGACGAACTCTCCGGTGCGACCGGCCTGAGCAGATCCACCCTGTCGCGGGTGGAGCGGGGCGAGCTGAGCCCCACCGCGGCTTCCCTGGGCCGGCTGTGCACGGCGTACGGGCTGACGATGTCGCGCCTGCTGACGGAGGTCGAGGCGGAGCCGCCCCGCCACGTGCCCGCCGGGTCGCAGCCGGTCTGGTACGACGCGTCCGTCGGCTTCACCCGCCGCTCGGTGTCGCCGCCGCACCCGGGACTCCGCGGCGAGGTCGTCGAGGGCACTCTCGACCCGGGCGCGGCGATCTCCTACGAGAACCCTCCCGTGCCCGGCGTGGAACAGCACGTGTGGGTACGGGAAGGGACGGTCCGGATCACCGTCGACGGGACCACGCACACCCTGGCCACCGGCGACTGCCTGCGATTCCGCCTGAACGGCCCCTCCCGTTTCCACTGCCCGGGGCCGGACCGGACCCGGTACGTCCTGCTCATCGTGATGCCGTGAAAGGAACCCCTCCCATGACCGAGATCGTCCCCGTATCGGGCCCCGAGCTCGTCACGTACGCCGACGAACTGGCCGCCCTGCTGGTGGACACCGTGCACGACGGCGCGTCCGTCGGCTTTCTCGATCCGCTCGACCGGGGCGCCGCAGCGGACTGGTGGCGGGAGCGTGCCAGGGCCGTGGAGGCGGGCACGCTGCGGGTCTGGCTCGCCCGGGACGGCGAGCGGGTGGCCGGTACGGTCAGCCTCGTTCCCGCGTCGCTGCCGAACGCCCGCCACCGTGCCGAGGTCGCGAAGCTGATGGTCCGCCCCTCCGGCCGGGGGCGCGGGCTGGGCCGCGCACTGCTGGCGGCCGTGGACGACTGGGCGGCGTCGGAGGGCTTGTCCCTGCTGGTCCTGGACACCGAGACCGGGAGCGCCGCCGAGCGGCTGTACCGGGCGGCGGGGTGGACGGAGTGCGGCTCGGTGCCGGAGTACGCGCGGGACCCGGCGGGGACGCTCAGGGCCACGACCTTCTACTACAAGACCCCCGGTGAGCGCGGGAAGGGCGGGAAGCCCGACGCGACCGCGGGCCCGGACGGCGCCGGGGCCACAATGGGCGGCGACGCCTTCTGACCGGGCGGCAGTTCCGAACGAGGAGTTCTCCGATGACCCTGCACGACATCCCCCTGCGGACCCTGACCGGCGAGCCGACGACGCTCGGCGCCTGGAGCGGCAAGGCGGTGCTGCTGGTGAACGTCGCGTCCAAGTGCGGCCTCACGCCCCAGTACGAGGGCCTGGAGCGCCTGCAGAACACCTACGGCGAGCGGGGCTTCACCGTCCTGGGCGTGCCGTGCAACCAGTTCGCCGGGCAGGAGCCGGGTACCGCCGAGGAGATCCAGTCCTTCTGCTCGACGACGTACGGCGTCAGCTTCCCGCTGCTGGAGAAGGTGGACGTGAACGGCGAAAGCCGGCACCCGCTCTACGCGGAGCTGACGAAGGTCACGGACGCCGAGGGTGCGGCCGGGGACGTCCAGTGGAACTTCGAGAAGTTCCTGATCTCCCCCGCCGGTGAGCCGGTCGCCCGCATCCGCCCGCGCACCGAGCCGGAGGCTCCGGAGGTCGTGGCCGCCATCGAGGCGCAGCTGCCCGCCTGACGTTCCCGGCCGGGGGCCGGGGTGCCCGGGTACCTGTCCCGAGCACCCCGGCCGAACCGGCCGTCCCGGCTGTCCCGTTTCAGCGGATCGGCATGCCCGAGAGGGTGCGGGCGATCACCAGGCGCTGGATCTCGCTGGTGCCTTCGAAGATGGTGTAGATCGCCGCGTCGCGGTGCATCCGCTCCACCGGGTACTCGCGGGTGAAGCCGTTACCGCCGAGGATCTGGACGGCCTGAGCGGTGACCTTCTTCGCGGTCTCGCTGGCGTACAGCTTCGACATCGAGCCCTCGGCCGAGGTGAACGGCTTGTTGGCGGCGGCCATCCAGGACGCGCGCCAGACCAGCAGCCGGGCCGCGTCGATCTGGGTGCGCATGTCGGCGAGCTGGAAGGCGACGCCCTGGTTGTCGATGATCGGGCGGCCGAACTGGGTGCGCGTCTTGGCGTAGTCGAGGGCGACCTCGTACGCGGCGCGGGCGGTACCGACCGCCATGGCGCCGACGGCGGGGCGGGACGCCTCGAAGGTGGCCATGGCGGCGTTCTTCACCCGCTCGCCGCCCGACTTCGCCCGCTCGCGGGCACGGGCGAGGCGCTCGTCGAGCTTCTCCTTGCCGCCGAGCAGGCAGTGGCCGGGGACGCGGACGTCCTCCAGCACCACCTCGGCGGTGTGGGAGGCCCGGATGCCGTGCTTCTTGAACTTCTGCCCCTGGGACAGCCCCGGGGTGTCCGGAGGCACGATGAAGGAGGCGTGGCCCTTCGAGCCGAGTTCGGCGTCGACGACCGCCACCACGACGTGGACGTTGGCGATGCCGCCGTTGGTCGCCCAGGTCTTGGTGCCGTTGAGGACCCACTCGTCCTTGGCCGCGTCGTAGACGGCGCGGGTGCGCATCGAGGCGACGTCGGAGCCGGCGTCGGGCTCGGACGAGCAGAAGGCGGCCACCTTCACGTCGTTCGCGTCGCCGTACATCTGCGGGATCCAGGTGCCGATCTGCTCCTCGGTGCCGTTGGCGAGTACACCCACGGCCGCCAGACCCGTGCCGACGATCGACAGGGCGATGCCCGCGTCGCCCCAGAAGAGCTCCTCCATCGCCACCGGGATGCCGAGGCCGGTGGGGTCGAAGAACTGCTGGGCGTAGAAGTCGAGCGAGTAGATGCCGACCTTGGCGGCCTCCTGGATGACCGGCCAGGGAGTCTCCTCACGCTCGTCCCACTCGGACGCCGCCGGCCGGATCACATCGGCGGCGAAGCCGTGGAGCCAGTCGCGTACCTGCTTCTGGTCTTCGTTGAGCTCAAGCGTGAACTCGGCCATGTTCCCCTCCATGCACTGCCCGACATTGCGTTACTTACGGTAACAGCAGTCTGTTACCGGCAAGTAGCCCCTGTCAACCGCTCATGGACCGATCGGCGCCCGTCCGAGCCGGGGTGTTACGTTGCCCGGGCGCGCGGAAAGCGCCAGGCCAGAGGTGTCAGGGGTGGGGAAAGGGCGAAAGATGGAGACCGCACGACAGGCCGACCGGCAGCGGACGGCGGCCGAGCAGCGGCGCCGGGAACTGCTGGAGGCAGCCGACCGGGTGGTGCTCAGGGACGGCCCCAGGGCCTCCATGAACGCCATCGCCGCCGAGGCGGGCATCACCAAGCCGATCCTCTACCGCCACTTCGGCGACAAGGGCGGCCTCTACCGCGCCCTCGCGCAACGCCACACCGACGCCCTGCTGAGCAATCTGCGCGCCGCTCTCGACGCCCCCGCCGAACGCCGCCGACGGGTGGAGAACACCCTCGACACCTACCTCGCGGCCATCGAGGCCCGCCCGCAGGTCTACCGCTTCCTGATGCACCCGTCCGACGACGTCCCCGCGCCCGAACCGGGATTCGACACCGGCCGGCACTCCGTGCCGCTGCTCCGGCGCCTCGGCGAGGAGCTGGGACAGGTCATCGCCGAGCGGGTCGAGCTCGGCGCGGACGGCGAAGAGACGGCCCGGATCTGGGGTCATGGAATCGTCGGGATGATGCACGCGGCGGGCGACTGGTGGCTCGGCGACCGCCCCGTCCCGCGCGAACGCCTGGTACGCAGCCTCGCCGACCTGCTCTGGGGCCGGCTGGCCGAGGTGGGCGACAAGCCGGGTGCGCCCGGCTTCTGAGCGCCTTCGACAACCCCATACAGGCCCTAAGGCCTCGGTTCGGCCCAGGGTGCCCGGCGGGCCTTGCGCAACGCCCGCGCCCGGCGCAGTCCGGTCAGCCGGTCGGTGTAGACGGTGCCGTCCAGGTGGTCGCACTCGTGCTGGAGACAGCGCGCGAACCAACCCGTACCGGTGATCTCGATCTCCTCGCCGGTGACGGTGCGCCCGCGCACCACCGCCCGGTCGAAGCGCTCGGTGCCCGCTTCGATGCCCGGCAGCGACAGACACCCCTCGGGGCCGCGTACCGTGATGCCGTCCGCCTCCACCAGCCGGGGGTTGACCACGTGGCCGAGGTGGCGGACGTCGTCGTCGTCCGGGCAGTCGTATACGAAGACCCGGAGCGGCACACCGATCTGATTGGCCGCGAGACCGACGCCGCGGGCCGCGTACATGGTGGCGAACATGTCCTCCACCAGCCGGGCGAGCGAGGGACCGAAATCGGTGACGTCCTCGCAGGCACGGTGGAGGACGGGGTCACCGAGGGTGCTCACGGTACGAATGATTCCGGAACTGCCGGGGATCGGGCGGTTTCGCATGGCCGTAAGGGTACGGTCCGCCTTGACCGCCCTGTTCCGTGGTGCCGCGGTGCGGCCGTCGCGCTGGACATCGATAGGCTGGGCGTGGACCGATGCAAGGAGGATCTAGGACGATGGCAGGCAACACGGAGCCGTTGTCGCCGCGGGCCAAGCTCGCCGTGACGGCGGGCAAGGCCGCGGCGGCGGTGTCGCGCGCCGCGGGGCGCGGCAGCGGATCGGTGATCGGCGGCCGGGTGGCGCTCAAGCTCGACCCCGACCTGCTGGGGCGGCTGGCGCAGCACCTGGACGTGATCCTCGTGTCGGCGACGAACGGCAAGACGACCACCACACGGCTGATCGCCGAGGCCTTGCGGGCCGCTGGGCCCGTCGTCTCGAACGCGCTCGGCGCGAACATGCCGGCGGGCATCACCTCGGCACTGGCCGGCGGATCGGACGCCCGGTTCGGCGTGATCGAGGTCGACGAGAAGTACCTCGCCGGAGTGGCGCGCGACACGACGCCCAAGGCGATCGCGCTGCTCAACCTCTCCCGCGACCAGCTCGACCGCGCGGCGGAGACCCGCATGCTGGCCGAGCACTGGCGCGAGGGACTGGCGGGCTCGAAGGCCGTCATCATCGCCAACGCGGACGACCCGCTGATCGTCTGGGCGGCCTCGTCCTCCCAGAACGTGGTGTGGGTGGCGGCCGGTCAGGCGTGGAAGGACGACGCCTGGTCCTGCCCCTCCTGCGGCGGTGTGATGCAGCGCCCCGGGGACGACTGGTTCTGCGGGCAGTGCGGATTCCGCCGTCCGGCGCCGAGCTGGGCGCTCAACGGCGACTACGTGCTCGACCCGCACGGCTCCGCGTGGCCGATCCACCTCCAGCTGCCCGGTCGCGCCAACAGGGCGAACGCCACCTCGTCGGCCGCCGTGGCGGCCGTCTTCGGGGTTCCCCCGCAGGTGGCGCTGGAGCGGATGTACCAGGTGCAGGCGGTGGCGGGCCGTTACGACGTGGTCTCGTTCCACAACCGCGATCTGCGGCTGCTGCTGGCGAAGAACCCGGCCGGCTGGCTGGAGACGTTCTCGCTCATCGATCCCCCGCCGACGCCGGTGATCCTCTCCGTCAACGCGCGCGGCGCGGACGGCACGGACACCTCCTGGCTGTGGGACGTCGATTACACGCAGCTGACCGGTCACCCGATCTTCGTGCTCGGGGACCGCAAGATGGACCTCGCCGTCCGGCTCGAAGTGGCCGGTCTGGACTTCCGTGTCTGCGAGACCCTGGACGAGGCCGTCCAGCTGGCACCGCCCGGCCGCATCGAGGTCATCGCCAACTACACCGCCTTCCAGGATCTGCGCCGTCGTGTCGGCAACTGATCCCCGCCAGGGCCTCCGGAGAGGACGAAGCATGAGCAACAACGGTCTGCGTCTGGTCTGGGTCTACCCCGACCTCCTCAGCACCTACGGCGACCAGGGCAACGCCCTCGTCGTCGAGCGGCGGGCACGGCAGCGCGGCCTCGACGTGCAGCGGGTCGACGTACGCAGCGACCAGCCGATCCCCACGTCGGGCGACATCTACCTCATCGGCGGCGGTGAGGACCGGCCCCAGCGGCTGGCGGCGGAGCGGCTGCGCCGCGACGGCGGACTGAGCCGGGCCGCGTCGAACGGCGCGATCATCTTCTCGGTCTGCGCGGGCTACCAGATCCTGGGCCACGAGTTCATCAACGACCTCGGGGAGCGGGAGCCGGGCCTCGGGCTGCTCGACGTGGTGACGACCCGCGGCGAGGGCGCGCGGTGCGTCGGTGACGTACTGGGCGACATCGACCCGAACCTCGGTCTGCCGCCGCTCACCGGTTTCGAGAACCATCAGGGCATCACACACCTCGGTCCGACGGCGCGTCCGTTCGCCCGGGTCCGGGTGGGCCGGGGCAACGGCACCGGGGACGGTACGGAGGGCGCGTACAGCGACACCGTGTTCGGGACGTACATGCACGGTCCGGTGCTGGCGCGCAATCCGCTGGTCGCCGATCTGCTGCTGAAGCTGGCCCTCGACGTCAACGCGCTGCCGCCGGTGAACGACCACTGGTACGAGGCGCTGAGGTCGGAACGCATCGCCGCGGCGACCCAGCCGGCCTGATGTGACGGCCTTGTTTCGTCTGAGTTGAATCCGGCTCAACCGAGCGGAGTCCAGCAGGCGGACAGAGGGTTCGGTCCCGCCACCCTGCGCCGGTAGGGTGGCGGGTATTCAGCCGGACGACGCGGTCCGGTCGTCGGCCCACGTTGCAAAGGTTCCTCGGGCAATGCGCATTGGTGTCCTCACGTCCGGCGGCGACTGCCCCGGTCTCAACGCAGTCATCCGCTCCGTGGTGCACCGGGCAGTTGTCGACCACGGCGACGAGGTCATCGGCTTCCACGACGGATGGCGCGGCCTTCTCGAGTGCGACTACCGCAAGCTCGATCTGGACGCGGTCGGCGGCATCCTGTCCCTCGGCGGCACCATCCTCGGCTCGTCCCGGGTCCAGCCCGCGCACCTGCGCGATGGCGTGGAGCGGGCCAGGGGTCACGTCGCCGACCTGGGCCTCGACGCGATCATCCCCATCGGCGGCGAGGGAACGCTGAAGGCGGCCAACCTCCTCTCCGAGGCGGGGCTGCCGATCGTCGGCGTACCGAAGACCATCGACAACGACATCGCCTCCACCGACGTCACCTTCGGTTTCGACACCGCCGTGGGCGTGGCCACCGAGGCACTGGACCGGTTGAAGACCACCGCCGAATCGCACCAGCGCGTGCTGATCGTCGAGGTCATGGGCCGTCACACCGGGTGGATCGCCCTGCACTCGGGCATGGCGGCCGGCGCGCACGCCATCGTGGTGCCGGAGCGGCCGTTCCACATCGACGAGCTGACGAGGGTCGTCGGGGAGCGCTTCTCGGCCGGCAAGAAGTTCGCGATCGTGGTGGTCGCCGAGGGCGCCAAGCCGCAGGACGACACGATGGACTTCGCCACCGGTTCCGAGGACATCTACGGGCACGAGCGTTTCGCGGGGATAGCGTCCCAGCTCTCGGTCGAGCTGGAGCGGCGCCTCGGCAAGGAGGCCCGCCCGGTCATCCTCGGCCACGTGCAGCGCGGTGGTACCCCCACGGCGTACGACCGGGTACTCGCCACCCGCTTCGGCTGGCACGCCGTGGAGGCGGTGCACCGCGGCGAGTTCGGCATGATGACGGCGCTCCAGGGCACGGACATCCGGATGGTGCCGCTGACCGCCGCGGTGGAGACCCTCAAGACCGTCCCGGCGGAGCGGTACGCCGAGGTGGACTGCGTTCTCTGAGCCTCTCCGCCCCCTCCTGCTCCCGCCACACGGCTTCCGGCAGGAGCGGTCACGACACCCCCGGGACTGCCCCCGGCCGCAAGCGCGGTCGGGGGCAGTCCTAGTCTGGACCGGACAACCGGCACGAATCGGGGACGTCCCCCAGCAGGAGTGAACAGATGGATCACGGCGGGCACGGCATGGACATGGATCTGCCGCCGTTCACACTGGGCCGCGGGCTCGCGTTCTCCGCGGACCCGTTCTTCCTGGTCGGGTGCCTCGCGGCACTGGCCCTGTACGGCTGGGCCGTGGTGCGGCTGCGGCGGCGCGGCGACGACTGGCCGGTCAACCGGATCGTCTTCTTCGTGGTCGGGGTGCTCACCATCGCCCTGGTGATGTGCACCCGGCTGAACGACTACGGCATGGTCATGTTCAGCGTCCACATGATCCAGCACATGGTGATCAGCATGCTCTCGCCGATCCTGCTCCTGCTGGGCGCGCCGGTGACCCTGGCGCTGCGGGCGCTGCCGGTGGCGCGGAGGCGGGGCGCCAAGGGCCCGCGCGAACTGCTGCTGATGCTGCTCCACAGCCGTTACATGAAGATCATCACGCATCCGGTCTTCACGATCCCGCTCTTCATCGCGAGTCTCTACGGCCTCTACTTCACCCCGCTCTTCGACTTCCTCATGGGCTCGAAGCCGGGCCACCTGGCGATGATGGTGCACTTCCTCGCGGTCGGTCTGGTCTTCTTCTGGCCGATCATGGGGATCGATCCCGGCCCGCACCGGCCCGGCTACGTGATGCGGATGCTGGAGCTGTTCGCGGGGATGCCGTTCCACGCGTTCTTCGGCATCGCCCTGATGATGGCCTCCCAGCCGATGGTGGAGTCGTACAAACACCCTCCGGCCTCGCTGGGCATCGACGCGCTGAGCGACCAGAGCTGGGCGGGCGGTATCGCCTGGGCCTTCAGCGAGGTGCCGTCCGTGCTGGTGCTGATCGCGCTCGTCTTCCAGTGGTACCGCTCCGACCAGCGGCTCGCGAAGCGCGAGGACCGGGCGGCGGACCGGGACGGCGACCAGGAGCTTGCGGCTTACAACGCGTATCTCGCCTCATTGCAGACGCGCGGACGGTAGCGCGCCACCCGTCTCGGGGGCGACCATGGTCCCAACGGCCGCGCGGCCGACGAGGAGCGTGCGCGCATGTCCGGATCGACGAAGTCCATGGGAGTCATCACCGTCACGGCCCTGGTGGCGGTGACGGCGTACACGGTGGCGTTGGGGAGCAACGGCTGGCTCTGGTTCGGGTGGGTGGTGCTGGGGCTGTGCACGCTCGGCATGCTCGCCATCCGGGACGCCTGACGCGGCCGCCCGCTTCCGGTCCGCGCCGTGCTCGGGCCCCGGCCAGCCCGGACCGGGTGTCCGGTCCGCACCTGCGGACCGGGGCGCCGCACCGCTTACACTGACGGGCCCGCACACCCGGGTGTCCGGTACGAAGCAGCCCGAGGCCGATCCGGCAGAACGAGGTTCACCCTCCGTGTTCTACTACGTGCTGAAGTACGCCGTGCTCGGCCCGCTGCTGCGGCTGCTCTTCCGGCCCCGCATCGAGGGACTGCACCACATCCCCGCAGAGGGGGCGGCGATCGTCGCCGGCAACCACCTCTCCTTCTCGGACCACTTCCTGATGCCCGCCATGCTCAAGCGCCGCATCACCTTCCTGGCGAAGGCGGAGTACTTCACCGGTCCCGGGATCAAGGGGCGGCTGACGGCGGCGTTCTTCCACAGCATCGGGCAGATCCCGGTGGACCGGTCGGGCAAGGAGGCGGGTGCGGCGGCGATCCGTGAGGGGCTCGGCGTCCTCGCCAAGGGTGAGCTGCTCGGCATCTACCCGGAAGGCACCCGCTCGCACGACGGGCGCCTCTACAAGGGCAAGGTCGGGGTCGCGGTGATGGCCATCAGGGCAGGGGTGCCGGTGATCCCCTGTGCGATGGTCGGCACCTTCGAGATCCAGCCGCCCGGTCAGAAGGTGCCGAGCATCCGGCGGGTCACGATCCGTTTCGGTGAGCCGCTGGACTTCTCCCGGTACGCCGGGCTGGACAACCAGAAGGCCGCGATCCGGGCCGTCACGGACGAGATCATGTACGCGATCCTGAATCTGTCCGGGCAGGAGTACGTGGACGAGTACGCGGCGAAGGTGAAGGCCGGCACAGCGGCCGGCGCGAAGCGGCCCGGACGTCCGGGCGAGCAGGGCTGATCCCCGCGGCCCTTCCGGCGGCTTCCGGTCGGCTTCCGGCCTGGCTGCGGGGGTGGGAGTGCGGGTGGCCGGATCGTGTCCCGGCCACCCGCGCTCCCCTGTCGTGGGTCTCCCGGTTACGGGACGGGCGTGGCGTGCGGGCCGCACGTCACGTCGTGCCGGTCGGTGGCGCCGGTGAGCAGATAGGTGTTGACCCGCTCGTTGACGCAGGGGTTGAGGAGACCGGTGACCCCGTGCGATCCGGCGTCCTTCTCGGTGATCAGCCGGGACCCCTTGAACCGCCGGTGCAGTTCGACCGCTCCTTCGTAGGGGGTGGCGGCGTCACGTGTGGACTGCACGATCAGGACGGGCGGGAGTCCCTTGCCCGTCCGCACCTCCAAAGGCGACTGGCGCTTGGTCGGCCAGGTGGCGCAGGGGAGGTTCATCCACGCGTTCGCCCAGGTCAGGAACGGGTAGTCGCGGTGCAGCCGGGTGTTGTCCCGGTCCCAGGTGCGCCAGTCGGTGGGCCACTGGGCGTCCGCGCACTCGACCGCGGTGTACACGGCGTTGCTGTTCTCGGTGGCGATGTTGCCCGCGAGGTCACCGAGGTCGGGGGCGATGGCGTCGACGAGCGCCTGGGTGTCTCCGGCCAGGTAGGCGCTCCAGGTCCGCGCGACGGGTGCCCAGGAGGAGTCGTAGTACGGCGCGCTCTGGAAGAAGCCGGTGAGCTCGGCGGGGCCGACGACGCCACCGATGGGGTTCTTCTTGGCGGCCGCACGCAGGGTGAGCCAGGCCTGCTCGACCTTCTGGGGCGTGTCGCCGATGTGGTAGACGGAGTCGTTGCGGGCGACCCACGCCTGCCAGTCCTCCCAGCGGGTCTGGAAGGCGACGTCCTGGTTGAGGTTGGCCTCGTACCAGATGTTGCTCCGTTCCGGGTTGACGACGCTGTCCACGACCATGCGGCGCAGGTGCCCCGGGAAGAGCGTTCCGTAGACCGCCCCGAGGTAGGTCCCGTAGGAGACGCCGAGGTAGTTCAGCTTCCTCTCGCCGAGCGCCGCCCGGATGACGTCCAGGTCGCGCACGGTGTTGAGGGTGGTCATGTGCGGCAGCAGATCGCCGCTGCGCTCGGCGCAGCCGGCCGCGTACTCGGCGGCGAGCTTGCGCTGGGCCCGCTTGTCCGCCTCGGTGTCGGGGACCGGGTCGGCCTTGGGCACCTTGACGTACTCCTGCGGGTCGGCACAGGAGACGGGGGCGGAGTGGCCCACGCCGCGCGGATCGAAGCCCACGAAGTCGTAGGCCGCGGCGACCTTCGTCCAGATCGGGTTCTTGTTGGTGATCCGGGTCGGGAAGCGCATACCGGAGCCGCCGGGGCCGCCGGGGTTGTAGACGAGGGCGCCCTGGCGTTCGGCGGCCGTCCCGGTGCTCACGTGGCGGTCGACGGACAGCTTGATCCGCTTCCCGTTCGGCTTCGCGTAGTCGAGCGGGACGGTCACCCAGCCGCACTGGATGGGCTTGGGGAGCCCGTACTCGGCGGGGCAGTCCGCCCAGTCGATGCCCTCGCGCGCGGCACGTTCCGCGGCGATCGCCGCTCCACGTGCCTCGGCCGCGCCGGTGTGCCGGTTGTCCGCTCCGGCCGCCGGTGCGGCCGTCATGCCCGCTATGAGCGTCCCCGCGATCAGAGTGCCGGCCGCGCCGAGCACTGCAGTGCGTCTCAAGTGGAACCTCCCCCATGGGTGTCGTGCCGCGTGTGCGGCACGGATCTACGGTTTCCCGCGGATCATTTCCCCTGTGAGGTTCCTGAGAACAGTGCGCATCCACCTTTCTTTACCCAACCGATAACCGGTAACAGCGGTACCGATCAGCGGACTTGGCCGTGCTCGCTCCTCAAGGCCGCTGCCGCTCGGCCGCGTTGAGCTGCACTTTCACCGCCCAGGACGAGTCGCACGGCCCCGTCCAGGACCCCGCGCAGCAGTCGGGCGTCGGCGGCCACGGCCGTGACCAGTGCGGCGGGTCCCGCCAGCGGGGTGAGGACGGCGGTGGGGCCCAGGAGACAGGGGCCCATCGGCTGCTCGTCGAACTCCGGCATCACGAAGAGGAGTTGGCCCACAGCCCGATGGGCGCCGAGCACGGCCGGCCCGTCCCATCCGCCCGGGGCGCCGGGACCGTAGGCGAGCTCCTGGTCGAGCAACGGGCGTCCCGCGCGCCGCACGGTGAGACGGGTGGTCAAGGAGCCCGTGGGTTCGCCGTGGCGGCCCAGGACCTGCTCCTCCCTGAGCACGAGCCGTGCGGTGGCGGCGAGTTCGACGGTGGTGGTCATCCGTAGTTCGCTGCCGCGGGCGGAGATCAGCTGCTCCGGGAGCCAGCGCAGCTCGGCGTCCTCGCCCACGGTCAGCCGGACGTCGTACCGGGCGGCCTCCGGGCCGGGGAGCGCCACCGTGGCGGCGGCGGCACCGACGGTGAGCCGCGCCCCGTTGCCGGCCTCCACCTCGACGGCGAGGTGGTCGCCGCCGAGGGGTGCGCTCATGGCGCCGACGACCGTGACCCCCGCGTACGGGGCGGGGGCCCGGGTCCGGCGCAGCGCGAGGGGGCCGTCGCTCTCCAGCACGGGCAGCGCGGTGGAGCCCCGCCCGTCCGTGACGGCGCGGACGCGGGCGGTCGCGGTGACGCTCACGAGGACCAGGCGGCGAGCTGCGACCTGACCCACCCGGCCACCGGCGCCACGCCGTCGGCGGAGGTCAGCGAGGTGAAGACCACGGGCAGTTCACCACGCTGCCGGGCGGCGTCCTCGGCCATCCGGCCCAGGTCGGAGCCGACGTACGGGGCGAGGTCGGTCTTGTTGACGACGAGCAGGTCGGCGGTGGTCACGCCGGGGCCTCCCTTGCGCGGGATGTCGTCGCCGCCGGCCACGTCGATGACGAACACCTGGGCGTCTACCAGCCCTTTGGAGAAGGTGGCGGTGAGGTTGTCGCCGCCCGACTCCACGAGGATGAGGTCGAGCGGGCCGACGCTGTCCTCCAGGTCCTCGACGGCTTCGAGGTTGGCGGAGATGTCGTCGCGGATGGCGGTGTGCGGGCAGGCTCCGGTCTCGACGGCCTGGATGCGCTCGGGCGGGAGTACCGCGTTGCGGAGCAGGAACTCCGCGTCCTCGCGGGTGTAGATGTCGTTGGTGACCACGGCGATGGAGAACTCGTCGCGCAGCGTACGGCAGAGGGCCGCGACGGTGGCGGTCTTGCCGGAGCCGACGGGGCCGCCCAGTCCGATGCGCAGGGCTCGGCGGGTGCCGTCCGGACGTGCGGCGTCCGCGCCGACCGCGGCGGGCCCGTCGTGCGAGTGGTCGAGATGCATGGTGCGGCTCCTGGGCTCCTGGGTGACGGAAGGTGCTGGGTGGTGTCCGGTGCGTGCGGTCGCTGGGCCGTGTCCGACAATTCCTGGCGGGCGTGCGGCCCCCGGCGGGAATCGTCGGACAGCCCTTAGGAGGCGAAGAGGCGGACGGGCCAGGTGGCGTGGGTCTCGGCGGCGATGTCGAGCAACGGGGCCGAGGCCGCGGGGAGGGCGTCGATGCCCTGCCGGGCTGCGGCGGCGGCCCGTTCGGCGACACGGTCGAGTTCGGGGGCGAGCCGGGCGAGGACGGCGGTGGCCTCGAAGGGGTCGAGCGAGAGCAGCCGCACGACGGCGGTGGACGGCCCGCCGACCGCCTCGTACGCGGCGCAGTAGGCGGCGTCCTCGGGGGTCAGGCCGGCCGAGGCCGCGGTGAGCCCGAGGACGACGGGCTGGTGGGCGCCGCGCGGCCGGGCGGCAGCGAGCGCGTCGAGGGCGGGACTCGGCCAGGTGGACCTGGCGGCCCTCATGAGCTGGCGGCCGAGCTTGCGGGCGGTGGCCCGCAGGGCAGGTGACGGGGTGCGGGCGTCCGCCGCCTCGTCGAGTGCGAGCGGGTCGTGGCCGAGGGCCGCCGCCGCGGCGAGCGCGGCGGCGGTGAGCCCGGTGGTGTGCAGGCGGCCCCGGCAGAAGTCGGCGAGGTCGCCCGCGTCTCGGACGCGTCCCGCTGTGACGGCCGGTTCGGCTCCGCCGGAGTGGGCGTGGCCTCCGGCGGGAAACCGGCCGTCGGCGAGGACGAGCAAGGCTGCGCGTGACATGGTTCCTGCCCGATTAGAAGAGGAAGTAGCGCTGGGCCATGGGCAATTCGGCAGCGGGTGCGGGTTCGACCAGGTCGCCGTCGATCGTCACGGCGAAGCTGTCCGGGTCGACCTGCACCCGGGGAAGTGCGTCGTTCTCCCGCATGTCGGCCTTGGTGACGCCCCGGGTGCTGGTGATCGGCACGAACCGTTTGCCGAGGCCGAGGCGTTCGGGCAGCCCGTCCTCGATCGCCGCGCTGGAGACGAAGTTGAAGGAGTTGGAGGCGGGAGCCCGCCCCACCGCACCGAACATGGGGCGCGGCAGGACCGGTTGGGGGGTCGGGATGGACGCGTTCGCGTCGCCCATCTGCGCGTACGCGATCTGCCCCCCCTTGATGACCAGGTGCGGCTTCACACCGAAGAAGGCGGGGTCCCAGAGGACGAGGTCGGCGAGCTTGCCGGACTCGACGGAGCCGATCTCGCGGTCGAGCCCTTGTGCCACGGCCGGGTTGATCGTGTATTTGGCGACATAGCGACGTACCCGGTGGTTGTCGGCAGCGCCGTCACCGGGGAGTGCGCCCCGGCGGTTCTTCATGACGTGCGCGGTCTGCCAGGTGCGCAGGACGACCTCACCGATCCGCCCCATGGCCTGGGAGTCGGAGGAGATGATCGAGATGGCGCCGAGGTCGTGCAGGATGTCCTCGGCGGCGATGGTGGACGGCCGGATGCGGGACTCGGCGAACGCCAGGTCCTCGGGGACGGCCGGGTTCAGGTGGTGGCAGACCATCAGCATGTCGAGGTGTTCCTCGATGGTGTTGACGGTGTGCGGGCGGGTCGGGTTGGTGGAGCTCGGCAGGACGTACGGCTCCGAGACGACGGTGATGATGTCGGGGGCGTGCCCACCACCGGCTCCCTCGGTGTGGTAGGCGTGGATCGTGCGGCCCGCGATGGCGGCGAGGGTGTCCGCCACGAAACCGGCCTCGTTGAGGGTGTCCGTGTGGATGGCGAGCTGAGCGCCGCTCTCCTCGCAGACCCGCAGGCAGGCGTCGATGACGGCGGGTGTCGCCCCCCAGTCCTCGTGGATCTTGAATCCCAGTGCGCCGCCGCGCAGTTGGGCCCGCATGGCCTCGTGGGACATGGTGTTGCCCTTGCCCAGGAGGCCGATGTTGACGGGGTACGCCTCCAGCGACTCGAACATCCGGGCGAGGTGCCAGGAGCCCGGGGTCACGGTGGTCGCCTTGGTGCCCTCGGCCGGTCCGGTTCCACCGCCGACGAGGGTCGTGATCCCGGACGACAGCGCCTGGTCCACGAGGGTGGGCGAGATGAAGTGGACGTGCGCGTCGATGGCGCCCGCGGTGAGGATCTTGCCGTTCCCCGCGATGATCTCCGTCTCCGGCCCGATGACGAGTTCGGGGTGGACCCCGTCCATGGTGTCGGGGTTCCCGGCCTTGCCGATGCCGGTGATCCGCCCGTCACGGATGCCGATGTCCGCCTTGACGATCCCCCAGTGGTCGATGACGATCACTCCGGTGATCACCGTGTCGGGGGCACCCTCGGCGCGGGTGGTGCGGGCCTGTCCCATGGACTCCCGGATGACCTTGCCCCCGCCGAACACCGCTTCGTCGCCGGCCCGTCCGGGGCCGCCCGAGCGGTCCTCCTCGATCTCCACGAGCAGGGAGGTGTCGGCGAGCCGGACGCGGTCGCCGGTGGTGGGGCCGAACAGGTCGGCGTACACGGCACGGTCGAGTTCAGCCATCGAGGGCACCTCCGGTTTCGCCGCGCAGGCCGGGGACGACGCGCGCGCCGGCGAGCGGCACGAGTTCGACGTCCACGGGGATGCCGGGCTCGAAGCGCACGGCCGTCCCCGCGGCGATGTTCAGCCGCAGGCCGCGGGCGGCACCGCGGTCGAAGTCGAGGCCGGGATTGGCCTCGGCGAAGTGGTAGTGCGAGCCGACCTGTACGGGCCGGTCGGCCGCGTTGAGGACGGTGAGACGGGTGACGGGGCGGCCTTCGTTGATCGGCACGGCCCCCTTGCCGTAAAGGACCTCTCCGGGAATCACGGCGCCCCTCAGACGATCGGTTCGTGGACGGTGACGAGCTTCGTGCCGTCCGGGAAGGTGGCTTCCACCTGGACGTCGTGGATCATCTCCGGGATGCCCTCCATGACGTCGGCGCGGGTGAGCACTGTGCGTCCGGACGCCATGAGTTCGGCTACGGTCCGGCCGTCGCGGGCGCCTTCGAGGATGTGGGAGGTGATCAACGCGACCGCCTCCGGATGGTTGAGCCGGAGGCCGCGTGCCCGGCGCCTCCCGGCGACGTCGGCGGCCACATGGATGAGCAGGCGTTCCTGCTCGTGCGGGGTGAGTTGCACGCTTCCACCTCATCGTCTCGCGCCCGGTACCGGCCCCGGCGCGGTGGAGCCCCGTCGGACACCGACTCGTTCGTCGGGTGCCGAGGCGGGCGTCACCGGCCAGGCAACGCACGTTAGGACCAAAGTTTTTCCGTCGCGTTAACTGGGACGCTCCCGCTCGGACGTCGGCCGGCGCCGGGGCACGCCCGCGGTGGGCGGGCCCGTGCCCCGGGGAGGCACCACCACGCCGCCTCCGTGCCCTCGCCTCGTATACGGCACGCACCGTCCGCGGCACCACCCCTCGCCTACCGCCCCCGGGTGTACGGGGCGGTACCGGCGCCCTCATGCCGGGGTGGGCGCGCCCCGGGCGCCGACATGGTCCGGCGGCGGCACGGGGAGTAGTACCACACCCCGCCTGCCCGCGTCGGCGGGGTGGCGGCCGTCGCCCCGGAGGCCGGAAGCCGGGAGCTCGTCCGACAGCGCGACTCGCTCGGGGTTTCCGTACGGGCCGGCCGGGCGGCCCTTCGCCCACGACTTCGACCGTGCCCCCGCCCCGACGCCGCGACCGCCCGCATCCGGGGCCCGTACGAGCGCGTCGCGGAGCACCGCACCACCCACCCGTACCGCCCCCGACGAGGTGACGTCCCGATGCTGCCCCCGGAGACGGGGAGCTGACGGCGCCCGGGCGGCATCGGAGTGGCATCGGAGTGGCATCGGAGTGGCATCGGAGTGGCTGGAGACGGCCGAGGGCTCCCTCCACTCCCCGCGCAACCCGGCCCACGGCGGAACCGGCCCGGTCATTCCCCGTAGCCTCCCGGGCATGACTCGCTCCACTCACGTCCCTCAGGTCACACGGCTCGTCGGCACGGACATATGCGCCTACGACCTCACCGCCGATGCCCGGGGGGTCCTGTCGCCCGCCCTGATCTTCCGGCCTTCCGCCGGGGACGAGGTGGTCGACCACGCCGCTGCCGACGGTCTCCAACGGGTCTTCTACACGACCTTGAACGCGGCCGTCTGCGTGACGGCCGACGGGGCCGAGGTCTGGCGGTCGGAATTCGTACCGGGGTCGGACAGACGGCACGGACACACGCCCGGCTGTGCGCTGTCGTCGGACGGACTCACGGTCTGGGTCTACCGGCCGGACACCATGGCCGGCCGTGACCGCTCCGACCAGTGGCTGGCCCTGGATGCCGGCACCGGGGCGGTGCTCGCTCAGGCGGACCTGGACACCGTGGGACACGGTGGGATCCAGCTCGTGCACCGGGCGAGCGGCGAGCTCCTCCTGAACGTGGGCGAGGGGCAGGACGGTTCGGTCATCCACCGCGCGTCGTGGGCCGAGGGGCGGATGGCTCTCCACCGCTACCCCTGGACCGACAGGTGCCTCATCGATCTGTCACCCGACGGACGTCACTTCATGACGGTCGATCACTGTCAGGGCGACATGGCCATCCACGCCTACCCGGACGGCGAGGTCACCTTCGCCCTCTCCGTCGATGCCTTCGGGCACGACTCGGAGAACATCTGCGTGGAGTGGTGCGGCGGCTACCTGAGCCCGGACACCGTCGTCGTCACCCTCGCCGGCGAGACCGAGGACGAGGAGGAGTGGTTTCGCCACTACCGCGTGGACGCGCGCTCCGGCAACATCCGGGCCGCGCTCGACGCCCACAGCGGGAATCCCTACGACCTCCAGCCCCTCGGGGACGGGTCCTGGCTCACCACCGATCCGTCCGGCCACCCGGTCCGCCGAAGCGACTCCACTCCTGGATGATCGATTCCAAGGGGTTCAGTGGTCATAGGCGGTCAAGGCTCGCATGACCGGTTGATCGGTGCGATCGCACCTGATTTACCGCACCCGCATCACCGCCCGATCGAGCCGTCGATCTGCTCGCGCAGGATGTCCGCGTGACCGGCGTGCCGGGCGGTCTCCTCGATCATGTGGACCAGCACCCAGCGCATCGAGGGCGGCGGGGTCTCGCGCAGCGAGCGGGCGCCGGGGCGGTCCAGGTCGGTGCAGGCGAGGGCAACCTCGTTGGCCCGGGCGATCGCCTCGCGATAGGCCTCCGCCACGTCCGAGGCGGTGTCGTCGGCGGACACCGCACCCTCGTCCTCCCAGCGCTCGCGGTCGGCGCCGGCATAGGCCCAGACGAACCAGTTGAGCTCGACGGCCGTCAGGTGCTTGAGCAGCCGGAGCAGGCTGGTCCCGGAAGGGACGCCGGCCGTGCGGACCGCCGGCTCCGGGACGCCGGCCGCCTTCGCGAGGACGGACTCGCGCAGGTAGTCCAGGAAGGTCAGCAGGGTGGTCTGCTCGTCGGCGTTCAGGCCGGGGGGCCGGAGATCGGGGCGGGGCTCGACAGTCGTCATGGCGGAACCGTAGATGATCGATTCAAGCCGTCGATGGTCGTATGCAGTCAGCGATCGCATGACGGGTTGCCCGGTGTGCTCGTTGTGCCAGATGGCGGCGGTCAGTCCACCACCCACACGCCGTCGGTCCACCGCGCGGTGTCCGTGGCCAACTCGCTCAAGACGTGCGGGATGAGGTCGGCCGCCTTGCGCAGTTTCTTGTTGCAGCCGGGCTGCTTCGACAGGGAACAGGTGCCGCAGGTGGGCCCAGGCATCCGCAGCCACCGGGCTTCGGAGGTGTTGCCGAGCATCGCCTGCATCATCGACAGCGTCACCAGTTCGGCATCGCTGAGCCGCGGCGCTATGCCGACTACCGGCCGCCAGGGGGCGAGCTGCGGCGAACCCTCCAGCAGGTCGTCGGTCCTGACGTGGAGTGCGGCCGCGAGGGAGTCCATGTCTGGCGTCACAACCTGACTGTGGACTCCCTCGTCTCATGGGCGCAGCCAACCCTTGGAATCGATCATCTGGGGCGTCTCGATCCGTTCCGGGCCATTCCTGGCGGTTCCGGGCAGATCCCGTGGGGGTGACGCTCCATGGGGTCGAGGGGCGTGCCGGACCGTAGGGGGTCTCCCTTTCCCGCGACACGCCGTAATGAATATCCGATTTTCCGCCTGTTCGGCGCAGGGAATCAGCCCGCCAATCACCTCTCCCGATTTGCACTCCCTCACGTTCTCCTCATGCGCGAACTGCCTTACTGCGAAAGCCCGGCGGAGCCACGCGGGGTACGCGCCCCCGGCCGCGCCGGACGCTCCCCCACACTCCCGGCGCAACGGGGGCCGACCGTCCTGGCTGCCACTGTCACCTCGAAAATTCCGCACGACGTGGGTCAAGATCCGTGGGACGACAAGCCCCCGCCACCCTGACGGGGCGGTCCGCGCGGACGCCGAGTCCTGCCGCCGAGCGGATGACGGGTCGACAGGAGTGGATCGGCAGGAGTGGAGGACCCGAGCACTACGGGTCGACCGGGCAACCGGCCGTCCCTCGGGGTGAAGCCGCAACGCGCGGCCGGGCAACTTCGCCAGCCCGAACCCGACAGGTCATCCTTCACAGGCGGCTGACGAAGGGTTGCGCATGACCGCGCAGGTTCATGTCCCGTCTCTGCTCACCCGGGCCGGTACGGCCTCGGTCCTCGCTCTGGCCCTCAGCTCGACCATGCTGGCCCCCGGCCTGGTCTCCGACGCCGAGGCGGCCACCCACGCGACGAAGGCGCTCCGGGTCGCCGCGTCGAAGAAGGGCTCCCCCTACCAGTGGGGTGCCATCGGTCCCCGCCGGTTCGACTGCTCCGGGCTGACCCTCTACTCGTTCAAGCGCGTCGGCAAGAAACTGCCCCGCACGGCGCAGCAGCAGTACAACAAGACGCGCCACATCACTTCCTCGCAGCGCAGGAAAGGTGACCTGGTCTTCTTCCACAGCGGTCGAAGCGTCTACCACGTGGGCATCTACGCCGGCAACGGCAAGATCTGGCACTCCCCCAAGACCGGGTCCGTGGTCCGGCTGGAGCGGATCTGGACGAAGCGGGTCTGGTACGGGCGGGTGCGCTGACGAGCGCCGGACCCCCGGGCGGCCGGTGAGCGGCGGCCGGTGAGCGGCGGCCGGTCCGGAAGCGGCCGTCCGCGCCGGTACGCGCGGGCGCCGCTTCCGGACCGGCCGCGCCCTCAGCCCCGCACCGGAACGGACCAGGGCAGTGCGACCCATACGGTCTTGCCGCCCTCGGCGGTCGGCGCCACACCGAACCGCCCGCCGGACTCCTTGGCCAGGGCCCGGATGATCGCCAGACCACGCCCGTTGTCCTGCTGCACGGCCGCGGGGAGTCGTCTGGGCCACCTGGGGTGGCTGTCGGTCACCTCCAGCCGCACTTCCTCGTCGCGGTCGAGCACCAGCCGCACCGTGAACGCGGGTGACTGGCCGCGCGTGTGCAGGACCGCGTTGGTGGCGAGTTCCGAGACGATCAGGAGGATCGTCCCGGCGTCGTCCGTGTCGTCGTGCATGCCCCACTCCGCGAGCACGCGGGCCACGTGTCTGCGGGCCGCGGACACCGACACCGGATCGCTCGGCAGGGTGACATGTGCTTCCTGATGGTCTGCCATGGCGACGCCGTCCCTTTCCGCCCGGGCGACCCCTATCGGCCCGGATTGTGCCTGGCGCCAGAGTGCCACCGCCTGAGCCCGTGCAGGCACGATCTGCCGAGATATGCATATATCTATCGCTCAATGCGGTGAACTCCGGCTCGGCGGGGCTCGAACATTCGGCACACTTGCCTTCCAGGCCGACCGGCGGAAGGAGACCGGCAATGGGTAACGGCCCCGTCGTACGCCGTCGCAAACTCGGTGAGGAGCTGCGGAGTCTGCGCCACTCGTCGGGACTCACGAGTCAGCAGGCGGCATCGATGCTCGGCTGGCACCAGTCGAAGGTGAGCAGGATCGAGACGGGTGCGAGCGGTGTGTCCCCGGCCGACGTCGGCCGTCTGCTCGACGCGTACGCCGTCGCCGACCCCGAACTCCGCACCCTGCTCTCGGCGCTGGCAGGATCGGCTGACGGTCGCGACACGGGCTGGTGGCACGCGTACCGGGCGGTCATCCCGCCGCAGTACCGCGATTTCATCGCCCTGGAGGCACAGGCCGAGACGGCCAGGACCCTGGAGACCTCGGTGGTTCCCGGCTTGCTCCAGACCGCCGATTACGCGCGGTCGGTCACCGAGTCGGCGCTGGACGGGATACCGGAGGCGCACCTGGACGCCCTGGTCGAAGTGCGGCTCGCCCGTCAGTCGGTGCTGCGGTGCGACGCCCCGCTCCGGCTCACCGCCGTGCTCGACGAGGCGGTGCTGCGGCGCGAGGTCGGCGGCCGGCGCGTGATGCGGGCCCAGCTCGACCACCTCGTGAGCATGACGGAACTCCCGCACGTGCGGATCCAGTTGGTCCCGTTCAGCGCCGGAGGATACGTCGGCCTGACCGGTCCGTTCGTCATTTTCTCTTTTCCGACAACTTCTGCACTGGATGTGGTCGTACTCGACCACTTGACGCGTAGTCACTACCTGGAACGGAAAGAGGATCTGGAAGCGTACGGCTCCGCTTTCCGCACCATGCGGGAGCGCGCCCTCTCTCCGGAGCGGTCGAGGGACCTCATCACGGCGATCGGCCGCGAGGGACGGCCGTGACGAACCACCGCGGGCCCGACCGGACGGAGCCGGGTGGGCCCCGCCGACGTCCACCGATCCGAAGGAGCACCATGGCCGACCGCCCGGCACCGCCCGCCTCACCGTGGCGCCGCAGCAGCCGCAGCACCGGTATGAACAACTGCGTGGAGACAGCGGTACGAGGGCCCGGCCTGCTGTCCGTACGCGATTCCAAGGCCGCGGACGGGGCCCGGCTGTCCTTCTCCGCATCCGCCTGGAGGGCGTTCGTGGCCGGCCTCGGGGGCCGGGGCGGAACCTCACACTGAGAGGCGTGCCCCGGCCCCGGCCGGCCCGCGCCCAGCGGTCAGCCGGCGCCCCTCGGAGCCGTACGGACGATGGTGTCCAGGGCGGTGTCGATGCGGTCGTCCGTCAGGTCGGCCCGGGCGGTGAGCCGGAGACGCGAGACGCCGTCCGGGACCGACGGCGGCCGGAAGCAGCCCACCGCGATCCCGGCGTCCCGGCAGTCCGCCGCCCATCGGACCGCCGCCTCGGGGGAAGGCGCCCGCACCGACACCACCGCGGCGTCCGGGCGCGCCGCGTACAGCCCGGACGCGGTCAGCCGTTCGTGCATCCGGGCGGCGACCTCGCGCGCCCGGGTGGCGCGTTCCGGCTCCCTCCTGAGCACCGCGAGGCTCGCGAGCGCGGCGCCGGCGGCGGCGGGTGCGAGTCCGGTGTCGAAGATGAACGTGCGGGCCGTGTTGACGAGATGACGGATCACCCGGGCGGGTCCCAGGACCGCGCCACCCTGGCTGCCCAGGGACTTGGAGAGGGTGAGCGTCGCCACGAGCCCTTCGTCCCCCGCCAGCCCGTGGGCGGCCGGAGCGCCGCGCCCACCCGTTCCGAGCACCCCGAGGCCGTGGGCGTCGTCGACGACCAGCCCGGCGCCCGCGCTCCGGCAGACGGCGGCCAGGGCTCCCAGGGGGGCCGCGTCCCCGTCGACGGAGAAGACCGAGTCGGTGACGACCAGCGCCGGCCCGGTGCGGGACTCCAGGGCCTTGGCTACGGCCTCCGGATCCGCGTGCGCCACCACCTCCGTCCTCGCGCGCGCCAGTCGGCAACCGTCGACGATCGAGGCGTGGTTGGACGCGTCGGACACGATGAGGCCCTCCGCGCGGGAGAGTGCGGTGAGTGCGGCCAGGTTCGCCGCGTAGCCGGAGGAGAACACCAGGGCGGCCTCGAAGCCGCAGAATTCCGCGAGTTCGTGCTCGAGCTCCGCGTGGAGGGTGGTGGATCCGGTGACCAGGCGTGAACCCGTGGCGCCCGCACCCCACTTCCGCGCGGCTCCGGCCGCTGCGTCGGTCACCTCGGGGTGCCGGGTGAGCCCGAGGTAGTCGTTGCTCGCGAGGTCCAGCACCTCGGTGGCGGCGGGCCGCGGGCGCAGCGTGCGGACGAGTCCGGCGGCGGCGCGGCGGCCGGACTCCTCCTCTGTCCAGTCGAACGGGGCGAAGGCCATCGGGGAGTCCCTTTTGTAGGCAGCTCACAGAGCGTAGCGGGGGGCGCAGCCGGTCATGGTGTGGCAATACACACACACCCTCCCCCTCTCTGCTGTCGAGTTCCTCCTTGGCCGATGACCTTTCCGTGCGTCAGGATCAACGCCATGGACCTGTTGAGCACACTGGTGGACAAGGGGTTGCGGCGCGAACTGCCGACCCGCGAAGAGGCGCTCGCCGTACTGGCGACCTCCGACGACGAACTGCTCGACGTGGTGGCCGCGGCGGGCAGAGTGCGCCGTCAGTGGTTCGGGCGGCGGGTAAAACTCAACTACCTGGTCAACCTCAAGTCGGGGCTGTGCCCCGAGGACTGCTCCTACTGCTCGCAGCGGCTCGGCTCCGAGGCGGGCATCCTCAAGTACTCCTGGCTGAAACCTGACGAGGCGTCCCGTGCGGCGGCCGCCGGGGTTGCCGGGGGTGCCAAGCGGGTCTGCCTGGTGGCGAGCGGCCGGGGCCCCACCGACAGGGACGTGGACCGGGTCTCCCGGACCATCGAGGCCATCAAGGACGACAACGACGGCGTCGAGGTGTGCGCCTGCCTCGGGCTGCTCTCCGACGGGCAGGCGGAGCGGTTGCGCGCGGCGGGGGCGGACGCGTACAACCACAACCTCAACACCTCCGAGGCCACGTACGGCGGCATCACCACCACCCACACCTACGCCGACCGGGTGGAGACCGTGCGCCACGCCCAGGGGGCCGGTCTGTCGGCCTGTTCCGGACTGATCGCGGGCATGGGCGAGAGCGACGAGGACCTGGTCGACGTGGTCTTCGCCCTCCGTCAACTCGACCCCGACTCCGTGCCGGTCAACTTCCTGATCCCGTTCGAGGGCACTCCGCTCGCCAAGGAGTGGAACCTGACACCCCAGCGGTGCCTGCGGATTCTGGCGATGGTCCGGTTCGTCTGCCCGGACGTGGAGGTGCGGCTCGCCGGTGGCCGTGAGGTCCACCTGCGGTCGATGCAGCCGTTCGCCCTGCACCTGGTCAACTCGATCTTCCTGGGCGACTATCTGACCAGTGAGGGGCAGGCGGGGCAGGCGGACCTGGACATGATCGCCGACGCCGGGTTCGAGGTGGAGGGCGCGGACACCACGACGCTGCCCGGCCATCGCGCGGCGGCCGGTGGGGGTACGAACGCCGGCGCGGGTACGAACGCCGGCGCGGGTACGAACGCCGGCGCGAGCGCGAGCGCGGGACCGGGGTGCGGGGGGCACCACGCGTCCGGCGGCTGCGGCGGCTGCGGTGGCGGGGCGGCAGCGGGCGGCGCCTGCGCACCGTGCGGCGGTCCCGCCGGGGACGCGTCGGGCGACGCCCCGCCGGAGGCGCGGGGGGCCGCCGCTGCGGCGCGCACGGACCTGGTGGCCGTGCGTCGGCGGGGCGCGGGGACGGATCTCGCTCCCAATGCCTGAGGCGTACGCCCCGGGGCCGGCGCGCTCCGCCGGGCCCGCCCCGGGCGGCCGGCCCGGGTGCGCCGCCGTACCGTCCGCCGCCGTACCGTCGTACGGTGCGTCGTCCGGTGCGTCGCCCACGCCGACGCTCCCTCCCGCTCCCGCGCTGACGCCCGCCCGGCTGCGGTCGCTCGACCGGGCGCACGTCTGGCATCCCTACGGACCGATGCCCGGACGGCAGGAGCCGCTGATCGTGGAGTCGGCTTCCGGCGTCCGACTCAGACTGGCGGAACCCGTGGACGGGCAGCGGGAGTTGGTGGACGGGATGTCCTCCTGGTGGTCCGCGGTGCACGGGTACAACCACCCGGTCCTGAACGAGGCGGCGCACGGGCAACTGGACCGGATGAGTCATGTGATGTTCGGCGGGCTCACCCATGAGCCCGCCGTCCGGCTGGCCACCCGGCTGGTGGAGATCACCCCGGCCCCCCTCCAGCACGTCTTCCTCGCCGACTCCGGTTCCGTCTCCGTCGAAGTGGCGGTGAAGATGTGCCTGCAGTACTGGCGATCCGCTGGGCAGCCCGCCAAGCAACGGCTCCTGACCTGGCGCGGGGGGTACCACGGCGACACCTGGCAGCCGATGTCGGTGTGCGATCCCGAGGGCGGGATGCACGACCTCTGGTCGGGGGTACTCCCCCGGCAGGTCTTCGCCGACGCCCCGCCGGACGGCTTCGACGCGGAGGTCGACGAGGCCTACGCGGGGCATCTGCGCGAGCTGATCGCCCGCCACGCCCATGAGCTGGCCGCGGTGATCGTGGAGCCCGTCGTCCAGGGGGCCGGGGGTATGCGGTTCCACTCGCCCGCCTATCTGCGGGTACTCAGGGAGGCGTGCGACACGCACGACGTACTGCTCGTCCTCGACGAGATCGCGACCGGATTCGGCCGCACGGGCCGGCTGTTCGCTGCGGAGCACGCCGGGATCGCCCCGGACGTCATGTGCGTCGGCAAGGCGCTGACCGGTGGTTACCTCACGATGGCGGCGACCCTGTGTACGACGAGGGTGGCCGAGGGCATTTCGCGCGGCGAGGTGCCCGTGCTGGCGCACGGTCCGACCTTCATGGGCAATCCGCTCGCCGCGGCGGTCGCCTGCGCCTCCGTGGACCTGCTCCTCGGCCAGGACTGGCAGCGCGAGGTGGAGCGGATCGGCGCGGGTCTGCGGACCGGTCTGACCGGGGCCGAGCGGCTGCCGGGCGTCTCGGACGTGCGGGTGCTGGGCGCGATCGGGGTCGTACAACTCGACCACGAGGTGGACATGGAGGCGGCGACCCGTGCGGCGGTGCGCGAGGGCGTATGGCTGCGGCCGTTCCGGGACCTCGTGTACACGATGCCGCCGTACGTGACGGACGACGAAGACGTGGCGCGGATCTGCCGTGCCGTGTGCGCCGCGGCGCGGGAGGGATGACCATGACCATTCTGGTGGTGTCCGGCACGGGCACCGAGATCGGCAAGACGATCGTGACCGCGGCCCTGGCGGTCGCTTCGGGCGGCCGGGTCGCGGTGCTCAAGCCCGCGCAGACGGGCGTCGCTCCGGGGGAGGACGGTGACACGGCCGAGGTGGTACGGCTGGCCGGCGGTGAGGTGACGGCGGTCGAACTGGCCCGCTACCCCGAACCGTTGGCGCCCGCGACGGCCGCCCGGCGCTCCGGACTCGCGCCCGTACGCCCGTACGAGATCGCCGACGCCGCGCGGAAGCTGGCGACGGAACACGATCTGGTGCTGGTCGAGGGCGCGGGCGGGCTGCTCGTACGGTTCGACGACGCCGGGGCCACGCTCGCGGACGCGGCCCGGTTGTTGGAGGCGCCGGTGCTGCTGGTGGCGGCTGCCGGGCTCGGCACGCTGAACTCCACGGCGCTGACGGCGGAGGCGCTGCGGACGCGGGGCCTCGCGTGCCCGGGTGTGGTGATCGGCAGCATGCCTGCGGACCCGGATCTGGCCATGCGGTGCAATCTGGAGGACCTGCCGATTGCGGCAGGCGCCCCGCTCGTGGGCGTACTGCCGGCCGGTGCGGGCTCGTTGCGGCCCGCCGACTTCCGTGCCCAGGCGCCGACCTGGCTCGCGCCGGAGCTGGGCGGGGTGCGCGGGGCCGGCTGACCGCCCTCCGGGGCGGGACCGCGGCCCCCGACCCCCGGAACGCTTACGGTCGCGGGCGCCGGGGCATCCGGTCACCCCCCGGACGCCTAGGCCCAGCCGCACCAGTCGTGCAGCTCTTCGGCGATGTCGCGTACGCCGGCCTTGCCCTCCTTCACCGGGCGGGCGAGGTCACAGACGTGGTCGGGGGACGTCTGGATGCGAAGTCCGGAGGCGACCAGGTAGCCGTGCGCCACGGCTGAGGCGAACATCGCATTCGAGTGCTCCAACGCCGGAACGTGCAGCAGGAGTTGGAGCAGCGAGGCGGCGTTGCGTGCGGGCTGGTGCAGACCGGGCTGCCGAAGATCTCCGCCTCGTGCCGGCTGACGGCGGCGACGAGGGCGTCCCAGTCGGCGACGTGCGGATCTCCCGGCGTCCGGTGCTCGGCCACCATGAGCAGCCATGAGAGATCGATGCGCAGGCTCTCGGGGCCGGGTGACGGTGATTCGGGTGACTCGTCGCGTTCCATGCAGTGAGGTTCCATGCAGTGAGGCCGTCTCGGAGGGGGAAGCGCTCGGTCCGCGCGCAGGGACCCCGTCGGTTCCGGACTCGATATTTCTCAGGCCAGGGCGTGATCGAACCCCCTGCCACCGCACGGGGGCGGTCCGGGGGCGCATTGCCGAGGAGACCGGTCCGGGCAGCCACTCTCCGGGCGCCAGCACTGGTGCTGGTACTGGCTCTGGTGCGGAAACCGACAGCGACCTGGAGCGCGTGGCTTGCGCCGAAGCCACACATGGCCCGGATCGGCCACGGTGGCGGGCGCTCGGGGCCGGCGGTCGACGCACTCGGTGCGGGACGCACTCGGCGCACGACGCGCTCCGTACCGCATTCCTCGGCGAAGACCGATTCGTACCGCTGCATGAAGTCCGCGGCCGCTTCCACGAAGGCGCGGGCCACGTCCTCCGAGTCCGTTTCCGCGCGCTCGGCCGGGGAGCGGGTCGCGGTCGCCCTCCTCCGTCGTGCGGCGCCGGCTGCGACGGCCTGGTCCACTCGGGAGTTCAGCTGGGTATCGGGCATCTTCCCCAGCTAGGCCCGGCAGTGTTTCCCCATGAGGAGGGGTGGTCGGTGCGTGCGATCGCAAGGCGACCGGAAGCCCTGGTAGCTCCGCTACCAGGGCTTCTGGTCAACGCAGGGAGTGCGCGTGCCGACCACCGCGACGGGGCAAAGCGTGCCGGGCGCGGCACTAGCGCCGCCCGGTCCGCCCGGGCAAGGGGATCGGGCGCCGCCGACCGGTCGGGGCCGGTAGGCAAGCAGGCAGGCAGTGAATCCCGCTCGACTACCACCGCTCGTCGATGGTGGGATTGTGCCCATGAGTGATCTTTCGCCGCACGGCCTCCCGACACACGGCCTCTCGCCGCACGACCTCCCGACACACGGCCTCTCGCCGCACGACCTCCCGACTCGTGACCTCTCGACGCACGACCTCTCGATACGCGCCGCCGTCCCCGCCGATCTGGACGCGGTCCTCACCTTCTGGAAGGAGGCGGCCGAGGGGACGAGCATCAGCGACGACCGGGACGGGATCGCGCGACTGGTGGAACGGGACCCCGAGTGCCTCCTTCTCGCGGAGCGCGGCGGCCGGCTCGCGGGGACGGTGATCGCCGGGTTCGACGGCTGGCGCTGCCACCTCTACCGGCTCGCCGTCCATCCGGACCAGCGTCGGCGCGGGGTGGCGACCGCCCTGCTGTCGGCTGCGGAGGAGCGGTTCGTGAGCCTCGGCGGGCGGCGCGGGGACGCGATGGTCCTCGACGACAACGAGCGCGCCCAGCATGCATGGCGCGCGGCGGGGTACGAGCGGGAGTCCCGGTGGAGCCGCTGGGTGAAGCCCCTGACCCGCTGAGGAGGGCCCGCGCGCGAGCGGGTGGTGGCGGACTCGGGGCCACTCCGCACTACTTTGCCGATCCTTTACTATGTCATTCTGTCCGATCGGCACAGCGATTCAGTACGGCCACCGGAACCGGGACCCGTGCGACGATCAGCGTGCCGATCGGCATTCGACCCCCTGCCGAGAAAGGTGTGAGCGTCCGCCCATGGGCGAGCCTCCCAGTAGCCGAACCCGCCGGTGTCACGGACATCGCGCGATCCTCCACCCGCTGCCCGATCATGGGACGGAGGTGAACCGATGACCGAAGTGCTTCTGCTGCTCGTGGCCGTGCTGCTCTCCATCGCCTGCGGCGCCTTCGTCGCCGCCGAGTTCTCCCTGACCACCGTGGAGCGCGGCGACCTCGAACGAGCCGTCGAGCGGGGTGAGCGCGGGGCGGCCGGCGCTCTCAAAGCCGTCCGCAGCCTCACTTTCCAGCTCTCCGGGGCGCAGCTCGGCATCACCGTCACCAACCTGGTGGTCGGCATGCTCTCCGAGTCGTCGATCGCCAAGCTCATCCGCGGGCCACTGGTCGCGCTCGGGCTGTCCCCCAGCCTGTCGCGGTCGGTGGCTCTGGTCATCGGGACCGCCCTGTCCACGGTGGTCCTGATGGTGGTGGGTGAGCTCGTCCCCAAGAACTGGGCTATCTCCTCACCGCTGAAGGTCGCCAAGGCGGTCGCCACACCCCAGCGGGTGTTCACCGCCGTATTCCGGCCCTTCATCAGCCATCTCAACAACACCGCCAACCGCATCCTGCGCCGCTTCGGCCTCGAACCGGCCGAGGAGCTGGCCTCCGCCAGGAGTCCGCAGGAACTGGCGGCCCTGGCCCGCCACTCCGCGAAGGAGGGGGCGCTGGAGGCGGACACCGCCGAGCTGTTCGTCCGCACCCTCAACCTCGCCGAGCTCACGGCGGAGAACGTCATGACGCCCCGGGTCCAGGTCGTCGCGCTGGACGTGCAGGCGACCGCCGAGGACGTCGCGAACGCGACCCGGGCGACCGGGCTGTCCCGCTTCCCGGTCTACCGCGGCAGCCTGGACACGGTCGTGGGCGTCGCCCACATCAAGGACGTCCTCGCCGTGCCCGCGGAGCAGCGGCCCCGCACCAGCGTCTCCGACCTGCTGCGCGAACCCCTTCTCGTACCCGAGACCCTCGGCGTCGACAGACTCCTCGACCGTCTCTCCGGCCGCAAGCTCGCCATGGCCGTCGTCATCGACGAGTACGGCGGCACGGCCGGTGTGGTGACCCTGGAGGACATCGTCGAGGAGGTCGTCGGCGAGGTGCGGGACGAGCACGACCCCCACGAGACGCCGGACCTGGCTCCCGCCGGGGAGGACGCCGACGGCCGCACCCTGTGGTCGGCCGACGGCGCGGCGCGCACCGACCAGCTCCGCACCATCGGGCTGCGCGCTCCGGACGGACCGTACGAAACCCTCGCCGGGCTCGTCGCCAACGAGGTCGGACGCATCCCCCGGGAGGGCGACAGCGTGGAGCTGGCCGGCTGGCGGATCGACGTCGTGGACGCTTCGGGGCGTCGCGCCGCACGCGCCCTGCTGCACGCGCCGCTCCCCGGCGAGGACCCCCTGACAGAGGATGCCCGATGACCGTTCTCCAGCTCTTCATCGGCCTGCTGACACTGGTCGTGAACGCGTTCTTCGTGGGCGCGGAGTTCGCTCTCATCTCGGTGCGCCGGAGCCAGATCGAGCCGGCTGCCGAGGCGGGCGACCGGCGGGCCCGCAGTGTGCTGTGGGGCCTGGAACACGTCTCGGCGCTCCTCGCGGCGGCGCAGCTCGGGATCACCCTCTGCACCCTGGTGCTGGGTATCGTCGCCGAGCCGGCCATCGCGCACTTGCTGGAGCCCGTGTTCGACGCCGTCGGGGTGCCGCACGGTCTGGTGCACCCACTGTCGTTCGTCATCGCGCTGACGGTGGCGACCTACCTCCACATGCTGCTCGGAGAGATGGTCCCGAAGAACGTCGCGCTGGCCGATCCGGCGAAGGGTGCGCTCTTCCTCGGACCACCGCTGGTGGCGCTGGCCAGGGGGCTGCGCCCGGTGATCTTCGCGATCAACGCGTTCGCCAACCTGCTGCTGAAGCTCCTGCGGGTGGAGACGAGGAGCGAGGTCTCCGCGACCTTTTCGGACGACCAGCTGGCGAGGCTGGTGAGGGACTCCGGTGACGCGGGCCTGGTGGACGACCGGTCGGCCGAGCGGCTGCGGCACGCCCTGGAGCTGGGTAGCCGCCCGGTCCGGGACGTGGCCATGCCGATCGCCCAGATGGTCAGTACCCGGGTGGGTACGACCCCGGAGGAGCTGGAGCGGCTCTCGGCCGAATCCGGCTACTCGCGCTTCCCCGTGATGGATGGCGAGCAGCGGATACTCGGCTACCTCCACGTGAAGGACGCCCTGGACGCGGCACCGCGCGACGTGCCGTTCCCGGTCTCCGCGATGCGTCCCATCGCCCGCGTACGGGCGGCTGCCCCGCTCGACGACGTACTGACGGCGCTCCGGCGCAGCCGTACGCACCTCGCGGCGGTACTGGACGACGACGGCCGGCTGGTCGGCACGGTCACCATGGAGGACGTGCTGCGCGAGCTGGTGGGACGGCCGCGGACCGGCTGACCGCACCGGTCGGGACGGCTCCCCCGCACCCCGTGACCCGCCCGGTCGGTCGGTACGCGGGCGCGCGGTGCGTGGGGCAGGTGGGCGGGCCGCCGAAACCGGCGGCTCCGGTCTCCGCGATACGATCGCGGAGCCATGGAAATGAATGCCTCTTACACCAGTTTCGTCGCGGTCGGTGACTCGTTCACCGAGGGCATGTCGGACCTTCTGCCGGACGGTACGTACCGGGGCTGGGCCGATGTCCTCGCCTCCCGGCTGGCGGCCCGCTCCCCCGGCTTCCGGTACGCCAACCTGGCCGTCCGGGGCAAGCTGATCGGTCAGATCGTCGACGAGCAGGTGGAAGCCGCCGCGGCCCTGCAGGCGGATGTGGTGACGCTCGTCGGCGGCCTCAACGACACCCTCCGGCCCCAGTGCGACATGGGCATGGTGCGAGGGCGGCTCGAAGAAGCGGTGGAGCGCCTCGCCCCGTCGTGCAAGACGCTCGTGCTGATGCGCAGCCCGGGACGGAACGGTCCGGTGATGGACCGCTTCCGCCCGCGCATGGAGGAGCTGTTCGCCCTCGTGGACGACCTGGTCGGCCGGTACGGCGCGGTGGTCGCCGACCTGTACGGGGCGCCGTCGCTGGGCGATCCCCGGCTGTGGGACATCGACCGGCTCCACCTGACCGCGGAGGGGCATCGCCGGGTCGCGGAGGCGGTCTGGCAGACGCTGGGGCTGCCTGCCGAGAGCGACTGGCGGACCCCCATGGGGGCGGCGGCGCGGGTTCGCTGGGGTACCCGTCGGGTCGAGGACGTCCGCTTCGCCAGACAGCATCTGGCTCCCTGGATCGGGCGGCGGCTCACCGGCAGGTCCTCGGGTGACGGACGCTTCGGCGCCCAGTTCGACGCGGCCTCGGGGCGCGCCTTCTGGATCACTCCGGCCCGTCCCGCCGACCCCGGTCCGGTGACGTCCTGGGTCCGGTACGACGAATCGCGGGACGCGTAGGAGCGGCCAGGAGCGCACGCGGTCGAGCCCCGCACATATAGCCGGACGGTGACCCGGGTCTCGTAGCAAGCCACAAACCGGTCCCCGGCGCCGGCCTGCACAAACCGCCAGTAGAATCCCTTCACGTGACTGCTGTGTCTGCGAAGCCTCGCATCCCCAATGTCCTTGCCGGCCGCTACGCCTCCACGGAGCTGGCCGTTCTCTGGTCCCCCGAGCAGAAGGTGAAGCTGGAGCGTCAGCTGTGGCTGGCGGTGCTGCGTGCTCAGAAGGACCTCGGGATCGAGGTACCCGACGCGGCGCTCGCCGACTACGAGCGTGTTCTCGACCAGGTCGACCTCGCCTCCATCGCCGAGCGCGAGAAGGTCACCCGCCACGACGTGAAGGCGCGCATCGAGGAGTTCAACGCCCTCGCCGGCCACGAGCAGGTCCACAAGGGCATGACCTCCCGTGACCTCACCGAGAACGTCGAGCAGCTCCAGATCCGCCTCTCCCTGGAGCTCATGCGCGACCGCACCGTGGCGGTGCTGGCGCGGCTCGGCAAGCTCGCGGGCGAGTACCGCGAACTCGTCATGGCGGGCCGGTCCCACAACGTGGCCGCGCAGGCCACCACGCTCGGTAAGCGCTTCGCGACCGGCGCCGACGAACTGCTCGTCGCCTACGGCCGCCTGGAGGAGCTGCTCGGCCGCTACCCGCTGCGCGGCATCAAGGGCCCGGTCGGTACCGCGCAGGACATGCTGGACCTGCTGGGCGGCGACACCGCCAAGCTCGCGGACCTGGAGCAGCGCATCGCGGGCCACCTGGGCTTCGCCAACGCCTTCACCTCGGTCGGTCAGGTCTACCCGCGCTCCCTCGACTACGACGTGGTGACCGCCCTCGTCCAGCTGGCCGCCGCCCCCTCGTCCCTTTCCAAGACGATCCGTCTCATGGCGGGGCACGAGCTGGTGACGGAGGGCTTCAAGCCCGGCCAGGTCGGCTCGTCCGCGATGCCGCACAAGATGAACACCCGGTCCTGCGAGCGCGTCAACGGCCTGATGGTCATCCTGCGCGGTTACGCCTCGATGACCGGCGAGCTGGCCGGCGACCAGTGGAACGAGGGTGACGTCTCGTGCTCGGTGGTACGCCGGGTGGCGCTGCCGGACGCCTTCTTCGCGTTCGACGGCCTGCTGGAGACCTTCCTGACGGTGCTGGACGAGTTCGGTGCCTTCCCCGCCGTCGTGGCACGTGAACTCGACCGCTACCTGCCGTTCCTCGCCACCACCAAGGTCCTCATGGGCGCCGTGCGCGCCGGTGTCGGCCGCGAGGTGGCCCACGAGGCGATCAAGGAGAACGCGGTGGCTTCGGCCCTCGCGATGCGGGAGCAGGGCACGGAGCGCAACGAACTCCTGGACAAGCTGGCGGCGGACGAGCGCATCCCGCTCGACCGCGAGCAGCTGGACTCCCTGATGGCGGACAAGCTGTCGTTCACGGGAGCCGCCGGTGACCAGGTCACCACTGTGGTCAACCGGATCGAGGCCATCGTCAAGGAGCACCCCGCAGCCGCGGGTTACGCCCCCGGGTCGATTCTCTGACCGGCTCCGCCTTTCCTCTGCCGTGAGACCCGAAGAGCTGGCCGCCGCCCGCGACCGCATCGTCCCCGATGTGGTCGCGGGCGGTTTGCGCGTGCTGTTCTGCGGCATCAATCCCAGCCTCATGACTGCCGCGACCGGGCACCATTTCGCGCACCCCGGCAACCGGTTCTGGCCGGTGCTCCATCTCTCCGGCTTCACCCCCCGCCGACTGTCTCCGGCCGAACAGGGTGAACTGCCCTCCTACGGTCTCGGCATCACCAACGTCGTCGCGCGGGCCACCGCCCGGGCGGACGAGCTGACCGCCGAGGAGTACCGCGCCGGCGGACAGATCCTGGTCGAGAAGACCGGGCGTCTACGGCCCCGGTGGCTGGCGGTCGTCGGCGTGACGGCCTACCGGACGGCCTTCGGGGAGCGCCGGGCCCGCATCGGCCCGCAGGAACGGATCATCGGCGGTGCCCGCGTGTGGGTGCTTCCCAATCCCAGCGGGCTCAATGCCCATTGGACCGTCGACTCGATGGCCGAGGAGTACGCCCGGCTCCGCGCGGCGGTGGACGACGCTGCCCCGCCGGACGGCGGCTGAGACGTCAGCTCGCCGCAGCGCCTCCCGCACCGCGTCGGCGTCCAGCTCTTTGCGGTCTGGCCCTCCGCCGACCAACCCTTTCCCGTCTGCCTTTCCCCTCGGGTACTTTGCCGTCAAGACCCCTGCCATCAGCTACGTCGCCGATCCGTCGCCGTGCCCGGGACCGTGCCTCACGCGCTCTCGCCCGCCGGGCTGCTTGGCACACCGCCCACGGATTGAGTCCCACGTCGGCCTCAGGCGTCCCGGGTGCGTATCGCCCACCAACCGGCCACCAGGGCTGCGGCTGTCCATGCGGCAGTCACCGCCAACCCGCCCCAGGGGCCAAGGCCGCCCACGGGGCTTTCATGCAGGACCAGCTGGCCCGCCCGGTCGGGCAGGAAGTCAGCCGCGCCCGCGTCCACGTCCCCTACAACGAACGAGACGATCAGGATGAAGGGCACGAGCATGCTCAGCACCGCGACGGCGCTCCGGAGCAACGCTGTGAGGCCTGCCGCAAAAAGGGCCATGAGCGCGAGATAGATACCGCTGCCCAGAACGGCTCGCAGCGCCCCTGGATGCCCCAGCCCGATCGCGAACTCCCCCATGAACAGCTGCCCCAGCAGAAAGCTCGCGAGGCCGGCCACCTCCCCCACGAGCAGAGCTGCCACCCCCACGACGGCTGTCTTCGCGATGTAGAACAGGTCACGGCGCGGCACCGCGGTCAGGGACACCCGCAGGGCCCCGCCCACGAACTCGGAGGAAAAGGCGGTGGCGCCGAAGGCCATGGCAGCGATCTGTGCGAAGTTCATCGCGTAGAAGGCCGTGAACACCCGATCGGCATCAGGGTGGTTCGCTTCGGCCTGTCCGGTCGTGGCGGAGACGAGCATGGAGATGGCCACAGTGACCACGAACACCGCAGCCAGAGAGCCACAGACGGCGCGCACCGACCGTGCCTTGATCCACTCCGAACGTAGGACCGCGACCGCTGCGTGCGACATCGTCATGCCTCCTTTGACGAGGTAGGAAGTGCGGCGGCGAATTCGGCGGTCTCCGCCGTGAGAGCGAGGTATGCCTCCTCCAGAGTGACGCGTTCCTCCACGAGTTCCAGAAGGGCGATGTGCTGGGATGCGGCCAACGCGCCGATCTCCTCGGTACGGGCCCCCTTGATCCAAAAGACCCCGTCTCCCGCGTCGGTGGCGTCGTAACCGCTCCGGATCAGGATGTCGCGGAGTCGTCCACCCTCGACCGCACGCAGCCGCACTCTGGGCCGACTGCGTGACGCGAGGAAACTCTCAGTCGGCATGTCGACGAGAAGCCTGCCCCCGCCGAGAATGATCAGGTGGTCAGCGAAGGCTGCGGTCTCGTCCATCAGATGACTGGACACCAGAACCGCGCGTCCCTCCCGTGCGAGCCGCTTTATCAGCTCGCGAATCCAGATGATCCCCTCGGGATCGAGTCCGTTGGACGGCTCGTCCAGCATCACCGCGGCAGGGTCACCGAGCAGTGCGGCGGCTATGCCCAACCGTTGGCGCATGCCGAGCGAGAACGTCTTGATCCGTCGGGTGGCGACCGATGCCAGACCGGCCTCCTCCAGCACGGTGTCGACCCTTCGCCGCGAGATGCCATTACTCACCGCGAGGGCGAGCACATGGTCGCGCGCTGTGCGCGAACCGTGCGCCGCTCCTGCGTCGAGCAGCGAACCGACCGCTCGCAGCGGGTTGTCGAGCGCGGCGTAGGGCTGTCCGTCCACGGTCGCCGTGCCCCCGGAGGGGCGGTCCAGGCCGAGGATCAATCGCATCGTGGTGGACTTCCCGGCGCCGTTGGGGCCGAGAAAGCCGGTCACCCGGCCGGCCTCCGCACGAAAGGTGAGTCTGTCCACCGCGCGAGTGGAACCATAGTCCTTGGTGAGTTGCTGCACATCGATGCTGGTCATGTACTCAGCCTGGCGGTAGCACCCCAAGACGTCCTCCCCCGGCCGTGGGAAGCCTCTCCCCCACACGGGGGAGGTACCACGGCGTGAGCACTGCCACCATTGCTCACGTGCGCCATCTACTCACCCCACTGACCGACCCGGTGACCTACAGCCGCTGGATCCACCTCGTCATCCCCCTGGCCGTCATATCCGTGTGGCTTTTCGTTTCGCCGGGCTTCCCGTGGGAGCTCGCGCTGCTCGCGGTGCCCGTCGGCCTCCTCCCGGTGATGCGTCTGGGTGAAGGGGTGCAGGCTCAACTGCTTCTCGTACCCGACGAGCGCGGGAAGGCCGACGCGACCATCTCGATCGCGCCTGCCACGACTTGGGGTGAGAAGTGGCGGACCGTGCTCTGGCTCGAACTACGCCTTGTGCTCTCCTTCATCGTGGCAGGGGCCACGGTCTGGTTGCCTGCTACGGCAATCGACATGGTCGGTGCCGCGACGGGGGACGGCACCGACAACGGCATATTCAAGCTGGTCGAGCCCCACGCCTGGTTCGCGGCGCTGGCGCCTCTTCCCCTTCTTTTGTTGCTGGCTTTCGTGGTTGTCTGCGGACGGTTCACCACAACTGTGGCGCGCCACTTGCTGGGGCCGTCGAGAAGCGAACGCATGTCGGCCCTGGAGGAACTCACGGAGCAGCTCCTGGAACGCAACCGCATTGCGCGCGAACTCCACGACTCCATCGGCCACGCCCTCACGGTTTCGGTGGTACAAGCCGGTGCCGCACGTACGGCGGACGACCCTGAGTTCACCCGGCGCGCGCTGATCGCCATTGAGGAGACGGGTCGTGCGGCACTCGACGATCTGGAACGGGTACTCCGGGTGCTGCGCGAGCCGCGAGCCTCTGCCGACCGACGGCCGACGCTGATGGCCGTCGAGCAGTTGCTCCACTCCGCGCGAGGATCCGGGGTCGCCGTGGACGCCCAGGTGGTCGGGCGCCTCGACCGCCTGCCCGACTCCCTGTCCCGGGAGGGTTATCGCATCCTTCAGGAGTCGCTCACCAATGCGCTGCGTCACGCGGGCCGGGTCCCTGTCCGTGTGCGTATCGGCGTCGAAGACGACCACCTCGAACTCGATGTACGAAACCCCATGGCGGGAACCGCCATCCGCTCGGGCCGCGGACACGGACTGCAGGGGATACGAGAACGGGCGAGGCTGCTCGGCGGGTGCGCGAAAGCCGGCCCGCGCCAGGGCGAATGGCAAGTCCGTGTCACCCTCCCCCTGGGGGGCGTGGGGTGATCCCGTGACGGTGAACGTCCTCCTGGTCGACGATGAACCCCTCGTACGGACAGGCCTACGGGCGGTGCTGGAGTCGCAGCCGGACATGAGGGTGGTCGGGGAGGCCGCGGACGGCGCGGCAGTGCTCCCTCTGGTCCGGCAGCTGCGGCCGGACGTGGTCGCCATGGACGTCCGAATGCCCTTGATGGACGGCATAGAGGCGACCCGTCTACTGCTTCGCTCACTCGCCCGACCGCCGAAGATTCTAGTGGTCACGACGTTCGAAAACGACGAGTACGTGTACGAGGCGCTGCGCGCCGGTGCGGACGGGTTCCTGCTCAAGCGCGCCCGACCTATGGAGATTGTGAATGCTGTCCGGCTCGTGGCGGAAGGCGAGTCACTGCTCTTTCCCGCAGCGGTACGCCGACTGGCCTCCGAATACGGAACGAACAGGGCCCGGGCGGTGGTGGAGCGGGCGGCCCTCACCGACCGGGAGGGGGCTGTGCTCCGGTTGATGTGTCGGGGACTCTCGAACGCGGAGATCGCGGCCAAGCTGATTGTGGGCACCGAGACGGTGAAAACCCATGTCAGCGCATTGCTGAGCAAGCTCGGGGCCAGGGACAGGACACAGGCCGTCATCACGGCGTACGAGTCGGGTTTCGTGGTCCCCGGCTGACGGCGGGGCGTGGCCTGGGCCACCCGGACCGTTTCCGCACCCAAGCCCCCGCAAGCCGCAGTCGGCCCCGGCAAGCTCCCGCGTGGTTTCTTGCCCGGGCGGACGGCGGGAAGCGCTCGACAGGGCTCATCACGAGGCCGACGCAACTGAAGTGCAAGCGGCGTGATCCAGCCACCCGGGGCCCGTCCGCAATGGGAACGGTGGGACCTGCGGGAACCGGGGCCGGGGTCACCGTGCGGTCGTGTCCCGTCGGAGACCGCCCCGCCCCGGCGGCGTTCGCGGAGCGTCACCCCACCGAGTACCATCCGGCAGACACAGGGGGCGTGAGGAGGACACACGTGGGGCGGCTGACCGGTGGAGACCCGTCGTTGTTGCGGCGGATCAATTCCGCGGTGGTACTGCACGCCCTGCGTGGAGCCGAGCTCCCGACGCTCTCGGACCTGACCCGGATCACCGGCCTTTCCCGGCCAACGGTCGAGGGTGTCGTCGAGGGGCTGTTCGACGCCGGGCTCGTCGTGGAGGCACTGCCCGATGAGGGGGAAGCGCGGCGCCAGGGCCGACCCGCCCGTCGGTTCCGCTTCCGTGCCGAGGCAGGGCATCTGCTGGGTATCGAGATCGGCCCGCACCGGATCTCCGCCCTCATTTCCGGACTCGACGGCAGGATCACCGGGGCGGGTCAGCGGGCTGTCTCCGAGAGTGCGCCCGCGGACGACCGGCTCGATCAGGTCCGAGCGATGATCGCCGATCTGCTGCGCCGTACGGGCGTGGCCAGGAGCAGCGTGCGAGCCGTGGGGGTCGGGAGCCCGGGGATCGTGGAGGCCGATGGCACGGTCCGGCTGGGCACGGCGCTGCCCGGCTGGACCGGCCTCCCCCTCGGGGAGCGGCTCCGGCGCTCGTTCCGCTGTCCGGTCCTGGTGGAGAACGACGCCAACACGGCTGCCGTGGCGGAGCACTGGAAGGGCGCCGCCACGGAGTCGGACGACGTCGTCTTCGTCCTGGCGGGCTTGAGCCCCGGCGCGGGTTCGCTGATCGGGGGACGGCTGCACCGCGGGTACGGCGGCGCCGCCGGCGAGATCGGCGCGCTCCACCTGCTCGGCAGGGAGGTCACGCCGGAGCATCTGCTGTCCACGACCGACACACCGCTCGACCCGCTGGACGAGCCGGCGGTCGCGGCGGTGTTCACGAAGGCCCGGCAGGGCGACAGCCGCGCCCAGGAGGCCGTCGAGCGGTTCATCCAGCGGTTGGTGCACGACGTGGCGGCACTCGTGCTGGCTCTCGACCCGGAGATCGTGGTGGTCGGTGGCTGGGCGGCAGGGCTCGACGGGGTGCTGGACCCGTTGCGGAACGAACTCTCGCGCTACTGTCTGCGCCCGCCCCGGGTCGCCCTGTCCCTGCTCGGGGAGGCGGCTGTGGCGACCGGGGCCCTTCGGCTGGCACTGGACCACGTGGAGGCACAACTGTTCGCCGTGGAGGGCACGGTGACGGCCCGCCGCTGATCGCGGCGGGCCGTCGGGTCCGCACGTCCCCCCGGTGTCGCGGGGCGGGGATGTTCAGGAGGCCTGGCGCTCCTGCTCCTGGCTGATCTCCAGGCCCCCGGACTCTCCGAAGGTCAGTCGGCAGGTGTCGGCACGGTAGGTGGCGACGGAGACCGCGGCGGTGCCGCCCGCGGCGAAGTAGCGCGTGGTGACGACCAGGACGGGGGCGCCGGGCAGCCGGTCCAGTTCCTTGGAGTCGTCCGCACTGGCCGAACCGAGTTCGACCGAGCGGTCCTGCCCCTCGAGTCCGAGGCGGTGCAGCTCGCGCAGCACCCCGCGGACGCGAGCGGGGCCCGTGGAGGTCTCGATCCCGGACAGGTCGGGGACCGACGCTGAGGGCACGTACAGCAGTTCCGCGGCCACCGGCTGACCGTGGGTGGTCCTGATCCGGCGGATCACATGGACCGTTTCGTCGGCCGCCGTGCCGAGCGCGGCGGCGACGGCCGCCGGGGCCGTGCCCCGAGCGCATTCGACGGGCTGCCACGCCTCGTCGGCCACAGCGCCCGCCCACTCCTGCTGGGCCGTGGAGACCGCGACCCCCACCCTGGGCGGAGCGACGGTGGTGCCCACCCCGCGCCTGCGCTGAAGCCTGCCTTCGAGTTCGAGCTGCTCCAGAGCCTGCCGGAGCGTAGCCCGTGCGACGCCGAACCGGGCTGCGAGATCCCGCTCGTTCGGCAGGATCTCACCCACCGCGAAGTCCGAGTCGAGTGCCTCACTGAGCACGGTCCTCAGGTGCCAGTACTTCGGCTCCTGCACCGTTTCCAGCTGCGTGGTCCCCACCCTGTCCTCCGCAATCGCCCAGCGGCCTTTTCCGCGACAACATTTATTAAAGGTTCCTGTCTTAACGTAAGGACCATAGGACGACGCACCGGCTTGGTCAAGACCAATCCTTGCCCGGGGTTCCGCGAAACGGGCTTCTGGCACGGAGCGTTCACAGGACGTTCGTGGTACGGGTCGATGCGCGGGGGCGCCCCTGCGCTCCCCCCGAACCGAAAGCTCGAACCGAAAGCTCGAACCGACGGCTCGAACCGACGGTTCGCACGGGAAGCTTGAACCTAAAGCTTGAACCGATAGCTACCGAGCGGTAGTTGTAGGTCCGGAAGGGTTCATCCACGCCAGGGAGCGGCCATGACCGGCACGGCATCGTTCACGTTCGACACCTCCGCGGGTCCGCGGAGTCTCTCGGTGGGCTACGCGCGGACCGGCACCGGGCAGCCGCTGCTGTTGCTCCACGGCATAGGTCATCACCGACAGGCGTGGGACCCGGTGGTACGGATTCTGTCCGGTGAGCGTGATGTGATCAGCGTGGATCTGCCGGGCTTCGGTGAGTCGCCCGGGCTTCCCGACGGTCTCGCGTACGACGTGCGGACGGTGGCCGGAGCGCTGGCGGCCCTCTGCTCCGAACTCGGCGTCGAACGCCCGCACGTGGCAGGCAACTCGCTCGGGGGTCTGCTCGCGCTGGAACTGGGACGCACCGGTCGTGCCCGGTCGGTGACGGCCCTGTCCCCCGCGGGATTCTGGAGCGGTCCGGAGCGCCGATACGCCTTCGGGACGCTCTGGGCGATGCGCCAGGGTGCCCGGTCGCTGCCGGTTCCACTGATCGAGCACCTCTCCCAGAGCGCGGCCGGTCGCGCCGCTCTCACCAGCACGATCTGTGCCAGGCCCGGCCGCCGTTCGCCGGAAGCGGTCGTCGCGGAGACCCTCGCGCTCCGGAGCGCGACCGGCTTCGACGGGACACTGGCCGCCGGCCGGAACGCATCCTTCACCTCCGACGTGCCGGGCATCCCGGTCACCGTCGCCTGGGGCACCCGCGACGTGCTGCTGCCCCGCCGCCAAGGCATCCGGGCCAAGCGTGTCATTCCCGGCGCACGGCTGGTGCGGCTGCCCGGATGCGGTCATGTGCCGATGAACGACGACCCCGCCCTCGTGTCCCGAGTCATTCTCGACACGAGCCACGAGCCGATGAGGTAGCCGGCCCGGGGGGAGCCCCGGGCACCGCGTATTCGTTGTCCACCTCAGGTGTTCACCCCAGGTTGGGGCGGGCGCCTCTGCCGCGCGTTAGGCATGGTCCTGCGCGCTCCGGGGCTCTTCGGACGCGCACTGGCACACCCGCACCCGGAGGCGCATCGATGACGAACCGTCCGCACACCCTCTCCCCCGGCCGCCGGACCGTACTGCGCGGCTCGCTCCTCGCGTCTGCCGCCGTCGGGCTGCCGGCCGTCACCGGTGCGCCCGCGTTCGCACGGTCCGGGCGCCCGTCGGCCGAGTGGGGTGTCCAGGTCGGCGATGTCACGGCCTCCACCGCGTTGGTCTGGGTGCGCTCGGACCGTGCGGCCCGGATGCTCGTCGAGACGTCGGCCACGGAGTCCTTCCGCGCGTCCCGGCTCTGGCACGGGCCGCTGATCGGGGCCGGGACGGACTTCACCGGGACGACCCCGCTGCACGGTCTCCCGGCCGGCGAACAGATCCACTACCGGGTGACCCTGGCGGACCCGGACGATCCGCGTCGCACGGGCCGCCCGGTGTACGGAACCTTCCGTACCGCCCCGGCGAAGCGGCGCGAGGGAGCGCGGTTCCTCTGGTCCGGCGACATCGCCGGGCAGGGATGGGGCATCAACCCCGACATCGGGGGCTACACGGTCTACGAGGAGATGCGGAACCTCAACCCCGACTTCTTCCTCTGCAGCGGCGACAACATCTACGCGGACGGCGTCATCGAGCCGAGCGTGACCCTGCCCGACGGCCGTATCTGGCACAACGTCACCACCGAGGAGAAGGCGAAGGTCGCCGAGACCCTCGCCGAGTACCGGGGCAACTTCCGGTACAACCTGCTGGACGCCAACGTGAGGCGGTTCAATGCGCAGGTGCCGTCGATCGTCCAGTGGGACGACCACGAGGTACGCAACAACTGGTACCCCGGGCAGATCCTCGACGACGTGCGTTATACGGAGAAGAACGTGGACGTGCTGGCGGCACGCTCGGTGCGGGCGTACCGCGAGTACCTCCCCGTCTCCACCCTCCGCGCCGCTCCGGGCGAGGGGCGCATGCACCGGGTGGTGCGCCACGGCCCGCTGCTCGACGTGTTCGTGCTCGACATGCGCTCCTTCCGCAACGCCAACTCGCCCGGCCGACAGGCCGAGGACACCACCGGGATCCTCGGTGCGGAGCAGCTCCAATGGCTCAAGGACGAGCTCTCCCGGTCGCACGCCGTGTGGAAGGTGATCGCGGCGGACATGCCGCTCGGGCTCGTGGTACCGGACGGAGCCACGAACTTTGAAGCGGTCGCCCAGGGTGACCCGGGCGCCCCGCTCGGGCGGGAACTCCAGATCGCCGAGCTGTTGCGGCACATCAAGCACAACCGTGTCACGGGGACCGTCTGGCTGACGACGGACGTGCACCACACCTCCGCACAGCACTACCTTCCCGAGCGCGCGGCCTTCAAGGACTTCGCGCCGTTCTGGGAGTTCGTCTCCGGCCCTCTGGCCGCGGGCGCCTTCCCGGCGAGTGCGCTGGACGGCACGTTCGGCCCGGACCGGGTCTTCGTCAAGGCTCCCGTCCAGTCCAACCAGTCCCCCATGGAGATGCCGCCGCTCTTCGGCGAGGTCGACATCGACGGCGGGAGCGGGGAGATGACGGTGCGCCTGCGGCAGCAGGGCGGAAAGGTCCTCTTCACCAAGGTGCTGCAGCCCGGGCTCACGGGTCAGTGATCCCTCGCCGGGCGCACCCGAGCCGATCGGGGCGGGGGACCGGAACACCCCGGCCGCCCGGCACGCTGCCGGAGGGTCTCGATCGGAGCCCGATGTCAGACAATTCAGGCCAAGGGATGCCCGAAAAGCAACGAAAGGCGACTAGATCCACACTTAACCCATCGGTCACAGTCCGTTCGTGATCAGGCAACACCGCTCGGTCACAGTGAGGACATGACTGATGTGACCTCCGCCAAGACCGCCCGCCGCCCCCACCACTGGCGGCGGGACCTGATCGAGCTCGCCGCCCTGTTCACCGCAGTGGCCGTGGCCGACGTCGTTGCGAACCTCGTCGGGCACCAGCCCGACGGCCCGTACCTGCTCATCGCCTCGGCGGTCGCGCTGACCGCCACCGCCACTTTCCACACCTGGTGGGCCCGCAGGCACAGCCACGCCCCACCGTCCGGGGCCGGCGGCGCCGTATCCGGCGGCACAGCCGTCGGATACGGCGCCGAGCTCGGTCTGAACCTGGCCTTCGACGCCTCGCCCGCGCGCGACGAGACGGTGCTGTGGCGGATGCGGACGACGGTCCAGGACACCCCTGGGAGCCTGGCGGCACTGTGCATCGCGCTCGCCCGTCTCCGTATCGACATCCTGACCCTCCAGACGCACCCGCTGGGCGACGGGACCGTCGACGAGTTCCTGCTGCGCGCGCCCTCGTCGCTGAGCGCGTCCGAGCTCACCCGGGAGGTGTCCGCCGCCGGCGGCGCGTCCACCTGGATCGAGCGGGCCGACGCCCACGACTTGGTGGACACCCCGACGCGGGTCCTGGGACTGGCCACCCGTACCGCACTGGACGCGGCGGAACTCCCGCTCGCTCTGCGCCAGTTGCTGGGCCGGTGCACCATCCACTCGCTGCCGGCGGTCAGCGTGACGGGACGGATCACCGGTGAGGGCACCCCTGTGGAAGGGGTGCTGGAAGAGACGGTGATGCGGCTGCGCGATCCCTCCGGCGGCATGATCACCGTGGAGCGTCCCTACCTGCCGTTCACCCCCACCGAGTTCGCCCGGGCCCGCGCCCTGGTCGAACTCGACGCGCGTCTCGGTCCCCGCGTCCCGCGCAGCGAGGACGTCCTCACGCTCGCCGAGGGCCCCGAGATCACCGTGCGCCGCGCGGACCAGAGCGACCTCGCGGCCGCCCGCGAGATGCACGACCGCTGCTCCCCGCGCACCCTGGGGCTCCGCTACCACGGTCCCGTCGCGGACGCGGACCGCTACCTCGACCACCTGCTCAGCCCGCGCTTCGGCCGCACCCTCTCGGTACAGACCGACTCGGGCCGGATCGTCGCCCTCGGCCACCTCCTCTGGGACGGTGACGAGACCGAGGTCGCCCTGCTCGTCGAGGACGACTGGCAGCGTCGCGGCGTCGGCTCCGAGCTGCTGCGCCGACTCGTAGGCCTGGCCGCCGAGGCCGGGTGCGAGTCCGTCTACGCCGTCACCCAGGCCAACAACACCGGCATGGTCGCCGCGATGCGTGGACTCGGCCTGCCCCTGGACTACCAGATCGAGGAAGGCACGCTGGTGATCACGGCGCGTCTGGCCGCCCGGCGCGCCACCACGGTCGCCCCCTCGTACGCCGACTCGTACGCGGACGGCACCGCGTCCGTCGAGCCGGCGGACACCGCGAGCCTCACCGGTCCGAGCGGATCAGGCTCTCCCGTGGAGCCGGTCATGGCCCCCCACTGGATCGACCCGGCCGAATGGGCGTGGAACACCCGCCGCTGAGGCGGGTACGGGAAAGCCGCCCGGACGGCGGCCCCGCACCGGGAGCGAGAGCCGGTGCCGGGCCGCCGTCCGCACTCGATCCGGGGCACGGGCCGAAGACGCCCTGCGCCACCCGGGTCACCCGGCGCACCCGGCGCACCCACCGAGAACGGCACACAGCCGCGATCCGGCCAATCTCACGCGTGACTTACGGACTCCTCCTGCGGTGCCAGGTGAACCCCGCGCCGCAGGGAAGCGGTGAGTTCCGAGGTGGCTCCGCACGCCCACCAGAGATCGGCTTCCGGTCGCGGAGAGGGGCAGGGTGACGGAAAGCGGTTCCCCGTACGAGGATGTCCGCATGTCAGACACTTCGAGCAGCGCGCTGCCCCGTCAGGTCGCCGACGCCTACGTCGACGCCATCATCGATCTCGACCCCATCCTGGGCACCTACCTCGGTGTCCCGGCGAGTTCACGCCGTCTGCCCGACTTCTCGCCCGACGGCCAGGCAGCCATCGCCGATCTCGCACGCGCCACGCTGGTGAAGCTGGACGCTGCGGAGCTCCTCCCGGGCGCCGACAGCGACGCCGAGCGCCGGTGCGGCAGGCTGCTGCGTGAGCGGCTCACCGCCGAGCTCGCCGTCCACGAGGCGGACGAGCATCTGCGGGCGGTGTCCAATCTGCACTCCCCGGCCCACAGCATCCGCGAGGCCTTCACGGTGACGCCCACCGAGACCGACGAGGACTGGGCCGCGGTCGTCGACCGTCTGCGGGCCGTTCCGGACGCGCTCGCGGGTTACCGCGCCTCACTCGCCCTCGGCCTCGAGCGGAAGCTGCACGGTGGTCCCCGCCCCACAGCCACGTTCATCGAGCAGCTGACGGCCTGGGCCGGCGAGGGCGAGGAGGCCGGCTTCTTCTCGGCCTTCGCCGCGCCCGGCCCCGCCGCGCTCCGCGAGGACCTGGACAACGCAGCCCGTGTCGCCGGCGAGGCGTTGCTGGCCCTGCGTGACTGGATGAACGAGGTGTACGCCCCCGCGATCGAGGGCTCGCCGGACACCGTGGGCCGCGAGCGGTACGCACGGTGGTCGCGTTACTTCAACGGCACCGACCTGGATCTGGACGAGGCGTACGCGTACGGCTGGTCCGAATACCACCGGCTGCTGGCAGAGATGAAGGCCGAGGCCGCGAAGATCCTGCCCGGGGCCGGCCCCTGGGAGGCGCTCGCGCACCTCGATGTCCACGGTAAGCACATCGAGGGCGTGGACGAGGTCCAGAAGTGGCTCCAGGGCCTGATGGACGAGGCGATCGACGCGCTGGACGGCACACACTTCGAACTCGCGGAGCGGGTACGGAAGGTGGAGTCGCGGATCGCGCCGCCCGGCGGTGCCGCAGCCCCGTACTACACCGGCCCCTCCGAGGACTTCTCCCGTCCCGGCCGCACCTGGCTGCCGACGATGGGCGAAACCCGCTTCCCCGTCTACGACCTGGTGTCCACCTGGTACCACGAGGGGGTGCCCGGCCACCACCTCCAGATCGCTCAGTGGACCCATGTCGCCTCCTCGCTCTCCCGCTACCAGGCGTCGGTCGGCCAGGTCAGCGCCAACGCCGAGGGGTGGGCGCTGTACGCGGAGCGGCTCATGGACGAGCTGGGCTTCCTGCCGGACGCCGAACGGCGTCTCGGTTACCTGGACGCCCAGATGATGCGCGCCTGCCGGGTCATCGTGGACATCGGCATGCACCTGGAGCTGGAGATCCCGGCGGATTCGCCGTTCCACCCGGGCGAGCGGTGGACGCCGGAGCTTGCGGAGGAGTTCTTCGGCGCCCACAGTGGCCGTCCGGCGGACTTCGTGGAGAGTGAGCTGACCCGCTATCTTTCCATGCCGGGTCAGGCGATCGGCTACAAGCTCGGCGAACGTGCCTGGCTGCTGGGCCGGGAGAACGCCCGCGCGGCCCACGGCGACGCCTTCGACCTCAAGGCGTGGCACATGGCCGCCCTGTCGCAGGGGTCACTGGGCCTGGACGACCTCGTCGAGGAGCTCTCCAAGCTCTGATCCTGGACGGTCCCCTCCGTGCGGCACCCGTCCCGTCGCACGACCTCGACCGGGTGCACCGGCCCGGCCGTGTGCACCGGCCCGGCGGTGCGCACCGGCCGGCCGGGTGGCGGAAATGCCGTCCGGCCGGGCCGGTCCGGCTCCACCACGCCGTAACCCGCTTGCCGAAGGGGCCCGTTCCGGTACGGTCGTACCGCCTCGAACCACGCACCGCGACCGAAGGCTCCGCCCATGCCCGGCTTCCTCCTCTGCGCCGACCCGTTGCGCCCGAACCGTCCGGACCCCCACTTCGCCGCAGAGGCGACGGCGGTGGCGACGGCGGTACGGGAGAGGAGCGCCACCACCGCGCTCATCGACCATGACGCGCTGCTGGCGGGCGACGCGGCGGGCGCCGTCGCCCGGGTCCCGCGTGGCTCGGGGCCTTACTGGTACCGGGGCTGGATGATTCCGGTACGGCGGTACGCCGACCTGGAGGTTGCACTCGCGGAACGGGGCGCCTCCCTGCTCACGGACGCTGCGGCGTACCGGAGAGCCCATGAACTGCCCGGTTGGTACGCCACGTTCGCGTCACTGACTCCGCGCAGCGTCTGGCATCCGCTCTCCGGTACGGCTCCGACTGCCGTGCCGAGGGACGGTGCGTTCTGGTCCGCCCTCGCGCGACCGCTCGGCAGAGGCCCGGGGATCGTCAAGGATTTCGTGAAGTCCCGGAAGCACGAATGGCACGAGGCCTGTTTTGTACCTGAGTTGAGCGACGCCGAGGGGCTCTCCGCGGTCGTCGGCCGCATGGTCGATCTCCAGGGCGACTTCCTCGCGGGCGGAGTGGTGGTCCGTGCGTACGAGCGGTTCGTCCCGGGCGGCGAGGCGCGGGTGTGGTGGCTCGACGGGGCACCGGTCCTGGTGACCGCCCATCCGGACACTCCCGGCGACCGGCCGGTCCCCGCACTGGGCCCGGTCGGCGAGGCCGTGCGCCGGCTCGGCTGCCGACTGGTGACCACCGACCTGGCGTTGCGTGAGGACGGCGAGTGGCGGGTGGTCGAGGTGGGTGACGGACAGGTGAGCGGGCTCCCCTCGGGCACCGGTGCGGGGCCTCTGCTGGAGGCGCTGCTCGACGCGTGACGGGCCGCCCGCGCGATCGGGTCCCCCCGGAACCGATGGCGCCTTCTCCCTCCTGAGTACACCCGCCGGCCAGACGCGACGGCGGGATCAGCAACCGCAGTCCTCGCCCTCCACCGGTGCGGTGAGCGGGTCGGGGGTGCGGCGCTCGGTCCCCAGTGACGTCTCGAATTCGAAGCCTTCGCGCACCCAGTACTCGAATCCGCCCCGCATCTCCTTGACCTGGTAGCCGAGTTCGGCGAGGGCGAGGGCCGCCCTCGTCGCTCCGTCGCAGCCCGGGCCCCAGCAGTAGGCGACGACGGGGACGGCGGGGTCGAGGAGCCGGGCGGCCTGCTCCGCTATCAGCGCGGTGGGCAGGTGTACGGCGCCCGGGACGTGCCCCTGGTCCCAGGAGGCGGTGGAGCGACTGTCCACGACGGTGATGCCCGGACCCGCGTCGAGCTGGAGGGCCGCCGCGACGTCGGAGACATCGGCGTGGAAGGCGAGGGAGGCGGCGAAGTAGGCAGCGGCGGCAGCCGGTGGGGCGGGCGGCACCCGCAGGACCGGGTGGGATGACGGAGTGGCGGCGGGCCGCGGGGCGAGGGGCGAAGTCGTGTTCATGGGCCCAAATCTAGGGGGACCACACACGTACCAGAAGGCACGAACCACGCAGCTCGGCTTGATCGCCCGGGGATTCCCCTGTTGTCTGGGCCTATGACCGATTATTCACCGGACGCCACCGACTGGCGCATTCTCGACGCGTTGCAGCGCGACGGCCGCGCCAGCTTCGCCGATCTCGCCCGGGCCGTGGCCATGTCGCCCAGCGCGGTGACGGAGCGGGTACGGCGGCTGGAGGAGCTCGGCGTGATCAGCGGGTACAGCGCGATGGTCGACCCGGAGCGGCTCGGGCTACCGATCCTCGCCTTCGTACGGCTGCGCTACCCGACCGGGAACTACAAGCCGTTCCACGATCTCCTCGCCACCACCCCGCAGATCGTGGAGGCTCACCACACCACCGGGGACGACTGCTTCGTGCTGAAGGTGACCGCGCGTTCCATGCGTCACCTGGAGGAGGTGACGGGGCGCATCAGCGGCCTGGGGGCGGTGACCACGAGCGTGGTGTACTCCTCCCCGCTCCCCCGGCGTCCGATCGAGCGCTGAGGCGGTTCCCCGGGCCGGGCCGGAGGGCGCGACCGGCGCCGGCCCCGGTTCCCCGCGGTCAGTTCAGACAGTGGCGGACCGTCGATCCCTGCCGTCCCTTCACGACTTCGAGCTGCACGGGTACCCGGCGCCGCAGGTCGGCCACGTGGCTGACGATGCCGACGCTGCGGTCCCGCTCGCGGAGGGAGTCCAGAACGTCGAGCACCTCGTCCAGCGTCTGCTCGTCCAGGCTGCCGAAACCCTCGTCGATGAAGAGGGTGTCCAGCCGCGTCCCGCCGGCCTCGTCGGTCACCACGTCGGCGAGGCCCAGCGCGAGGGCGAGGGAGGCGAAGAAGGTCTCACCGCCCGAGAGGGTGGCGGTGTCACGTTCCCGGCCCGTCCAGGCGTCGACGACGTGCAGCCCCAGTCCGGCCCGGCGTCCACCCGTACGGGCATCGGAGTGGACCAGGGTGTAGCGGCCGGCGGACATCCGCTGGAGCCGGACGGTGGCTGCGGCGGCCACCTGCTCCAGGCGGGCGGCGAGCACGTAGGACTCCAGGCGCATCTTGCGTTCGTTGTCGGCCGAGGTACCGGCGGTGAGCCCGGCAAGGCGGGCGACCCCTTCGTACTCCGCGCGGAGCGGGCCCAGTGCGCGTACTTCCCGGGTGGCCTCCCGGGACAGCCGGTCCAGCTCCGCGCGGCGTTCCTGAGCGGCGGAGAGCGCCGACGAGGCGTCGCGCAGCAGGGTCTCGGCACAGTCGTACGCCACGCGCGCCCGGTCCGGCGACGCGTCGGGACGGGCGGCGGCCTCGCGGGCGTCCTCCTCCGCCAGCCGGTCGGCGACGGCGGCCGCCTCGGCCTGCCAGACGTCGATCCGGCTCTGCAACTGCCGCTGCGCGGAACGGTCGAGCAGGGTCGCGACGGCCTCCTGAGGGGTGTCGAAGCCGGCGCGGAAGGCGGCGTCGGCGAGGCGCCCGTCGGCTTCCTTCCGCCGTTCGGCCGCACCCTGTTCGGCCCGTACGGCATCGGCGGCCTCGGCGAGCAGGCCGGCCCGCCGGGCGAGCCGGTCGGCGTGGGCCGCGATGGAGCCCGACGCCTCGCGCACACCGGCGAGTTCGCCCTCCAGGGCGGCCTGCTCCCGGTCGAGGTCCTCCCGGCGGGAGACCCTCACGGCCGCGCGTCGTTCGGCGTGACGGCGCTGATCCAGCCGGTCCTGGTGTTCCCGCTGGGCGGCGGCGAGGGTCTCGCGTGCCCGGTGCGTTCCGGCGGCGAGCCGGTGGGCCTCGCCGTGCTCACGGGTCAGTTCGCGTACGTGGTCGGTCAGTTCGGCGACGGAGGGATCGTCGGACCCCGGCTTCACCGCCGTGCCCGTGGTGTCCACGCCGTCCGGATCGTCCGTGGCATCCCCGACCGCCTCGGCGCGCGCGGTGGTGTGGCGTTGCGTCAGGAGTCCGAGCGCCTGGTCGGCCCGGACGCGGGCCTGCTCGGCGGCCCGGTGGGCGGCCAGGGCCGCTTCCTCGGTGGCGCGGTCCACGTGCCCGTCGCCCGCCCGCGCGGGGGCCGGGTGTTCGGCCGAACCGCAGACCGTACACGGCTCTCCCGCGGCGAGTTGGGCGGCCAACTCGGCCGCGATGTCGCGCAGTCGGCGCTCGCGCAGGCCGAGCCACCGTTCGTGTGCGGCGAGCGCGTCCTCCCGGGCGGCGGACAACTGCTCCCGGGATCCCTCGATTTCGTGGGCGAGGGCGTCCCGGCGCCGGGCGGCGTCCAACCGGCCGCGGGCGACCGCGAGCCGTGCCGCGAGTTGTTCCGTGCGGGTCGCGGCCTCCTGAGCCGCCTCCACCTCGGCGGCCAGGGACGCACGGGTGTCGTCCCAGCCGGCCAGCCAGGCGTCCGCCTCGCGGACCGTCTCGTCGTCCTGGACCGACTCACCTTCGAGGGCAGCGCGTTCGGCGTCGATGGCGGCGCTGCGCGACTCGGCGCGGCGGGCGGCGTCGAGGCCGCCCAGTTCCTGCCGGTAGCCTCGTTCCAACTCGGCCAGGTGCCCGGCCGTGGCGTCGGCGAGTTCGGTGGGCAGCTTCGCACGGAAGCGGTCGCGAACGGCACCCGCCGCGGCGGCCTCGCGCTCGGCCGCGTCCCGCAGTTCGAGAGCGGGGACGATCAGGTCCGCCTTGCGCGCACGCGCCAGGCGCTCCTCGCAGCGGTCGTGTTCGGCGCGTCCTTCCTCCAGGCCGACCGCACGCCGGCGGGTTTCCGCGAAACGCTGCTGAAGACGGGCGAGTTCACGCTCTTCGTCCAGCGCGCGGCGAGCCGCCGCCCGGCGCTCCTCCGCGGCGCTCGCCTCGACACGGGCGATCTCCAGTCGCTCCCGCGCGCCGGAGCGCGCGATCGCCGACCAGCTCAACACGCCTTCGGTCAGACCCGGTTCACCGGGCTGGGCCGTCGGCAGGGACGACTCGGCAGCGGGCCCCGCAGCCTGCGCCAGCCGCTGGGCAATGGCGAGTACGCGTTCGTCTCCGGCCCTGACGCGGGACTCGGCCGCTCGGCGCAGCTCGGCGAGGCGTTCCTCGACGGCGGCGAAGCGCCGGGTGTCGAAGAGCCTGCCGAGCAGCTTGCCCCGGGCTTCGGCGTCGGCCCTCAGGAAGCGGGCGAAATCGCCCTGCGGGAGCAGCACCACCTGGCAGAACTGGTCCCGGCTCATTCCGAGGAGCTGGGTGATCTCCTCGCCGATCTCCTGGTGCGACTTGCTGAGGGCCTGCCAGCCCTTCTCCGGGTCGTACACGCGCAGGCGGCTCTGGGCCTTCTCGGTGGTGTACCCGTCGCCCTTCTTCTTGGGGCGGGTCTGGGCGGGTGCGCGGGTGATCTCCAGGCGCCGGCCGCCGGCGGTCAGTTCCAGCAGGACCTCGGTGGGGGTGCCGGGGTCGGCGTGGTCGCTGCGCAGCGAGGTGCCGGGGCTCTGCCGTGCGCCGGGGACAGCCCCGTACAGGGCGTAGCAGACGGCGTCGAGCACCGAGGTCTTGCCCGCGCCGGTGGGGCCGTGGAGCAGGAAAAGGCCGGCCGAGGAGAGCGCGTCGAAGTCGACCTCGGTGGTGGTGCCGAAGGGGCCGAAGGCGGTGAGGACCAGCCGGTGGAGCCTCATCGGGACGCCTCGCGCACGCCGTCGTCCACGCGTACGTCGTCGAACGCGGCACGCAGCACGGTGCGTTCCTGCTCGTCGGGTCCGCTGCCGCCGCGCACGTGCGCCACGAAGTCCTCGGCGATCTGGTGGTCGTCGCGCCCCTTGAGCCGCTGCGCGTACGAGGCGAGCGGGTCCTCGGGGTCGCGTTCGGGGTCGAAGACGAGGCTGAGGGTGTGCGGGAAGCGTTCGGCGAGCCGCGCCATGGGGTCGGCGGGGCGGGCGGGATCGGTGAGGGTGGCCTCGATCCAGGAGTCCCGGTGCCTCTGCAGCGCGGGGTCTTCCAGGAGGGTGTCGAGCCGGCCGCGCAGCCGGGCGAGGGGCCGGGGCACGGGGCAGTCGAGGCGCTCGCCGGTGATCGTGCCGTCCGCGTCGAGGTCGATCAGCCACATGGTCTTGCGGTGGTCCGCCTCGGAGAAGGAGTACGCGAGGGGGGAGCCGGAGTAGCGCACCCGCTCGCTCACCCGCTGGCTGCCGTGCAGGTGGCCGAGGGCGACGTAGTCGACGCCGTCGAAGATCCCGGCGGGTACGGCGGCGACTCCGCCGACGGTGATGTCGCGCTCGCTGTCGCTGGGTTCGCCGCCGGCGACGAAGGCGTGGGCGAGCACCACGGAGCGGGTGCCCGGCGCGCGGTCCGCGAGGTCGGCGCGCACCCGGTCCATCGCGGCGGAGAGTACGGATTCGTGCGCGGCCTTCGCCGCCCCGAGGGAGTCCTTCACGAGGGCCGGTTCGAGGTAGGGGAGCCCGTAGCAGGCGACGTCACCGTGGGCGTCGGTGAGCACTACGGGGGTTCCGCACCCGGCGGGGTCGGTGCGCAGGTGGATGCCGGCCCGGTCGATGAGCCCGGCGCCGACCCCCAGTCTGCGGGCCGAGTCGTGGTTGCCGGAAATCATGACGGTGGGCACCCCCAGGGCGGCGAGCCGGTGGAGGGCGGAGTCAAAGAGTTCGACGGCGGCCAGCGGCGGCACGGCGCGGTCGTAGACGTCGCCGGCGACGAGGACGGCGTCCACCTCGCGGTCGCGGACGGTGGCGACGAGGTGGTCGAGGTACGCGGCCTGGGCGTCGAGCAGTGCGACGCGGTGGAAGGACCGGCCCAGGTGCCAGTCCGAGGTGTGCAGCATCCTCAAGACGTCGCTCCGGCCGCTGTGGTCCGCATGGTCCTCGTCCTCCGCCCCCTGGCCGGGCCGTCCCGGTCTCCGGTCTCCTGACTGTGTGCGCGGCACCGCGTCCACGTGGTGTCCGGCGCGGCCGTGCGGCTCCACGCTAATGCCGTGGGACGCCCGTTCCCGCATCGCCGGGGGTGGCGAACCTCACCGGCGGGCGCCGACGTTGCGGCCCGGCTCCCTCCGAGAGCGGCGCGGTCACACGTCCCCGTACGCCTCGCCGCCGAGTTCGAGCGTCGCGGAACCCGCCGTCGCGTCGGCGAGCCAGGCACGGAATCCGGCCACATCCGCGTCGGGCAGTCCGATCTCCAGGGTGACCGCCTCCGCGTACCGCACCTCGCGCACGGCGGTGCCGGTGGCGCGCATGTCGTTCTCCAGTTTGCCCGCCCGCTGGTGGTCGACGGTGACGGTGGCCAGCCGGTACCGCTGCCGGGTGAGGGTGCCGAGCTCGTCCAGCGCCTCGCCGACCACTCCGCCGTACGCCCGGATCAGGCCACCGGCGCCGAGCTTCACCCCGCCGTAGTAGCGGGTCACGACGGCCACCGCGTACCGGATCTCGCGGCGCATCAGCATCTGCAGCATCGGCACTCCGGCGGTCCCGCCGGGCTCGCCGTCGTCGCTCGCCTTCTGTACGGAGGCGTCGGCGCCGACCACGTAGGCGTAGCAGTTGTGGCTGGCGGTGGGGTGCTCCCTGCGGACGCGTGCGACGAACTCCTGCGCCTCCTGTTCGGTGGCGGCGGGGGCGAGCGCGCAGAGGAAACACGACCGGTTGATCTCGGTCTCGTGCACGCCCGCTCGGGCGACTGTCCGGTACTGCTCCTGCATGTCTCCACCCTAGGCGGTGTGCCGGGCGGCCCCGTACCCGCTCCGACCAGCGGGAACACGGCGCCCCGGCGGTCGAACCGCCCCGGGGCGGCCACCTGGGGCGCACGGGGAATGGCGGCGGCGCGTGGCGGGTTGTCGCTGACATGTACGCAGACGATGAGACGATCCGGCGGATCTTGCTGGACTCCGGCGACACCTGGGCCGTGGTCGGCCTCTCCTCCAACACCTCGCGGGCGGCCTACGGGGTCGCCGGGGTCCTCCAGCGGTTCGGCAAGCGGGTGGTTCCCGTCCACCCGAAGGCCGAGACCGTGCACGGTGAGCAGGGGTACGCCTCGCTGGCCGACATCCCGTTCCCGGTGGACGTGGTGGACGTCTTCGTCAACAGCGAGCAGGCCGGCGCCGTGGCGGACGAGGCCGTGGCAGTCGGGGCGAAGGCCGTCTGGTTCCAGTTGTCGGTGATCGACGAGGCCGCGTACGCGCGCACCCGCGAGGCCGGTCTGGACATGGTCATGGACCGGTGCCCCGCGATCGAAATCCCCTCTCTGCGCTGACCCGCTACGCCCGGGCGCGATCACATCACGGCGGAATCGGCCGAAGCCGGTCGCGCTCTTCCGCCGGGTTGGGCGGGGGGCGGAGAATGAACGGCCGTGGACACGGTGACGTACCGGGACCGGCTGGCCGCCGAGCTGCTCGCCCTGGGGGTGCGTCCCGGGGCCGCGCTGATCGTGCACGCCTCGATGCGCGCGGTACGCCCTCCGGCCCCCGGCGCTCCCCTCGTGGTCGCGGGGCTGCGGGGCGCGCTGGGACCGGCGGGGACCCTGGTCGTTCCCGCGTTCACGCCGGAGAACTCCGACACGTCGCGCGACCATCTGGCCCGTGTGGCCGGCCTCACCGACGCGGAGCGTGCCCGGTTCCGCGTGGGCATGCCGCCCTTCGATCCGGCCACCACGCCCGCCCCGGCCATGGGCCGACTCGCCGAGGCGGTACGGCGGAGCCCCGGCGCGCGGCGCAGTGACCACCCGCAGACCTCCTTCGCCGCGCTGGGCCCGGACGCCGCACGGCTGACCCGGGGCCACCGCGCCGACTGCCACCTGGGCGAGGATTCGCCGCTCGCCCGCCTGTACGACGCGGGCGCGCAGGCGTTGCTCCTCGGCACCGGTTTCGGCACGTTCAGCGCCTTCCACCTCGCCGAGTACCGGGTCCCCGACCCCCCCGTGCGCCGCTACCGCTGCGTGGTGGGCTGCTCCGGCGGGAGCCGGTGGTGGGAGTACGAGGACGTGGCGCTCGACGACTCCGACTTCGTCGCGCTGGGCGCGGAGTTCGCGCGGGCGACGGCCCCCGGGACCGTCCGCACCGGCCGGGTGGGCGGAGCCGCCTGCATCCTGGTGCCGGTGCGGGAAGCGGTGGACTTCGCGGTGGAGCGGTTCGTGAACGGCGTGGACGGCGCGAACGGCGCTCGCCGGACCCGCGTGGAGGACCCAAGCACGGGTGCCTGAACCACCCTCAGACGCCCAGCCCCTCCACCACCACCGCGCCCGGGAGAGCGGCGAGGGACTTGCCGGGGACGATGAGCTTGCCGCGACGGCTGCCGCTGCCGATGAGGACCCACTCCTCGTCGAGGACCGCGGGGTCGATCAGCAGTGGCCAGGCGGCCGGGAGGCCGATGGGCGTGATCCCGCCGTACTCCATGCCGCTCTCGCCGACCGCGGTGTCCATCGGGGCGAAGGACGCCTTGCGCGCGCCGAGGTGCTTGCGCACCGCGCCGTTGACGTCGACACGGGTCCGGGAGAGCACGACGCACGCGGCGAGGGTCACGTCGGCGCCGCATTTGCCGGCCACGACCACGCAGTTGGCGGACCGGTCGGGCAGATCGGCACCGTAGTGCTCGACGAAGACGGCGGTGTCGGCGAGGTCCGGGTCCGTGTCCACGTGCAGGATCTGCTCGGCTCCGAGGCCGCCCCAGCCCCGCGTCACCGCCGCTGCCACCGGGGCGACGAGCAGGCCGGTGCGGTCGGCCGCGGGAGCGGTGGCGTCGTCGTCGAAGGTGCCGATGGGTGCGCGCATGGAGTCACGCTAACAGCCGCCCGTGAGCCGGATGTTGCCGGTTCAGCGGACCGGCGGGATCCAGACGGCCAGGGTCAGCTCGACCGGCTCGGTGCCCTCGTTGCGGTAGGCGTGGGCGACGTGCGCCTGGAAGGTCGCCGAGGTGCCGGCGGGGACGGTGTGGGCCTCGCCGGCGACGACGAGCGTCAGTTCACCCGCCGTGACGTGGAGCAGTTCGACGGTTCCTTCCGGGTGCGGGTCGGAGGCGCTGCCGTCGCCGGGCTCCAGGTGCCAGGACCAGAGTTCGAAGGGGCCGCCCGCTTCGGCGCCGACGAGCAGGGTGGTCGAACTGCCGGCCTCGGTCGACCACATGCGGACCGCCTGCTCGGGGGCGACCAGACGTACCTGCGGGCCCTGCTCGTAGTCGAGGAGCGCGGTGATGCTGACGCCGAGCGCGTCGGCGAGCTTCACCGTGGTGCCGACGCTCGGGTTGGTCCTGGCCTGCTCGATCTGGATGATCATTCCTCGGCTGACGCCGGAGCGGGCCGCGAGGGCGTCCAGCGTGAAGCCGCGCTCCCCTCGCCAGCGCTTGAGGTTCCGTGCCAGCGACTGGGTCAGCTGGTCGAGATCAGACACATTGAGTCCAATATCTTCGATGGCGGCGTACAAAATAATGAACTACGGTGTGGTGCACCCCTGCCCCGACCGTTCGCCGCACTGTACTGCGAGGCCCGTCATGTCAGCACTCTTCGCCCTGGCCACCAGCCTGCTCTGGGGGCTCGCCGACTTCGGCGGCGGTCTGCTGACCCGCCGGATTCCGGCCCTGACCGTGGTCGTCGTCTCCCAGACGATCGCCGTCGTCGTCCTGGGCGTCACCGTGGTGGCGACCGGCGCGTGGAGCGAGGCCGGCGACCGGCTCTGGTTCGCGGTGGCGGCCGGCACGGTCGGCCCGGTGGCGATGCTCTGCTTCTACGAGGCGCTCGCCCTGGGGCCGATGAGCGTGGTCTCCCCGCTCGGTTCGCTCGGTGTGGCGGTACCGGTCTCGCTCGGCCTGCTCGCCGGGGAGCGCCCGGGTCCCGCACAGCTGGCCGGGGTCACCGTCGCCGTGACCGGGGTCGTCCTCGCGGGCGGGCCGGAACTGCGCGGAGCACCGGTACGCCGCCGGGCGGTGCTGCTGACGCTGGTCGCGGCCTTCGGCTTCGGGGCCGTCATGTCGCTGGTCGCGGAGGCTTCGACCAGTACGACGGGCCTGTTCCTGGCCCTCTTCGTGCAGCGCGTCACCAACGTTCTGGTCGGCGGCGCGGCCCTCTTCGTGTCGGTACGCCGGGGCGGCCGGGCCCTGCCCGGCGAAGGCGGCCGGGCGGTGGTGCTCGCGGCCCTGCCCGCACTGGCCTTCGTCGGTCTCGCGGACGTCGCGGCGAACGGCACGTACGCCACCGCCGCGCTGCACGGCTCGGTGACCGTGGTGGCGGTGCTGGCCTCGCTGTATCCGGTGGTGACCACCCTGGTCGCGCGCGGGGTCCTCAAGGAACGGCTCCGCGGCATCCAGGCGGCGGGCGCGGGACTGGCCCTGATGGGCACGGTCCTGCTGGCCTCGGGATGACCCGGGCGGCGCAGCGCCCGTACCGCACGGCTCAGGCCGGTCCGGGACCGCTCTCCGCGGCGGCGAAGTCCAGCAGCTGCTCGGGCGTGACGCCTTCGGGGATCGGTACCGGCGCGGGCGTGCGCAGCGGGGGCTGCCAGCCCCGCTCCGGGTCGAAGCTCCGCACCACCCGGGCCGGGGCGCCCGCCACGACGGAGTGGTCCGGCACCTCTCCCCGTACGATCGCGCCCGCCGCCACCACCACGTTGCGGCCGAGCCGGGCGCCGGGCAGCACCACGGCTCCGGTACCGATCCAGCAGCCCGGCCCTATCGCCACGGGCTCCATGCGCGGCCACTGCCTGCCGACCGGCTGTTCCGGGTCGTCGTAGCTGTGGTTCGTGGAGGTGATGTAGACGTACGGACCGCAGTACGTGTCGGAGCCGATCGTCACCGTGGTGTCGGCGATGACATGGCTGCCGCGGCCGAGTACCACCCCGTCCTCCAGCGTCAGGATGGGGTCGGGGCCGAGCTCCAGTCCGGGCATCATCCCGGCGGTGAGCGTCACCTGCTCGGCTATGACGCAGTGGTCCCCGAGGCGGATCCACGGCTCGCCGAAGATCGTGCCCTGCGGGAACGCGAGCCGCGTCCCGGGTCCGATCCGGCCGAAGCGGAGCGGGCCGGGGTGCTCGGCGGTCACCGCACCGTGCTCCCCCACCCACGCCCGGCCGCGGTGGACCGCGCGCGAGGCGGCGTGACGCCACCAGCGGGCGAGGAAGGGAAATGCGTGTTCGCTCTTCGGCACCCGCTCACGCTAACCGTCCGCGTTCGCCCCCTCGGGGGCTCCGGACTGTGATGTTCACCCCAACGCCCGGCAGGTGTGAAGGCGTCACCTACGGTTTCTCTGTCAGTCACCCTCGGACGAAGGAGCGGACCATGGCGGAGCAGCCGTTGATCACGGGCGTGGGAGGCAGAGAGCCCTCGGTCGACCCGGACGCCTTCGTGGCGCCGACCGCCGTCGTGATCGGCGAGGTCACCCTCGCGGCGGGTTCGAGCGTCTGGTACCACGCGGTCCTGCGGGCGGACTGCGGCCCCATCTCCCTGGGCGCGGAGAGCAACATCCAGGACAACTGCAGCGTCCACACCGACCCGGGCTTCCCGCTCACGGTGGGAGACCGGGTGTCCGTGGGTCACAACGCCGTGCTGCACGGGTGCGTGATCGAGGACGACGTGCTGATCGGCATGGGGGCGACCGTGCTCAACGGCGCCCGCATCGGTGCCGGCTCACTGGTCGCGGCCCAGGCTCTCGTCCCCCAGGGCATGCAGGTGCCGCCGGGTTCCCTGGTCGCGGGCGTACCCGCGCGGGTCAAGCGGCCCCTCACCGCGGAGGAGCTGGAGGGGATCAAGTTCAACGCGGTGGGTTACGTGGAGCTGGCGAAGGCACACCGGCAGGCACACGCGGGCTGAGCCGGGGGCGGACGGTGTCCGGCGCGGCCGGCCCTGGCCCTGTCCTCACTCCGCCGCGGCGGCCGGGGCCGGGGCTTCGTCGGCGTGGGCGGCCGCCTTCTTCGCACGGTTCCTCAGCACCAGCATCGAGGTCAGACCGACGAGGACCGCGACCAGGAGCCCGAGCCAGGAGAAACGCTTCAGCCACGCCTCCGCCACCACGCCCACCGAGTAGATCACCGCGGTGGTGCCCCCGGCCCAGACGATCCCGCCGAGCACGTTGGCGATCAGGAACTTCCAGTACGGCATGTGCAGCACCCCGGCGAGCGGTCCCGCGAAGATGCGCAGCAGGGCGACGAAGCGGCCGAAGAACACCGCCCACATGCCCCACTTCTCGAACGACCGCTCCGCCATGCCCACCTGGGCGGCCCCGAAGTGCTTGGGGAATCTCGCCTCCAGCCAGGCCAGCAGGGGGCGACCGCCCTTCCTGCCGATCGCGTACCCGATCGAGTCGCCGACGACCGCTCCGGCGGTGGCGCAGGCGCCGAGGACGTACGGGTTGATCTCCCCGTGCTGGGACGCGAGAAGGGCCGCGCTGACGAGGACGATCTCGCCGGGCAGCGGAATGCCCAGGCTCTCCAGCCCGATGACGGCCGCCACCAGAAGGTAGATGCTCAGCGCGGGGATGGTCTCGAGCCACTCCTGGACGTGCAACGCCGTTCCTCCCGTGCGGGTGTTCCCCCTGCCGGTCGCCCGTGCGGCGACGTGGCACAGTCCAGCAGCCTACCGGGCCGGGCGCGGCCCCGACGGGGGACGGCCGCTCCGGGCGGCGGACCGCAGGCCCACGGGGCACGCCGGCCGGCGAACCGGATCGGCGAACGGCGGACCGGATCAGCCGTGACCGGATCAGCCGTGCGGCCGGAGCGTCCAGATCACCGTCATCTCACCGGTCACGGCTCCGTCGGCGCGGGTGATCTCGATCGACACGGGGAACTCGGGCCGCTTGCCCTCGTCCAGCTCGGCGATGACCTCGGCGGCGGGACGTCCGAGGGTGGCGGTCGCGGTGACCTCCCCCATGGCGAGCTTCCGGTAGCCGATCTCGGCCCGGACGGCGAGTGGCACGGCGCGGCCGAGCTGGTCGCCGAAGGCCGCCATCACGATCGCGCCGCTGGCGGACTCGGCCAGCGTGAACATGGCTCCGGCATGCGGGCCCCCGAGGTGGTTGTGGTAATCGGCCCGGTCGGGCAGGCGCAGCACCGCGCGCTCGGCTCCCGTCTCCAGGAATTCGAGGCCGAGGGTGCGGACCATCGGTACCGTCGCGGCGAGCATGTCGCCGAGGTTCTTCTCTTCTGCAGCGCTCATGGCCAGAGATGTTACTCACGGGTAGCACTTCTTGGCCATCCCCTCACAGGGGCGGCCGTGACCGATGTCTCCCCGCCCCTCTATGGTTACTGGCCATGTGGCCAGGACAGCAGCCGCCCGGGGGCGAGCAGAACCCGCAGGACCCGAACCAGAACCCGTACCAGCAGCCGGGGTACCAGCAGCCGAATCCCTACCAACAGCCGGGATACCAGCAGGGACAGCAGGGACAGCAGGGACAGCAGGGCTATCCGCAGGGGCAGCAGCCCGGTTACGGCTACCCGCAGGGCGGGCCCCACCCCGGCGGGCCGAACCCGTACCAGCAGCCGACCGTTCCGGCGTACGCCGTGCAGGCGCCTCCCGGCGGACCGCAGCCGCCCGACGACAAGCGGAAGACCGCGGTGGTCGCCGTGGTCGCGGCCGCGGTGGTCGTGGTGGTGGCGGTCGTCACGGGCGTCGTGGTGCTGAAGAAGGACGACCAGCACGGCGGCAAGGACGTCGCCGACGGCAAGGCGTCCTCGTCCGCACCGGCGAAGCCGTCCGCCAAGACGTCCCCGCCCGCCAATCCGCGGAGCGGCGACGACGACGCACAGCCGACCGTGCCCGGGTGGAAGGTCGTCACCAACCCCAAGTGGGGGACGCGGTTCGAGGTGCCGGGCGACTGGGAGGTGTCGAGCGCGGGCATGATCTCGGGGTTCGAGGACGCCAAGAACCCGACGGGCGGACCCGTCGTAGGCTTCTCCGCCCCCGCGTTCCTCAAGAGCAAGTGGTGCGTGGACGACTCCGACAAGAACGGGTACAAGGAGGAGACCAGCCTCGCAGGCGTCGGCAGCAAGGGCGCGCAAGGCGCCAAGTCGACCGACGAGGCGGCGAAGACGGCAGCGGAGCAGTGGGCCTGGGCCGCCTACGCGCAGTCCGACCCCAAGGACAAGGTCAAGGTCGGCGCCCCCGAGGCGTACACCACCACTTCCGGTCTGACCGGCAGCGTCGCCCGGGCCACCGCGCTCGGCCTGGCGAAGAAGAACAAGTGCGACACCGACGGGAAATCGGTCGCCTTCAGTTTCAAGAACAGCGACGGCGCGTACGCGAGCTGGATCCTCTTCGCCAACGCGGGCGTGGACGACGAGCTGCCCGACACCACGATCGACAAGATCCTGAGCACCGTCCGGCTGGTGGACGTCACCTCCTGATCCGGCGGCCGTTCAGGCCGTCCGGGCTCGCTTCCGCCCACGGGCGCGGAGCGATGTTCCGCCGCCGGCTTCCGCGGAGGCCCGGCGGCGGAACCGGGAAGAAACAGGACCTCACGCCCTGGCGGGGACATATCCATTTGGCAGGGCGGGGCACCGCCGTGTTTAGTCCCTGGGTGACGTCCCCCGCACCTTCCCCCGCGAAGCGGCGCCGCCCCGAGTGGGCCGGCCGCAACTACACCCTGCTGACCACCGCCGCCGTCATCACGGGCGTGGGAAGCAGCAGCGCCCTCATCGCCACCTCGTTCGCGGTACTCCAGCAGGGCGGGAGCGGCGGCGACATCGGACTCGTCGCCGCCGCCCGCACCCTCCCGCTGGTGGTCTTCATCCTGGTCGGCGGGGCCGTCGCGGACCGGATGCCGCGCCACCGGGTGATGGTCGCGGCCAACGCGCTCAACTGCGTCTCCCAGGCGGCCTTCGCCCTGCTGGTACTGACCGGAACCGCCGAACTCTGGCAGATGATGGTCCTCACCGCGCTCTGCGGCACCGGACAGGCCTTCTTCAACCCCGCCGCCGAGGGCATGCTGATGTCCTCCGTCACCCCGGAGCAGGCGGGCCGCGCCTTCTCCTTCTTCCGCATGTCGTCCCAGGGCGCGGGCATCGGCGGAGCCGCCCTCGGCGGGGTCATGGCGTCGGCGGTGAACCCCGGCTGGGTGCTGGCTCTGGACGCGGCCGGCTTCGCGGTCGCCGGGGGGCTGCGCGCCTTCCTCGACGTGAGCCACATCCCCGCCCGCGAGCCGGGCGGCGGCCTCCTCTCCGACATGCGGGAAGGGTGGCAGGAGTTCATCGGCCGCCCTTGGCTGTGGTCGATCGTGGCGCAGTTCTCGGTGGTCGTGGCCGTCGTCGGGGCCGCCGAGTCGGTCTACGGTCCGCTGGTCGCCCGCGACGAGTTCGGCGGCCCGGGACCTTGGGGCACCGCGCTCGCCACGTTCGGTGCGGGAACCCTCGGCGGGGCGCTGCTGATGTCCCGCTGGAAGCCTCGGCGGCTGCTGCTCGCGGGCACGCTCGGTGTCTTCCCGCTCGCTCTCCCCTCGGCGGCGCTCGCCGTGCCGCTGCCGGTGGCCGGGCTCTGCGCCGTGATGTTCGTGAGCGGCGTCGCCATAGAGGTGTTCGGGGTGTCCTGGATGACGACGATGCATCAGGAGATACCCGAGGACAAGCTGTCCCGGGTCTCCGCCTACGACTGGTTCGGCTCCGTCGCGATGCTGCCGCTCGCCACGGCGGTGGCCGGACCGGTCGAAGGGCTCGTCGGGCGGGGCACGGCCCTGTGGGGATGCGCAGCGCTGGTGGTGCTCATGACCGCGCTGGTGCTGCTCGTACCGGACGTACGGAACATGACCCGGCGCGAGCACACCCCGCCCACCACGACGGGTGGTCACGGTGGCGAGGACTACTCCCCGGGGATTCCGGCCGACGGCGTCCTCCCGGCAGATGCCTCAACCGATGCTGAAGGCGCCCTCGGGCGGCTCGGGTGAGGCGACCGCGTCGGCGTCGCCGACCGGCTCGGCCCGGCCGATCAGGCGGGTGAGCGCCGGGCCGTGCTCGACCCGGGCGGGGAAGGCGTCGCCGGCGCAACGCCGGGTGAGCGCCGCGGTGTCCAGCGGTGCGTGCGCGGCCAGCAGGACGACGTTCCCGAAGCGCCGGCCGCGCAGCACGGCGGGTTCGGCGACGACCGCCAGCTCGGGGAAGACGGTGGCGAAGCCGGCGAGCTGGGAGCGGAGGAAGCCGAAGGGCGCGCTGTCGGCGAGGTTGGCGGCGTAGATCCCGTCCGGACGCAGGGCCCGGGCCGCGGCCCGCGCGTACTCGACGGAGGTGAGGTGGGCCGGGACGCGCGACCCGCCGAAGACGTCGGCGATCAGTACGTCCACCGAGCCCGGCGCCGTCCGCTCCAGCAGCTCCCGCGCGTCCTCGGCGTGCACGGTGATGCCGCCGTCGTCCGGCAGCGGTAGTTGTTCCGTCACCAGTTCCAGCAGTCCCCGGTCGGCCTCGGCGACCGACTGCCGGGAACCGGGCCGGGTGGCAGCGGTGTAGCGGGGCAGGGTCAGCGCCCCGCCGCCCAGGTGCAGGACGGCGAGCGGTTCACCCGCGTCCGCGGCGGTGTCCAGCACGTGCGCGAGCCGTTGGACGTACTCGAACTCCAGGTACGTGGGGTCGTCCAGGTCCACGTAGGACTGTGGTGCCCCGTCGACCGTGAGCAGCCACGCGCGGTCCCGGTCCACGTCGGGCAGCAGGCGGGCGGTGCCGTGGTCGACTTCGCGGATGACGGGTATCGGCTCGTTCACTCCCCCATTGTGAGGCGTCCGGCATGGTGAGGCGTTTGGCGGTGGCAGTCGTTCCGGTGGTGGCAGTCGTTCCGGCCGTGCGCGTCCGTTGTCGCAGCGGCGGAAGGGGTCTGGGCGGGGCGGACCCCTTCCGCCGCCCCTCCTGGGTGTCAGGCCCGGACCACCTCGTCCCCATGCAGAGGTGAGGACGTGCTCGCCGCCGTGGCGTCCGGTCCGGTCGCGCCGGCCAGGACCGCCGCGCCGACCAGACCGGAGTCGGATCCCAATTCCGCCGGAACGGCGCGAAGATGACGCAGGAACGGCATCGTCGCGTACCGCTGCAGGTGATGGTTGAGCGGTGAGAAGAGCACTTCGCCGGCCTGGGCCACGCCGCCGCCGACCACCGCGACGTCGATCTCGACCAGCGCGGCGGTGGCGGCGATGCCGGCCGCCAGGGCACGCGCCGCTCGGTCGAACGCCGCGAGGGCGGCTGGGTCACCGGCGCTTGCCGCTGTGGCGACTGCCGACGTGACGGCCGTCGCGGTCGGCCGCCAGCCCAGGGAGAGCGCGTGCCGGGTGATGGCCGTACCGCTGGCGATGCCCTCCAGACAGCCGATGGCGCCGCACGGGCAGGGGTCACCGTCGTAGTCGACGCTGATGTGGCCGAGATGACCGGCGTTGCCGGTCAGGCCGTGGTGCACGGTTCCGTCGAGGATCAGGCCGGCACCCACCCCCGTGGACACCACCAGACAGAGCGCGCTCCCATGACCGCGCGCCGCACCGTGGCGGTGCTCCGCCGCCGCCATCGCCACCGCGTCGCCCGCCAACGACACGGGTCTGTGGGCGAGGGCCGGGTGGGCCGCGACCGATGCGGCAAGCGGGAAGTCGCGCCAGGCGGGGATGTTGACGGGGCTGACCGTTCCGTGCGTCAGGTCGACCGGGCCGGCGCTGCCGATGCCCAGCGCGCGGACGTTCCGCCACAGCGGGCCGGCGGCGAGGGCGTCCACCACCTCGTACACGGCGCCGAGAAGCATGTCGGCGGACGCCTGCGCCGGGGTGGCGCGCCGCACGCGGCGGAGGAGGTCCCCGCCCTCTGTCACCAGGGCACCCGCGATCTTGGTCCCCCCTATGTCCAGGGCACCTGTCAGGACATCGTCCGGGGTGTGGGGAACGAACGGCTGACTACTCATGGTAATCACATCTCCGGATGGTGGGGTGCGTGGAGCGCTCGGGATCCGGCACATCCGACCATGCGACTGACAACGTTGTCCACAAGAGGGGCCGAATGAGTCCCCATGCTCCCCCGCGGCCCGTTCGGTTTAGTCAGGATTTAGTAAAACTGCTGATCACAGCCCTGGAGGCGAGTGAAATTCACCTGAACCGGTCTATGGACATTGCCGCGAAGTTACGTCTACGTTGAGCGCTCATCAGGCCGAGCGGCCGGGAGTCGTCGCAGCGTTCCCCGCTCCGGCATCGACGGTTCATGCGGTGAAAGGTGGCAGAGATGCGGAGAAGTTGCGTGGGAATCGTGGTCGCGATCATGGTGGCGGCCACTGCGTGTAGCGGCCAAGGAGGCGCCACGGGCGGCGGGACCGCGGCCCTTCCGAGCGATCCGGCGAAGGTGTCCGGCGAGATCACCGTCCTGACCAACAGGACGGACCAGATGGCCGACGGCACGTTGAAGAAGTACGCCGCGGAGTTCCGGAAGGTGTACCCGGGCGTGAAGGTCAGGTTCGAGGGACTGACCGACTACGAGGGCGAAACCAAGATCCGGATGAACACCGACAACTACGGCGACGTCCTGCTGATCCCGAACTCCCTGTCCGTCAAGCAGTACCCCACCTTCTTCGCCCCGCTGGGCGAGGCCGGCGAACTGTCGGCGAAGTTCGACTACACCGACCACGCCACCGTGGACGGCCGGGTCTACGGCCTGGCCGCCATCGGCGTGGCGAACGGATTCGTCTACAACAAGGCGGTCTGGGCGAAGGCCGGCGTCGACGACTGGCCGACTACGCCCGAAGGCTTCGTCGCGGACCTCGAGAAGATCAAGGAGAAGACCGCCGCCACGCCGTACTACACCAACTACAAAGACGGTTGGCCGCTCACCAACTGGACCAACGCCATCGGCTCCCCCACGTGCGACGCGGACTCCTACGACTCCCTGGCGACGACGGACAAGCCGTGGAGCCGGGGGTCGGACCTGTACACGATCGACAAGCTGCTCTACACGATCGTCGACGAGAAACTGGCCGAGCCCGATCCCACCACGACCAACTGGGAGGACTCGAAGGCGCAGATCGGAACCGGCAAGGTCGCGTCGATGTGGCTCGGCTCCTGGGCGATCTCCCAGATGCAGGCCGCGGCGAAGGCAGCCGGGAAGGACCCCGACGACATCGGGTTCATGCCCTTCCCGCAGCAGACGGACGGGAAGTTCTGTTCCGTCCTGCGCCCCGACTACCAGTACGCGGTCAACGTCCATTCGGAGAAGAAGGCCGCTGCCCGCGCGTGGATCGACTGGTACATCACCGAGTCCGGTCAGTCCGCCGCCGAAGGATCCATCTCCTCGGTGAAGGGAACCCCGCTGCCCGACACGCTCGCGGCGTTCTCCGACAACGATGTCAGCACCATCCCGCAGCACCAGAAGGACGTCGCCGAGGTCAACGCGATCGACAAGGCGTCCGAGATCGGCATCACCGCGCAGGACTACCGGCAGAAGCTCGTGGATGTCGCCCGCGGAGCGGCGGACGGGGACATGGAGAGCTTCTTCGACGATCTGAACGGTAAGTGGTCCGACGCCCGGCAGGGCCTCGGCGGCTGACCGCGCCGGCCCTCGGACGGGCCCGGGACCACGGCCGGGCGGCCGTCCCGGCCGCCCGGAGCCGACGGGGAGCCGTCGCCCGCCTCGCTGCCGCCCAGCGCCTTCGACCGGGAACCACCAAGAGGAACCATGAGATGACCGCTGTCCAGAAGACCCGCGCAGCGGAGCACGCCGACGACCGGCGAAGTGCTCCGCCCCCGGATGCCTCCCCCGCCCGGTCCCGCACCGGCAGGCGCCGTCGTATCGCCGGCCTGACCCCCTGGCTCTTCCTCGCCGTCCCCCTGACGCTGCTGGGGATGTTCACCTACCTCCCGGTGGCCGACATGATCGGCTACAGCTTCACCGACTGGGACGGTGTCAGCCCCGTGTCCTCCAACGTGGGTGCGGAGAACTACACCGAACTGGTCACACAGCCCGCGCGGTTCGAGGTGTTCCTGGTCAGCGGCTTCTACCTGGCCGCCTCGGTCGTACAGATCGCTCTCGCGCTGTACTTCGCGACGGTCCTCAGCTTCAACACCCGATTCCGTAACCTCTTCAAGGGCCTGCTGTTCTTCCCCTACCTGATCAACGGGGTGGCCGTCGGATTCGTGTTCCTGTACTTCTTCCAGCCCGACGGGACCCTCGACACGTTGCTGGGCATGGTCGGTGTGGGCGGCAAACACCTCTGGCTGGGCGACCCGGACCTGGCCAACCCCTCGCTGGCCGGGGTGTCGATGTGGCGCTTCACGGGGCTGAACATGGTGCTCTTCCTCGGCGCCATCCAGTCGATCCCGCCGCATCTGTACGAGGCGGCCCAACTGGACGGGGCGAACCGCTGGCAGCAGTTCCGGCACATCATCGCGCCCAGCATCAAACCCGTCATCAGCCTGAGCTTCGTTCTCGCCGTCTCCGGTTCACTGGCCGTCTTCGAGATCCCGTACATCATGACCGGTGGCGCCAACGGCACGGAGACCTTCGTCATCCAGACGGTCAAGCTCGCCTTCCAGTTCGACAAGGTCGGTCTGGCCTCGGCCTCGGCCGTCCTCCTGCTGGTCCTCATCCTGCTGATCACCTGGGTCCAGCGCCGGCTGATCCCCGAGGAGAGGGTGGAACTCTCGTGACCACCGACACCAACGACACCATCGCCGCCGCCCCCGCTCCCACCCCCGACCGGCGTACGGTCCGCGCCGACCGCGGCGCACTGTCCCGCACCGCCGTCGCTCTGAAGTACCTCTCCCTGCTGCTGGCCTCGGCGGCCGTCGTCGTTCCGCTCGTCGTCGTCCTGCTGACGTCGCTGAAGACGCAGTCGGAGGTGGCGAACGGCGGTCCGCTGTCGCTGCCGGGCGACTGGTTCAACTTCGCCAACTACACGACCGCCTTCGAACAGGGCGCGATGGCGCGGGCGTTCGGCAACACGGCGCTGATCCTCGTGGTCTCCACCCTCGGGACCGTACTGATCGGATCGATGACCGCGTACGCCATCGACCGTTTCCACTTCCGCCTGAAGAAGCTGGTGATGGGCCTCTTCCTGCTGGCCGCGCTGGTTCCGAGCGTCACCACACAGGTCGCGACCTTCCAGGTGATCGACGATCTGGGCGCCTTCAACACCCGCTGGGCGCCGATCCTTCTCTACACCGGCACCGACATCGTCTCGATCTACATCTTCCTGCAGTTCATCCGGTCCATCCCGCTCGCCCTGGACGAGGCCGCGCGCATCGACGGCGCCAACTCCTGGACCATCTACTGGAAGATCATCTTTCCGATGCTGCGGCCGGCCGTGGCCACCGTGGTCATCGTCAAGGGCATCGCCGTCTACAACGACTTCTACGTGCCCTTCCTCTACATGCCCGACCCCGACCTCGGCACCATCTCCACCGCCCTGTTCCGGTTCAAGGGTCCCTTCGGAGCGCACTGGGAGACCATCTCCGCCGGCGCGATCCTGGTGATCGTGCCGACCCTGATCGTCTTCCTGGCGCTGCAGCGCTTCATCTACAGCGGTTTCGCGGCGGGTTCCACCAAATGACCCGCCCGAGCGCCGCACCCCGCACCACGTCCCACGTCCCACGAGGAGTCCCGCATGAAGACCAGCACGCCCGTGTCCCAGGGCTGGACGCTGCGCCTGAACACCGACCGTCACACACCCGAGCGGGCACCCGCCGGACTGGCCGGCACCACCGTGCCGGCCCAGGTGCCCGGCTGTGTCCACACCGACCTGATGGCGGCGGGATGGCTGGCGGACCCCTACCTCGACCGCAACGAGGACGAGGTGGCGTGGGTGGGCCGCGCGGACTGGACGTACGCGACCCGGTTGCCGGGATCGGGTGACGCGTTCGAGCGTTCCGACCTGGTTTTCGAGGGACTGGACACGGTCGCCGCGGTGCGCGTCGGCGACCGGCTGGTGGGGCGCACCCGCAACATGCACCGGTCCTACCGGTTCGACGTCACCGAGCTGCTCGCGGACGGGCCCGCGCCCCTCGAAATCGCCTTCACCTCTGCCTACACCGAAGCGGAGGCGGTGCGCGCCGCTCTGGGAGAGCGACCCAACTCCTATCCCGAGCCGTTCAACTACGTGCGCAAGATGGCCTGTTCGTTCGGCTGGGACTGGGGTCCCACTCTGGTGACGGCCGGTGTGTGGCGCGAGGCGCGGATCGAGCAGTGGTCGACGGCCCGGCTGGCCGAGGTCCGGCCTCGGATCACCGTCGCCGAGGACGGCACCGGTGTCGCCGAGATCGTCATCGACGTCGACCGCACGGCCACCGGAGAGCACCGGCCCCTGCGGCTGGTGGCCGTCGTGGGTGACGCCTCGTCGGAGGTCACCGTCCCTCCGGGGGAGAACAGCGCGACGGTGACCGTACGCGTCCCCGACGCGGAGCTGTGGTGGCCGCGCGGCTACGGCGACCAGAGGCTGTACGGGTGCACGGTCGTACTCGGCGAACCCGACGGCGGCGGCGAAGCCCTCGACGCGTGGGAACGGCGCATCGGCTTCCGTACCATCGCACTCGACACGTCTGCGGACGCCCACGGAAGCGCCTTCACCCTGGTCGTCAACGGCACCCCGGTCTTCGCCCGGGGAGTGAACTGGATACCCGATGACGCCTTCCCCTCGCGGGTCACCACCGACCGCTACCGCCACCGCCTCACCCAGGCCGCCGAAGCGGGCGTCGACCTGGTGCGGGTCTGGGGCGGCGGCATCTACGAGGACCGGGCCTTCTACGACCACTGCGACGAACTGGGGCTGATGGTCTGGCAGGACTTCCTGTTCGCCTGCGCGGCCTACCCGGAGGAGCAGCCGCTGCGTTCCGAGATCGAGGCGGAGGCCCGGGAGAACGTGACCCGGCTGATGCCCCACCCGTCGCTGGTCCTGTGGAACGGCAACAACGAGAACCTGTGGGGCTTCGCCGACTGGGAGTGGGAGCAGGCGCTGGGCGGCGATTCCTGGGGCGAGGGTTACTACCTGGGTCTGCTGCCCCGCGTCGTGGCTCAGACGGACCCGACCCGCCCGTACTGGGCCGGGAGCCCGTGGTCCGGATCGTGGGACCACACGCCCAACGACCCCGACCACGGCACCGCGCACTCCTGGGAGGTGTGGAACCGCCGTGACTACAACGAGTACCTCACCACGGTGCCCCGCTTCGTCGCCGAGTTCGGCTGGCAGGCGCCGCCGACGCTCGCCACCCTGGAACGGGCGCTGACCGAACGCCCGTTGGCGGCGGACTCGCCGGCCATGCTGCATCACCAGAAGGCCGAGGACGGCAACGGCAAACTGAACCGCGGTCTCGCCCCGCACTTCCGGGCTCCCGCCGACTTCGACACCTGGCACTACCTCACCCAGCTCAACCAGGCACGGGCCGTAGCCGCGGGCGTCGAGCACTGGCGCTCGCACTGGCCCCGCTGCGCGGGCACGGTGCTGTGGCAGCTCAACGACTGCTGGCCGGTCACCTCCTGGGCGGCGATCGACGGCGACGGCCGCCTCAAGCCCCTCTGGTTCGAGATGCGCCGCCTGTACGCCGACCGGCTGCTGACGATCCAGGGCCGCGACGGCGACCTGGTGCTCGCCGCCTGCAACCAGAGCGCGGCGATCTGGGAGACCACGGCCACCGTCCGTCGCCTCCGGGCGGACGGGACGGTACTCGCGCACAGCGAGGTCGTCGTGAAGGCCGCGGGGCGCAACGTGGCCCTGGAACGGCTCCCCGAGGCGGTGGCGCACTTCGGTGAGGTGGGCGAGGAACTCCTGGTGGTCGACGCGGACGGCCTGCGTGCGGTGCACTTCGGCTGCGTGGACCGCGAGTTCGCGCACCCCGCCGCCTCCTACGAGGTGAAGGTGAGCGAGGACGGTGAGAACGGTGCGCTGGTCACGGTCACGGCCGGGGGGCTCGTACGGGACCTGCTGCTGCAGTCCGACCGGTTGGACGGGGACGCCCGTACGGATCGCGGGCGGGTGACGCTGCTGCCCGGTGAGAGCACGACGTGGCGGGTCACCGGCTGGCCGCGGCCGGACGCGGATGCCGCTCGCGCCGCGCTGTTCTGCGTCAATGACGCGGAAACCGCCCGTGAGTGAGGGGAACGCACGCCGGCCGGGGCGCGTCACGATCTCCGACGTGGCGGCCCGGGCCGGCGTGTCCCGGGGAGCGGTGTCCCTCGCGTTCAACAACCGTCCGGGCGTCTCGGAGGCCACGCGCGAGCGCATCATGGGCGCCGTCGCGGAGCTGGGGTGGGTACCGAACCAGGCCGCGATCAAACTGTCGGGGTCGGCGACCGGCGCGGGGGACACCGTCGGTCTGGTCGTCGCCCGGCCCGCACGCCAACTCGGCCTGGAGCCCTACTACATGGAATTCATCTCCGGCGTCGAATCCGTACTGGAAGGGCAGGGATGCTCGCTCCTGCTGCACCTCGTGCGGGACACCGACCAGGAGATCGCGGTGCACCGCCAGTGGTGGCAGTCGCGCCGGATCGCCGGTTCCATCCTGGTCGACATCCAGCAGGACGACCCAAGGATCACCGAACTGGCGACGATCGGGCTGCCGGCGGTCGCTGTCGGCCACCCGACACTGACCGGCGGCTTCACCTCGATGTGGACCGACGACGCGGCGGCGGTGAACGAGGCTGTGCGCTACCTCGCCGCCCTCGGGCACCGGCGGATCGCACGGGTGGGCGGGCACCCGGCGCTCGGCCACACCATGATCCGTACCACCGCGCTGAACACGATCACGGCGGAGCTGGGTCTGGAACCGGCCCGCAGCGTCACCACCGACTACTCCGGTGAACAGGGCGCCCGGGCCACCCGGTCGCTGCTCGCTTCCCCGGAACGGCCCACGGCGATCATCTACGACAACGACATCATGGCGGTCGCCGGTCTCTCCGTGGCCGCGGAGATGGGCCTGAGTGTGCCGACGGACGTGAGTCTGATCGCCTGGGACGACTCCCAACTGTGCCAGCTCACCCGTCCGAACCTGTCCGCGATGAGCCACGACGTCTTCGGTTTTGGCGCCGACGTCACCCGTCGGCTCTTCGACGTCGTCCACCGCCGCAACCCCACGTCCGGACCCCCCGCGATACCCGCGCTACTGCCCCGCGGCAGCAGCGCACCCCCGGGAGGCACCGCCCGCTGACGGTACGGAGCCCGCGCCCCTGTCATCCCGCGCCCGACACCGGCCGACCAGCCCTTTTCCACGTCCTCGGAGTGTCCTGTGACCACATCCACCCTCCTGCCCCCCGCCCTGCACGCCCCCTCGCGGGGATCAGGCACCGCGCTGCTCGTCCCCCACGGGCAGCGGCCGGGCGTCGCCGAATCCCGGGCCGAACGGTGAAGCTCGCGACGCGGGTCTGGGGCGACGGTCCCCGTACGGCCGTACTGGTGCACGGCCTCATGACGGACTCCCGCAGCTGGATCCGGGTGGCTCCGGCGATCGCGGAGCACGGCTACCGCGTCGTCGCCGTGGACCTGCCCGGACACGGCGCCAGTGAGCCCGCCGAGACGTACACACCCGCGGCACTCGCCGCCGCCCTCCTGGAGAACCTGCCCCAGGCACCTGACCTGGCCGTCGGCCACTCGCTGGGCTCGGCCGCGCTGCTGCTCGCCGTGTCCGGACTGCGCTGCGCCCGCGCCGTTCACTGCGACCCGGCCTGGGTGCCCCGCCGACGCGACCTGGACGCGCTGCGCGCCGCCAAGTACGCCACCTGGCAGGAGTTGCGGGCCACCCACCCCCGCTGGCACGACGAAGACATCTCGACGGAGCGCCGCGCTCTCGCCACCTGGGACCCGGCGTCCGTCACCGCCCTGCGACACCTGCCCGGCCTGCCGGACACCCCCGCCGTCCCCTCGCTCGTCGTGCTGGCCGGCCCCAGCGAGCGGATTCCGACGGCGGAAGCCACGACGCTGAGCCGTCGTGGCTGGCAGGTGCGCACGGTGGACGGTACGGGGCACACCGTCCACCGTGACGATCCGGACGGCTTCCTCCGGGCACTGCGCGGCTGGCTGTGACCGGCCCCCTCGGCCGGACCCGCCGCGCAGTGCTCCGAGAAGGCGTCAGGGCAGCGCGATCTCGCCCTGGTTCAGTACCCGGGGGAGGAAATAGGCCGTCTGGATCTCCGCATTGGTATTGCTTCCGCGCAGTTGCTCGGACCACATCATGAACCATGCCCACTGAGGCTGGCTGTCCAGCAGCGAAGCGGTCGGCACCTTGCCCATCTCCGCAATGGCCATGGGCTTCGTTCCCGCGATGTTCCGCATCTGCTGGTAATCGGCGGAACTGGGGTAGTTCTTGTACCAGGCGTCCAGCGAGACGACGTCGACGTATGCATCGCCCGGATAGTAGTTGCTCCACCCGCCGGCCGGATTGTCCTGCACGTTCCACACCCAGATCAGATTTTCCAGCCCTTTCGTCTTGGCGAGATAGTCGTGGGTGATCTGGTAGAGGCGCGCACTGCCGTTCGTTCCGGGCCGATTACCCCACCAGTTCCATGATTCGTTCATCTCGTGGAGTGGCCGGAAGAGCACCGGCACGCCGGCGCTCCTCAATTGCTGAAGGTAGGGGACGACCTCGTCGAGGCGTCGCTTCCAAGCGCTGTTCAGGGCAGTGCCGTCGGTGATGATCTGCGAGAACTGCGCGGCGGAGACGTTCGACTTCACGCCACCCTCGAACGCGCAGGTGCTCCCGCCCGTGGGCGGGCAGACGTGCCAGGTCAGGGCGGTCAGCGAACCATTGGCCCACTCGGTCTTCGCCTGGTCGACCACCCGCTGCCGGTTGGCCACGTCCGCGGCGTTGAACATCAGATCACCGCCCCACAGCCCGGGGTACTGCCCGGTCACGTCCTTGACCTGTTGCGTGTACAGACCCGGCGTGGAGGCAGGTTCTTTGTTGTGCTGCCCGGAAACGATGTGATTTCCGGAAATGGTGCGGAGATAGTTGAGCACATTCTGCCGGGGAGTCGCGGGAAACGCTTGCGCCGAATCCGCCGCAGGCCAGACGGAGATCGCAGCCGCGACAGCAGCTGCCGCCATAAAGGTGATGTAGTGCCGGATTGTCCTCATGGGCATCCAAGCTCTCGTGGGGAAACCGCGTTCTTGTCGCCAAGATGGCCGCTGCGCCCTTGCTCGTCAATGGGTCGAGCAGCGCTCCGCAACCCGTCGGGTTGAGACTTTGCTTAACGTTTTCTGAACGCGGCCGAGAAGCTGTCGAGTTGTCCGGCATGCGTGCTTTCGTTTTACGTCTCACCACTCATCGACAAGCGCACTCGCCCCGTCACCGGGACCTCACTGACCGGGCCGGCCTCCCCATGCGAAATCCGCGCCGCGTGGGGTCCCCGCACGGGAGAGGGGTCCGCCTCCCCCGGGCGGGGAAGGCGGACCCCGGACGTCGGGGCGTCGAGCCGTCAGGCCGACGGGGTCAGAGCAGCGCGGTGACGGTGCCGGCGCCGACCGTGCGGCCGCCCTCACGGATCGCGAAGCCGAGCCCGGCCTCCAGCGGGACGTCCCGGCCCAGCTCCACGGTCATGGTGACCGTCTCCCCCGGCCGCGCGACCGCCGTCGTCCCGAGGTCCACGTCCCCGACCACGTCGGCCGTACGGATGTAGAACTGCGGCCGGTAACCGGTGGCGACCGGTGTGGTGCGGCCACCCTCGCGGGCGGACAGCACGTACACCTGGGCGGTGAATCGGCGCGTCGGAGTGACGCTGCCGGGCGCGGCCACGACATGGCCCCGCCGGACCCGGTCACGCTCCACCCCACGCAGCAGCAGGGCCACGTTGTCGCCGGCCTGTGCAGACTCCATCGGCCTGCCGAAGGTCTCCAGCCCGGTGACCACCGTCTCGGTGTCCGCACCGAGCACGTGGACCCGGTCGCCGATCCGTACGGTGCCGCGCTCGACGGCACCGGTGACGACGGTGCCGCGCCCGGTGATGGTGAGCACGTTCTCCACGGGGAGCAGGAACGGCGCGTCGGTGTAGCGCACCGGCATCGGCACGTAGGTGTCCACCGCGTCGAGCAGCCCTTCGATCGCCGCGGTCCAGCGCGGGTCGCCCTCCAGCGCGCCGAGCCCGGAGACTTGGACGACGGGCACGGTGTCGCCTCCGTACCCGTGGGCGGAGAGCAGGTCACGCACTTCCAGTTCGACGAGGTCGGCCAGTTCGGGGTCGGCGGCGTCCGCCTTGTTCAAGGCGACGACGATGTGGTCGACGCCGACCTGACGGGCCAGCAGCACGTGCTCGGTGGTCTGCGGCATGACGCCGTCGAGCGCGGAGACGACCAGGATCGCCCCGTCGAGCTGGGCGGCCCCGGTGACCATGTTCTTGACGTAGTCGGCGTGGCCGGGCATGTCGACGTGGGCGTAGTGCCGGGTGTCGGTCTCGTACTCGACGTGCGCGAGGTTGATGGTGATGCCGCGCCGGGTCTCCTCGGGGGCGCGGTCGATCCGGTCGAACGCGACGTACGAGGTGGCGGTGCCCGGCCGTCCGCTGAGGACCTTGGTGATGGCGGCGGTGAGGGTGGTCTTTCCGTGGTCGACGTGGCCCATGGTTCCGATGTTGAGGTGGGGCTTGGTGCGCACGTATGCCGTCTTGGGCATGGCTCGTTCCTTGGTTTCGAAGCCGTGAGAGGGGACCCCTGTGCCCGTCCGACCCTCCCCTCGCGGGATCCGCCGGACAGTGTCGGAGGAGGGTCAGCTTCGGGCGCCGCCGAGAAGCGCAGGAGCAGCGGTGGTGGCTGCGGCTGCGGGGGATGCCACTGCGGAGAGTGCCGCGGCAGCGAGCGCCGCCGTGATGAGCGCCGCCATGATGTTCGCGGCAGCCTTCGGCGCGTCCGCGACTGCGGACGGCGCTGCGAGGAAGGCGTACCGGGACATGTACAGGATGATGGCCGGTCGGGCCGGTGCGCGTCGACAGGTTTTCCGACCGGAAGGCGGGGCCGCTCCGGCTCGTCCGCGCGGACGCGGCGGGGGTGCGACTTCCGGACTCCCGGTCTGCCGGACACGGTTGATGCGCTGCGGACGCAAACCGGACCCATGCTGTCGGAACGTCAGATCATCACGCGTACATTACGGCGATCACATGCCGCTTTCGGTTACTCTCCCCAGATGTTCGAACCCGTCACCGCAGCCCGTCCCCGCAACGGTCCGGCCCTGCGCCTCTCGAAGGCGCTGCTGTCCCCCTGGTCCCGGTTCTCCCTGCTCGTGGTGGTCCTGGCGGCCGCCGCGTCGACCATGCTGCTGTTCGACCCGCAGCGGATGCTCTCCTCCGGCTGGCCGGCCCAGTTGACGGGTGGCACGGCGGCCCTGCTGTTCGGGCTGGCGTACGGCGTCTCCACCGTGGCCTTCGCGCCGCGCCCCCTCCTCAATCTGGCGGCCGGAGCGCTCTTCGGTACCCAGACGGGTCTGGCCGCGGCGCTCGCGGGCACGGTGCTCGGGGCCGGGATCTCCTTCCTGCTCGGCCGGGTACTGGGGCAGGAGGCGCTGCGCACCCTGGTGCGCGGGCGCTGGCTGAAGGCGGCGGACCGCCTGCTGAGCCGGCACGGTTTCCGTTCCATGCTGGCGCTCCGGCTCTTCCCTGGTGTGCCGTTCGCCGCCGCCAACTACTGCGCGGCCACCTCCCGGATGCGGTACGCGCCGTTCCTGCTGGCAACCGGGCTCGGGTCCATCCCCAACACCGCCGCCTACGTGGTGGCCGGCAGCGAGGCCGCATCGCCCACCTCTCCCGCGTTCCTCCTCGCGATGGGGTTCATCGTGGTCTCGGGCGTCGGAGGCGTGCTGGTCGCCTGGCACAAACGTCATCGGCTCGGCGCAGCGGCCTGAATCCGCGCAGCCGCGTCCGGCGAGGAGCGGCGGACGACGGGCCATGGGCGACCGGCGGCGGAAAGGGGCCGGGGCAGGGGGCAGGGGGCAGGGGGCAGGGGGCGAGCAGTTCACCTGTAGGCGATACTCTGCGCCGGACGACAAAAGATCTCCGAGGCTTCCGCCTTGTCCTTTTCTGACCGTTTTCGCACGCTGCCGACGTCTCCATGTCGTGCGGCCGTAGCCTGATCACCTCCGGGATGGCCTAAGCCCCATGAGCTGGTTCGAATCATTCGTCCTGGGGTTCGTTCAGGGACTGACCGAGTTCCTGCCGATCTCCTCCAGCGCGCATCTGCGGTTGACCGCCGCTTTCGCCGGGTGGCACGACCCCGGCGCGGCGTTCACCGCGATCACCCAGATCGGCACGGAAGCTGCGGTGATCATCTATTTCCGCAAGGACATCGCCCGCATCATTTCGTCCTGGTTCCGCTCGCTCTTCGACCGCGAGATGCGCAGCAACCACGATGCCCAGATGGGCTGGCTGGTCATCGTCGGCTCGATCCCGATCGGCGTCCTCGGAGTCGCCTTCAAGGACCAGATCGAGGGCCCCTTCCGTGATCTCCGTCTGATCGCGACGACCCTGATCGTCATGGGCATCGTCCTCGGCATCGCGGACCGGCTCGCGGCCCGCGACGAGGCCGGCGGCCGACACCGCGCCGCCAAGGAGCGCAAGTCGCTCCAGGACCTGGGTGTCCGGGACGGCCTGATCTACGGGTTCTGCCAGGCGATGGCCCTGATCCCGGGTGTCTCCCGCTCGGGCGCCACCATCAGCGGCGGTCTGCTCATGGGCTACACCCGCGAGGCGGCGGCCCGCTACTCGTTCCTGCTGGCCATCCCCGCCGTCCTGGCTTCCGGCGTCTTCGAGCTCAAGGACGCGGGCGAGGGACACGTCTCCTGGGGCCCGACGATCTTCGCGACCCTGGTCGCGTTCGTGGTCGGTTACGTGGTCATCTCATGGTTCATGAAGTTCATCTCGTCCAAGAGCTTCATGCCCTTCGTCTACTACCGCGTGATCCTCGGCATCCTGCTCTTCGCCCTGGTCAGCGCAGGTGTGCTGAGCCCCCACGCGGGCGAGTCGGCGGGCTGACCAGGCAGGAATCTAACGGATACCGCTAGGTTGCAACTGGAGATTTCTGGAGTGAATTAGAGGACTTTCGAGCCTTCTAACCATGATCATCTCCCAAAGTTCTCCCAAATGATCTTGGGGGCTTGCCAAGCACGGGGAGCCGGCAGGCGGGAGCACAGCACCGCCCGCCGACCGCGCGCAGCAAAGAGCCGGGGCAGGACCGCCACCTGGAGGGGTGAAAAGCGGTACTGCCCCGGCTCTCTGCTGAACGACTGAGTCACCAGTCGGTATCTCTGGGAACCTCTCGCCCGCCACTAAAGGGGTGCGCGACGAGCGAGAGGCATTCCCCGACGGTGCCCGCCTTTCGGTCGCGCCCGCCGAGCATGTGGGTTATCAACTGCCCTTGGCATAGTCCGGACGCCTGAGCGCAACCTGATATATCAGGTTGCCGGTCGCGTCCTACGGTCGGATCTCACTCGATGATCATCAATCGATGTAGGGGTCCGGATGTCAGGTGCAGGCGGGGCCGCGTACCGGCGTATCGCCGCGGACATCCGCCGCCGCATTGCCGTCGGCGAGTGGGTGGCCGGCCAGTCGCTCCCGTCGCGCAGCGAGATGGCCGCCGAGTACCACGTCCACGAGCAGACGGTGCGCCTGGCCTACGACCTCCTCCGTCGGAGTGGTGTCCTCGATGGGGAGCGGGGGCGGCATGTGGTTGTGGCGCATCCTCCTGCCATGCGGACTCTCACCGACGCGGATGCCGATTGGCCGTGGGGCACCGAGCGCACGGACTCCAGTCCGCAGCGCGCAACCGACGACCTTGCCGGCCGTCTGGACGTTCCAGCTGGAGCCTTGCTGCAGCACGAGGTGGTGGAGTGCCTGGAGCCGGGTGGCCGGTCGGCGATGCTGGTGGAGTCGTGGTGGCGTGGTCGTCGCCGCTCGCACTCGTCGTGTGTGGCCGAGTTGGGTGTCGTGTCGCTGCCCGAGGGTCAGGCGCACGCGCTGGGCCTGCTGGTGGACTCTGTGGCCTACCGGGTGGTGCGGACTCGTCTCGATCCTCATGGTGCCCCCGTGGAAACTGCCGATCTGATCCTGCCGCTGGATCGGTGGACGATCCGTCTCTGATCTGCGTGGTGACTTTTCAGTCAGCTCCATGTCGAGCCTCGCTCATTTGTGGCCGAAATACCAGCCTTGAGCGCATCCATGTGCACCTACCATTCAGTAGGTCACCGCGCGTATCACCCCTGGCCAGAGGTCTGTTACGCACCACGAAACCGGCTCACCGACTCGGCTACAGCGGCGCCGAGCGCCCGGCTCACCACCGACCGGTCGGCAGTCCGGCCCGTGCACGCCGGATCGCCTGCCGGGTGTCGGTAGGTGTCATCGCGGGCCCCTGACGCGCTGAACCCTTCGACGGCTACCTCGAAGTCGCCGACGATCGAGTGGTCGCAGTTGACGCAGATACGGGGGAACGTCATCAGCGGGCCTCCCGCCACGCGCGGCCAAGATGTGCCGAGGTGGGGCAGGAGACGCCAGCCCGACAGGTGGCACAGGTGGCGGTGTGCCCGACGAGATCCCGGTACGCGCCATCCCTTGCCGAACCGTGCTCCCCCAGGGCGCGTTGCCCGTCCGCCAGTAGCTCGGCAACCGCGACCGCGTTGCACAGGTGCCCCGGGCTTCGGACCGGGACGCACCAGTGCAGTCCGGAGGCGTGCGCAACCCCGGGTCTGGGGGTCACCACCCAGGACCCGCGGCCGAGGACCACCGCCAGTGGGGACCGCCACGTCTCCACCGTGCCAGCAGCGACGAGGGCGTAGTAGTACCTGCCTGCGTCGTGGATCACCGGGCCGTCGAGGCGCTGCCCCATCACCGCGGAGGCGACGTGGCAGTTCGTTCCGCCGACCGCGGCGTGCACGAGACCGACGGGCATTTTCACGGCATCCCACCGGGCGCCGGCCGCGAGAACGACAGGGCTCTCCGTACTACGGGCTGCGGCGGCTCCGGCGAACCAGCGGGCCGCGTCCGTGCTTGTGCGTGCGTTCATGGGCTGAGCCTGCACCGGCCCAGCAGCTACGCGCGATCACGAGTTCGGCAGGAAAACCAGGGGCTGTCACCACTCCACGACGACAACCCGCGGGTCTGTCATCACCAGCCCATGATTTGGGGGACTGCCCGTCCAACTCGCGCCATATGGTGGCGAGGTGGCACGCAACGAGAGACCGAAACAATGCGCGCGCGAGCTCGCCGGACAGGCCGCGGTAGAGGGCTGGAGCCCTTGGGTGCTGGCGTCCCGCATCGCTGAGGAGACCGCTGTCAGTCTGCTCCAGGCGCACCGTCTGGCGAGGGGGTGGACTCTGGCCGAGGCCCGCATCGAGCTGGGTGGCATCGGGGTGCGGGTCACCACTCAGCAGCTCTCCGCGTGGGAGACCGGGCGGGGTAGGCCTGGCGACACGCACCTGGATCACCTGTGTCGCCTGTACGAGACCCGCCCCGATCGGCTGGGGTTCGGTACCGACTACACCCCGGCCGGGACTGATGCGGAGGCCGGCGCAGGCACCGACCGAGGCGCCGTGTCGGCCGGCCGGACCGTCGAGGTCCCGCAGCAGTCATCTGCGGCGCTGCCGTCCCTCGCCGTGATCCGGGCCCGCATGACGGCCGCCCTGTCGCCGCCTCTTGCCGAGGTGACGATCGAGCAGTGGGAGCGGCGGGCCGCCGAGCACGGGCAGGAGTACCAGGTGCTTCCCCCGACGCGCCTCCTTCACGACAGTGTCTGTGACTTCGTGGAGCTTCAGCAGATGCTGGAACAGAGCCAGGCCGCGGACGCCCGTGCGCGGCTCTGCCGGGTCACCGCGCAGCTGGCGGGCACGGCGGGGATAGCTCTCGTGGCGCTGGGAGAGCACCGGGAGGCCCGCCGCTGGTACCAGGTGGCCCAGTTGGCTGCCGACGAGACTGGCGACCGGGCGCTCAGGGCGTGGTTGTTCGCCCGGGAGGCGGTCATCCCGTTCTATTTCGGCGCCCCCGCGGCAGCCCTGGCCCTGGCGGAGCGGGCCCGGCTACTCGCGGGTGCCACGGTCTGTGCCACCGCGGCCTGGGCGCCCGCGCTGGAGGCGCGAGCCCTGGCCCGTCTCGGCCGACACCGCGAAGCCCAGGACGCCCTCAGGATCGCCCAGGCCGCGTTCACGAAGCTCGGGTCGACGGACACCAGCGACACCGCCTACGGGTACACGGAGCGGCAGTTGGTGTGGCACGAGGGCAGCATGTGGACGACGATCGGCGACACCCGGCGGGCCCAGCGCGCCCTGCACGAGGCGCGCGGCCTGTACGGGCCAGAAGAGCACCTGGACCGGGCGCTCATCACGATGGACGAAGCGACGTCACTGATCGGTGTGGGCGAGATCTCGGTCGCGTGCCGGGAGACAGAACGCCTGCTGCTGGGTCTGCCGTCCGACCACCTCACTGGGATCGTGGTCGCCCGGGCCCGCGAGCTGCTCGGGGCCGTTCCTGCTCGGGCAAGTGTCTCGGCGCCGGTCCGTGACCTGCGTGCGCTGCTCGATGACGGGGTGCCGGGGATGGCTGCTCTTCAGTGACGGGCGAGGAGCTGGAGTAGCCCCGTCACGGCGACGCCGGCCACGATCTGCCGGTCGTCGATCATCTGCTGGATGGTGTTCAGCGGGTGCCACTCGATGCGGTCCGCCTCGTGGGTGTCCACGGGATCGGCGACCCGCACGGCATCGTGCGCGAGGTAGACGTGGTGCTCGGCGTTGGACATGCCCCCGACGGGCTGGTTGTAGGCGAGCGGGGTGAGCGCGGCCGGATTGACCTGGTAGCCGGTCTCTTCCAGTACCTCGCGGGCGGCAGCGACGGTCAGTTCTTCGCCGGCTTCGACGATGCCGCTGGGGATCTCCCAGTTCCAGGTGTTGGTGGCGAAGCGGTGCCGCCACATCAGGAGCACCTCATGGGCGTCGTTGAGGAGGACGGTCGCGGCGACGGGTGCCAGCTTGATCAGGTGGTGTTCGTACCGGGGACGGCCGGGCGGTTCAACGTCGACGAGGTCGAGTTCCACCCAGGGGCTGGTGTAGATGGGTCGGGTGCCGTGCACGGTCCATTCGCTCATCGTTGTCTCCTGCGCCTCGCCCACCAAGATCGCGTCATCGTAGTCCGGGAGGTCTGGGCTCTGTCGGCCCCTGCCCGTACTGTGGTGCGCATGCCCCCGACTTCGTGTGACGTTGCTGCTGCGCGCCCGTTGACTGTGGTGAATGCGGAGATCCGCGCACTGTGGCAGCGGGGTGGTGGGCGCCTGTCGGTGGAGGCGCGCCGGGAGTACGAGCGGTTGCTCGCGGAGTGGGCAACAGCCGTGCGGGGGGACGTTGGCGAGGCGGCGTGAACTACTAGTGATCTACCAGTTGGTCCCAGATTGGTAGTTCGTGACGCACGAACGCCCGCCCCCACACAGCTTGGGGGCGGGCGTAACGCTGGACGGCCGCCCGGCTATCGAACCGACGACTTCTCGGGTGCCACGGTTTCCCAGTGGCAGACGGACGGGCCAGCGGCACAGGAGTCACCCGTCTCCCGGAGGTGGGCGGGGCTACCTCTCAAACAGCGTGAGGCGTGAAGGCCGGGTCTCACACCCGGATGCCGCTGTAACCAGCATGGCAGAAGCCTCGCTGTCAGCGCCGTCGTTTACGATCCGGCCGTGGCGAAACCGAGTGATGAACTGATCGAATTGTGTCGTGCCGCTGTCGAGGCTGAGCGGGTGGCGACGAGCGTGCCGTACACCGAGGAAGGCTGGCGGCCGTGGCGGGAAGCGGCAGCGGCGTTCCAGTTGGCGGTGACCGCCGAGGCTGCGGCAGGTGGGGCGAACCGGTACGAGCTGGAGATGGCAGCGAAGAAGGCGGTCCTCCACCCGGAGCCGGGCGCCTGACCAGTGTTTTCCTGCGATCCCAGGAAAACCTGGGGAGGCAGCCCCGCCCCACCGGGTGCTGTGCCGGTGGGGCGGTTGCAATCCCCGCGGGTAACGGGCCCGGAGGCCCTGGGAGTTGTTGCTAAAAGCGTACCGGGCCGGTATGGCAACCGGTCGGGCGTCACCTGCGACTACCTCGTGCGCCGGTAAGCACCAGGCGAAAGCTGAACGAGTACCTCGTCCGGGCCGGGGGTGTACTGCGGGATGGTGCCGCCGTGCGCGTACCCAGAGAAGCCGCCACGGCGGATGAGGGCAGCCAGCAGGCGGCGGATCACAGTTGCCCCCGGTAGAGAATGTCCAGCTCGTCGTCGAGCTCCATGAGGTCATCGTGGTATTCGAACAGCATGGCGCTCCGGAACTTCTCGACACCCTCCTTGAACGATGCAGTGTCGGTGGCGACATTGACCGTCCTCGGGCGCTGCTCCTCGGGTTGGTGCACGGTTTCCTCCTTGAAGGGCGGCCCCGCCGACAGAGTCTCGTAGAGAGGCGTGTCCAGTGTGGCAGGGCGGGTGGGGGCGCACGGGCGATAGGCTGACATGCGGGCCCTCCGGCCACTAGACCTGGCCGGAGGGCACCATGCTGTGCGGGTCAGACTCGGTCGAGGACGACCTGCCCGTCCTCGGTAAGCCGCCGCCAGAAGGTCCCGTCGGTCTCGTGGACAGCCCTCGTGGCAGCGACGGGGTCGCAGGTCTCGACGATCAGGTCCCAGTCCGTGTCGCGCGGGGAACCCTCGGTGGTGCCGTACACGCGGTACGTGGCCATGGTCGACGGCCTCACTGCTCGCTGGTGGCGACTTCCGCGCCCATCAGCCCGACGGCTTCGAGGCCGGCTTCGATGGTGACGGCGCGCTTCAGGAGGAAGGTGGCCTCGGTGATGAGGCGGGTCAGGTCGCCGGAGACCGTCCGGCCGTCGGCGGGCGGGTTCGCGGCGATGTACGCGGCCTGCTTGGCCAGGCGCTCGGCCTCCTCGGCGAACTGGTCCTGCTCCCGCTTGAGTGAGTAGGTCAGGGCTTCGCGGGCGGTTACCTGCGCCATGGTCGTGGCCCTCACTGCTCGGTGGTGGACTTGCTGCGGATCAGGAGTAGGCAGTCGGCGCACCAGGACTCGTCCGGCTTGTCGAGACGCAGCGGCACCTCCCGCTTCGGCCACGGGAAGACGATCCCTTCCTCGCTGCACGCGATGGGCTGGAACTCCTCAACGACGGGGCCCACCGGCTTGTGCCAGATGAGCTGGTCCGGCGTGCGGCCGTAGCCGGGCACGCGCTCAGAGATGGCGAGCATGGTCACTTCTCCTTGTGGGGCTTGGACTCGTGGTTGCGGACGCTGGTCTCGGTGCCGGTGTGCGTGCAGCCGGGAACGGTGCAGCGGATCCAGCCCTGCTGCACCGCCGCGTCGGTGACGGACTTCTCAGGGCCGTAACCGTGGGCAGCGAGGAAGCGGGGGACGGTACCCCCGTACTCGGCCCTGATGAGCGCCGCTTCGGCGATCTTGTCGTGCCCCCGGGCGAAGAAGCTGCCGATGCCGGTTTCGGTACCGCACCCGCACCAGCACAGGCCGGTCGGGAGGAGGCGGTCGCTCACTTCTCGCCCTCCAGCAGTGCACCAATCGCGGCGATGGCGTCGGACACGCCCTGGTTGTATGCCTCGTCCTCGGGGGTGGCCGTGTCGTCGTGCAGGTACTCCCCGCGCGCCGCTTCGATTGCTTCGCGCAGCGCGTCAGTGCGGGTCAGGTTCTCGGCTTTTGCCATGTGACCAAGATAGCTATTCTTGGTTGTCAATCAAGATGAACTAGAAAAGATACGCCAGTCGCAGCACGCGGCACTCAGCCGTAGACTCGAACGCATGTACGACCTGCCGCCCGACCTGCCCCGCCTCCACACCCTCCGCACCTGGATCGCCCTCCAGCTCGACCACATCGACAAAGCCATCGCGGCAGCAGAGCGGGAGACGGCACCGGCACGGCAGCCCGCCGTCGAGAGGACCGTCGAACCGCCGCCCACCCCCGACTGGGGCATCACCCGGCAAGGGCGCGGCGCACCCGTCACCGAAATCCACCGAGGCGACTGCTGGGCCTACGCCGGGCGCATGGAACCCATCAGCCGGGAACAGGCGATTGCCGAGCTGCGAGCCGGGGTCCAGCCATGCGACGTCTGCCGACCCGAGCAGGAACTCCACCAGGCGCCGTGACCCCACCTGCGGCAACCGGACGACCGGCGCACCCTGGAACCATGAGCGCGCCGATCATCATCCACCGGCCCTCCCCCACCGGCGGCCGGCGAGTCACCATCCGGGGGCAGATCGCAGGGCTCGCCATGGGGGACGTTGACGTGATCGAGTTCCTGCGTCGGGCCGGGCTACCCGACGCCGAGCAGCTGCTCGACAACCCGCAGTGGGTTGAGTGGCGGGGAGGACGGGCGCACCGGTACGAAGCGGCTTAACTGCGTCAGGGCTCAAACGGCGTCAGGAGATCAGTCGTTGAGACGTCCAATACCCACGCCAGCGCAACGAGGTGGTCGACGGTTACGGCGGGCGACGACTGCCCATGGATCGACCCAGTTTCCATGCGCCTGATCTGGGTGTCTTGCAGTCTGATGCCGCGCTCTCGTAGGGCTTGCGAGAGCGCGGTCGAACTCATCCTGCGTGCTCGTCGCAGCCTTCGGATGTTGCGCCCGACCACCAGAGAGACGTGCCTCTCCTCGGGCGTATGGACTCGACTGGCGCCCGCGTCCGTAGTCACGAGCTCACCAAGGCTGATGCCGGTTCGACCTGCTCCTCGTCATGCGCGCGCAGCGCCTGCGAGATGGCGCCGACGCTGGGGTTCTTCCCTTTGTTCGAGCCCTCGGTGATGCGCAGGTGGGGCTGGATCTGCTTGAGGCTGTAGCCCTTCTCGCGCAGAGCGACCGCCTGAACGACTAGGGCCTCGGTCATCACCGGTCGCCGTCCCCCGATGCGGCCTCGCTTGCGAGCGGCGTCGAGGCCGTTCTTCGTCTTCTTGACAATGTCGCGCCGGCGATCCTCTGCCAGGGCCAGGGCCAGGTCAAGGATCAGGGAGCGTTCCTTGTGCTCTCCCGACGCGATGCCTTCGAGGACCTTGACGGCGATCCCCCGCTCGAAGAGGTCGTTGAGGACGATCAGCCCTTCGAGGAGGTTCCTCCCGAGCCGGTCGACTTCCTGGACGCAGAGCATGTCGCCTTCGCGCAGATACTCAATGGCGTCCATCAGCGCGGGGCGCTCCTCGGTCTGAAGCTTGCCACTGATTTTCTCTTCGAAGACCTTGATGCAGATCGGGTCGAGCGCGTCATGCTGTCGCTCGGTGTTCTGCTTGTCGGTGCTCACCCGGACGAGGCCAACTAGGGCCATGCGACTCCTCCTTCATTCAGCAAACGTCTTGCCAGAGTAGCTGAACGACTGAAGTAGATGAACGGGTTTCTGAACGATTCACCCTCGGGGAACGCAAGCCGGTTCATGATCGCATTCAGATTCAGCGATCGACCGTTTGATGAAGGGGTCCTGTGGGTGACACCCGTCCTGGCAGACTCACGTCATGACCACATGCACCACCTGCCGCCGCGAGTACGACGAGTCGGACGAGACGACAGTGAGGGAGCACACCGAGCCCGTGCACTGCTCGCAGTCGTGCCGTTGTGTCGGACGCCCGCGCTGCTACACGTGCCACGGCTCGTTCTGCTTCTGCGTCGAGCACTGATCGCGGACACGATAACGGGCCCCGCTCCGAGAGGAGCAGAGCCCGCCATACGGCATGTTATCGAGGGTCGTTACAGCAACTCGGCACCACGACGAAAGACTTCAGACTCCACACCTGTAGACAGGTCTACAGGACGTCTGTAGAGTGGTCTACAGATGAAGCGAAGGGCGCTTCAGGAGGGACCATCATGGGCATGCAGCGCCACGAGCTCGAAGCCTGGCTCGGCGACGACCACAACCTCGACAACGACCAGGCCGACGAACTCCTCCGCATCGCTGACGAGATTGAGGAGCAGTACCCCGACGAGGACGACCGCGACGACCGCGAGGCCGCCTTCACCGCTGCCTACCGCCTCATGATCGAGGCCCCGGAAGACCTCGTAGCAGAACTCGCCGCCGAACGCACCGCCGCCCGCCTTGCCGAACACAAGGCGCTCGTTGCCCTCCGGCAGGTCGCCGTCACCCGCATCGGCAACGGAGACGCCACCGAGGCCGGGTTCGCTCAGCAGGCCGGGATCGACCGCATGACCGTGCGGAAGTGGACGCAGGACCAGAAAGACCGCGCCCTCCTCGACCGCGCCCTCTTCGAACTCGTCCGCAGTCACGGCATGTCCGCCGAGGACCAGAACAAGCTTAGCGAGGCCATCAGCATCCGGGACACCAGCAGCCAGGCAACCACCCTTCTCGCCGCACTGCACACCCACAGCGTTGAGTACCTCTCCGAGGAGGCGCGAGCCCTCGTCGCCCGCGCCGAAAAGCGGGCCCGTCAGCTCGTCTGACCCAGTGCACGACGAAGCGCCCCGCTCTCGAATGAGAGCGGGGCGCAGGCGCGATGGCGCATTGCGAGTGGCCACCACTACAGTCCCGGCGCATGACCATCCACTGGGGCGACGTCGCCACCTACTCAACGACCGGCGCGAGCGCTGTCATCGCACTTGGGGCCTGGCGGTCCGCTGCCCGTTCGGCGCAAGAGGCCAAGAGGTCCGCTGACACCGCAGAGGATGTTGCTCGCATCGAGCGTGCACGGTGGCACTCCGACCTGACTCCCGTCTTCGAAGTGACGCTCGGCGAGGAACAGGGCGGTCGGGCCGGATTGGACGTTCAGCTCCTGCGTCCGCTCGGCCTCCAGCATCTCGACCGGATCGAGCTCTCCATCGCCAACAGTGACGACCTGGAGCGAACCGATCGATTTGCCGCAAGCCCTCCGCAGGAAGACCTTGACGCCCAGGTGTGGGGGCCGTTCCGCTTTGCCGCCGGAGCCGACGGCGCGGACGTCACCGGGCGAACCGTTACTCCTATCTCGCTGACCGTAGGCCGAGGTCGGCCGTTCTCCGTGGAGCGCACCAGGCCCCCTTACTGGCAAGAGGGTCCAGATCGGGAAGAGCGGTGGACGAGGCAGTGGGAGGACAAGCCGGTGAAGCTCGTGATCCGCTGCCGCAAGGAGGGGTTCGAGCCATGGGTGGTGCCCTACACCGTTGAGGTGCCGCCGCCCGTTCCGTCGCTTCACTAGCCGCCGCTCCCCCGAGCCTTGGTCACAAGTCCGTCACCACTGGAGACTGCCAGTCCCTCGTCGCTGTGGACGCGGTTACGGTCAGCGCTTCATGACCACTTGGGGGAAGCATGCGTTCTCGTACTGCCGTTGCCGCGGCCCTATTCCTCGTCGTCGCACTGGCCGGCTGCGGGGGTAAGTCGGACACGGCCAGCTCGCCGACCGCGTCGAAGGAGGCGACTGTCGCCGCGAGCACGCCGGCTGCGGAGGTCGACTGCTCGGACACGTCGCTGAGCCAGGCGGACTGGATGAAGTCCTGCTCGGAGGACGCCGACGGAACTGGGGGCGACGGGGGCCCAAGCGCGAACCTGGCGTTCGGGAAGCCCTACGCGTGGCCGGACGGATTGGAGGTCACCGTGCTGGACGCGACGGTGTTCTCCGACTGGAGCGAGTACGAGGAGCCCGACCCGAAAAGCACCGAGTTCCGGGTGCGGTTGCGGCTCGACAACAAGAGCAAGGCGCCCGTCGATCTGAGCGACATCACCATCATGGTCGACGGGGCGACGAACGGCGGCCAGTCGTTCAGCTCGGCGTTCGAGAGGGGCAGCGCCCCGCTGGAGGGCCGACTGGCCCCGGGGGTGTCCGCGGTGAAGACCGATGACAACGCCCTGGAGACGCGGTACGGGCGGGACGTGGTGGTCACGGTGCAGCGGACGAGCGACGACGGGATCGACGTGTTCCCCGAGTTCACCGGAACGATCAGGTAGGGAGCGCGGGGCTTCGCCGACGCCCCGGCCGAGCCCCGCACCCGTGCGCGACTCCGCGCCTGAGGTCACACGTCTTGGTTGATGAACTCGCGGGCCTGGTCCGGGATCGGCTTGGCCGCCGGCGGCTCCAGTCCAGAGGACCGCACCCATGTGGTCAGCCCTCGCACCCGGTCGATCAGGTAGGTGATGGCGACCCCAGCGCCCTCCAGACGCAAATCCTGGCGGTCAGAACTCTGCTCCAGCTCGTCAATCCGTCGGCCTTGCCGGTCCATCTCCTTGCGCATGGCGTCGGTGACGACGGTGAAGTCGTCACGCCGCTGGTCCCGCCGGGTACGCCGTGCTGCTCTGCCGCTCCACACAGCGGCTGCCGCCGATGCCACCCCCACCACCCCGCTGGACACTGCGGTCCACGTTTCGACGCTCATGGACTCACTCCAGTTTCTTGGGGCGCGGGGGTTCTCTCCACCCGGCCACCACGATTACCGGCACTGTGGCTACCGCCCAGATCAGTGCCGTGACCCACCCCCTTGCGTTGTCCCCGAGGGGCCACCAGGACACAAAGTAGGCGAGCATCCAGGGGACAACGATGAGCAGGAGGGCCGGGAATCCGACCCAGTCGCGGCCCTCTGGTAGGGCGGCCGAGAGCATCGCGGTGAGTCCGCAGACGATCCAGCCGAGGGCCCAAGCGTCGAGGGGTACGCCGTGCTGTAGCAGGAGCCGGATGCCGCGGGTGTCCGGCAAGGGCTCGACGAGTTGCCCGAACCCGTAGAGGGTCCAGAGTGCGCCGAAGGATCCGAGGAAGGCGCCTCGGCGGCCGAGGGTTCGGGCTACCCGTCGGGCTACGCGGCGTGGCATCTACACGCCTTCGAGCGTGGAGGACTTGGTCGGCGTCAGCGGGATGGCCGGGACCGGGGAGACCTGGACGCGGGTCAGGAGGGTGAGGGCGGTGAGGATGAGCATGTTGATGGCGCCGATGGTCTCCTGCGACACGTCGTAGCCGAAAGTGGCGACGAGCACGGCGCCCGCGGCTACGACGGCGGTGAACGCCTGGGGGGCGATGGGCCGGGTCATCGCTGCGGCGATGGCGCCGAGGATGGCGGTGGCGACGCCGACGATCGCGCCTGCGGTCTCGGCGGTGAGGCTTGTGATGCCGAGGGATACGACGAGGCCGAGGACTGCGGCCAGGGTGTTGAGGAGTACGACGGGCTCGCGGCCAAAGGTTCTCACGGGGGTCTCGTTTCTGCTGGTGGGGTTCAGGTGTTGGGGACTTGGAGCTTGTCCCAGGTGGTTTTGCCGGGCGGCCAGGTGGCGGCGCTCCCGGTGTAGCCGAGGGATCGCTGGTAGGCCTGGTAGGCGTCGACGTCGGCCTTGCCCAGCTTGGGTCCGGGGCCGACGGTGTAGTAGCGGCCGAAGCCTCGGGCGATGAGGCGTTTGCCCATGGCGGTGAAGATGGGGCTGGACTTGCCGAGGGCGGGGCGGGTGCCGTTCAGGAAGTACGAGGCGCCGGGGTACGGCTCGTACTTGACCGGCTTCGCCGGGGTCGTCGCGGCGGGGATGGTGGACGCCGGCCGGGGGGCGCCCTTCTGGACCCAGGTGTACAGCGGGCCTCCGGGGCATGCGGTGGCGTATCCGTCGCGGTGGCCCTTGATCTCGGTCCCGGCTCCGTGCTGGCGCAGGAGGTCGATGCCGTCGCGGATGGCGCCGAGCATGGCGTCGGTCGGCTCGGTCAGGCCGGATGAGCCGATGAGTCCGACGATTGCGTAGTGGGCGATGTTCAGCGGCTGGTTGCCGTTGGCGCCGGTTCGCTTTCCGATGCCGCGTCCTTCGAGGAGGTAGCCGTGGGGGCAGGCTGCGTAGTTGTACGCGACGTCGGAGTAGCCCTCGGCGGTGTTGGCGAGGTGGGACTTGCGTATCGCCTTCCACTCGGCGATGCATTCGGCGTGGTCGGTGAGCAGCTTGGTGCTGACCTCGGTGCCTTCGTAGTGGACCTTCACGCCTTTGGTGCTGGTTTGGGTGGGGGCGGCCGACGTGGGCCAGCCGAGTTCTGAGCGGGTGACGAGCTTCATGCGTTCTCCCGACAGCTGATTGACCTTTGAATCATAAGCTCTAAGTTCGATTATGCCTACGAATCCCAGGGGTTGGGGCTATGCTGCCCGTGGGTCGTCCGCTTCACCGGGCACCCCTGCGGCTGGCCTGGCCGTGCGGGTCTGGGCCAGCCGCCCCAACCCGCACCCACCCGCACGGGAGATCGCCATGAGCAACAGCCATGAGCCCCGCCCCATCACCGCCGCAGAGCTACTCCCCCTCGCCGTCGCCGCCGAGAGTGTTGATCACGGCTTCGCCCCCACCGAAAGCGCGATCGGGAAGTGCCCCACCTGCGGCTTGGACGTTGTCAGCGGCGACAGCTTCGAGCGGCCGTACACGCTCGATCTGTACTGGGTCGCCAACCCTTGCGGCTGCTTCTTCAGCGTCTCCGACGAGACTCTCGACGAGCTGCGGCAGGGGCTGGACAATCGGGTCGGCGAGGCGGGTGGTCTCAGTGCCTGACGTTCAGGGCCGTTGCCCGGCCTGCGATGGTGCCAGCCTGTTTCTCGGCGAGGGTGGGCATGTCACCTGCTCGCGCATCGACTGCGCCGCGCCGGATGCCGCTGACCAGCTGCTGCACGGCGAGGAGGAGGGGGTTCTCCAGCTCTTCCGAGGCGACTTTGGCACGCGCTTGATTCTCCGGGCCCTCGAAGCCGATGAGCCGTCCTCCAAAGAAGCCCAACTCGCGGGTGGTGCCGCGTGGCTTGCGCACGTCGCGGAAGGCCAAGCCCAGCCCTTCCGTGCAGCCTTCTCGTCGCTCCTACCGCCTACTCCCAAGGCCCCAGGGCAGCCGCTGGAGGAGGACTCGCGCGCCCCCTGTTGCGCGGGAGACGTCCTCGCCGCTCTCGGCCACCGGATACCGGAGGCTCTCGCCAAGGGCCTGAACCGCGACGACTACGCCCTCGCGCCAGACGCAACCGAGCCGCCCGTTGTCGGGACGGCACGCATCCAAGTGGACGTCGCCGTTGTCTCCTCTACCGCCGTCCCGGTCCCACTGGAGGCGTTCGATCGTTTGGTGCGGGTGGCGATGTGGGTGTCCCGTGGCCAGTCCATGGCGCACGTACCTGACCCGCTGATCGGCACCAGCTACCCGGACACCGCCGCACGGGCCGCTCTCGGGGCACTCGACGACGCCGGGCTCCTCGACACCTACCGTCAGACCGCCGAGGAGAGTTCGGATGCCTGAGCCGACCGACCCCATGACCGAACTCGCCCAGCAAGCTGCACAACTCCACGAGGTGTACGAGACCTACATACAGGCCGGGTTCACCGAGCAGCAGGCATTCGAGCTCACCAAGGCCATCACCGGGGCCGGATGATCTGCTCCGATTGCTCCGCCTACGACGGGCAGGGCAGCACCGACAACTCGCCCGTCGCCCATGACCAGTGCGGCACCCTGCGCGCACTCAACAACCCGGAGGCATCATGACCGCCCGCGACGAGCTACGCCAGGAGATGGTGCGCAACCACCTGTACATGACCGAGGAGCGGGCGGACGAGCTCATCGACGCCGCTCTCCAGGAAGCCGAACACAGCCGGGCCGCCGATGGGCCACCGATGGTCCCAGCTGCCGCGCTGCAACTGCTGCGCTTCATGGCCGAGCGCTGCTACAAGCGCGGCATCAACGACGCCCAGTACTTGCTCGGCATCGTGGAGCAGGCGATTGACGAGCACAAGGTGCGCGAGTACGTCGACGGTCTCGGCCGTAGCGAGTTGGAACTCCGCACGCGAGTCGAGATCGCGGAAGCCTCGGCCCGAGAACTCGGCAACTTCGTTGCCCGGATGCGTGGCGCCGGGATCATCGATGCCGAGGGCAAGATCGCGCCCTACGTCCAGGGGGTTCACGAAGCGGCGACGGGGCGCGTCCGCGTCCTGCATGAGCGGAGTCCATCCGGAGCCTGCGTTCACTGCTCGGCGAATGACTACCCGGACTACGAGGTCACCCATCCTTGCGCGACGCTGCGCGCGCTCGACAACTTGGAGGCGTCGTGAGTGATCCCACCGCAACCACGGTGCCCGCCCCGCCGGACGACTCGCCCTTTTGGGATGGCCCCCTGCATGGGCTCGTCAGGAAGTGGCTGCGGGCGAACAACATCGAGCCCCAGATCCCCCGCATGGGCATTACGGTCACGGGGCCGCCCGGCGAGCGCACCATCCACTACCGCGACTTTGTCCGCAACGTTGACGGCCACATCCAGGTCGACCCCAACGGCGAAGGTGAACCCCTCACGGAGAAGCGCGCCACGCCATGCCTTGTCGAACCGCCCGCCGAAGTGACGGGGGAGGCGTCGTGACCGCCCGGCCGCTCGCGGTCGGCGACGTCATCCACGGATTCGCCCACGGGGCGTTCGGACGCGACCACTACCACTGCGTGCGCGTCGAAGCCGTCGGCCCGGACTGGATCGTTGCCCGCAATCCTGGCGAACCGGACTGGGCGCCGTCCTTCGCTTCAAGTACCGAAGAGCTGGGACTATGCGCGCAGGCCCGCGACGAGGGTCACCAGACGCCCTGGGGTGAACCCGTCCAACCATGCCCGCTCGCTGGCAAGGTGACGCCCACCGAGCCGCTGATGGACGTCTTCTTTGTAGCCGCCGACGGGAGGACCATCGTTCACGGTTCGGTCATCGAGATCGGCGACGACGGCACCCTCACCGTCCGAAGCCGCCAATAGTGCCGTAGACGCGTAGACTTGGCGCCGTCGGCTCCGCCAGCTCGGAGTCGTGATCAGACAGAAGAGCCACCGCCCCCTCCTGGAAAGTCGAGGCGGTGGCTTTCTGCTTGCCTCAGCCGCGCACGACAGCCATGGTGAACCCCTGCCCGTAGGCGCCCCGGTACTGATCCGGCGTCCACGCCCGGCCTCCCGCGAGGAACACCGGCTCCACCCGTGCCCCGCCCGGCGCGGTCTCGTCGGCGACCAGCACCCAGCCCGCCACCGCGCCACCCGGCGGCGTCCCCGCCGTGTCCGTCCCATACGGGACGGACACCTCCACCAGGTAACCCGGGGCCGCATCCACAAGCGCCGACACGGCCCCGACCGGCGACCCCGGCTCCACCAACGCCGGCATCAGAGCTGCGTGATGACGAAGTTCCGAAAGTACGGGCGCGTCGTCACATCCGTGACCGAGCCGTTCGACAGGCCCAGGTAACCGCCCCGGTACGTCGTGTCCGCGACCGCCCCCGTTGTCCAGCCAGCCCCGTCCGTGCGCTTCACCTCGACCGTCGTCGGGGTGACGTTGATCTGGAACGACATGGCAGTGTCGGCAACGGGCGCCGTGGTGGCGATCGTGGAACCAATCTGCGTGCCGCTCGTCGACCCGGCGGTGTGCCGGTACAGCTGCATCTGACCGTTGCCGCGCAGCACCATGTGGTAGCCGCCCGACGCGTTGCTGTTGGCGAACCGGTAGGCGTCGTCGCTGACCTTGCCGAAATAGAACCCGCCATGGAGCGTCGCATCGGCAGGGAGCACCTTGTATTTCATGTCGAACGTGATCCGGTACCCGCCCGCACCAGCCTGCACCGGCGCATAGGTACCCAGGCCGTAGGACTGGTTCGGTACGGCGGCGATACTGACCCAGCCGACGTCCGGAGGCGGGGCGAACTGGAGGGCGTAGGTGGGGTCGTAGTCGATCGTCGGGGTGCCCCCAGACTCCTTCACCTGGAGGTCCCAGCGGGAGGCGGTGCGCTGCGGGAGCGCCGTCGACACGTAGCGGGGGTCCGACGACATGATGCCGACGACACCGAAGCCGGTCAGCCGGGCAACCTGGGAGCGCCTGTAGACGGGCCACGCGAAGACCGGCTTGCCGCGCGCCACGACCTGCTGGACGCGCAAGTCGGTGAACGTCGTCTGGACACCCCAGTAGTCGACCATGGAGTCCTTGCCGTCCATGGTGGCGTCAGTGGTGCCAGTGTCGAGGTACACCCACGTCCGGTAGCCGCGCGACTTGGCCCACGGCAGTGATGCGGTCCCGATGTGCGCCTTCCAGACCACGCTGCGCGGGGCGTGCGGGTAGTACGTGTCGAGCAAGTTCTGGAGCGGGACGACGGCGTCGTTGCCCTTAGCCTCCAGCAAGATGATCGTTGCCCCGAGGAACTCGTCCAGCACCTGCCGAAGCGGTACCAACGGCTGCTCCGCCCAGCCGGCGCCCAGCAAGGGCTTGCTGACGGTCAGCACCTGCTGGCTGATCTCCTCGGTGGTGAACGTGTTGACGTTCCCGGTCCGGTTCGTGGTGCGATCCATGGCGGCGTCGTGAATGCACCACAGTTCACCGCTGGCATCGACGTTGACGGACACCTCTAGTGGGTACCCCTGAGCCGACGACGCACGGTACCCGGCCATTGTGTGCTCGGGCCGCACCATGCCGCCGCCCCTGTGTGCGAAGAAGCGCGGGGCCAGTGCCGTCGCCCCCGCGAAGTAGGTGTCGACCGTCTGGATCGCGGACGGCAGGTACAGGGCTGCGGCGGCAGACGCGGAGGCTGTCACTGCGGCACCCTGGGCTGCCGCCGCCTTCGCTGTCGCGTCGTCGGCCGCTGCTGCCACCAGCCCGTCCAACTGGCCGGCGAAGGAAGCGACGACGTCGGCGGGGACCATGGCGTACCGGCGCCCGTACCCGAAGTCCACGAAGCACGCGGTCGCTCCGTCGGGGCCGTAGAACGCGACCGCCCCGTCGATGGCTGCGACGACAGACGCTATGGCGCTGCCGTTGATGTCGAGCAGGTCGGTGAGTTGGGTGCCGCCCGTGACTGCGTCCCAGACCGTGCCGGTCGCCCCAGGGCGGAGCAGGAGCTGGTTCCCGACTCGTTCCATGGCGTAGTCGCTGGTGGAGCCGCCGAAGAGGTGGCGCATGGGGGTCCTTCCGTGCCGTTCAGGCGGTCCAGTAGGTGCCAGTGAGGGTGAATTCGTCGCCGCTGCGGATGTTGTACGGCGTGTTCGTGGAGACGTTCTGGGAGTTCGGGATGGCGGCGATGGTGCTGCCGTTCTGGACCGGGTAGCGGATGCGGGCGATCCGGGATGTGGAGTCCGTGGGGAACGTCAGAGCGTTGCCCTGGGCCGATCCCTCGCCGTTGCCGGAGTTCAGGTGCCAAATGAACAGGCTGTGGTTGGCGGTGGTGCACGGGTATCCGGGCGGCAGCGTGACCTGGAGCGGATCGTCGTAGCCCGGCGGGTTGCCTGTGGGGGCCAGCTCGATGGTGAGGTCGACGCGCCGCCCCATGACCTGGTAGCGGCCGGCGTTGAGGGAGTTGGAGCCCCAGTTGACGGTGTTGGCCCCGCACGTCCAGACGGGCGTGTACGTGCCCTCCTCTACTCCACCGGTGGCCAGCCATTTCCAGTCGGCCCCGTCGCCCATGAAGAGGCCGGTTCCCTCGACGAGGAGTTGCCCTCGGGCGCTGGGTCGGCGTGCGCCCGGCACCGAGGGGGCGACCCCCCGGCCTGTGAACCACCGGCGGTCCAGCACGTTGGTGGTGGTGACCACGGATGATCCGGCGGCCACGGTGCACTGTGCCAGCGGGATCTCGTAGTCGCCGGTTTCGTCGGAGGCGAGGGTGGGGGCGCTGGTCCCACCGGTCCGGTAGACGACGCGAACGGTTTTGCTGCTCATGCTCGCGCGCAGCACGACCATGTCGATACGGGCGACAGAGCCGGCGTTCGCGGTGACGGGGACGCTCTTGACCGTGTCGTTGCTGTAGTAGAACCCGTTCACGAACGCTTCGCCGATGGCCAGGCTGACGTTGCCGGTGCCATTGCCGGTGACCTTCAGGGCGGTGCTGGTGGGGCCGTCGCCGTGGACGCCGTCCAGGCCCCATCGGCGGGCCATGCGGGACCATTGGGACTGGGTGGCGATGGGGCTGCCGTCGAACGGCGCGCTGAATTCTGCCATCAGGCGGCCTTCCTCGTCTTGAGCCTGCCCACGTCGCGCTTGACTCGGGCCAGGTACTGGTAGATGCGGGCGACTGTGTTGTTGCCGTCGTCGGAGCCGACGGCGGCTTTCACGGTGGTGCCGTCCGCGGCGGTACAGGTGAGGGTGACCTCGCGGACGACGTCGGTCATCCACGAGTCGCGGACCTGTGCGGACACGGTGTCGCCTACCTGGTAGTCGCGGCCGTACCGGAGGAGCGGAATGTCGATGGGGCTGATCGTCAACGAGCCCTGCCCGGCCCCCGCGGTGAGCGCCTCCTCGGCGGCCTGGTCCATCTGTGCGGTCAGGTCCACGGAGGCGGTGTCGACCGAGGTGAGGTCGACGAACTGCTCGATGACCTGCGCAGGGAACAGGGGATCGACCCGGTCGTAGGTCTTGCACTGACGCGGTGACGACTGCCCGCCGGCCACGACGAGAGCGCGGGTACAGGTCGGCGGGGTGGTCGTGTACGAGGCGTCCAGAAGGTTCCCCAACCCGAAGCTGAACCGGGCGGTCCCAGATCTGTCGGTCGGTGCGTACACCTGGAATTGCAGCCCTGCTCCGACCTGGACCACACGGAATCCGAGTCCGGCTGCGGAGGCGAGGTCTTGCAGGACTGCGAGTAGGCCGTCGAACTGGTTGACCTGCCGGGTCACGGCCAGCCCGCGGGCACCATCCGCCGCGAGGGTGAGCAGCGGGTTACGGCGGCCTGTTGGAGCGCCGGGGCCAGCGTTCGCGTTGACGAGTGCCCGCATCGCAGTCTCGGTCTTCACCGCACTGATCTTGTAGACGGTGTCGGCCTGTGCCCCAATCGCGGCGGCCGGGTTGGGCCAGCAGGTGTACTGAGCGAGGACTACCGTGTCGCTGACACCGCCGACGGTCAGTTTGCCCGTGCCGCCGTCGGAGTCGGAGCGGGACCAGTCGACCGTGCGGATCGGCCCGGAGTCGACGAGGTCACCTGCTGCCGTTCGGATGATGAGCCCGTTGCCCTCGACGAGGAGCTCGGCCTTGTCGGAGTCGGCGCTGAGCTCCATCGTGTACGCGCCGATCGCGTTGTACCGGGGCACGATGGTCAGGGACGTGTAGTCGTCGACCTGTCCGACGCGCTGAAGCGCAGGGTTGCGCACGTAGACGCGGAGTGCGGTGTCGTCCATGGGTCTCCTCCTCTCAGGCGGCGAGGTAGCGGGGCTGGTAGGTCATGCGGACGCTGGTAGTCGAGGTCGACCCGGCGACGGTCAGCGTGAGGTCGTTCCGGTCGGGCTCCAGCGGCCACAGGGTGGAGTCGTCGGAGAGGTTGGGCCACAGGTTCGTGACCCCGTTGAGGAGCGCGGTCTGGCGGCGTTCGCGGGTGTCGATGACGACGGTGTCCGTGCCGGTGAGAGTGCGGGTGAGGACGAGGGACTGGCCGGTGGTGGTGTTGGTGAGGGTGGCGCTGGTTGCCGGGCCCTGGATGGTCCAGATCGGGTAGGCGTCGTCGTCACCGTCGTTGTCGACGGTGACCGAGCCGAGCACCTGGGAGTCGCCGACGGTGAGCGGCAGGAACGGGTAGAAGTCGCCGCCCGTGCCGTTCCTCCACTCTGTGGCGACCTCTCCCCCGGTCCAGTACGGGGAGGGGGCGGCGAACACCAGCGCGGTGATACACCAACGGGCACCGGCGGCGTCGAGGGACTCGTCGCCTTCCATGCCGTCGGTGTAGAGGACGTTGATGCTGCGCGAGGACCCGTCGGGCTGGGTCAGAGTGAGGGTGCCAGCGCCGCGTTTCGGGTTGAGGGAGCGGATGAGGGTGCGCCGCCGGGCGAGGTAGGCGGCCCGGCTGTCCTGCGCCCAGAACGCCACAGGCAGGGTGATCGTCTTTCCCTGCGCGCGAACCTGCCGCACTTCGTAGCCGTCGATGCCGGGCGACTCGTCCTGGGTCATCGCGTAGGACGGCATGTCCAAACCCTTGGCGCCGGGCTGGAGGAGCCACCCGTTTTCCCAGTCGGTCAGCATCGTCACGGCGCCCGCCGGGTCCGTGAAGCTGACCTTCGGCATTTCGACGAGCCGCTGCGGCCATTCCCACGGGGCGGGCGGATCAGTCGGGGTGACCGTGGGTGTGACGAGGATCGGCATGTCAGTTGACCCCCACTACGGCGGTTCGGTAGAGCATTTCGTCCGTGGCGAGGGCGTCGAGGATGCTGCGGCGGGGGGCGACCTCGGTCACTCGGGCGTTGTAGTGCAGGTGGCGGTCCCCGCCCTGGGTGTTCGTCGTGTTGACCTCGGTGCGGGCGACGGTGGCTGCGGCGGTGGAGCGGACGGTGTTGGCCATGGCGGCGGCAGCCTGTGCGGCCTGCGGGATCGTGTCGCGGACACCGCCCGCGTAGCCGAGGCCGGTGTACCTGCCGAGCGTGTGCAGGACCCTTGAGGGCGACTTGATCTGGAGTTCTTTTTTGATCGTGGACTGGACCTTTTTCGCTAGGTCCGTCATCGCCTTGACGATGGCCGACTCCTGGGCCTGGAGGCCGGTGAGGAACCCCTTGCCCGCCATCGAGCCCGCGTCGTACATGGCGTTCGCGGCGGACTGCCCGTAGGACGTGGTCGCCTTCCCGATCGCCGCCTGCGTCGCGTTGATGCTTTTCAGCTGGGCGTCAGTGGCCTTGACGAGGGCCGCCGCATACGGTGCGCCCTGCTCGGGGCCAGCCTGGATGAGCTGACTGATGAGATCCTTCGACAGTCCGCGCTTCCCCAGAGTGGCGAGGTTCGCGGAGAACGCCGTGAGCTGGCCGAGGCGGACCTTGAGGCCGCTGAGGATGCCGTCCGCACCGAACGGGAGGCCACTGTCCGGGAGGCTCGTGAGGGCGGCAAAACCGCTGGCGTTGGTGGCGGTCTCTGTCGCGAACGTCTTCGCGTCGGCGATCTTCGCGAGGAGGCCGTCTCGCTGCTTCGACAGGGACTGGAGCTGTGCGGACTGCGCCTTGAGTGCCTTGATCAGCTTGTCATCGAGGGTGGTCTTGACGCCCTTGAACGCATTCCGCACCGCAGTTGCGACCTGCGACATGGCGGTGTTGATCGCGGATGCGGTGCCGGAGAGTTGCTTGAGGAAGTCGCCGCCGACGCTCGCCTTGATGGGCCCGGTGTCGATGGATCGGCCGCCGACTCGGATGACGCCGCCCGTCGCGTAGCCAGCCGCGCGCCGGAGGCCTGTGAAGACCTGCACCCCGCCGCCGACGATGCCGCCGGTCGCGTACCCACCGATCCGGTTGTACGCCGCGGACAGCGACCCGTACCGGGACAGGGCGTACTTCATAGAGGCGTAGATGTTCGCCATCGGGTCGACCGAGACCCCGTACAGTTTCGGCCCAGTTTTGAGGTACTTGCCCGCGAACGCCTCGAACGTCGGCTTGATGACCTGCATCAGCCCGACGGACGGCGTGCGGTTGATCCAGTTGACGTCGCTGCGGTTGACAGCGTTGGGGTTACCGCCGGACTCCTGGTTCATGCGGCGCAGCGTGGTGTTGACGAGACTGAGGGACTGGCCTACCTGACCAAGGGCCTGTGTCACGACACCGCGGAACCGCTCGACACCCGTACCAGCGTCGCCTCCGGTCCCGCCTTCGAGGTAGCGCATCGGGTCGACTGCCCGCCCGTTGACGCGCGCTTCGAGGTGAAGGTGCGGGCCGGTGGCGTTGCCGGTGGCACCCACCTTGCCGATGACCTGGCCGCGGGTGACACCCTCGGTGGCTTTCGCAACCATCGCCGACATGTGGGCGTACAGCGACGACAGGCCGCCACCGTGGTTGATCTCGATGTGCTTGCCGTAGGGGCCGCCATTGACGGCCTGGCGGACCATGCCGGAGTCGACCGCGTGGATCGGCGTCCCGGTCCGGGCGGGAAAGTCCAGGCCAGTGTGCCGGCCCGACGACCACATGAGCCCCGCCTGCCCGAACGGCGTGCCGTAGGGGACGTTGACCGGCTTTAGCCACTGCCCGGTCCCCTCGACAATGTCTTTGCCGCGGATGTAGTCGATGGCCTTCTCGATGAACCCGATCGGAGCGGCGCCGATCATGCCCGGGAAGGTGTTCTTGTTCGAGCCCAGGTTCTTCGTGATGCCGGTCTTGATCGGCTTGAATGCTGCTTGGGCGAGGTCGGCGAGGCCACCGCGGGCGATGTCGGCGCCCTTGTGGAGGACGCTGCTGACGGCTCCGGTGATGCCGTCGAAGATGCCGCCCTCGGCGAAGCCGCGGAACTGGCGGAGGGAACGCCCCCGCATCGCCGCCTGGTTCACCGCGTGGAGCCGGGCCCGCTCGTAGGGGTCGCGCATCGCTTCGGATACATAGACACCCTCGCCGCGCCGCATCGGCACGAGCTGATCGTCGCCCTGCCACCAGCGGGAGAAGCCAGCAAGAACACCCCCGCGCGCTCGGCCATGATCATTGATCCCGCCTCGCGCGAATCCCTTCGGGAGCGCCATGGCCTTCATGTCCGCGACGCCGGGGATCTTGGCGGCCGTGGCGTTCCAGACCTTCCGGATTCCGCCGTTGTACACCGTCTCGATCCAGAATCGGACAGGGGCTTTGACCAGGTCTTTTAGCCCGTTCCAGACTTGCCCGATGCCCTTCTTCAGGGTGTCGAACGCGGACGTCAGGCCGTCGGCGAAGCTGTCGAACCCCTTGCGTACCTGCCCCCAGGCGACGGAGGCGATCGTCTGGACGGTGCCCCAGAGAGACTTCCACGACCCGGCGATCTTGGTGTTGATCCAGTTGAAGATGCGGAGCGCACCGTCGCGAAGACTGGTGAACCAGTGGATGGCGCCGTTCACAATGTCGGGGATGATGCTGTGCCCGAGGAGGACGTCGTACAGCCACGCGAACCCGGCGGCGATCTTTTCCGTCAGCCACTTCACGGCGTCGATGCCGGGCTGAATGTCCTTGCGGAGGTCCCGCATCGACTGGATGAACAGGTCCATCGCCGGGATGACGACGCGCAGGATCACCCAGGTGGCGAACTGCGTCAGCAACATGGTGAGCTGGATCAGCGGCGGCAGCAACGGCATGATCGCGGGCAGCAACTGGACGAAGAACTCGGTTCCCAGGAGCGCGAGTTGCGGCAGCAGCGGAGCCAAGGCGACCAGAATGTCGCCAATGGATTTCCCGAGCTGCATCAGCGGCGGCAGCAGCATCGGGATGATCGGCAGCAGTTGCTGGAGCACCTGCTTGAACGCCACTGCATACTGCGTGGCCAGTTCGTTGATGACGGCACTGAGCCCCTCGATGATGGGGCGCAGGACCGGGCCGAGCATCCCCGCGATCTGCGCGATCACTGGGGCTAGCTCGTTGAAGACGAGGATCAGCGTGTCGAACACCGGGGTGAGGAGCGGCAGCAGGTCGGCGATCAGGTTCCCGAGGACCGGCAGCAGCGGCGAGACCGCCTTCACCAGTGCGATGACTGCCGTGGTCACAACGAGGAGGACCGGCCCCAGGGCTTTCGCGACCGGGAGCAACGCCTCTCCGAGCGTCTTGAAGAGGTCCGCGATGGCGGGGCCAAGGAGTTTGGCCATCTGCGTTACCACGGGGGCGAGGGCCGCGAGGACCGGCAGTACCGCCTGGATCGCCGCACCAAGGGCGCCGGCGAGGAGAGACGCGACCGACTGAACCGCCGCAAAGATCGACTTGAGGGCCGCCTGCACTTCCGGCAGGGCGGTGATCCGGCGGAGTTCGGCGAGGGCCGCACCGACGACGCCGAAGAAGTCGCCGCCCGCTTCGGCTGCTGCGCCCATGATGTTCTTCAGGACGCCGAACAGGTCACCGAGGACGTGCCCGAACTGGATGGCCACGTCCAGCGCAGTGTTGATGGCATCGGTGAGCGCCCCGGACTCCAGGCCCTTGGCGAGTTTGCCCATGACCCGGTCGATCGCGGACCCGGCACCAGCGGTGATCCGGTCCCAGGCGGGCCCGGCCGCCACGGTGAGCTGGGAGAGGCCGGTGACGATCTGGCCGGGGATGCGGGTCAGGTTGCCGAGGCCGTTGCGGATGACGTCGAAGGTGTCCTTGAGCTGCCCGGTCTTCGCTAGGTTTTCCACGGCGGTGAGGGCGTTCTTCCCCATGACGTTCAAAGCCCCGGCAGTACCGGCAAGGCCTGAACGGACCGCGGGGAGGGCACTTCCCGCCACCTGCCGCAGCCGGTCACCGATCCCGGCGAACAGCCGGTCCTGTACATCGAGCTTGAGGGCATCCCAGGCCGGTGCGAGGTCCCGCAGGATGTTCACGAAACCGCGGGCGTTCGGCGAAAGCTTCGCCATCGCCTGATCCAGTTTCGACGTCTGCGCCGCCGCGTTCGCCTGGGCGTCCGCGACGGCCCGCGCCGCATCAGCAACAGCCCGGTGGGCGTCGGCGAGGTTGCGCTGCTGATCGGCGACCTGCTCGTTAGCGGCCCGGATGCGCTCCTGGGCCTGCACCACGGCATCAGATCCGGCGACCCCGGCCTTGTTCGCGGCGGCGGTGTCGACCTGGAGGCGCTTCTGCTGCCGGGACTGCTCCTCGGCGGATGCCTTGGCTTGATCCAGGGCGAGTTGGGCCTGCTGGATCTGTAGCTGCGTGGCCGTCGGATCGGTGCGGGTGGCCTGCAGGTCGAGTTCGGCCTGCTGTACGTCCAGGGCCGCTTGCTTCTGGTCCAGTGCCCCCTGTCGGAGCTGGTGGTTCATGTCCTCCAGGTCGCGGGCGGCCTGGCGGCGGGCAACGGACAGTTCGGCCTGCGCTTGTCGTGCAGCGCGCTGTGCTTGCGACAGGTTCCGTTCGGCGTCAGCGACACCGCGCTGGGCGTTCTGCAGCCCGCGTTGGGCGGACTCCACCTGCCGTGTCGCCGTGGCTGCGGCTTTCGCCTCGGCGGACGTGTCGGCGAACGCCGCCTTGATCGCGTCACCAACACCCGACAGGCCGACCTTGATGGCGCCGAACGCTGCACCGAGGGTCAGTACGGCCGGTGCGGCGAGAGCGGCGAGCGGCCCCAGCTGGACCAACGCCGACCCCAGGGAGGCAACCTGCGGGAGGGCGGCGAGGGCTGCCCCACCCAGCATCACGAAGCGGCTGGACAGCAGCCCCAGGCCGCCACTCGCGCCGCCACCGCCGGACCCGAGGCGCCCGAGAGTCCCGGTGAGCGCGGCCAAGCCCGTCGCGCGGATACGGACGTTCGCGGTGCGGTCACGGGTGAGGAACCGCAGCGCCGTGTTCGCAGCGGCGGTGTCCGCTTGGGCGGTGACCCCGACCGTGCGCCTGCGGGTGAGATTTGCCAAGTCGTTCGCTGCGACCCGGGTATCGACGTCGACCCCGACGCGCACCGTGCGCCGGCGGATCAGGTTCTGGATCTCGTTCGCCGCGACGCGCGTGTCCACCGACGCCCGAATGTTGACAACCCGGTCGGCGGTCAACCGGTCCAGCTGCCGCTGCGCTTGCCGGTAGGCGGCGTCCTGCACCTTCGGCAGAACATCGACGGCCACGGACCGGCCGAACGCCGAAAGCTTCGTCGACGCCGCACTGTCGTCGACGTCAACCCGGAACTTCACCACCCGGTCACGAGTCAGGCGGGTCAGGCCGGCCGTGGCGGCCTTGTCGTCGAGCTCGGCGGTGACCTTGACCGTCCGGTCCGCGGTGAGCCGGCGCAGCGCGGCCGTCGCGGCGGTGTCGTCGACATCCGCCTTGACCTTCACCGTGCGGGCCCTGGTGAGATCCCGGAGCCCCGCCTTGGCCATGACGTCGTCAAGGTCGACACCAACCTTGATGCGGGGGTGCATCTTCGCAACCGCTGCATTCAACTTGCGGGTGATGGTGTCGCCGATGACGTCACCGGCCCGCTCAGCAGCGGGCCTGACCGCCTTGGGGAGTCTCTCGCGGAGTTCCGAGCCGAACCGTGTCAGGTCCGGGATCACCGAGACCCGGGTGGATCCGACGAGTGTCGGCTCGGCCATGCTGCCCTCCCCTACTGGTGCGCTTGGAGCTCTCGGATTCGTGCGTTCCAGACGTCGATCGCGTCGCTGTCCGGGTTCCTGCCTGGCGAGAAGGAATCGAGGACCCTCTCGTGGTACGCGGTGATCGCTGCCGCCTGCTCCTCGGCGGCGGCATCAACTGCCAGGCGGGGCGGGTCGATGGTCGCCATGTCCGGTGGGCTGCCCTTGAGGTGGGCGGCCCACATGACGCGGATCAGCAGCAGGACTGCGTTGTACGTGGCGGCGGCTGCATAGGTGTCCTGGGTCCAGCGGCGCCCCTCTTCGTCCCCGGCGAGCGCTGCTTTCGTCGCGGAGTCCTCGGGAAGGTGCTCGATCAGGTCTCGGAGCTCAGCCCAGTTCATCGAGCCGTCGCCCCAGGACATGGCCCAGAACTCCTCTAGGCGGCGACCGGGGTAGTACCGCTGGAGGTCGGCACGGACGGCCCCTGCGTGCTCTCGGAGGAGCTGGAGGAGCCGAATCCTTCCCCCTGGTCGGTGCCCGCCTCCTCCCCCATCTCGTCGATGATCGCCTTGAGTTCGCCGACGGTGAGCTGGGCGACCTTGACGAGGTCGTCGAACGCCTCGGGTGGGGAGGCGACCTTGCGGAGGACGCTCAGGTTCGTGTTGCCGGCGTCGCCTTCGACGGACTCGATGACGTCGATCGGCCAGTGGTCCTGGGTGAGGAACGAGCAGGTGCGCTCTTCCGGGACGGCCCCTTCGGGCTGGTCGCCGATGAGCGGCATTTCGAAGATCACGTCGACGTACTTGAGTCCGGCGGTCTGGGCGATCTGGGCGCGCATCTGCTGGAGGCGGATGACCTTGCGATTGGGCTTGGACATGGCTGGGGTTCCTTCTCAGGCGGGGGCGGGGCGGGGGCTGTCAGGTGGTCCGTCGTGCCGCCCCCGCCCAGGAGGTGAGCGCGACGGACCACCAGTCGGGGGTTACGGCGTCTCGGGCAGTTCGACGTCCGTGATGAAGTGCTGGACGGACTGGGCGCCGCCGGGGGCCGCGAGCGCCGTGAACGTCAGCTCGTAGTTGCTGCTGTCCTCGGCGGAGTGCTTGAGGGCGCCGCGGTCGGACACACCAGAGCGGGCGATCATGATGCGGTGGCGCTTGCCGCCGTAGATGACGTCGAGGCCGAGGCCGATCTCCACCGTGTCCTGCGTCGAGCCGGATCCGAAGCTGATGAACTGCTTCTTGCCGGTGGCCGCCGCGGTGCTGGTCATCTTCGCCATCTGCACCTGGTAGTACAGGGCGAGGAGCTGCGCGGTGGTCTCGCGGAACGTCAGCTTGAATGTCTGGGTGCGCTTCTTGGCGAGGTCGACGACGGGTGCGTCCTCACCCCAGGCGTCGAGCTGGGTACGCTCTTCCGCCAGCGCCTCTTCGAGGCCGTCGGGGGTAATGAACCCCATGTCGACGAAGTCCGCGCCCCACGCCACCTCGGGGCCGAGCGGGAACGTGGAGCCGACGGGGGCGGCATATGCCTTGCCGGCCGTCCCCACGATGATGTTTGACGAGTCGCCCACGACGGGCCTCCTAGCTGTTCGGGAGGGGTGGGCGGACGCTCATCCCCAAGGTCATGCCGACGCGGGCGATGCCCGTGTTCGGCTCCTCCGGTCGGTCTTGTGGGCCCGTCTCCTCCGAGATGCCCGTGACGATCCCGCCGGTGGTCGCCTGGCCGGGGAGCAGCTCCCACTCGGCCCGCACGCGCAGGGCGAGGCGCATCGCCGCCCCTTCGGTGGCCTCGTAGCAGTCGACGGAGAACCGGGGCCGGTCGCGGGTGGCGGGGTCGGACCAGCCGCGCATGTCGCTGGTGCCACCGATCCGCAACACCCTGACCGCCGGCAGCGCCCCATTGAGGGCAGAACCCTCGGGGAGCTTCGACGTGACGGTGACGCCGGGCATGGCGGCACTGAGCAGGTCGATGGCGACCCGCTTGGCGTCCGGGAGGATCAGTGGCGTCACCATGACTACGCCTGCGCCGGAGGGGCGGTCTTGACGTAGTCCTGCAGGTCCCGCTTGGTGGCGGTCTCGGCGGCGCTGGCGCTCATTCCGAGGCTGATGGCGTAGGTCCGCCAGTCGTCGACCTTGGCCGTGTCGGAGGGCGCACCAGCGCGCGGCTTGGACTCCTCGACCAGCTCGGCGAATCCTGTCCACCGGTGCGCTTCGTCGGCGGGGACCTCGATCACATCGCCGGGCTGCTTGCCGCCCCGCCAGAACGTCAACTTCATCTTCACGGTGTCGCCGTCAGCCATCGTGGGGCTCCTTGGGAGTGAGTGCGGCGACGATGGCCGCGAACAGGTCGTCCTTGCGGAGCTGCTCGGCAGGCAGCTCGCTGTACGGGACGAGGCAGGGGTGGGTCTTCGCTGTCTCGTCCTTGACCGGGCCGTGGACCCAGCCGCGCTCGGTCTTGTAGTCGCACCACGTCTGGTGGAGCTGTTCGGCGGTGGCGCCGTTCTGGGCGTGCCTCACTCCGTCGATGGCGGACGCGCGCTGCGACTCCGGCGCGTCGTCCCACAGAGGGGACACGGCAGCGTCGCCCGTGGCGATCTGCCACGCCCGGTTCGCGTCGTGACAGACGCGAGCGATCCGCTCAACGTCCAGTTCGTAAGCCATCAGTGGTCGCCTCCTGCGGCGTCGAGGGCGTTGCCGAGCGTGTGGTTCGGCAGGTGGATACGGCGTCCGTTGCGGTCGGTCTGCCGGGTGCCGTACTCCACGTAGATCGCGTAGTGGACGGGGGCGTCGACATGGACGGTGCCGTCACTGTCCGGCTGCTCGACCCGGTGAATGGTGTCCCGGTACAGGCCTGTGTCGACCGGGGCTGTCGCCTTCGCGGCCTCGACGACCCGGTCCATGCGCGCCCGCATGTCGGCCTGCACCTTTGGATCGAGGGCCAGGTCGTCGATGGCATCCTGGAAGATCTCCACCTCGTTCATCCGGCTACCTCCAGCAGCCGCACCGTCTGGCCCGACAGCGGGCCAGCCTCCTGGACGTCGCGCGGCACACCGTCGACCTCCCAGGTGCGGCCGTCCCACTCCACCCGGGACCACTCCGACACCCGCGGGGCACGACGCGGCATGAATAGTTGGGCGGCGGTGACCGTCTGGTCCTTGGCCTCGCGGGACTCCGAGGATGAGACGTAGTCGACGGTGCACCCGTACACCGGGGTTCGGGTGGCGTGAGCCCAGTCCCGAATCTGCGCGTTGTAGTCCCCGTCGATCAAAGGTGCATCGACCAAGACGACTGTCTGGCGTCCGATGTGGCCCGGCATCAGCCCACCACCAGCGGGTCAAACCGGAACAGGCCGCACGTGCGCAGCAGATCCGCTACGGCGGGCGCCAACTGCACCGCCTGCCCCGCAGATCCTCCGACCGTGCGCCGGGTGAACGACCGCTGCCCCGCCACCATCGACTGGAGATCGGCCTGCGCTTCGGTCTCGTCGCCGCGCTCCAGCATCCAATGGACCTGCTGGACCGTCGCCTGCAACAGCACCGCCTGCACCTCAACGTCGGCCGGGTCGTACCACGCCCCCAGGAGAGCGCGGTCGACCCGCTGCGACGCCAATATCAGCAGGCGCACAGCACTCTCGGGCGCCGGCTCGGGGGCGAGCCACGCTTCGAGGTCGGGGACGGTCGCGTAGGGCACCGGCTACTCCTGGCCCTCGGGCTGGGTGTTGCCCTCGCGGGCGTCCTCGACGACCTGGGCGTAGTCCTGGCAGTCGACCTTCGTGGCGTCCTTCGCCTGGTCCGGGTTCATGCCCAGGGCGATGACGTAGGTGCGCCAGTCGGCGACCTTCGCGTTCGCTGCGGGGCGCTCCGGGATCTCGGCGGCCGGGGTCGCGGGCGACTCCGGGTCGTCGTTCGGGACCGGCGCCTGAACGTCGGCGCCCAGCGCCTTCTCGTTGGCGGCCACCCACTCCTGGAGCTGGGAGAGCGTCAGGGAGTAGGCGTGATCGGCGAGGAGACCGAGAGACACCGCGTAGGTAGCCCACTCCCCCGCCTGCGCGCTGGGGGAAGGCTTCTCGCGCACGGGCGGTTTCGTGCCGACACGGTCCGCGGTCGTTGCCTCGGCGCCGTCGACGACGACGAGGCTCTTGTCGCCGTCCGGAACGTCCGGCGCGCTCCCGGAGGCCGGTACCAGGTGGCCGCGGGCGATCTGCTTGGCCATCTCTCCGGACGGCGGGTCGTCGAGGTGCAGACGCATCCCGCCGGTGCCGATGTACTCGCGGCGCCCCATGTCAGTAGGCCTTCGGGAGCTTGAAGACGGTGATGGTGCCGAGGAAGCCAGCCTCGAAGTCCAGGTAGAGCTTCGAGCCCTTCTGCTGGAACCGGGCGCTGGTGAACGGGCCGATGAACTCGGAGCCCGTGTTCGCGCCGACCGCCTGGACGAAGTCGCCCTGGCCGGCCATCCACGACTGGGAGCCGGAGCCGGTCTTCACGGTGACGTTCTTCGCGCCGGTGGCCGTGTTGTTGACCCGGAGGACGGTGCGCTCGGGGTCGACGCTGTTGATGACGACGCCGTTGGTGACGAGCGTCGCGTCGATGGTCGTCCCGGCCGGGCTGGTGAGGTGGCCGTTCGGGACGAGAGGGCTGTAGGGGATGGCGGTACGTGCCATGGGAGGGCTCCCGGGGTCAGAAGAGGCGACGAGGATCACGCTGGGACACGGCGGGTTACGCCGGGTCGACGAAGGCGACCGCGATCCCGGTCGGCCGCAGCAACTTCGCGCCGTACACGTGGAGTCCGCGGATCGCGTCGGCGATCGTCGACTGGAGGCGGAGCGCCTCGGTCTCCAGGATCTGCTCGGCGTAGGTGATCGCCCCGGGGTAGCCGGCCATCATCACCTGGGTGTCGCCGGTCGGGTTCGGGGTGTTGTTGGACTCCAGGATGTCGAAGCCCGCGGCGCGGCCGACGAAGCCGTTGCGGAGACCTTCGGTGGTGCCGGAGGCGTCGGCCTTCACGAAGCGGTCGTCGTTGAGCATGGCGCCGATGAACTCCGGGGAGCCGACGAAGTAGCGGCCCTCGCTGGGGACGTTGGCCCGGTTGAGGCGGGTGCGCAGCGGGACGAGCACCTTGGAGTAGGCGTCGAGGGGGCTGGTGTGGATGTCGATGGGGGCGCCGGTGGAGCCGACCTGGTTCGCGGCGGCGGCCCCGGTGTAGAGGCTGGCGACGTAGGCGTCGGCCTTGTCGCGGAGCCCGTAGGCGGCGTTCTGCGCCATCTCCGCCATGGGGTTGAGGAGGGCCTGCGCCTTGTCCACGTCGTCGATCTTGAAGGCGAATGCCTTGGCCTGGTCGATGATGAGGTCCGTGCCTGCGGTCTCGACGTCCTCGTAGTTGATGGTGTCGCCGGCCGCGTAGTCGAAGATCGTGGGGTCGCCGACGGTCGTGATGTGCACCGACTGCCCGTGCGAGGTGATCTCGCCCTGGTAGTTGCGGTTCACGAGCTGCGGCTGCGCGTAGACCAGGCTGTTGCGGAGGCCGACGAGAAGCTGGGCGGACCAAATCTCCGGCTTGAAGTTGTTGATCGACAACGGAGGCTCCTAGGGAGGCTTAGCCGCCGAGGTAGGCATTGAGCCTGCCCTCCTGCACGGCCTTGGTGATCTCTTCGGGGGTCATGCGCGCCACGTCCGCTGCGCCCAGTTGCCGTTTACTGCCGCCGGGAGCGCCCATCGGCGCACCACCTGCAGGGGTGGGCTCCGGTTCCTTCGGCTGCGGCGCCTTGGCCGCGAGCTTGGAGTTGCCGTCGACCGCCGCCTTCACCGCGCTGCCGACCGCGTCATCGAACCCGGCGTCGGCCGGGTCGAGCTTGGCGATGGCGTTGGCGAAGGACCGGGAGTCGAGGAGGGCGTCGGGGTCGCCGCCGTGCTTCCCGGCCGTCTTGTACACGGCGAGCTCTACCTGCGTCTGGCGGGCGCGAGCGTCGGACACCTTGGTCCGGTTCTGCTCCTCGGCCAGCTGCTTGGCGAGTTCTTCGGGGGTGGGCGGCTTGGCCTCGTCGGTCTCCAGCCCGAACGCCCCGGCGACCTTCTTCATGAAGGCGGCCTGGTCGTCACGGGCCTTCTGTTCTGCGGCTTCGCGCTTGGCCTTCTCGGCAGCGACGTCTCCGCGGAGGTTCTCGACGAGCTTCTGGAACTTCGCCGGGTCGAACTCGCCCTTGAACTCGGGGGACTTCCCCTTCGGTTCGTTGGCGGGCTCTGCCGGTGTGGCGGGTGCGGCCGGCTCTGGCTGGGCCGGTGCGGGCGTTGCTGCCGGGGGCGTCTCGGGTGTTTCCGGCTGGGTGCCGGGGGCCGGGGCGTTTCCGGGTGCTGCGGGCTGGGCGGGGGTTGCCATCTCGGTGCCTCCTTGGGCGGCCTACACGTCGTCACGGCGCCTTGTCCGTTGGCGTGTTAGCCCAGATGTTAACCCCTAACCTGCCATAAGGGTGCACAATCAAAGGCCAGAGCGCAAGATAACCTTCGAATCAACGGCACGAGAGGGGTGGGGAGTGGCCACGACAAAGCACATAGCCGACCAGGCACAGAGGCACCCCGACGTCATTCGCGCCCTCGAAACCCGGGCCATCCACCGCACCACCCACGAACTCGCCACCCGGCTCACCGCAGCCCAACGCGACGCCACAGCACGGTGGATCCACGCCACCCACGGCCAACCCGCCCCTACCCCGGGCGCGCTCGACAAACTGATCGCCTGGATCAAGCGGCTACTCGCAACCGCGTTCCGGGGACAGGGCGTGCGGGCGAAGCAAGCCGCCGCCGCAGCAGCCCACGAAGGGGCACTCCTCGGAGCGAGACTGGCCGCCTCCATCGCCGCCGCCATGACCGGCCAGCCGACGCCCGGCGCCCGCCCCCAACCTGCGGGCAGCCCCGGCATCATCGGAGTGGACGCACAGGCCGCGGTCGACAGCATCCCGGCAGTCGTCGAAGAAGAGCACCAGCATGCAGCGGCGCTCCTCACCGCCGCTACAGCAACCGCTATCGGGGGCAGCCTCGTTGCCTCCGTGTTCAACCGAGCCCGGCGCGCCGTCACCCGAGTCGCACGCGCCGTATCCGTCGGGGTGGCCAGCGCCGCAGCCGCCGGGGCCGCCGCAGTCGCCCGCGCCCTGGGCCCCCGCACCCGGCTGTTGTGGGTTGCCGAACCGGGCGCCTGCCCAGCCTGCGCCGCCTATGCCGGCCACTCGATCCTGCCCGGCGAGCTTTTCCCGGGTGGTCTGTCCCTCAACGCGCGACAGACCGTGTTCCGCACCGCGATTCCCGGGCCGCCTCGCCACCCGCACTGCCGGTGCGCCCTCATCCCATGGCGCCCCGAGTGGCACACCGGCGGCACCCCCCTGCCCGATCTACTGCGCGCACGCGCCCGCACCGGAGGTGCCTGATGCCGCACGGAACCATGGGCGAGGACCGCTTCGACGAGTTCCTCGAACTCCACACCGAAGGACTCGGCCGTAACGCGATCTGTCGTCGCATGGGGCTCACCGCCAGCGTCGTCTCCCGCACCGCAGACCACCTCGGCGTCAGCTTCGACCGGTCCCGCATTCAGGCAGCCACCACCGCGCGCCTCGCCGACTTGGCCGAGCGGCGCAGCATCCTTGCCGAGCAACTCACCAGCGACGCCGAGCGACTCCGCGCCAAACTCTGGGAGCCGACCGTCGTCTACGCCTTCGGTGGCGCGCAGAACATCTACGCCAGCGAACCCGTCGAGGAACCCCCGCCCGCCGACAAACGCTCCCTCATGGGCGCCGCCGGAATGGCCATCGACAAGTCACTCAAGCTCGCGCCGGCAGAAGTCAGCGGCGGCGGAGCCGATGAAGCCAAGTCCATGCTGGGGAAGCTCGTAACGGGCATCAGCGCCATCGTCAACGAGGGCACCACCCAGGCAGACGGGGTTGACGCATGACAGCGCCTGTAGTCGTAGCAACGAAGGCATGCCGGGGGTGCGGGGAGACGAAACCTCTCGATGATTACGCCCGCAAGGGCAAGTCCCGTGCAGCACGCTGCAAAGACTGCTTGCGGAAGTGGGCGGTGCAGTACAGGAGCGAGAACGCAGACCGCGTCCGCGTTAACGAGCGCACTTCCCGGGCGAGCAACGCTCTGCACCGACAAGCATGGAGGCTTAGCAACTACCAGAAGAACAAAGAGAAAATACGCGCGCGAGTCAGGGCGAGGTACTCCGAGCTTTATCCCCTTGAGCCTGAGCGCTGGCTCGCCGCCAACGCCCGCAGGAAGCAGCGGCTCAAGGTCGACATGGACAAGATGGATCGCGCCCTATCTTTGGCCTACCGGCGCGCCATACGGGTCGATGCGTGTCGCTACTGCAGTCGCCGACTTGTCGGAGACATGCATGTAGACCACTTCTACCCCTTGGCTAAGGGCGGCACCAATCACTGGTGGAATCTGGTACAGAGTTGCGGGCCGTGCAATCGGCATAAGCACGACCGTTGCGGTACGTGGATGCTGCTGCGTAAGAGGACGTCGTGATTGACGGTCGCGATCTTGGCCTGTCGCGGCGGCAGTTGGAGTTCATCGGACAGAGCGATGCACCAATCAACATCGCCACTGGCGCAATTCGGTCAGGCAAGACAGTAGCCTCACTTCTCCGCTGGCTGATTTACGTGGCGAGCGCTCCACGCGGCGGAGAATTGATCATGTGCGGCAAGACCTCGACCACTATTCACCGGAATGTTTTTCTCCCCATGCAAGACCCCGACCTCTTCGGAGACTTGGCCAAACAGGTGCACTACACAGCTGGAGCTCCGATGGCAACAATCCTTGGACGTCGGGTCCACGTCCTAGGAGCGAACGACGCAAAGAGCGAATCCAAGCTTCGGGGCTTCACGTGTGCAGGGGCATACGGAGACGAGATTTCCCTTATGCCGCAAGGATTTTGGGAGCAGCTCACAGGGCGAATGTCCGTGGCTGATTCAAAAATTTTCGGCACCAGTAACCCCGACAACCCGGGCCACTGGCTCATGCGCGACTGGCTTTCGCGCCCCAAAGAGGCTGCAGTAAAACACTGGCATTTTACGCTTGACGACAATGATGCGCTCACAGAGAAGTTCAAGAACAACCTTCGTTCCATGCATCAGGGAATTTTCTACCGTCGCTTCATTCTGGGCGAATGGGTGGCCGCCGAAGGGGCCATCTTCGACATGTGGGACGACGAGCGACACATCGTCGACGAGATGCCGCGCGACGGAATCCATCGCTGGATCGCCCTGGGCGTTGACTACGGAACCCGTAACCCGCTACATGCCGTCCTGATCGGGCTAGGCCGCGACCGACGCCTGTACGTGGCCCGGGAATGGCGCTACGACGGGCGGGCGAGGAAGCGCCAGTTGACCGACGCCGAGTACAGCGAACGTATCCGAGGATGGCTTGCAGACGTGCCCGGCATCGGCCCGGTACGCCCCCAGTTCGTGACGGTAGACCCGTCCGCAGCTTCATTCAACGCCCAGCTGCGGCGGGACAAGCTCACGCCGACCGCAGCCAACAACGCAGTCCTTGACGGAATTCGGGTGGTGTCCTCGCTATTCGCCCAAGGGAACCTCCTGGTTCACTCCTCCTGCAAGGAGCTGATCGCAGAGATCCCGAGCTACTCATGGGACGACAAGGCCGCATTGAAGGGCGAGGACAAGCCGGTAAAGGTTGCTGACCACGGGGTGGATGCGTTGAGGTACGGAATTTTCACCACTCGCGCTCTGTGGCAAAACAAGCTCGCTCAAGTCGCGTAGAGAGGACACTGTCATGCCGCTGCCTCCGTCTGGGAAGACCCCTTGGCCGCCTCCGCGTTTCGATATCCCGCACGCCGACATTGACATGTGGCGGGCCTGGTACGCCGGCGACACCGGGCACCTGGCGGCCGTGTATGGCGGGGCCGCGGCGTACACCCGGAACGGGTTGGCCCGCGAGTATTTCGACGTGGACCGGCGGGCGGTGGGTGCCGAGGAGTTGCGCATGTTCTGGGGGCAGGACCCGTCGCCGGGCCAGCAGGCGGCGAAGTTGCATGTGCCGATCGCCGGGGACATCGCCGAGATGTCCGCGAACCTGCTGTGGTCGGATGTGCCGCAGGTGACCGTCGACGGCGACTCAACGGACGCCTCGATGGCCAAGACGACGCAGGCGCAGATCGGCCGCTACCTCGACGACCGCGGGCACGCGAAGCTCCGGGAGGCTGCGGAGCTGGCCGCTGGCTTGTCGAACGTGTACGTGCGGGTGGTGTGGGACCGGGCGCTGCGCCCGCGGCCGTGGCTGGACGTTTTGCCGCCGGATGCGGTGGTCCCGGAGTGGCGGTGGGGTCTCCTGGCCGCAGCAACGGTGTGGCGGGAGCTGGAGCCGCTGGTGGACAACAAGCACGTGTGGCGGTTGCTGGAGCGGCACGAGCCTGGGGTGATCGAGTACGGGGTGTACCGGGGCACGGTCACGGACCTCGGGATGCGCATAGAATTGATCGATCACCCGGAGACGGAGGCTCTCGCAAAGCGCGTCGACGGGCAGGATCGGCAGGCCACCAAGGTCGACCGCCTGTTGGTGTCGCACATGCCGAACGTGCTGCCGAACCGCCTGTGGGACGGCATCCCGGACGCGGCGCCGCTCGGCCGCTCCGACTATGCGGGCATCGAGCCGATGATGGACGCCCTGGACGAGTCCTGGACGTCGTGGATGCGAGACCTCCGGCTGGGGAAGAGTCGACTGCTGCTCCCCCAGTCGATGATCGAGACCGCGGGTCCCGGATCGGGCGGCTCGTTCGACTTGGACAGGGAGTTGCTGGTCAAGCTGAACATGCTGGAAGACGACAAGGGTTCGTCCATCACCCCGGTCCAGTTCGATATCCGGGTGGAGGCGCACGAACGGACGACGAAGGCGCTCCGGTTGCAGATCCTCTCCTCGGCCGGCTACTCGGCTCAGGGTTTCGGGGAAGCGGGAACCGTCGCGGTGACGGCCACGGAGGTCGCGGCCCGCAAGGAGGAGTCGCTGACGACTCGCGGCCTGAAGATCCTGTACCAGCGGCCTGCTCTGCTGGAGCTGCTGACGACGATGATGTGGGTCGACGTCGTGCACTGCGGGGCGAAGGGTGTCGACCCGGCTGCAGAACTCACTGCGAGCTGGCCGCAGGCGGTGCAGCCGGACCAGGAGGCCACGGCGCGGGCCCTGTCGTTGCTGGAGTCGGCGGGGGCCATCAGCACGTTCATGAAGGTAAAGATGCGGGAGCCGTCGTGGGACGACGCGGAGGTGCTGGCCGAGGTGCAGCGAATCCGGGAGGACCAGGCGGCGGTCCCGGCCGGAGACCCGTTCAACGCGGGTGGCACGAACAGTCCGGACGATGCCGAGCCGCAGGGCGACGAGGTTGGGCCAGCTCTGGATGACACCGCGGACGACGAGTTGGTGGGCGGGGGCTCGCGCGAGGTGTTGGCCGCTTAACGGCGCCGGATGCCTCGGCGGGCGGGGAGCGTGCGGTAGCCGACGGTCTTGCCGTAGCTGCGCTTCCGGGCTCGCGCCCACTTGTGGGCGAAAGCTTGTCGGGTGGCGAACATCCATCGATATTGGGCGCGCGAGCGAACGCCTCTGGTCACTGCGGACTCCTTCCAGCGGGGCCTGCCGGTAGTCTTCCCGTTCGCTACTCCCCCGCACGCGTCAGGCCCACCCTGTGGTTCAGGGCGGGCCTGGGGCGGAGGGGGCGCGTCTCAGTGGCTGTGTCGCCGGTCGGTGCGGGCGAGGGCCCATGCGACTGCGAAGCTGAGCGCGAGGAATGTGGCGCCCCCTGCGCTGAAGCGGATCCAGCTGAGGTTGTCCCCGTCGGGGAGGACGATGGTTGCCATCGCGGCGAGGCCCACGGTCAGCGGAATGACTTGGTAGCGAACGAAGTGCCGGATCTCGCTCACGGTATCTCCAGTGCATAGTTGGTTTCGGTCTGGCATCAGTCGTCGTCGTCGCGGTTGTCCCACCAGCGGTCCCATGCGGCGGCCTGCCGGATGGTTTCCTCCCATGGTGGGAGTGGTGCCGGGACGGGCCCGCCACCCGAAGGCGACGGGCCCACCTGCGCGGCGGCCGGGGCGGTCACTGGATCGGCTCCCCGGTTCGGGCCTTAGCTGTCTCGATGACCTCGATCTGCTCCTTGACCGGGAGTTCGTGGAGGAACTGGGCGTCGCCGTAGGCGGCGCGCTTGGAGGCGAGAGCCTCGGCTTCGTTGGTGGCGGTGAACGCGATCCAGGTGGCGGTGCACCACGGGGTGTCGTGCGCGAAGAAGCGGTGCATGACGCCGTGGGAGAAGCACCAGGCGTAAAGCCACTCGCGGTTGTCCGGTTCAGGCAGGAACAGCATGGTCATACCTCCGACAGCAGCGGGCTGACTTCGGGGTGGGTGTAGCGGATCGGCAGCCCGAGGGACGTGGCGTACTGGATCTCCGCGCGGGTGGAGTCGCCGATGTAGTCGCCGACGACGAGGACTTCGTCCGCCAGGCGGATCTTCGCCCGGTGGAGGGCGTCGAGGCGGGCCTTGAGCGGCTCAGCCTGCTCCTCGGTGGCCCACAGTGCGTGGGGTGCCTTCATATTGGCGCCCGGCGCGAGGACGACGTGGCCGGCGGCGGTCTCCCGCAGGTTCGCTTCCTGCATGTCGTCCATGAACCGGGTGGATCCGCAGATGACGACGATGTGCGGGATGTGGAGGCCCTGCTTCGCGGCGGCGAGCTTCTCCTCGGGGGTGAGGAGCTGGGGGTAGGACATGCTGGTTCTCCTGTCAGGCGGGGTGGACGGTGGTCACCACAGGGCGACTTCGGGTGCCGTGCTGTACGGGGCGGGGATGGGCCGGGGGTCGATGGTGGTGAGCCAGGTGACACCGACCGCGCCCTCGGTGTCGGCGGCGACCGGGGTGTGCGTCCACCCGCCGTCCGGGGTCCGGGTGAACACTGCGTGCCCGCTGTCGAGGTAGGGGTACGCGTCGGTCAGCGGCCGGCTGGTGTCGTCGAGGAGGTTCACGAACCCGCACTCGACCCGGTAGTACGTGTCGAGCGCTTCCAGGGCGGTCCGCTTGTCGTCGGTGAGGGCGATCGCACCCCCGTCTCCGAGGGAGGAGACGAGGACGCCCCGGTACTCGCCCTCCATGTCGGCCAGCGTCGGGGCGAACGCGGTCACGGCCGAGCCTCCTTCGGCGCGATGTAGGTGCGGCCACGGTTGTAGTGCGGGACCGGGTCGGTGGTGGGGAGCAGCACCCGCGCGTGCGGATCGAGCTCGTCGCCGTCGCGGAAGTACACGGGCGCGTCCTTGTCGGTCCGCCACGCTCCGAACTCGATGCCGGCCCGCTGGAGTTCCGCTTCGGTCATCTCGCGGACGATGTGCTCGGTCGCGGCCGTCACCTCGTACACCTCGGCCTGCGGGATGTGAGAGAACGCGTCATGGAGTTCGTTGAGGCAGGCGACCATGCGCTCCTGCCACTCGGTGGGCATGGACTGAAGCAGCGTCCGGGGCAGGACGACGTAGTTGGTGTACGACAGGCTGAACCACTGGTGGATCGGGCCGTCGGTCACGTCAGCGGGGCGGGCAGTGTCGGTCATGGTCAGGTCTCCTTCGGGTTGGCGAGAGTGAGCAGGGTGTCGGCGTGGCAGGGCAGGGACTCCGCGCACCAGCACATGAGGTCCCGGCCAGCGAGGTCACGGGTGATTCGGTCGAGGAGGGTGGGGTGGTGGTGCACCCACACCTCGTACAGCTCGACGGCCAGGGCGTGGGCGTCTCGTTGGTCGTTCGCGGGGACGTGGTCGTTGAGGCCGAGGGGCTTGTGCTGGTTGGCGTGTCCGGCCCAGTTGACGGCCCACCCGGTGCCGGTCGGGGTGCGGACGACGGCCCACGGGTTCCCGAACGGGGTGCCACGGCCGACGTAGGTGGTGCCGTTGGGGGCCCGCCAGCCGCTGGTTCTCTTCCGCTGGATGCGAGTGGGCACGGTCACGCCTCCTGCGGGGTGGTGCGCGCGTGCTCGGGTTCAGCCGACAGCTCGGCGGCGAGAGCGCGAACCGAAGCGGCTGTGGCGGCGGGGCTATGAATACCGCGCGGAAAGATCAACTTGAACGCCTGGCGTCTGACGGCCTCCTGGTCCGCACTCCAAGCGGCAGCCGCACTCGCACCCTGCTCCCGGTAGATGCGGTCCCACTCCTCACGCCACTCCTCGAACGGCCCGATGCATGCGCGCCAGATCAGGTGGTCAACCATCGAGACGGGCTGGCCAACGGGTGCGCCGTACAACTCGATGCATCGGGTGTCGTCCTGCTCCAGAAGGTCAGCGGTGGTGGTGAGGACGGCGGCGAGACGGGCGTTGTCCACGTCAGTTCTCCTTCGGGGATCGGTTGGCGCGGCGGGTCTGCATGCGGGCGAGGATCTGCACGGTGATGGGCTGCACCCACTGGTGCACGTCGTGCCCGACCACCCAGCGACGGCCGTGGTCACCGCGGTCGGTACCGCACCACCGGCAGCCGTAGGGGTTCGGCACGGGGCGAATCACGGTCACGGGGTGGCCCTCTCGTTCAGTGGTCCGAAGTGCTTTTCGACGTCGCGGCGCAGCATCGGGTGCATGTCTCCGGTGCAGGGCATCAGCACGGTGTCGCCGTCATAGGGTTCGTAGGTCACAGCCCAGATGTCGCCGTCGCGGTCGGTGAGCTCCGGCCAGCCGGTGGGGCGACCGGTGTTGGTGGCCTCGCGCAGGTCGATCACGATGTCGTCGGGGATGCGGGTGGCTCCGAGCCGGTAGGCCCGGTTCATGGGGTGCTCGCTCACGGGGGTCAGCTTGGGCTCCGGCAAACCCTGCGGGTCGGCCAGCGTGGTGCGGGTGTTGCACGGCCACGCCTCGTCGTCGGCGAAGCAGTGGTCCGTGCCGTCGTGCTTCCGGTGCAGGGCCAGCACGGCCGCCCGCTGCGCCTCCAGCTCGGCAACCCGGGCGCGGAGCCGGTCAACCTCGGCGGCCAGCGTCAGCGCGATCTCGTGCAGCGCCTTCTCCGTGCCGTCGTTGTACGTGGCGGTCGACCAGGTCGACGTGTGCTCCCCGTACTGGCGGAGACGGGTCAGAGCGGCGTCCGGGGTCATCGGGGTGGTGGTCATGGTGCTCCTCACAGGGGTGGGGTGGTGGTCCCGGGCGGGTGCCGGGACCACCGGGCGGGGTTCAGGCGGCGTCGGCGAACAGCCGCTCGGAGGCGATGCCGTGGGCCTCCGCGAGCAGCAGACGGGCGGCTGGCCAACCCAAGTCGGCGATGAACTGCCGGGTCAGCTGGTTGTAGTCGGCGCCCGGGGCGAGCAGCAGGTCGGCAACCTGGGTGGCGGTCGGGGCGGAGGCGGTGGCGGTACGCGGCATGGAGGACTCCTGGCTGGTGGGTGCGGAGGGTGAGGTCACTGCCCGGCGACGCGGCGGGCGTTGCCCATGTCGGCGTCGGTCTGCGGGGTGCCGCCACCGTTGACGAGGAGGTAGAACGCGGCCTCGTCCGCCTCGGTCGCACAGTCCTTCGCCTCGGCGACAAGGAGGGAGCAGTAGCGCTCCATGAAGCGCTGCCCCTTCAGGGTGAGCCCGTTCTGCCGGACATAGGGGCCGTCATCGGTGGGCTCGATGGTTTCCACGTGATCGGCTGGCAACCAGGAGGCGGGGATGGCGAACTCGCTGCCGAACCACAGCACAGCGGTGGTGAGGCGCTGCTTGCCGTCAACGACAGCCCAGATGCCCTGACCGGTCTCGTAGGGGTCCTTGCCGGGGTTGGCAGCCGCCCACTTCGCGTTGCAGCGGTCGGCAAGGATGACGACGCCGGCGGGAAGTCCACGCAGCCATGTCTGGACGAGGGCAATGCGCTGCTCCTCGGTCCATACGCTGCCGCGCTGGTAGGGCGGGTTGGCCTCGATCTCACCCTCGACAACGCGCCGGGCCAGCCAGGCGGCGGACTGGTACGACGGGTTGAGGCTGATGTGATCGAACGGGGCTGCGGTCTGGCGGGTCATCGGGGTCCTTCCGGACTCGGGGTGGTTGGTCGTCTGCTGCGTCGTGGAGTTGGTCTACGCAGCCTCCGTGAACGCGGCCTGGTAGAAGGCGGGCTGGGCAAGGAACGCAGTCCGCTTGTAGGTGGCGAGCCCGATGTACAGCGAGAGGTCGAACGGGCTGTAGGCGGCAACGTGGTTCCAGCGGCCGGTCCTGCGGTGGCGGGCCCAGACCTTGACCGGCGGCTGCCCGTTCGCGGCGATGTACGCGGCCTTGACGTGCTTGCCGTACCAGGACTGGTATCCGTCCCGCAGGTCACCGGCGCCGAGTCGCTCCAGCAGGTCCCCGGTCCGGATGAGCCGGCCCTGCTCGACGGCGGCGGCAACCAGTCCGGAGAGGGTGCGGTAGGCGAGGGCCCGGTTGGTGGCACGGGCGGCCTTGTGGGTGCGGGCGATGTGACGGGCGGCGTTCATGCGGATCCCCCTCGGGTGGTGCTGTGCGGGTGGCTTGGCGGGTCAGGCGGCGAGTGCGGTGATGGCGCGCATCAGCGGCAGGTCGTGGCCGCCGTAGGGCTCGTACCAGTCGGTGGTGAGCTGCACGGTGGCGATGCCGGGCAGAACGACGGTGAGGGTGATCTCCGTGTCGACGGTGGTCTCGCCGTCGTAGGCGCGGTGCACGGTCCGGGAGGTAACGACCCCGCCGACCCGCTCGTACACGGCGTTGAGCTCGTGCTGGGACCAGAAGCTCAGGCGGGTGGCCGTGTCACCGTCAGCAAGTTGGGTGCTGCGGAAGCCGAGCGCGTGGAGGACCTTGGCGGCGAGCGTGGCGGTGGCGGCCTTCACAACGGCTTCGGCGGCGTCCACTACGGCGAGGTGATCCTGGCCGGTCTCGTCAGCGACGGGGCCGCCGACCACGTAGGCGACGACGTACAGGTCCATGGCGTTCATGCGGATCCCCCTCGGTGCGGTGATGCTGTGCGGGTGGCGGTGGGGCCCGGCCCCGTGAGGCCGGGCGGGCGGATCAGTTGGCCAGTGCGGCCAGGCACCGGTGACAGTCGACGGGCTCGTCCGTGGGGACGATGTAGTGGAAGCGCGCGACGGCCGAGGCGCTGGCGCAGCACTTCGGGGCCCTGCTCTTGATCTGCTTGTAGTAGGCGCCGGGGGCGTGGACCTTGCCCGTGTGCGTCTGGAGGTTCGGCTCAGCCGGCGCCTCGATGGCAGTCACGTTCTCCTGGCGGGCGGTGCGCTCGATGCCGTCGTCGCAGGCGACGGTGATGAGGGTGTCTCGGCCGGAGCGGTAAGTGTCGGTGACGGTGCCGGCGAAGTCGATGCGGCCAAGGTCGCGATTCGTGATGTGTCCGGTGACTCGCAGACCCTGCTTCATTGCCGTCTCCCCTGCTGGTTCCCCTTGGTGATGACTCCATCATGCATTCCTACGCGTAGGACTGTCAAGAGTCCTACGCGTAGGAATGTTGATCAGCGGCACACAGTCCCACAGAGTGGACTATCGGTAGTACTCGTGCGCGTGCCACAATGGCGACCATGACCAGCGACTGGACCCCCACCGAAGATGAAGCCCGGACCTTCGCCCGCTACAAGAAGGCCAAAGAGACAGAGAAGGAACTCAAACCCGTCGTGCGGGCCCTCGGCCTCGACGGCCTACGCAAGGGCGCCACGCCGGCACAGCTGGGTGAGCTCACAGGGGAATCAGCCGAGGTCTTCCGCCGTATCCGCGACGCGAACAACATCCCCGTCGACCCCCGCTACCAGAGCCGCGCCGAACTGGCCCGCGCCCGCAAGGAAGCTCTGAAGTCCACCAGTCCCGGGAGTTCCTCATGAACGTCGCCGAGGTCGACGCCCTGGCTGCCGCCGCGCACGCCGGCCAGGTCGACAAGATCGGCGTCCCGTACATCGAGCACGTCCGTGCCGTCGCTGCTGGGCTCGCCCCGTTCGGTGACGAGCTGGTGATGGCCGGTCTGCTGCACGACGTCATCGAGGACACCGACTGGACCGCCGAGCGGCTGCGCGGGGCTGGCGTCCCGGACCGGGTGGTATGCGTCGTGGAAGCGGTCACCAATCAGAAGGGTGTGCCGTATGAGATGAAGGTGCGCCGGATCGCCCTGAACCGCGACGCGACCTTGGTGAAGATCGCTGACAACGCGCACAACTCGCGGCCGGATCGAGCGGCCCAACTGCCGGAAGACAAGCGGGCTCGACTGGCCGCCAAGTACCGAAGTGCGCGCGACGTGCTGTGGGCGGCGGCTGGCGCCCTCGACGTTGCGACCATCATCAACATCGTCAACCCGTCGCTGCTCGACGAACTCCGGCAGCGACAGAACACCGGGAGCCCTTCATGACCGCCGACCTGGCCGCGTTCCTCCGCGCCCGCTTCACCGAGGAGCTGGAGAAAGCCCGCTACGCCAGCAGCGTCGTCACCAAGGACCCTGCCCGTTTCGGTGTCGACGCCGAGGATGCTGCCGCGCACGCCCGGTTCACAACCGCCACCGCCGAGGTACATCTCGCGCTGCTGGAGGACACCGTGGTACCGAATCTGGGGGCCGAGGGCGCGGCCGGCCGGACCGCCGAGTACCAACTCCGGCTCCTCGCCGCCCCGTACATGGAGCACCGCGAGTACCCGCACGACACCGACCAGCCTGGGAGTTCCGAATGACCGACGACCTGGTGCAGTTCCTCCGCGACCGGCTTGACGAGGACGAGGCAGTGGCGCGCGGCGTCACCGTCCCCCTCGACTGGCATCAGGGCCCAGGCGACGATGACCCGGAGTGGACCAGTGACGAGATGGTCTGCATGTGGCCACCGGAGTTCCACACCCCCTACGAGCAGGACAAACACTGGCGGGGGCTGACGGCCGACCCGGCAGGGCTTGCCGCCCACATCGCCCGCCACGACCCGGCCCGCATCCTGCGGGAGGTCGAGGCGAAGCGGCAGATGATCGAAACTTTCGAGAGCCGGTACAAGGCCGCCAAAGCCAGCAATACCTCCACGACCCTGGGGCTTGAGTGGGTAGTACGCGCCGACGTGCTACGTCTGCTGGCCCTGCCCTATGCCGACCACCCCGACTACCAGCAGGAGTGGCGGCCGTGACGCCCGACGAGGAGGTCCGGTTCTTCGCCCAGATCATCGGCGACGCACGGCGCACCATCATCTGCGAACCGCACCTGGTGGACGAGATCCGAGAGGTCGTTGACCGCGCCAAGATGGCGGGCATCCTGACCGTGAAGACCAGCCTCGCCTGCCCGCCCGGACAGCTGGTGGTCATCGACGAGCAGGCCATGGAAGCCGAGATGAACCAGGCGGCGTCGCAAACCATTCGCCTTCGGGGTCACCCCGGCTGCCCATAGTTCCCGTGTTCTCCCCGCACCACCCCGGCCCCCACGTCACACTGGTGACGTGGGGGTTCGCTACGCCGTCCTCGGCGAGACACGACACGAGTGCGAGACAGCACTCGCCGAGTTGTGCGCGAGCATCGGCGCCCGGGTCGTACAGGCGCCGGCACAACTCGGCGGGCCGCGGTGGATCGCACGAGCCGTACCCAACACGAAAGCCCCGGCCGAGGATGGCCGGGGCTCAGGCGTGCGGTAGCAGTCAGGCAAATGCGACCCGGTCCTCTGGATGCGGGTAGTACACCGTCGTCGCGGACCCCGGGTACTCCTGGAACAGTGCGTTCTCCAGTGCCGACCTCGCGGCGTCGAGCGCGGTCCGGGCGGCTATGACCTTCCGCATTGGGAGAGCCGCGGGGCCGGTTTGCGCGTAGGCCCCGGACAGCTGGACCTGGATGCGGCTCAGTTCGTCTCGCATCACGGCAAGCTGGCGGCCGAGGTCTGCGTGCTCGTCGGCGGTGAGCTTCGTTTTCTTCGTCATCGGGTCATCATCCCCTGTTGTCGTTGCTGTTGTTGGCGATGACGCCGCGGGTGGTGCTGGTGACGGTGCGGGCGTCCTGGTAGACGGTGCCCTCGTAGTGGATGTGCGTGGTCTGCGGCGCGGCCTCCCCGGCTCGGCGGACGAGCCGGCTGACGGCGAGCACCAGGACCGCCGGGGCGCCGAAGATGATCGCGCACACGGCGGGGTCGGCGTACCCGGACGCCAGCATCACCAGAGAGGCGCTCCCGCCGACCATGACCGTGGCCGCTCCCCCGGCGAGCATCAGGGCGGACATGTCGGTGGCGCGCTGGGACATGGGCGGCCGGCCGGGCTGCGGGACGGGCGGGGTCGGGCCGACCGCGGGGAGCGGGGTGGTGTCGCGGTGGCAGAACGCCTGGCCGACGATCGCCTCGTCGACAGCTGCCATGAGTTGGTCGGCGGACTGGCGGACAGAGTCGGACTGCCCGGGGCGGGTGGGCTGCTGCTCGGGCAGCTGCATGACGGGGTCTCCTTAACTGGCGCGGACTTTGAAGCGGCGAGTGATGGGCGCGGGGGCGGGGACACTGTGGCCGGACTCCGGGTTCCACTGGCCGGGGGTCGACCCGATGCGGGAGTCGGGCGAGTTCGGGCGGGTGTTGCCGACGCCGCGGTTCGTGTCGGCCATCAGGGCTCCCGCCGGGAACGTCGGGTGCGGCGCCACCCGAAAGGGCCGGGCAGGTCCATCGAGGTGGTACGTCGGCCGGTGGAGCTGATCGTGTGATGGGGTCCTGAACCGGCGCCCAACGTGATTGACCAGGAGCGGCGGTTGATGTTGAGCCGGACCCCGGGGAAGATCCGGAAGCTCTTGCGGAACGTGATCGGCATGGCAGGCCTCCTAAGCTGGGATATCACTTACTGTCACAACCTGCGCTCGGGTAGCTTTTGTGCGGTTTTGACCTAAGGCGGGAGGCCGGGCGGACCCCAGGCGGATGACAGTCGTTGCAGGTCAGGAACTGGCCCAGGCCAGGCGAAACCTCGGCCAAGCCAGGCGGCGGTGTCCGACTCAAGGGCGTGGCGCCTGACTTCAACGCCGCACCGCCTGGGCTCTGACCTGGGAGTCTTCCCGCTTCGCCTGGGTTCCGCCTGGCTCAGATGTCCAGGTTGTACCGATCACGCACCGTGACCAATACGCGGAAGCGGGGATAGCAGACCACTCGGTTGCCCTGCCAAACTCGCTTCGCCTTCTCTTCGTCCGTGCGAACCACCAGCCGTCCAAGACTGTCCGCCGACACGCCCTGGCCGGCTGCCGCCAGGGCATCGAGAAGGATTGTTCCGGGCAGCCACTCGGCGGGGCGGCCCTCGTTGTCCGGGTGGGCGGCGAACGTATCGAGCATGATGGCCAGGACGTTCGCCTGGTCGTCGCCGACGGCGCGCAGTTGGTCGGCCAGCGACACCGCTCCGGCGGGCAGGGTGCCCGCTTTCGCCCGCAGCGCGTGCGCCCGCTCCAGTAGGAGCGCCACCTCGTCGTCGTCGTAGTAGTGGCCGCGGGTCAGCTCAGGCTCGGCGCCTTCACCGTCCATGTAGATACCGACGCCGCGCTGCGACTTGAGGATGTCCTGCGCGTTGTGGCCGGCCGCCGCGTAGCCCTGGCCGAGGATCGTGTCCGACGCCTGCGGGGTGAGGCAGCGCATCGCCCACCGGATCGACAGGATGTCGCGGATCCCGGTCGGAACCGAGTCGGAGTCCGGCTTCTGCGTGGCGGCGAGGCTGATGATGCCGAGCGCCCGACCCTGCTGCACGATCAGCCGCAGCAGCCGCTCCAGCTCCTCACGGACCTTGCGGTCGGCGGCTGCCCCGTAGGACGACCACTCGTCGACGAGGAGGACCGCCAGGTTGACCCGCGGGTCAACGGCTGCCATGGCGGCCGTCAGCTTCCGCGCCCCGTGCTCTTTCGCGAGGGCGCGGCGCCGCGGGATCTCCGCCGTCCAGATGTGGGTGAGGATTTCGAGCAGCCGTTCCGGTTCGCCATCGGTGTCGTACATGGCGGCGATCTGCTCGAACGGGGTGATGTCCGCGCCCGCCTTCCCGTCGCACAGGTACAGGCCCACGGTCGGGTCGAGCGCTGCGGCAAGGAGCAGGTCATTGGCCGCGGCGGACTTGCCCGCGCCGGGCTCGCCACCGAAGAGCCCGGACCGCTCGACCCAGGACGTCGAAACCTCCTGGCCGCGCAGGTTGATGCCCATGGGGATGGGCTGCCACAGGTCGACGCGGTCGACGCTCAGGAGCGGACCGGGTGCGGGCTTGCCGGTGAACGGCAGGCTCAGGGACACGCGAAGCCGGATGCGCCCTTCCCTGTCGCCGCGGCCCTGGTGGAGCTGCTGCACGGCCACACCGAGCGCGCCGGCAACCGCTTCCTTCGCGGTCAGTGCCTTCTTCGTCGGCATGCCCGACGGAAGGTCGAACATGACCTCCCACGCCTGGCCGTCCGCGGTCAGCGTGCACGGGGTGAGGAGCTTCAGGATGTCGTCGGTACCGATGACCCTGGCGTCCTGGTACACCCCGTTCAGCATGGTGTCGGTCAGCTTGCGGGTGTCTCCGAAGTTGGCGTCGCGGTCGACGTACAGGTCCCCGCCACTGGTGCGACGGCCGAGAAGGGCGAGCACGGTGAGCGCAGACCCGGTGGCGATGAGGCCGCCCGGCCCGCCGAGGAAGTGCAGCCCGGCTCCTTCCGCCGTGGCGAGCGGGGCGATGGCGGCGGTACCGCGCAGCGCCCGCCGCATCCTGGCGCCCTTCCGTGTGGCCTTGTGCTTGGACATGGCGACCGTCGATGCGGCGAACGACTTCTCCATCTCCGCCCGCCGCTTGTCCTTCTCGTTGCCGGGGATGAGCCGCCGGTCGTGCGCCCACTTCGCCGCCCTGTAGTCGCGCTGGGCTTGCTGCACTTCGTGGCGGGCGGCGGTGACCTGGGCGCCCTCGGTGCCGTGCACCCACAGGGCGACGATGCGGGCGCCGCGGAACATCTGGGCGGCGTGGCCGTGCTCGGCGGACTGCCGGCGCACCCACCGGCGGAAGGCGCGGACGCGGTTGATGCGGCCGACCGTGACCCTGGCCTTCCACCCTTCGGGGGTGCGGGTCCAGGCGGGGATGAGCGGGGTGTCACCCAGAAGGTCCGGGGCCGCGTTAGGGGTGGGCGGGGTGGTCGTCAGCTGGGCCGGGATTGTGACCGCAGTGGTCTTGGCCGGGGTGTTGGAGTACCCGTTCACGAGGCGCTCCCACTCCGGGTCGGGGGCGCTGCTGGCGGTGGTCTCGATGCTCACGGGGTTTCCTCTCCCTGCGTTTCGGCGCGGACGGTGTCGCGGAGTCGGACCGCGTAGTCGGTGCGGCAGCCGACGGCTTCACGAACGTTGCGGGCGGAGAGGCGCTCCGTTCCCCCGAGTGCGGCGGCAAGCTTCCTCACCTTTTCCACATCGGCGTCATCGAGGGGCCTCTCAGCCTCCGTGGCGGACGTTCCGCGAACCGGGCGCTTCCCTTTACCCCCAAGGGCTGTACGCCCCTTGGGGGCCCCTCCACGGGGGCCGCCCTTGGGCTTACCGCCGGACGTTCCGGAAGGCCCCCCATCACCACGGTCCGGACCGAAGATGTCCGCGAGGAGCAGTTCGACGGCGAGCTTCTCCTCGGCGTGCTCCCCCGACGCGAGGACCGCAGCAACGTCCGCCTCAGCGTCGAGCCGATCGGCGATCACTTCGGCGGTGATGCCGCGCGGTGCACCATTCACGTCCAGCCACGCCCGGTCGAACGCCTCCTCCTTCGACAGCTCACCGAAGGGTGCGGCGAGCAACAGCACCTGCTGCCGCGCGGTGACGTCCTTGAACGTCTTCGCCCGGTCCTTCAGGTGCCTGGCGCGCGCCTTGTCCTCCGCCTGCTGCTTCGGAGAGGCCGTCGACGCGGACAAGGTCAGCACCCACTGGCGAACCTCGAAGAACAACGGCCCGCCGAGCGTCACCGCGGCAAGCCCTATGCCGGCGGCCTGAGCCTGGCTGGCCGTCAGTCCCTCGCTCGTGAGAGACATTCCGTACTGGTAGTTGATGTTCGCGGCAAACCCCGCGGCCGACATTGACAGGACCCGCAACGTCCACCGCACCCAGCCAGGAAGCTTCCGCTCGTCGGCGTAAGCAACACCGGCAGCCATCACCCAGGCGGCCCCCTCAACAGCCGGGCCGATCGGAAACAGCATCCAGCTGATCTGCACGAAGTGCAGGATCTGCGCGGGCAGCGACGCCGCAGCGGACAGGGCGACGAGGAGGAGAGTGCCCCGCCGGTACACGTTGCCGGGGGTGAGGGTCTTCTCGCGTTTCACGGCACGGGCCTGCCGGCGCTGCATACGCTCCCGGCGGCGCTGCGCGCGGGCGGTCCGCTTCTCCTCGGCGTCCAGGCGGCGCGCCTCCCGGGTCCGCTTGTCCGCGGCTTCCTGTGCCCGGCGGCGCCGGTCGTCGCGGGCATCCTCGTCGAGGCGGCGCTGCTCGGCTTCGGCAGCCAGGTTGTGCCGGCGCTCTTCGCTCCAGCTGCTCATGGGTCGCTTCCTTCCTGCTGGTTAGTGGTCGGCGGGGGTGACGGTCTTGGTGGTGCGGCTCAGGTGCGGGAGGGCGACCATGCCGATGCCGACACCGATGAGGAGCGGCTGCGTCGACAGCCACAGGACAACCGCCGACACGAGAGCGCCGAGGGTCTGGGCGAGATCGGGGAACAGGATCAGCAACACGACGGCGGCGGCGATCCAGAGCAGGTTCTTCTTCACGGTTCGGCCCTTTCTGGGCTCGGTGGTGGGGGTGATCGGCGAGTGGTGCCCCGGGCCGGAGTCGATCCGGCAGCCTCACGCCGTGATCCGGGGCAGATTGATCAGTGGGCGGTCAGTTGCAGTCGGTGCACTTGGGGTCGTCGCACTTCTCGACGCGCCCCAGGCCCAGGGCGCCGCTCAGTCGAGGCGCTCGACCTTGACCTCGATGTCACGCAGGTCGGTCTCTGCGGCCTTCAGCCGCCGGCCTGGGTCAGAAGCCCCAGTCGTCGTTTTCCATGTCGTCCTCCGTCGCGCCGCGCATCCCGTTGTCGTCGCTCGCGAAGATCGGCGGGTAGTCGCTCTCCGGGTAGTCGCTCTCGTCGGTGTCACTCACGGGTGTCTCCTCGGGTTCGGGTTTGGTGTGGTCTGGGGCCCACCGCCGACACCACCGCAGGGGCCGGTGACGACGGGGCGGGCCGGATCAGAGACTGCGAGTGATGAAGCGGGCGACCTGCGGCGCGGGGAACCCGATCGCCCACCCGCCCGACAGTTGGACGTCCACCCAGTCGCCGTCCGCGTCGTAGTCCTCGACGTACACCGGCACGTTCTTGCCGGAGTCGGTGATCGTCCCGATCGGGGCCTCGGCACCCTTCTGGTACACCGAACCGTCGAGAAGGGTGATCTCGAAGAACACCTCCTCCGGCTTTCGGTCCTCAGTCGTGGTCGTGATGGTCTGCGCGGTCATAGCGGGTCCTCTCGCTGATCGAGTGACAGGTGGTCGGGTCAGAGCTGGTTGGGCTGGAGATCGAAGAACAGGACGGTGATGGGGGTGCCGTATTCCTGCTTGAACTGGTTGAGGACGTACTCGAAGGCCTTGTCGCGGGTTGAACCGGCCGGGACGGCGAGGACAGCGGAACGGGTGTTGAAGAGCCCGTTTGCGGTCTGGACGGTCATCACCCAGTGCCAGGCGGTGGTCGAAGGGGCGGCGGGGGTCTCGGTCTGCGTGGTCATGGCGGTCCTTCCGGGGGGTGGGGTGACGGGCCGGGTCAGCACATGTCGCGGTACTCGTCGATGAAGTTGCTGCCGTTGAGGAGGTGCTCGGCGGCCTTCCCGAGGAGGACGGTGCGCTCGGTATCGTCCGTGGCCTCGTCGCCACCCGCGAGGTAGGTGGCAGCGGAGGTCAGGTCGTCGCTGTAGAGGCCGGCGCGGTCGAGGTTCTCGGCGGCGTAGGTCAGCTGATAGATGAAGCCGGCGAGCTCCGTGGCGGGCTGCTCCTCGGCAACGAAAGCAATGTCGTCGGCGTGGCGGGCGATGAGCGAGGCGACGGTGATGGTCTTCGTGGCGGGCATAGCAGTCTCCTTGAGGTGATGGGTCAGAACGGGCACTTCGTGCTGTCCGGCGTCGGGGCCTTGATCAGGGGGTCCCAGACCAGTGCGTCATCGTCTGGAGCTGCTGCCTGACAGGCGGCACTGCAGAACAGGTGGTCGCCGGTCCTGAACCGGTAACCGCAGGGGGCCCCGCAAAGCGCGCACTCGTACATGGCGGTCCTTCCGGTAGGCGATGGGTGGGGGTCGAGTGCCTCCGCCCGCTTTCGAAGCCAGGCCCGCAATCGGCCGGCGGAGGCTGGTGGTGCAGTGCGTTCGGTGGGGGTGTAGTGGTGATCAGCGGCACCGGCGGCAACGCGGCCCGTGGGCCATCGCGCACAGTTCGGCCGGAGTGAACCCGCCGAGACTGTCGGTGTGTCGCACGTTGTTCTCCACAACACGCCCCCGGCCGCTACCGTCGGGAACGTCGATCTCCCACCCCGTGGTGACATACCGGCCGGGACCGACCTTCCGAATCTCGCCAACGGTCCTGACCCGGTCCCGTTTCTGCTGACGCGCCTCCCGCCGCTCCTGCGCCTTCGCGGACGCTTCCCGGTTCACGGCGTCGTAGCGGGCCCGACGATCCGCCTCTGCGGCACGCGCCTCGGCGGCCGCCCGGTTGCGCTCCTCCTCGGTCTGCGCGGAGGGCCTGCGGCTGAACAGGCCCATCAGGCGGCGGCCTGGTAGTTCATGCCGCGGATCTCGTCCACCAGCCGGGGCGCACCCGGAGCCGCCTGGTCGAGGTCGATCGCCGCGAGCATCACCGCCGTCATCTGGTCGTGGTTGTTGGTCGACCAAGCGGCCCGGAACTCGTTGAGGAGGTTCAGGCTCAGACGGTCCGAGTCGACGACCGCCGCGACCTGCTCGGCCTGAGCGACCGTGATCATGGACCGGCGGCGGGCGGCGAACTCGGTGGACTTGGCGGCGTCACCATCCGACAGAACCGACAGGACAGACGCAGACATCAGGTACGGAGACATGGGGGTGCCCTTCAGTGGCGGGGTGGGGTTGAACTGGGGGTGGAAGCCGCGCCCCGCCAGGAAGGGGGGTAGACGCTGGTGGGGCGCGGCGGCTAGGGGGTTACTTGCGGCGGGCTTCCTGCCGGGCCATCCGCGCCCGAACATCAGCACCAGCCTCGTAATCGCGACGGCACGCGTTCACATCCGCCGCCTCGTCGATGATCGGGTGCTTCGGCGCCTCAGAGGCCGACACGATCAAACCCGCCGCTGAGCAATGAGTCGGCGACGAACAGCCGGGTCAGCGGGGAGGTGCAGCGACTCGCGGGAGGGGGTGACCACCGTGCGGACGTGAGAGGCGGCGACGTGCGCGGCAGCGTCCGCCGGCGAGAGGGGGGAGGAAGGGGCGATCGGGGTGAGGGTACGATCCATGGCGGATCTACTCCTTCTTGTGATGGTTGCGGGTAGCTCCACCCCGGTCCACAAGGCGTTCGCAGCGCCGGGCCGGGGTTTTTGCGTTTCTAGGCGGCGATCTGATTCGCCGCGTCGGCGGCGGCGACTGCGCCTTCCGGGACTCGGATCGACCCCCCGCCGCCCGGTTGGGCGGCTCCGGGCTCGATGGGCTGCCCGTACCGAAGAGCCGGCAGTCGGCCTTCGTTGATCCACCGATAGACGGTGGCGGGGTGAACCTTCAGGCGGTCGGCGACCTCCTTCACACGCAGCATCTAGTGCTCCAATCGCAGGCTTCGCGTCTGAGAGCAACCGTAGCGCTTACCTATCAAGGTAGCAAGCGTGCCAATCCGCGTGAGTCCGAAGCGTAGGCCGGATGAATACACATCAAGCCCTTAAGCTGGAGGTCAGGAGCCTGAGGGCACTCGACAACGTGGCTGGAGATCGCCTCATGACCGGAAAGTGGAACGGCGCGTCGATGCCATACGTCGCCCCTCAAGCGCCAGGGGCGGCAGACGCCTGGACACAGGAGTCCGCAGGCCGGGGAGGGCAGCAGCTCACAGAGGTCGGCGAAACCTCCCCTCCCGAAGAGGTGCAGGCCGCCCTTCGGCTGGCCAAGGGCGAACTCGCGATCGTGCGCCGCCGTGAGATTCGACTGGACGGGAACGTCATCGAGCTCGCCGACTCCTACTACCCGAAGTCCCTCGCGGCCGGGACGCCGCTCGCGGAGACCAAGAAGATCCGAGGAGGCGCGCCGACTCTCCTGGCGTCACTCGGCTTCCGCGCCGGCCGCGTCATCGAAGCCGTTGAGGCGCGAGCGGCTACCCCTGATGAGGCGGAACGCTTCACCACGACGATGGGAGCCCCCGTGCTCACACTGCTGCGCACAAACCTGACCAGCACAGGCGAGCCCTACGAAGCCATGGTCATGGTGATGAAGACCCCGAGAGTTCTGCGATACGAAATGGAGGTCGATTGATGGCTGAGCACGTGGACAGGAGGCCCCTCGCCGAGCGGATCGCCGCCGGCCTCCGGGCGCGAATCATGGCGGGCGACCTGCCACCCGGTGAGCAGCTCGGCACGAACGCCGAGCTGCGACAGCAGTTCAAAACCTCCAACGTCACGATCCAGCGGGCGTTGGCCATCCTCAAGGACGAGCGCCTCCTTGAAGGGAAGAACGGCGTGGGGGTGTACGTCCGGGAGCGGCTGCCCCAGATCATCACTCCCGCCTCCTACGCCGCTGCGGTCGGATCGGGCCAGCCCTACAGCTGGATCACCCAGGCCCAGGAACGTGGACAGCGCGGCAGCAACAAGGTCATCTCCGTGGCGGAGGTCACCCCTCCAGCCAGGGTGGCGGCAGCGCTGGGCTCCGGCAGCGGGGAACCGGCCGTTCTGCGGGTCCGCCTCGGGCTTCTCAACGACGAACCGGCAGAGCTCGTGCACTCGTACTACCCGGCAGAACTGGCGCGAGGAACCCGTCTCGCTGACCGCCGCAAGATCCCGGGCGGCTCGCCGACATTGCTCGCCGACATGGGCTACCCGCCGCGCGAGCAGGTCGACGAGGTCGCCGCCCGCACTGCAACGACCGAGGAGTACGAGCTGCTGGAGATCCCCGGCGACACTCCGGTCCTGGAGATCTTCCGCGTGGTCTACAGCGACGACCGCCGTCCGATCGAGGTGACCGTCCTGGTGAAGCCCGGCCATCTCTACAAGATGGGCTACCACCTGAGCATCTAGCCGGTCCGAACGAGGGCCCCCAACGGACGCCGTTGGGGGCCTTGTTGCGTCCACCCACGCGAGAGCTTGATACCAATGCGTATATGCCTTACGGTCAAAACATGCCCCGATCCTCACCGGATCGACGTCGGGCATCGCCGTGCCGAGAGGGCAACATGACGGACGAGAAAGCCCCCGAGCGCACCGCGCTCTACCGCCTCCGAGATTCCGAAGGCCGGCTGCTCTACATCGGGATCTCCAACAATCCGGAAGCGCGCTGGGCCCGGCACAAGATGCTCCGCGACTGGTGGCCCCGTGTCGCCACGAAGGAGGCCGAGTGGTTCCCCAGTCGCGAGTCGGCCGAAGCGGCCGAAGAGGACGCGATCCGGGGAGAAGCCCCCAGGTTCAACGGGACGCACAACTACCCGCTCGCTCCCTTCGACCCCACAGCTTGGCCGCAGTTGCCCGGTCGGGGCGGAAGGGTCGAAGCACTGGCCGAACTCATACGGCAGGAGATCGACTCGGGTCGATGGCCCGCAGGATCGAAGATCCCCACATGCCGGACGCTCGGCAAGGCCACCGGTGCAGGCAAGACCGTCGCGACCCTCGCGATTCGCCTTCTCCAGAGGGAAGACAGGTTGGAGCTGCTGCACGGGTTCGGGCTGTTCGTGGTCGACAGAGACGCGCGACTGCGACCGCACAGCTGCCGCAATTCCGCCGCGTGACCTTCGCCTCGCCTTGCAGGCGACGCAAGCCGCTTGCACCCCCAACGAGTTTCGGCTACTTCCCAGCATCATTCCGCCTGCTCAGCGCCCCAAACGCAATGAGTAAGTCGCCCGACAGGAAGAGGGTCTTCCTGGTCAACGGGCCTCGGGTCGGGAAGGCTGATCGTCGGGGCGGCACTTGGGAACAGGCGGCGAGTTTCGGCCAGGATTCCTATCCGACTTTCGAACGATCAAAGTGCACACCGTTACCAAAACAGGCAACGCAGGCGCCTTCCCGTACTTGGGAAACCGGAAGGTCAGGGACGGGCAATGACACATAAAACTTGACCTGACCTGCGAACAAGGTGATGTGGTGTTATCCGTCGCGCCCTGTTTGCGCGGGCTGGAACGTGCGCTCGCCACCGAGAGTCCCGCTTGTCTCGTTCTAGTCTGATCATCTTGCCGGTCTCATCACCCGGCGCTCGCAGTACCCCGGGGTCTCATCACCCCCGGACAGCAGGAAGGCCCAGGCGTATCGAGCGCCTGGGCCGTGACCAGCCGCATCACCAGCTGGTCGGTGAGTTCCATTCCCTAGCAGGAAGAAGGTCTCGTCATGAGCGTATCGGACACCGTCAAGTTTTATGTGTCAGCCGATCTGCCCCTCGGCTCCCCCGCCACGGCCCCGGTGCTGTCGGCGCCGCTCCCCCACCAGTCGCCGGCCCCGTCCGTCCCGAACCTCCGCCCGGCGCTGGTGAACGGTGTCCGCGTATGGCTGGAGTGCCCCGCGTGGTGCGTCGAGGACCATGTCGCGGCGAATGAGCGTCACCTCGCCGATGTGGATCACAGCGGTTCGATGGTGGACGTGACGATGACGGATGTGGACGGTGTCCCGCAGCTGCTGGGTTGGGTCCGGTTGAGTGCGGAACCGGGAAGTTCCCGTCCGGAGTTGCGGCGCCCGCACCTGCTGGTGGAGGACGGTGACGGGTTCACCGCGATGGTGGCTCTGGAGGACGCGGGCGGGTTCGCGGACAGTCTGGCGGCGGCGGCGGAGCGGGTGCGTGCGATGGTGCGCGCCGCGGGCTGATCTGCCCCTGCGGTACCGGCCGGGCGGCGTTGCTGCCCGGCCTTTCCCTGATCTGCGGTAGCGCGAGGAGTGGTGTGTTCATGCAGGGGCGTGGTGTGGGCGCGTGAAGGTGATTCGGACGATGCCGGCGGACGGTTGGGTGCCGGTGGGGAATGTGACGGCGCAGCAGCGGCGGTTGTCGTGGCGGGCGAAGGGTCTGTTGCTGGATCTGTTGAGCTTCCCGGATGGGTTCAGTGTCACGTTCGACGGGTTGATGCAGCAGGCGAAGCGGGCTGGCGACCCGGATGTTGAGGGCCGGGATGCGATGCGTCGGGCGATGCAGGAGTTGGAGCGGAAGGGTTATCTGGCTCATCGGCGGGTGCGGGTTGAGAATCCTGCGCCTGGCGCGCAGCGGTGGCGAACGGAAACGGCGGTGTGTGATGTGCCGATGTTCGCCACAGATCCTGGAGGTACGGGTTTTCAGGACCTCCAGGGTTCAGTACCTCCAGACTTCAGTAGTCCCGAAGACCCGGAGGTCTTTAACAACACGGGTTCTTACAAGAAGAACCAGCAGCAAGAGGAAGCGGAACAATCTTCCTCCGCACTCGCTGGCGCTCGCGCGGGCCAGCCGGCAGGCCGGCTTGACGCGTTGTACGAGGCGGCGGAGCAGCTGGATGACGGGAGGCTGCGGCGACTGCTGTTGCAGTTCGAGCGGAAGCGGCCACGGATCTACCGGGAGCAGCGCCAGAAGACGCTCTCGCAGCTCGGTAAGGAGGCCCCGGAGGATCTGCACTCGGTGCGCGCCGTGGACCTCCTGAGCTTCAAGTACGCCCTTCAGCACTACGCGAGCGACGGGAAACCGGTGCCGCACTGGCTGGCACGGTTCCCTCGATGAACAACCCAACGACGATGGAGGTATCTGATGAATCTGGCGCCAGGTAGCGTCACTGCCCTTGCTGCCGCCCAGCCGGGGTGGACTGTCACGATCGAGTGGTCGGGTGACAAGCATCCAGACGAGCACTATCCGATCGTCGCGTGGGCGGCGGCCACGATGGAGAGCGACAAGAACGGACTGTGCGCGACTCGAATGGAGTCGGTCTTCTTCCACTCCGAGGCTGGCACCGTGTATACCGAGTCCGACTATCAGAGTGATATGCGGATTGCGTCGTTTGGCCGGGCGCGGCTGTCGTTCACGCTCAACCCACCCGGCATGGTGCCGGGCGCCTCACAGACACCCCCTGGTGGGCACTGACGCGGTCGTGGACGGGTGGATGCAGCTCTCCCGCCAGTTGGGCGCTCAGAGGCCGTACACGGACACGTGGCGGCGTCTGGACGAGGAAGCCGCATCAGGGGTCGCGCCGGCCGGGGCGGAGTCGGTCGCCCACTGCGGTGGGTGCGACGCGGTCACCCGGCGGCGGGACGACGGGGCGGTGTGCACGAGGTGCCACCCGGTGATGCAGTTCTGACGGGCGCCCCGGCCGTGCGCGGGGCGCCGGGGCCTCATTTACTTCCGTTGATCTTGTCGAGAAGGATCACGTGTACGACGGCGGTCAGCATGAGGAGCCACACGCCGGCGGCGAACCATCCGTTGACGTCGGGCTGGATCACGGCGAACGCGGCCACGGTGCCGCTGGCCGCCATGTAGGCGATGGTGATGGGCCAGGCAACAACTCCTCGGATCGCGGCAACGAGGAACGGTAGGAACGCGAGCACGAACATGCTGATGAGGGGGACGACGGCCCACGCCCAGCGTTGCCAGGGGCGGGTGAACATGCGGGGGCGGGGTGCTGCGGCGGTGATGTACGGGTTGGGCGTTGTCATGGGGGCAGCATGCCGGTGGGGGACTGTCTGGAGGGCGGGTTGGGTGAATCTCCGTTCGCCCGTAACCGGCTTGCCGTTGCTCCGTTGTCCCGGCATGGACTTCCCCACTGCGTCGCATCCGTCGGATCCGCGCCTGCCGCTGCTGACGTTGGAGGAGGCGCGTGCTGCGGTCCGTCTGCTGATGCATCTGGCGGACGACTCGGTGGAGGGTCGGGAGGCTGCGGAGTTGGCGGGGGTGCTGGGGATGCGGTTGCCGGCGGCCTCCACAGCCTGACAGGCGCCCGAAGCGCCGGCGGTGCCCATCGCCTCAATGCCACTGCCAGACGGCAGCAAGCGGCCCAACCCGGGGGACCATCCGGGGCGGGCCGCTTTCAGTTCCAGGGTCAGTCGTTCACCGTGTCGGTCCGCGCCCCCTGCCCCGGCGCTGCGGCGCGGGCGGCCTTCACGTCAGCGGCCCGGTACCGGGCCTGAGGGCGCCCGCTATCGGGGTGCTCCACCATGTCGTGCCGCGCGACACCCCACCGCGACAGGGTTTTCCGGGCCGTGCCCGCCGCCGAGGCACCCTTGTAGTCGAGGTGGTCGGCGACTTGGTCGATGGCCCACAGCTCGTGGCGGTCCACGATGGTGCTGATGTCGATGCCCGCGATGACCGCAGGGATGTCGATGTTGCCGTCCTCGTCAACCGGGTAGCCGTCGAACTCCCTGTCGGCCTCGTAGTACGGGCCGAGGAACTCCTTGCCGCTCAGACCGACTCCGTTGGGGAGGGCGGCGTCGATGGCGTCGCGGTACTCGGTCTCGATGGCGGTCAGGTCGAAGTCGGCGTAGTCGTCACCGACCGCGTTGAGGATGGTGTAGGCGGGGCTGTCCTCGCCGGCGTGGTTGAGCCAGGTGCCATAGGACGTGGTGACCGACATGGGTGCTCCAGGGGTGCGGTGCGGGTGGATGGTGTGCGGGTCTCAGTACTCGCCCTTGAGCGACGTGATGTAGCGGGACGCCTGCGCCTTGGACAGCTCCTCGATGCCCGCCGCGGTGGTCGGGTAGCCGAAGACGAAGCCGCCGCCCGGGTGTTCGATCAGCAGGTTCAGGATGTAGGCGACCTGACGCGGGGTGGCCAGGTCGCCCTTGGCCTTGCGGAGGTCGGCGAGCTGGCTTTCGCGGGCTTCGAGGACGGCGGTTTCGGCGGCGGCGATGGCGGCCCGCTCGGCCTTGTCCTGGATGCGCTGGGCGGTTCCGGCGGCGTGCTCGTTGGCCCGGCGTGCGAGGTCGCGGGCCTGGTTGGTGTTCGCCATGTTGATCGTGGTGAACGTGCGGAGAGGGGCGGGGTCGTTCGCCGGGGCGCCGGTGAGGGACCACTGGGGCTGCGCGCCCTGGACGGTGCGCTCGATGTGGTAGCAGGTGGGGGTGAGCTCGTAGAACTCGCGGTGGAGTTCGGCGGTGGCCCGGTCGGTGAACTCGGCGTGGCGAGTGCGCCACTCGATGCCATCGCCGGTGTAGATCACGCGGTAGACGGTGACCTCGCGCCGGTACTGGATGGTGGTGGCTTCCTCGATGCGGTACTTGGGCTGCTCGGTCACGGGCTTCCTCCAGGTGCCGATGGTGATGCGGTGGGCGAGGGAGGCGGTGTCGATGATCCAGCGGCCGGCGGTCTTGGTGGCGGCGATGACTCCGTTGCGGGCCCAGGTGCGGATGGTGGCTACGGTGACGTTGGCCTGGCGTGCGGCGGCGGTGGTGTTCATCGGGTTCCCCTTGTCCCTTGCGATGCCCTAACTATGCCTCACGTGAGTCAAAGTGCGCAAGGGGAGAAAGCACCCGAATTCCAGTACGACACCCAGAGCCCACCAACGACGTGAGCCCCGCCCCCGATCACGCAGGGACGAGGCTCACGGAACCCAGAAAAGCTACCTCCGCTCGCGCGGAGAAAGGCCAAACACTGCTTCGCAGTCGTCCGCCTGCCTCGGGTCACCTCCGCTCGCGCGGAGAACGCACCACCTGAAGCGGCACACAGAGAACGCTAGCGCACACCCCTGACAACCGCCCGACTTTCGCCAGATAAGGGCCGCCGATTCACGCCTGCGGGCCGGCGACGCCCCATCCGAGGTCGTCGTATCCCCAGCCGAGGTCTATGCCCCAGCCGACGTCGCGGGTGGTGGGCTGCATGTGCGCGGTGATCGTCATGCGCGTGATCCTGCCACGGGAACACGCTCGCGACCCCTGCCCGGTTGGGTGGGGGCCGCGGTGCTGTGCGGGGTCAGGCGGCCGGCTGGCCGAGGTGCCGGTCGATCGCGTCCCGTAGCTCCCTGAGCGCTTCGGTGCTGAGTCCCAGATCCACCGACCACACCTGCGTGTCGACGTAGTCCACCTCCGGAAAATGGACGGTCACGCCTTCATCGTCGTCGGGGTGATTCGGGACGATGCGGATGCCCTGCTGCTCGGGCGGGTTGCTCATGCTGCCTCCTTCGTGGGGAACGTCTCGTACAGGGCGGTGAGGGTCGGGCAGGGCCAGCGGGTTGCGCGCCCGGTACAGCGGGTGCCGTTCCAGCCGGAGCACTCTGCGCAGGCTGCGATGTTGCCGTGTTGGACTGGGTGGTGGATGGCGACCAGGCGGTTTCGGAGGCGGCGAACTCGGTTGCCCCAGGCCGCCCCAACGCCGGTGCGGCGGACCGCCAGCCGTTCAATGCCCGCTCGGAGCCGGTCGACTTCCTCAGGGCGGAGAGGGCCGCGGTAGGCCCGGTCGGCAAGGTTGCGAAGTTGGGCGATGGTCGGCTTCTGCGCGCGGATCACAGGTATCTCCCGGTGGGCACGGTCCGGATGCGGCGTCGTTGGCGGTCGTGGTCGATGGGCAGGGTGCGCCGGGATGCGGGCCGCCCGTAGTCGGCGGGGATGCGCCGCATCCGTTTCACGGGCCGGGTCGCCGCAAGTTCGGCGCCCGACCACAACGGGGGCTGGCCGGTCATTCGCTGGCCTCTCGTATGCGTTCCGCGCATGCGATCGGGTCAGCGCACTGCGGTTGCTCGTCCCACCAGGTTGGGGTGCCTCGGGTCGGCTTTCTGCACCACTGACAGATCGGGGTTGGTTGCCCGCTCACCGGCTTGCCTCCCTTCGGGTGCGGAGACTGCCGTCCGCGTTGAGGTGCCCGTCGGCAGCGGCGAGCATCAGCAGCGCCCGCTCCACGACGGTGGCGGGCATCTGGCCGCGGTAGCAGCGGCGGAGGATCGCAGCGGACCGGTCGGTGACGGCGAGGCGCAGCGGGCGGGGAAGGGGCATCGGGGCTCCAGGTCGGTCGGGGCCGACCGGGACAGTGAAGTCCCGGCCGGCGGGGGTCAGATGGTGGCGACGACGCCCAATTTGAACGCTCCGCGCTCCGCCGCCTTGTTGGCTCTCGCCTCGTCCAGATCGGTCAGCTGATACCCGTGGATCTCGGCGAGCGCCTGGACAACCTCCAGCACATCGGCGAGTTCTTCCAGGACCTCGCCGGGGGTTGCTGCCGCCACCTCAGCGGCTTCCTCGATGAGTTTGTCGCGCAACAGGCCACACATTTCCTGGCCGTCGGCGTACCGGATGGTCAGCTGCTGCCCTCTACTCGCGGCAATCTCGGGAATTCGGTCTCTGATCAGCTTGGTGATCGTGCTGGTGGTGAATGTGGACATCGGGTGCTCCTTGGTGGTCGATGCCGGCCGGGACGGTGGCGGTGACACGTCCCGGCCGACGGGTCTGCTGGGGCTACAGGCGGCGGAGGTGTGCGCAGCGGGCGCAGACCGGCGACGCGCACAGGTCCGCGCGCTCCGGCTGCGAGTGCCCGGTCGATCTACCGCGCGGTGTTCGCGGTCTCCTGCTCGTGCGCGGCCAGGTGCTCGGCAGCCTGCGCCTCCAACTCGGCCACGCGGCGCGTGAGATCCACCGCGCGCTCGTTCATCTCGCCCTGCACCTCCTCGTACCGTTCGAGGTCGTCGTACAGCGCGTCGAGCTGGTCGCTGGTGAGGTCGTCCAAGGCGACACGCGGTCCGGGTGTGGCGGTCTGACCGGAGCTGGTGGCGATGACGAGGCGGGTGTCGCAGAGGGCGAGGATGCGGTCGGCCCAGTCGAGTGTGAGGGTGGCGCGGCCGGTGAGCATGTGGCTCATGTGTTTGGTGGACAGCCCGAGCTGGCGGCCAGCCTCCGCCTGGCTGATGCCTGCCGCCTTGAGGGCGCCCTTGGTCTGGGTACGGAGGGCGTCCACTGAGGGGCGGTCAGTCATGTCGTCTCCTTCTCGGTGGTGTCCGGTTGGCACGTCTTCTCGTGTGCGGCCAGCAGTTCCTCTGGGATTTCCGGCCGCCACGCCCTACGGCACCGGTCGCACTCCCACACACGGCCGGCGGTGGTGATCGCGGCGAGGATCACGCGGTCTCGTCCGGGGTGCGCGTGTTGCGGATGCGGACGGGCGGCGCGGGCGGAGGCGGCGGGTTGTTGCGGTGCCGCCACGCGTCCCAGCCCTGTACGGGGTGGGTGAGTAGCCAGCCGATGTTCTCGACGGAGAGCACCGTCCACACCGCCCAGCGCCGCACCCGGGTCGGGCGGCGGGTTCCGTATCGCTGCCAGTTCGCCCAGTCCGAGGCGCGGTGGGCGGGGCGGTAGCGACCGAGCCCGTACCCGGCGGCCAGCGCGGTGGCGGCGATCAGGGCGGCCGTCACGGGGTCGGCTCCTCGGTCGCGGCGGGCTGGTGTGCGGAGCAGTGGTGCTTGCACCCGTAGCAGGGGCAGCGGCACGGGCTCGGGGTCACCTCGTAGCCGAGGCATGAGGCGTAGGCGGCGGCCACGTCGCTCGGGCATCCGCAGCCTGCGTTGTGGGTCTCGGGGGCGGGGCAGTCCTCGGCGTTCGTCCCGGCCGGGAGGTGTACGGCGCCCTCGGGCTGCTGCGCCGCGTCCTCACCGAGGAGCTGCCGGGCCACCGCGAGGGCGTGCTGGTCGGTCTGCTTCGCCACCCAGGCGTCACGCTCGGCAGCGTCGCCCGGGTCGGTCCAGACACCCGCCGCCCCGGTGACCGTCGCGTCGTGGGCGACGGCCGCCGCGTCCAGCCAGTCAGCCAGGGCGAGGCCGGTTGCCGGACCGAGGAGCGCCAGGTAAGCGTTGACGCGCTCCAGGCGTGCGGCGAAGGTCTCGATGAGGACAGACGGCGTCTCCTGGTCGTCCACTACGACGGGGCTACGGCTGCCGAGGGTGTGGCCCGTGGACCAGGTGGTGCGGCCGTCGTGGATCGCGGCAGTGGCCCGGTCGCGCAGCAGCGCGGCGGCGGCCCGGAGTGTGGCGGCGGGGGTGGTGGGCGTGGGCATCAGCGGGACTCCTCGGACACGGCGGGGGTTGTGGCGAGCGCGGCCTTGAGCGCGGTGATGTCGGCCCCGACCGTCCGGCCCCACGGGGTGATGTCGGTGTCGTAGAGCACGTCACTGAAACCCACGGCATGGGCGGCCAGACGGTCGACAAGCCGCCGGACAGCGGCCAACTCGGCGGTCAGCTCGGCCACCCGCCCCTCCGCTTGCTGCCGGGCCTGGTGCGGGGTGAGCCGACCGACGCGCTGGAGCGTGAAGGCGTACTGCTGGGGCTCCTCGGCGACCTTCACGACCATCTCGATGGGCGTCTCGGTGTAGTTCGGAGCGTCACCGAGCATGGCCCGCGCGGCACCGACCCAGTGGGCGACCATGTCGCGCGCAGGCTGGAGCTCCATCGTCATGCCGTTGCGGAAGTCGGCTGCCTTCAGCCCGGTCTCGGCGATCTGCTGCTCGACCCACTGCTGCGCGGCGGCCTCGGCGAGGACCGCTTCGACCATCGGGCGGAGGACCGGGGCCGGGTCGTCGGGCAGCGCGGTGGTGACGGCGGAGCAGCGGTCGTCCAGGACGTCGGCCGCGAGGGCGACGAGTTCGGCGAGCGGGTCGGGTGTCTGGGTCACAGGGTGTCTCCGGGTTGGTGTGCCGGCCGGGTGATCGTGGCCGGGGCGGGGGGCGGTACGGTGGGAGGGCACCCGCCCCGGGTAAGAGCCGGGGCGGGTGTACTGCGTTGTCACGGGGCGTCGAGCGTGAGCTGCCCGGCGGACTCAACTGCGGCCCGGCGGGTTGCCGCTGCGGTCTCTCGGTGGTGGTCGCGGTCGTAGTGCAGGTGGCATCCCTGGCACATGGCCCGGAGGTTGGCCGGGTCGCAGTTCTCCGGGGTGTGGTCGAGGTGGGCCACGGTGAGAATCACGCGGGATCCGGTGCCGTATGCGAGCCCGCCGTGCAGGTTCGAACACCGACCGGTGTGCGTGCCGCGTCCGCACTCCCCGATGCACTCGCAGCGGCGTTCGGCCCGACCAAAGCGGATGCTCGCGGAGATGTCCGGCCAGTCCTTCGGGTATCGGTTGCGGTTCTCGGGGCGGATCGGCATCACAGGCTCCAGAGGGTGGGTTGCATCGGGCGGAGGGGTAGTTCGGTCTGCCCGGGGATCACGTCAACGGGAGGCTCTGTACGCCCGCGTGACGCCCCAGCAGACTCCCGGGGCTCCCGTACCCCACCCCGAGGGTTCCGGGCCCCTGAGGCACCCCCTGAGGCCCGTGCGGGCGCGCTCCCGCAGACGACCGGTCCCCCGGCACTGTCGGCATCCAACGCGCGCATCACGCCGCCTCCTGCTCGCCGTAGAAGCGGGCGTCCCGGTTCGTCGACCACACGTGGCCGCAGCCGGCGCACCGGTACAAGGCGCTGATCCGGTCGCCGCGGTCCTGTTCGACCATCGGGGCCACCTGCCGCTGCGGGCAGTTCGGGCAGTTGTCGGTCACCGGGACCTCCCTGCCAGCTGCCGGTACTGGGCGGGGAGATCGGTGTCGCAGTACCAGCGAAACGTCTGGTGCATGCCGTGGTCCTCGAAGACCTTCCACACGGCGGTGTCGGCGCAGGGGGGCCGACCGTCCTGGGTGCGGTGGAAGTTAGTGGTGCACTCGGCGTAGTCGCTGTAGTCAGGCAGCAACCAGCCGTCGGAGTGGTGGTCGACGCGGATCTTGGGCTTGGTGCGGTTCATGCGGCGATTCCTTCCTGGGTGGTGCTGGCGCGGCATTCGTTGCAGGGCTGGGGTGTTGGTCCGGTGGCGGCGGTGCCGCAGGGCCAGGCGCCGGGGCGCCGGATGTGGAAGCAGATCGGCTCTGGTTCGGCGGCCTGGCGGGGCCGGGGTGCCTTCGGGGTCAGGCCGGCGGCCATGAGGAGCAGGGCGGTTAAGTCGCCCTGTTCGCGGGCTTCGGTGATGTCCTCGATGGACGGCTCCCAGCTCACGGCTGTGCCATGTCCACGAAGCGGGCGTAGTGCCCTTGGAATGCGGTGGTGATGATGCAGGTCTGTCCGCCGCGGTGTTTGCCGACGATGAGGTCCGCCTCGCCAGCCCGCGGGGATTCCTTCTCGTAGGCGTCTTCACGGTGGAGCAGGATCACAATGTCGGCGTCCTGCTCGATCGCCCCGGACTCCCGGAGGTCGGACACCATCGGCTTCTTCTCGGTGCGCTGCTCCGGCCCGCGGTTCAGCTGGGCGAGGACGATGACGGTGATGCCGAATTCTTTGGCGAGGAGCTTAAGTCCGCGGGACAGGGCGGACACGGCGACCTGCCGGCTTTCGGCGGCGGGGGCCTGCATCAGCTGGAGGTAGTCGACGACGAGCAGGCGCAGGCCGGCGGTCCGGACGAGGTTGCGCACTCGGGCGCGAAGGGCGGGCAGCGACAGGAGTGCCTCGTCGCTGATGCGGAGGGGTGCTGCGGCCATCTTCTGGGCGGCGCGGGCCATCCGCTGGGTGGCGGAGGGGTCTTCTGCGACGATGCCGCGCTTCATGTGGTGAAGGGCGACCTGCGCTTCGGCGGCGACGATGCCGGTGCCGAGTTCGGCCTTGGACATTTCCAGGGACTCGAACAGCGACGGAATGTTGTTGGTGATCGCGGCGGCCCGGACGAAGCCGACACCGATGGTCGATTTACCCATGGCTGGCCGGGCGCCGACGACGACGAGTTGTCCGGGGGCCCAGCCGCCGTTGAGTACTTCGTCGAGGTCGATGAAGCCGGTGGGAATGCGGTCTTCGAGGGTGGGCGGGGTGATGGCCCGCTCAAGGATGTCGGGGAGGAGGTCTCCGATGAGGCTGGTGTCGTCCTGGACGGTGGCGCGGATGACTCCGTCGAGCTCGTTCTGGAGTGCGGCAACGTCCTGGTCGGGGTCGAACGCGGCGGATTTGCCGCGGAGGATGGCGTTGTGGCCGTGGGTGACTGTTCGGGCGGCGGCAGCTTTGAGGCTGATGCGGTCGGCGTACCAGCCTTCGGAGCCGGGCTGGGCGTAGTTGTACAGGTCGGTGAGCTGGATTTCGGTGAGCGGCACGGAGGCGATGCGGCCGTCGGCACGCCATGCCTGGAGTTGCCGGTCGACGGCGAGGTAGCGGATTTCGCCTTGCTTGAAGCTGTCGGCGAGGTGCTCGACGGCGAACCAGATCCACCGGTAGCGGTCGTCGGTGATGTCGGCAGGGTCGAAGCCGGTCATGGCGAGTTCGTCGACGATGGTGGGTCGGGCCATGGCGGTTGCGACGAGGATCCGTTCGGCTTCCGGGTCGCCGGGGAGCATGGTTCCGGTCGGCTGGTCACCGAGGGGGGCGTCCCACATGTCGGCGCTCATGCGGCAACTCCGCTCACGCGCCGGTCGTCGCCTTCGAGGAGGAGTACTCCGTCGCGGCACATCTCGCTGAGGCGTGATGCGACTCGGTCGCCGACGATGTGGCTGATCTGGTTGGGGAACACGTCGCAGGTGATGAGGACGGGCCGGCGGTTGATGTAGCGCTCGTCGAAGATCTCGTAGAGGCGTTCCTGGGTCCATCCGGTCGGTGAGACGCGGGCGGCGGCGAGGTCGTCGACGTACAGCAGATCGGCGTTCTGGAGGATGCGGGTCAGGGCTTTGGCGTCGTAGTCCCGGTTGTCGGGTCGGAGGGCGTCGAAGAGGGCGGTGGACCGCCAGGTTTCGATCGATGGCATGTTGCCGGTGCGGTCGACGGTGGTGGCCAGCCACTGCCGGGATGCCTGCCAGGCGGTGTGGGTTTTGCCGACTCCGATGGCGCCGGTGAGGAACAGGCTTGCGGGGGCGTCCTCGCGGCGTCGGGACCAGTCGTCGGACGCCGGGTGGATGTGGATCGATCCGCGGTAGATGGTGGGGGTGCGCTGGAGGTAGCTGTTGATGGCGTCTTCGCGGCGTTCGCGGAACACGGACTGCCGAGGGTTGGGGATGTCATCCGAACTGAAGGGCACTGCGCTTCTCCTCTTCGGTCATGTGGCTGGTGTCTCGGGGGGCGGTGGCGGGTCCGGCGGGACCGGACCTGCGCTGCTTGCTGAGCGCCTGGCGGCGGAGGGTTTCGTATTTGGCCCGGAGCTTGTTCGGGCTGAGGATGTGCGCCTGCCAGAAGTCGTCTGCGTGAGCCCAGTCGATGGCGTTGATGGCCTGCTCGACGCTGACTTCGTCGCGGTCCAGCAGCAGACGGATGTCGTTGCGCCACTTGTCGGTGACGACCTGCTTCTTGCCGCCACCCTTTTCGATCACGGCGGCGAGGTGTTCGCAGACCTGCTCGACGTCGGGTCGGGGTCCGGAGGTCTTCGGAGCCGCAGGCTTCGATTCGCCTCCTTTCCCTGCTCCCTGCTCCCTGCTCCCTGCTCCCTGCTCAGGGCGGAGAGTTTCCGGAGTCCTCGGGGAATCCTCCGGAGCCTCTCCGGAGTCCTCGGAAGGATTGAAAGAGCCCTGGTCAGCGGGTTCCTGGAGGTCTTCCGGGCGCGGGAAGCGGTCTTTTCGCGGGTGGCTGACCTTCTGGTGCTCGGCCCAGCCGGAAACGGCGACGAGAGGCTTTCCGGAGTAGTCGTAGAGAGTGACTAGCCGGGCCGCGTGAAGCCTCTGGAGATCCTCGCGAGTCCTCTGGAGGATGTCCGGAGCTTCTTCCAATGGCCACACGGCGGCCCGGATGAGGCGCGCGTCCGCCGGCCCTACGCCGTTGTCATCGACGTAGGTCCAGAGGCCGATGAAGGTCAACCGCGTCGACAAGGGCAGGTCGGCGATCGTCAGCGAAGTGAAGAACTCCGGCTTGATCGAGCGGATGCGGGCCATTGCGTCGTCTTCTTCCTGCGGTACGGATGGGTTGGGCGGGTGCGGTGTGGGGCCCGCGGTTGGATCAGGTGGGTGCGGGCCGGGGCCGGTTGGTCAGCTTCGGCGCCCAGCGCCCGTGATCACCACGGACGTTGGGTTTGCGTCCGCCTCTGACGTGCGCAAACCCTGTGTCTCGTCGTGCAGGTGAGAACTGGTGGAGTGCGCCTGCCGGTTGGGCCGCCGCGGCTGCTGTTGTGGTCGGGATCACGCGGCCACCGCCATGTCCCGCTCGCCGACGCCGTCATCCGCGCGGCAGCCGGCGTCGGCGAGCGGGACGGGTACGGCGTTGCCGACGATGAGGTGTTGCTGTCCGGCCCGGCCGTGGAAGCGGAGGTTGGGTCGGAATCCTTGGAGGGCGGCGGATTCGGCGATGGTGGGCCGGAGGTGGTGGATGCCGGTCCGGTCGGCCCAGAGCGGCGTGCCCATGACCTTGCGCATGGCTTGGCGGGTGCCGTTGCCGAAAGGTTCTGCGCCGCCGGTCGCGGTGCCGCCGCCGGTGACGGTGGGGGCAGGGCGTTGGGTGTAGCCCCAGCCGATGCCCTGTGCCATGGAGACGAGGGGTGGCTGCCCCAGCCCCCCGTGTGTCGGGGCGGGGAGGGTTACCTCGTGGGCGCGGGATGCGGCGAGGACGGCACGTGGCCGACGCTGCGGCAGTCCCTGGTCGGCGGCGTCGAGGATGCCGGTGGCGGTGCTGTATCCCCAGCGGCGGAGGATTTCCGCGTACTGCTCCCAGACGGGCAGGACGGACGGCACCTGCTCCATGCAGATCCATTCGGGCTGCAAGTCGTAGTGCCAGCGCATGGGTTCGGCGGTGAGGATGGACCGGTCATCGAGGCAGGCGGCGCCGATGGCGGCCCGGGTGTCTTTGCCGCGGGAGAGGTCTTCGATGGCCTGGTGGACGAGGGGCAGGTCTCGGAGGCCGAGCTTCTTGCCGCTTTTCCCGAAGCCGGGGCACGGCGGGCTGTCGATCTTGCCGGTGGTGCGGCCTTTGAAGGGCCAGGTGGGGTACTGGGTGACGTCGCACTGGATGGTGGGGTGGCCGGCGTTGATGCGGGTGTGGCAGGCGGCGTCGGCGAGTTCGAGGCCGAGGTCGGTGAGGTCGTGTGCGCGGAGGGCTTCGGACCAGCCGATGCCTGCGAAGCCGTGGACGATCATGCCGCCGCCTTGCTCGCGGCCCGGGTGTTCCGCCGGCGGAGGCGCCGCCGCTCGTCCTCGCTGAGCCCGCCCCAGACGCCGGTCTCTTCGTTGCTGTCGAGGGCCCACTGGAGGCACGTCTCCATGACGGGGCAGGTGTGGCAGACGGCCTTGGCTTCCTCGGTCTGGATCATGGCCGTCCCGGTGGTGCCGATCGGGAAGAACAGGTCGGGGTCTTCCTCGCGGCAGGCGGCGTGGTGGCGCCAGCTCGAGGTGAGGTTGGTGGTCACGGTTTCCCCCTGGCTGCTGGTGGTGGTGTGGGAGGCCGAGTGGGCCGTCATTGCTTGCCGTCCTGGAGCAGCTCGATGAGGTCGTCAAGCTGGGTTGAGCTGAGCTGCCGCATGAGTCCCTGAGCCAAGTCCTTGACGCCGCGATCGAGGCGAACAGAGCAGGGCTTCTTGGAGGCAGCTGGGCGCGGTGGCACGGGCTGACGCGGAGCGGGCTGACGTGGAACGTTCCGGATGTTGAAGGGCTTGCGGGTCGCGATGTAGTCCGCCGCCTTCTCAAACTCCGCCGCAGAGGGACTGCCGTAGGCGTTTCGGTGGTACTCCGCCGCCTTCTCGCGGAAGGGGAGGGAGGCAGGGCCCCAGACGACGGCCCGGTCGTGGCGGGACATGACCGAGTTGCAGCGGTCGCAGAGCAGTCCTCGGACGAACCAGGCGCCACCTCCGTGGAAGTGGTCGACGACAAGCATTCCGCGGGTGGTCTCGGCTTCAGGGGTGCGGCATATCTCGCAGCGCTCCTGAGCTCGGCGGCGCATGTCGTCGTACTGGTCGCAGGTGAGGTCGTAGTTCAGGAAGTGCACGCAGGTATTGCCGGGTGTCGCGTGACGGCTCTCTGTGTGCCGGTTCGGCAGCGGGAGCGCTTCGGGCATGGGTGATGAGGGATGAAGAGTGTCTTCGCTCTGCATAGAATGAGAATAGCGTTCACGCATCGCGTTCACAATGCGCGGCCACATAGCGCTTTCGTCACAAGGTGTGTCACCATGGGTCGCATGGACGCCCTCGACCTGGAGATTCAGACCGCAGCCCGCCGTCGCAGCGAAGCCGAGACGGCCTTTCTGCGCGCAGACGCAGAGCTTCGGGAGCTCCTGATCAAGGGGCGTGCGGCCAACAAGGGCCCCTCGCATATGGCGAAGCTGACCGGATTCACCCGCGAGTGGATCTACAAGATCGCGCCCGACCCGGAGAAGTCGCGCCAGGGCGCCATCCAGCGCCGGCTCGACAAGCTGAACACCGACTCCGACTGACGTCATGTCCCTCTCCTCCCTGGCCCCGCGGTCTCCCGCGGGGCTTCGCTGTGTGGTCAGGCGGCTTTGAGCTGGGCGCGGTGGTCGGCTTGCGCGTGGCGGCAGGGTTCGCAGGCAGGGATGTGGAGCCGGTAGTGGGCGCGGTAGCCCTCTGGGGTTCCGCACTGGCCGGTCCAGTCGGCGCACGCTCCGGGGTCGTCGATGGTGTCGTCGTCCCACGCCCCGATGGGCGCCCACTGGTGCTTTGCCGCGGTCCGGCGTGCGGAGTTCGCTCGATGGGCGGGGATGCCCTGCTCGACGGGGTCGAGCCGCCACAGCTCGTCGTACAGCGCCCTGGTGGCCCGGACAGTGCTGACCTGGATGAGGTCGCTGACGATGGTTCGGCCGAAGTTGCCCCGATCGACACCGAGCCGGCGTGCCAGTTCGGACTGCGGCCAGCCCTTCACGGCGAGCGCCTGGAGGCGGCGCCGCGTACCGGTTCCGTCGATGGAGACGCGGGCGCCCATGTTGTCGAGGGTGGGCTCCACGGCGAGCAGGGCGAGGGCAACGTGCGGGCGCATGCGGCGGGTCGGCCCGAGGTTGCGGGGCCTGTCGCCGTAGAGAAGTTTCGAGACTCCGCCGGTCGAGACGCCCGCGAGTTTCGCTACCCGGATCCAACCGATGCCAGCTTCGCCGAGTTCTCTTACGTGGGCGCGGACAGGTTCAGCGTCAACGAAGGGCTGCCAGCGCCCGTAGGCGATGACGCGGCGGCGGGACCGGTCGTACTCGGCTGCGGCGTTGGAGCAGGGGAGGCAGCGGCATGCCTCCAGGTGGTACTTGGCGCTCGTGCCGTGGGGGCGGGCCATCACGCCGCCGCCTTGGTGCGGTCACGGCGTTCGCCGACGCGGAGCTCGCGGATGATGGCGTGGACGGTGGAGACAGCCATGCCGAGCCGGCGGGCAATGTCGTCCTCGCACACGCCGAACTGGTCGAGGTGCTCGACGTCGGCCCGGCGGAGCGAGGCGAGTTCGTTGCGGCTCGGTTCGGCCTGGGGGTCTTCGACGTTGGGGTGCGCTTTGGGGTCGTCGATTGCCTCATCACCCCAAGCGGCGGCGGTGACCCACCCTTCGCGGGCCGCGACTCGGAGGGCGAGTGATCGTGCTTGCTGGTGAACCCCGTGCTGTTCTGGCGTGAGGATGAGGAGTCGCCGGTATGCGATCTTGACTTTGCGGGCGGTGGCGACGGTGACCCGTTCGGCGCGCGCCAGGCTGGTCAACGCTCTGTCGTTGAAGCCCATCTCGTTGGCGAGTGCGACGAAGCTCCACCCCGCAGCAACGAGGGCCTGAATACGTCGGCGTGTTCCTGTGGCGTCGATGCGGCTGCCGTTGCTGAGATTGCAGTCCTGGATGCGTACCCGAAGGATGGCGTCCGCAGATTCGCGGCGGATCTTCGTGGTGGGCTTGCCTGCCGGGATGCCGTAGACGATGCGGGCGACGGTCTGCCGGGTGACGCCCGCTGCGTCGGCGATGACGTCGACGGGTGCGCCGGCCTCCCGGAGCTGGTTGATGTACTGGAGGACAGGTTCGGCGGGGGTGAAGGGGTTCCACGTGCCGTAGGCGCTGTGACGGCGCCTCTTCTTGGCGTAGGCGCTGTAAGCGACCCTGCAGGTGAGGCATTTGCAGCCGTGGTACTTGTGCCGGGACAGGGTTCCGTGGTCGGGCAGGGGCTTGGCGGTGGTGGTCACTTCTCCCCCTCGCGGGCGTGGTCGGCTGCGGCGAGCTGTGCTTCGAGCCGCTGGTTGATGAGTTGGTGGGGCATGGCGAGTTGGGCGTCGGCCCGGCGCGCGACGGTGTGGAGCCGGTTGGTGCGGGCGGTGTAGTGCCGACGGACCGCGCGGCGGTGGGTGGCCCGCTCGATGCGGCGGTCGACCCACTGCTTGGCCCGCCAGGCGCCGACGACCACGGCGGTGAGGACCACACCAGGCCCGTAGTAGAGGGCCCAGTCGATGCCGGTGGCGATCACGTCGTGGTTGATGACGAGCACCTGGGCGCCAGCGAGGAGAAGGTCGAGGTCGCTCACGCGGCGGCCCTCCGTGCTGCGGCGGTGCCGCGCCAGCGTCGGACGGCGGACTTGTCGCGGGTGAGACCGAACCCGTCCGCGCGGAGGAGTCCTTCGCGGTGGAGGGTGGCGGTGAACCGGCCCCAGTCGTGGTCGCGGTCCGGGGGGTCTGGGAGGTCGTTCTCCTTGGCGATCTTCCAGCAGAGGAACGGGGTACCGGCCGCGGCGGCGGCCTCGAAGACGGGCCGTATCTCGGCGGCCCACGTGTCGTAGTCCTCGATCCGGCGACGGGCCCTGGAGACTGCGGCGGCGGGGAGCGTGCCGTCGAGGGTCGGCTGCTCGGCGATCGTCATGACGCGGACTCCTCGTCAACGGGGGCGGCTTCCGTTCCGGCGGGCAGGTGCCGCCGGACCCGGTCGGGAAGGGTGATGCCGAGCTCGGCGTAGGCCTCGGCGAGGTACGTCCTGAATTCGGGCTGGTGGGCGCGTATCAGCCGGTCGATGGCGATCTCGCCCGCATGCCGCCGCATCTCCTGAACGGTGGCCCCTGCCGCGGCGGCCACTTCGGCGTCGTGCTTGCGGAAGGCGTGCTTGCGGAGCAGGTCGGCGTGCGCCTCGGCTTTCAGGCGGCGGCACTCGCTGAGCCGGAGGGCGAGGTTGTCCCCGTAGCCGGCGGCCCGCTTGCGCCAGTCGTGCGTGGCGAGGCTCTTGTCGCCCTTGCGCTCGCCGTACTGCTGGTTGAGGTCTCCTTGCAGCTGCCCAAGTTGCCGCTTCCACCGGGTGAGGTTGAGGTGGTGCCGGAGTGCTGCCCGGTCGCCCGGGGCCCCTTCGCCTCGGGCGTCTTCCGCTACGACCTCGCGGAAGTCGATGTCAGGGAGTGACGCGAGGCGCTGGATGTCGGCGAGGGTGGCGTCTGCTGCGTTGGGTACGGGCGCGGCCGGCGTCTTGGTGAGGTGCCACCAGGTGCAGGGGCACTCGTAAGGGCGGAGGGGCAGGCCCGCCTGGTGGGTGACCCGGTGGGCGGCCCTGGTCGCGGCTTCGAGGGTGGCGTAGCGGGACTTGGTCGGGTGGGGACACGGGGGCGTCATGCCGAGACCTGCTTGAGCTTGATGGTGCGGCCCTGGTGGGCGGGCTCGAAAGCCCAGTGGCTGCGGTTGCCGGCAAAGGACGGCACGTCGACGAGGTCAGGGCCGAGGGCGACGGCGCCGAGGACGAGGGCCTCGTGAATGGTGGCCCGGTCGAATGTCTTCAGGTGGGCGTAGGGGCCGTCGGCGCCATCGCGGAGCTCGGGCACGATCAGGGCGGCGTGGCGGCTGTTGCGCTTGATGTAGCAGGGCCGGCCGAACGAGGACCGGAAGGCCAGCAGGTTGATGAGGTCGCGGACTGCGGGGCGGTAGGTGGCGGCCTTGGCCATGACGTGTTCCTTTCGGGTGTGGTGTGCTGGGGGTGGGGGCCGCTCGTATTTCGGGTACGAGCGGCCCCGGTGTGCGGGTGGGTTAGAACGGCACGTCGACGGCTTCCTCGGCGCCCCCAGGAGTCAGCGGCCGGTGGAAGATGTAGATCGCGTCGAGCGTCGACGTGGAGCCGGTCGCCTCGCAGCGCATGAGCGGCCCCTGGTCGAACTTGCCGGTCCACTCCCAGGTGTTGCCGTCGCGGTCGACCCACGGGCGATTCAGGTCCCAGGTGGTTCCGCCCAGGTCGGTCCACTGCTTCGTGACAGGGTTGACACGGTCGTGCGGCCCGATCCATGCCTGCTTCGGATCGATATCGCGCTCTTCGAGCCGCTCGTCGACCGCCTGGTCGACGTTCATCCCGTAGGCGTCGAGTTCCTTGGTCAGGTCGCGAGCTGATCGCCAGGACCAGAGGTCTTGGCGGCCAAGGTTGTCGGCGACGTGGTCGACGATGATTCGTCGCATGTTCGCCAGATCGTTGCGGAGCTTCGTGTTGGCGTCGCGGAGGTCGGCGAGCGTGGCCGCGTTGTCCTCGTCGCGGGCGAGGGCGGCGTAGCCCTGTCCGATGGCGGCGGAAACTTCCGCGATCCGCATGTCGGGCGGGTTTTCGTTGCAGTGACGGGCTGCGGTGTCGAGGTGCTTCTCGGCTTCGGCCCTGTGGTTGATGGTCATGGTTGTGGTCTCCTTGGAGGTGGCGCCGCCCGCATTGCCCGCGGGCGGCGCCGTTGTGTGCGGGAGGGGTTACGCGGCGGTGCCGGGCTGGGCGACGTCGGGCCAGTCGGTGGAGTCGGCCGCGGCGTCGTAGTCCCAGGTGCCGTCAGCGGGCTGGTCGTCGCGGGTGACGGTGTACGTCTCCTCGGCGGCCGGCTGCGGTGTGGCCGCCGGGGCGGTGAGGGCTGCGACGGACAGCGGGGCACGGGCCTGGGCGACCTCACCGTGGACGGTGCCCTCCAGTTCCTCGGACACGTAGGCCATGCCGTGCAGGGCGTCGGAGGCGATCAGCCGGCACAGTTCGCCGGTGGCGCGGGCGACGAGCATGGCCTTCGGCTGCTTCTTCCACTGGTCCTTGCCGAGGAGGCCGAGGAGTTGGGCGCGCGGGATGTCCCAGAGGACTTCCTGCCAGGTCTCGGAGTGCTTGCGGCGGCCTCGCATCCGGCAGTGCTTGTCGGTGGACTCGACGAGTTCGATCTCGTGCCCCTGCTTCTGGATGACGGCGCGCATGGCGTGGGCTCGGAGGGCGGGGGTGCCCTGGATGATGTCGATGGACTTGAGGGTGGCCATGGGCTTGAGGCCGAGTTCGGAGCCGGCGAGGATCGCGGCGGCGATGTCACCGGGCTTGCCGCGCAGGGACTGCGGGACGAACGAGGTGACGGCGAGCTTCTGGGCCATGTCGTAGGCGAGGCTGGCCTCCTGCGCCCAGGCCATGAGGGCGTTGGTCCCCTGGGTCGGCGCCGGGGTGGGCAGGGTGTTGGGCTGCTCGGTGGTGGCGACGGTCTGCTCGTTGCGGGTGGCGATCTCGTTGTTGGTCATCGCATGTACTCCTCGGTTTCGGTGAGGACGGCCCAGGTGGGCATGGAGATGGTGGGGATGTCGGTGACGGGGCCGGTCCAGTCGGGCCAGATGCCGGTCTTCTCGCAGTCGGCGTAGATGCGGAGGGCGCGTTCGTTCTTGGCGCGGCCGATGTTTCGGTCGTGGTCGGCGAGCTCCCGCACGGTGACGAGGTAGGGGGCGACCTTGGACTGGAAGACGAAGACGAAGCGGACGTCCTCGGGCTGGAGTGCAGCCCAGATGCCGTCGGTGTAGAGGGCGTCCTGCTGGTGGTACCCGTGGTCCCGGATGGCCTTGGAGACGGTGTCCGGGTCGGCGGCCTTGATCGTCTTGTAGTCGACGCACAGGGTCAGGCCGGGCAGTTGTTTCAGGAAGTCGGGGCGGATGCGGCAGCGGACTCCGGTCCCCGGGTCGGTCCAGAAGATCGACCGCTCCGCCACCCCGCTGCCAGGGGCGAATAGCGGGCCGGCCAACGGGTGCTGGCGGATCACGGCGGCCATCTCCTGGACCATGTCGTGGTCCTTGGTCAGCAGTGGCACCTTGCCCTCGGCGTAGGCGTTGTCGCGCTCGATCTGCGCGTCCTTCTTCCGCCAGTCCGGGTAGTCGATGACCGCGAGTTCCGGACCCTCCCTCAGCGCCAGGAGGTGCGCGGCGTGCCCGAGGTCGAACTCCTTCCTGGGTGCCTGCGGGTGGTCGCGGTCGTACTTGAACTGGGCGGGGCATCCGGGGTTAAGGAGTTTCCGGAGGCCGGTCGAGGAGATCGACTCGCGGTCGGCGTGGTAGTCGTCCGCCGACATGCCGTCGACGATGGCCGGCGATGCCACGACCGGAGGTTCGAGGATTGCGGTCACTTGGTGCCGTCCTGTTCGTCGAGGCACTTCTCGCAGACGGGCCCTTCGGGCTGGCGGGAGAACGGTCCGTTGGTGTTGTCGCAGCGGACGCAGGCGATGGGGCTCATCAGAACGGGGCCTCTTCGTAGTGGCGGGTGGTGCGGGGCCAGAGTGGGATGGTCCAGGTGCGGAGTTGAGCGAGGCAGTGGCACTCGTCCCAGTCGGTGTGCGTGTTGGTGGTCCAGCCGCCCCATGAGCCCCGGCAGTCGGGGCAGTTCGGGTTGGGTTCGTGGCCGATGTACACGGCCCGCCGGATGGCACTGAGGCGCCAGCGGCCGATGTGGATCTTCATGTGCTTCTCCGGTTCGAGGTGGGTGCCGTGGGCCGCCGGCCTGGGGGTGGATGGCGGCCCACGGCGGGCAGACGGAGCAGGGGAGGGCTCTACGTCTGCCGGTCTGTGGATGACTAAGCGGCTGCGGCGGCCTTTGTCGGGTCGCCGATCGGTAGCACGATGTAGCGGTAGGCCTCGTCATCGGCCCCGGTGAGAACGGCCGGCCCCTTCGGTCCGCTGAAGTCGACCCGCGCCGAGCCTTCGACGTGTGCCAGCCCATCGGTCAGGAAGTAGCCCCGGAAGGGGATCTCGAAGGCGCCGCAATCGCCGCTCAGCTCCGCGTCGATGCGGACCTCGGCCGAGTCGAGGTCGCTCGCCGAAACCGCTACGGTCTCCCCGTCGAAGCGCAGCCACACGGGCCGCTTGGTCGAGGTGTTGACCATGGAGACGGTCCGGATCGCGTCGCCCAGCTCTGCGGCATCGAACATGGCCGCGGCCATGAACTGCTTCGGCTCGGCCCGTTCGACCTTGGGGAAGGATTTCGGCGTCGTGAGCTTCGTGACTACCTGGCGCCCCGAGCCCCCGATCCCCGCGACACCCGCTCCGTCGACGGGGAGGGACAGCGCGAGTTGGCCCTTGGCGAACGACCTGATGCGTTCGAGCGCCTGGATCGACACAATGGCGAAGGCGTCACCCAGCTCCGTTCTGGGCTCCCAGGGGATCTTTGTGAAGGCCACCCGGAAGCGGTCTGTAGTGGCGAGCTGCAGAACCCCGTCGGCAGCAGTCAGGCGCACACTCCCGATGCCGGAGAGGTCGTTGACCTCGTTCTCGCTCGCCTTCACCGACGCTGGCTTCACCTTGGTCAGCGCCCTAGTGAAGGCGGGGCCGTCAACGAAGCCGGCAATCTCGGGTGGCTCGGGAGTCGTGGGCCACTGACCCGCGTCGCTCGGCCGGATGTCGATCCGCACGCCAGGGGCCGTGAGGATCCCCGAGCCTTTGGCGCACTCGATCGTGACCTCGTTCTTGCGGAGGCCGCTGACGACCCCCGCCAGGAAGGCCCCCGGCAGGAGGCTCACGCCCTCGGTCTCAATGTCGGCGTCGACCGTCGCATGCAGAGCGGTCTCGCCGTCCCACCCAGAGATGCGCAGGCGGCCATTGGTCGCCTCGAACCTTATGGTCATCATCACCGGGTAGAGCGGATTCTTCGGGAGCCCGCGCTCGACCCACTTCACGGCGGCGGCCAGCTCCGGCTGGGGAACGGTGAGCTGCATCAGGCCGCGTCCTGCACCGTGGTGTCCACGGCGAGGTCGAACAGGGTCTCGGTCTGCGCGCAGCCCTGGGGCTCGGTCGGCTCGTCGGCCACCACCCGTGGGCGGGATCGCCCGGTGGTGACCAGGTCAGAGAGGGGGAACAGGGCGGGCTGGGTGTACTCGGACATGCTCGTCTTCCTTCTTGATCGCGGGGGTGGGGTTATGCCGCGGCGGCAGCGAGCTGCGGCACGTCGTCCATGGAGCGGATCAGCTCGCAGCCTGCGCACTCGCAGCGCTCGCGATTGCCTCTGCCACCCGATTCGGCGTGCAGTCGCTGCCCCTCAGTGGTGATGAGGTTGCGGAGCCGCAGGATTTCCTCGCGTTGCTTTTCCGTCAGGCTGATCGCCTGGTTCTGCTGGCGGGCCTCGTCGAACTGCCCCTGTCCGTGACCCACCAGGCCGGACATCAGCCACTTGGCACGGACTGCCGCTTCCTTCAGTGCGCGGGTCTGCTCTGCGGAAGCCCGTCCGTCAGGCAGCTCTGCCGCCTGGTGCAGGACTTCGTTGATACGTCCGGCTGATCGCGTCACCAGCTGCTGGAGGTACATGCCGCCCAGGGCGATCCGGTCGTCTGCCACCGCCCTGCGTGCCGCCGCGCGCACACTTCGTTCCCACTTCGCCCGGTCGGCCACGAGGTTGCTGTGCGCGTTCTCGATGGTGCGCTTCTCGGTATGCACTCGACCGAGCTCTCGAGAGAGGAGATCCGTGTCTGGCAAGGCGGTGACGTCCTCACCGAGTCGGGCGTACTCGTCCCGCAGATCGGTGACTCGTTGATTGGCGGTCTTGAAGTCCATTGCGTCTCCCGTGAGATGCTGGTGGTGGACGCCCCGCCACTTCGATTGGCGGGGCTTCTGTGTTGGGTCGCCGGGGCCGGCCGGTCTGCTCACGGCCGGCCCCGGCGGGTCAGGCGGCGACGACGCGCAGGGACTGCGTGGTCTCCGAGTCGGTCGGCACCCACGTCGGAGTGCGCGGGTCATCAGCGACGGGTGCGTCAGCGACACGGACCCTGCGGCCGATGCCGAGCGCCTCCCACAGGGGGCGGACGTCGATCGGGGTGGTCGCCTGGTCCTCCCCGGCGGTCGTGTCGCGTACCGCGTCGGGGACGGTGATCGCACCGGCGTTCGCGTCGGCCGCCAGGTACGGAGCCAACTGGGTATGCAGGTACGCGACCTCGGCGAGCGCTTGGTCGCGCTCGGCGGTGCGGTCGTCCAGCTCGGTGCCAAGGCAGAGAACAACCTGCTCAGCCTCCGCCCGGTGCGTGCGGGCCTCGGCAAGTCGGGCGTCCAGGGCGGTGATCGTCCTGCTGGCTCCGACCACCTGGCTCCGCAACTGCTGGAGCTCCTGCTGGAGTTCGGCCCGGCTGGCGAGACGGTGGCGGGCCGGCTTGGTGCGGCGCGGTATGAGGTGCAGGCTCACTTGGTCCCCCGGTTGATGCGGTCTGAGATGCGCTGGCCGAACAGGATGAGGAAGAGAACGGCAGCGAGGAGTAAGGCGGCGATCACCTGGGCGGCGGTCACGACGCCCCTCGGTGCAGCGAGGCGAGGAAGGAGCGGAAGGTGGACTCCTCCAGCGGTGCCGGCACGAACGGGTGCCCGGTCAGGCGCGGGAGGCTCGCGGCCACCGGGTCGCCGGTGATCGCGGCGACCCGCTGGGCGTGCGACGAGCGGGGGCTCATCGGGATGAGCGGCCCGTGGTCGCGGTACACGGTCGGCAGCGGGAGCGGGGAACCGCCACCGTCCGCCTCCATGAGCGGCTCACCGTCGAGCGTGTAGCGGCCGGTCCACGACCACTCGATACCGAGCACGTCGACGTGGCTGACGCCGAGGTCGAAGGTCACACCGTCGTGCGTGTACGTCCTCATGCCGCCACCGGCCCACGCTGGTACGGGACGCCGATGCTGCGGACCCCGTCCTCGGCGGCGACCTCGTTCGGGACGTCGGCCGCGAGGTCCACGCTGTCCTGGTCCTCGTCGAGGACCCACAAGAGGCGGCTGAGCATGCTGGTCAGGTGGGTGTGCGACCGGACCAGGGCGAGGTCATCGTTGACGTCGAGAGCCTCGGCGGTACGGAGGACAGTTGCGGCATCCTCGATCGCGGTGGTCAGCAGGCGGGTGGCGAACGTGCTCACAGGAGTCCTCCGAGGGCGATCAGGGCGGCGTTCAAGATCCACACGTACAGGGCGAGCGAGATGACAACAGCGGCGAGGAAGCGCGGGCCGGTCATGACGTACTGCCGGGCATCTGTTCGCCCGCCGTGACGTTCCGGACGATGCGAATGTCCGCCTCCGGGGCCTGGAGCTGGAGCGTCCACTGGCCGTCGACCTCGGCGTGGAAGGAGATCCGCTGCCCTTCCGACTCCGTTGCGAACTCACCGTTGGAGAGGGCCCGGATCCGGATGCGCAGGCTGCCGTGGGACACCTGGTGGGCGATGACGGTCTCGACGTGTCCGGACCACCAGGTGATCTCGTACTGCTGCGGCGGGGTGTTCTCGTAGTGGCTCATCCGGTTCTCCGGCGCGGGGTGTGGTGGAGGTTTACGAGGGCGGGGACTGTGGAGTCCGGGTCGGCGTCGTAGAGGAGGTGCCGCTGCTCGGCGGCGATACCAGCTGCGATGCGGGCGGCGGCGCCCTGGTCCACGTTCGCGTTCACGTCCGCGTCGGCCGGGGTGATGCAGCGGACGCACGACTCGTCGTCGCAGTCGTCGTGGTGCAGCTCCGGGATGAACGGGTTGGCCGTCAGGTCGAGCAGGTAGTCGAACGTCTCCCGGTTCATGCGGCCACCTGCTTCCGGGCGGCGGCGTGCAGGTCGATGGCGTGGCGGATCGCGTGGCACGAGTGCAGGAAGCCGGGGTTGTAGTCGGAGAAGTTCCATTCCCACGTCTCGCCGAACGACCAGCCCTTGTAGTCGAAGGAGTCGAGCGCGGACCGGGCGCCGGCCTCGTTGTCGATGTCACCCATCTCGAAGATCTCGGTGGTGACCTCGCGTCCCAGGCCGCGCGGCGCGCTTCCCTCGCGGATGGCCTGGACGACGTGTTCCTTCACCAGTCGCTCGAAGGTGTCCGGGTCGAACCCTTCGATCTCGTCACGGCCAGCGCGGACCTTCTCCTGCCAGTAGCCGGGGTTGATCTCCCCGCTGAACGCGGTGCGCCGGAACAGCACGAACATGTCCGGGGTCGCGTCGATGTCGAAGTGGAACGTCCAGCCGGACTTCACGACGAGGTTGTACGGCCAGGTGATCAGCTCGAAGGGGTACTGGCCGGGCTTCTCCGGGTTGTCGAACCGCAGGTGCCGGTACAGGCCGTCCTCGTGGAGCACGGTCATCGTGTGGTTGGCGAACCGGGCGGCGATCGTCTGGTCGGCCGTGGGGTTGGTGACACCCGCAGTGGCAGGTGTGGGATTCTGGGGCACAGTGGCCCGCCTTTCATCAGGAACAGGTGTGTGGTGGGTCCGAGGCCGTTCCCGAGGCTGGCGTTTCGGGGGCGGCCTCATTTGCTGCCGTCAGGCGATGGCGGCGAGCGGGGCCTTGCGGGTCATGCGCCGCTTGCGGGTCACGCTGTTGCCGTGGCGCCGATTGCGGTGCAGCTCGGCGATCTCCGCGAGATCCGAGTCGGAGAACTTCAGCTGCCCGGCCATGCGAAGGCACGGGAAGCCGAGCTTGTTGACTCCGTCGCGGAGCCACTTCTGGCCACGCTTGTCGTCCGGGTCCTTCTCATCGGACAGTCCGAGCCGGTCGCACGCCTGCTTGACGTTGTAGTAGTGCTCAAGGACGGGCTTCGGCTTCGTGGGGGCTGCCATGTCTCTCCTTCCTGCGCCAGCTCCATCAGGCGAGGAGCCGGCTGTCGTCTTGGCTGATCTGGAGGGTGGTGCGAAGCGCCTGGTACGTGGGGGGCCTCAGGTGACGCCGTGATCCGTTCTCGATCTGCGAGAGGTAGGGCCTCGCTATACGGGCTGTGGCGGCGCACTCGGCCTGGCTGAGGCCGAGTTCCTTGCGGCGGGTGCGGATTTCCGCCCCGTCCACCTCGTAGGTGGTGGTTGGGGGTTGTTCCATGGAGAGAATCTAGAGGAACAAGTTAGAGGTTTCTAGAGATACTGCGCGGTAACTTCTAACTTTCTCCAGTTACCTCTAGCCATCTCTCCGTGAACCTCTAGGTAGAGGTCAAGATCTAGCCACACCGGGCGGTACTTCTGGCGGTAGCTAGAGGTAGCTGGGATGATGGCGACCATGGCCGCCACCCCAGACCGCACCGCACGTCGCCTGGCACTCCTCGCCGCTCTCGTGACGCAGCGCCGCACATCCCTCCACCTGGGGATCGACGAGGCGGCACGCCTCTGCGACCTCGCCCCCATGACCTACCGGCGGGTCGAAGGAGGCAAAGACAACGAAGGCGCCTCGGCGGTGCGGGCCACCAGCTACGCCAAGGTCGAGACCGGATTGGGCCTCGTGCCCGGCTCCTGCATCGCAGTCCTCAAGGGCGCCGACTCCATCAAGCTCGTCGACGGCGGCGAACTCATCGCCGGAGCGCAGATCACCCGGCCATCACGTGATCAGATCGCCAGCGAACTACGCGACGCAGTAAGCAAAGTCGCCGGCCTGCACGCCCCCGAACTCACGCACGGCCAGACCGACAAGATGACCGCTGACCTCATGAAGGAACTCCAGAAGCGCGGCGTCCTGCCACCCTCGCGATGATTCGCGCACCCCCTTCGTACAACCATTTCTGCGTAACAGGACTGTGACCGTCCGTTGGCGGAAAATGTTCAACTACCGGCTGACTGGGACCGGTTCGGTGTGCAACGATTCGAACTGACCTGGAGGGGTCTCCGCGAGTAGACAGGGGGACTCATGAGCACAGTCATCGAAGTTGACCTCGGTCCTGGGCACTACGCCCACGGGCTCGAAGTCAACGAAGAGTGGATGTGCGTCCTCAACCCTGCTGTGGCAACCGACACGAGCATTCAGGAGCTCGTCCGGCAGTTCATGGCACGCGAGGGCAGAGACTGCCGGAAGTGTCGCGGCTGCATTGTGGGCACGGCACAGTAAGGAAGTCACGCGGAGTCGGGCGGCAGGGGTGCCCGCCGGCTTCCGCAACACCCTCCAGGAAAGGGGCCGTCATGCCATGGCCTGAGAAGCGCGTCGACACTTGGCGCGTGCGCTGGGACACGGGGAAAGTGCACCCCGAGACCGGCCGACGAATGTACGACAGTGCGTCCGGCTTCAAGGACGAGACCGCGGCCTACGAGTACGGCCTCGACCGCGAGTCCGATGTCCGCAACGACCGGTACATCGCACGCCGCGACGGCGCAGTCCTCATGAAGGAGTACGTCGCGGACTGGCTCGACGGCATCGATGTCGGGCACCTCCGTGAACGAGCCTGCCGGTCCATGTCCAGGCTGTACATCGTCCCCCGGTGGGGCGAGACCCCGGTCGGCGACATCAAACCTTCCTCGTACCGGGCCTGGAGGAAAGAGCTTCTTGCCCGCCCCAACGTTGGTGCCGACTACGGGCGGGAGATCCTCGGACTGTTCGCCATGATGATGGACGACGCCGTTGAGGACGAGCTCCGCAAGGCGTCTCCCGTGTCCCACAAGCGGCGGCGCGGTAAGTACGCCAAGAAGGTCAAAGAGAAGAAGCGCCACATGGATATCGCCGATGTTCACCAGCTGGCGTGCAACGCCTTGATCTACTGGGGGTTCCCCGGCTACGTGTTCGTGCTCACCATGGCATGCACCGGGATGCGTCCGGGCGAGCTGTACGCGCTGCGCCGCGAATACGTGCACCCTCAGTGGCCGGCATCCGATCCGGATGAGGAGCAGCGCGAGGAATCGCTTGAGCGATACGCCGGCGCTGACGTGATGCCCGCGGTGCGGGTGGAGTACCAGCATCAGTGGAAGGACAGCGTTCTGACGCTGCTGCCGCCGAAGTACGACTCCTGCCGCACCCTGGTGATTCCGCCGTTTCTTGCCGAGCTGCTGGAATTGCTGATGGGTAGTCACGAGAACGAGTGGGTGTTTCCTTCAATCAATAACGGCCCACTGGCGAAGGCGAACTTCTCGTACCACTACTGGCGGCGCATTGCGGACGGGCGTCCGGCTTCGGCGGAGTTCGACCGTGTCCGCCTGGGGCAAAGCCAGTCGGTGGTGTCGCGGCGCCCTTTGCCTGGATGGGAGGGCGTGAAAGCGTATGCGGGAAAGCGGCTCTACCTGTTGCGTCACGGGCATAAGGAGTGGCTGGACGAGGATGGGCATAGCCGTGTTGCCGTTGAGTCCCGGATGGGGCACGAGCTGCCTGGCGTGGAGGGGACGTACAGCAACGTCACTCCGGCGATGGAGCGTGCCATCATGGAGTCACTCCAGGCCCGGTGGGAGAAGTTCGTTCTCACCCTGGGAGACGAGTGGGAGCCTGTTTCTCCCAAGCCTCTCCCAGTTGATCTTGCCGGGTGGGTTAAAGCCCAGGTCGCAGCGTTGCGGGAGGCTGACCGATCCAGTGGTTCATGAAGTTCATCTCGTCCAAGAGCTTCATGCCCTTCGTCTACTACCGCGTGATCCTCGGCATCCTGCTCTTCGCCCTGGTCAGCGCAGGTGTGCTGAGCCCCCACGCGGGCGAGTCGGCGGGCTGACCAGCCTCCGTGCAGGCAGAATGCCCCCAGGTTCCTCCTGGGGGCATTCTGGTTACAGGGGGACAATTCCTCCCCCTCTCACCGGGTCGATCTCCCATTCGTCTCCCATTCGTCTCCCACTGGCCCGGGCCGGAACAGCGAGGGGAGCCACCGCCAGCCCCGCGCCGGATGCGACCGGTCCCATCCCGACGCAATCTGGGCGCATGGCAACTCCCCCGATCGTCATACACCGGCCGACCCCCACGGGCGGCCGTCGCGTGACCGTCCACTACGAGGGCCGCGACGAGATACTGGGGCTCGCCCATTCGGACCGGGACGTCATCGTCTTCCTGGCCGAGGCCGGGCTGGACGACCCCGACCGGATACTCGACAACCCGATGTGGGTCGAGTGGCGGGGCGGCCGGGCCCACCGGTACGAAGCGGCGTGAGACCGGACCGCGCCGCCCCGGGGCGTACGGGCCTACGGGTCGTACGAGTCCCGGGGATGGGGTCGTGCGGGTCCTGCGGGTCGCGCACGTCACCCCCGTGCGGTCCGGAAGACGCGGTGGCGGGCGACGAGTTCGAGGGTGATCGCCACCGCGATCGACTGCACGGCCATCAGCGCGACCAGTACGAAGAGTTGCACCGCACCGGCCATCAACGGACTGGCGCCTCCCAGCAGCATCCCGACGAACGCACCCGGCAGCGTGACCAACCCGACGGTCCGTGTCTGATCGAGCCCGGGCAGCAGCGCGTCGGATGCGGAAGGTCTGGCGATCTCCACCCGGGCGTCCCGGTCCAGGAACCCCAGTGCCATGGCCGCCTCCACCTCGCCCCGCCGCTGCTCCAGCTCGTCCAACGCCCGCCGCCCGGCCTGGACGGTCACCGTGAGCGCCCCCCCGATGAGGATCCCGGTGACCGGGATCAGCGCGACGCCTCTCACCGGAACGAGTCCGGTCAGCAGCAACGAGCCGACCACCGGCACCACCCCCGCGGCGATCGGTACGCACGTCAGCCACCAGGTGTGGTTGTCGGTGATCCGGCGCCCGGCCGTGCGCACCGCGACGGAGAACATGACGACCAGGAACGCCAGCAGCCCCAGCACCTCGGTGACCGCCCACGTGATGACGAAGGACACCACGGCCAGTTGCACCGCCGCACGCACGCAGGCGAGGAGGATCTCCCGGGCCCGGCGCGTCTGATCGTCCGGAGACAGCCGGCCCAGACCCACCACGGCCGCCGCCACCAGCACGAGCACACCCAGGAGGATGCCGAGGGTGAGGTTGACCGGGAGAAGGGATGCCGCGCTCAGTGTCACCGGCTCACCCTATGGGTGGCCCCGGTCGCCCGGACCCGTGCACCGGAACGCTCGCGCCCCGGTCGGCCGGGACCGCCCCGGTACCGAGCGGAGGCGGGCCCGGCGCCGGCGGCGGCGGACGGCGCCGGTGCGGGGAACGGAGCGCGGCGCCGGATCAGGGGGCGCAGGTCACGGCGTGTCGCCCTGCCAGTCCCACCGGTGGAGGTCGCCCCGGCGTGGGCCGTACTCGGCCCGGCCGCCCGGGCCGTACGCCCCTATCTCCGTGATCAGGGCCGCCCCCTCGGCCAGAGCCGTCTCCGACCAGCCGGTCACGTCGAGGAGCAGCCCGTCCAGGGGGCCGCCGACCAACTCTCGGTAGGTGTGCCCGGGGCGCGGTCCGGGATCCGGGTCCTCGTGGTCGGCGCCGTACACCCGACGCCGCATCAGCTCGTCCATACGGGCAGGATCGCACCACCCACTGACAACCGCAGTGCGCGGACCGCTTACCGCGCTTCAGACCCCTCGTCCTTCTGCCACTGGGCCCAGGGCACCCGGGAGATCTCGCGGATACCGCCGAGCGTCCCCCATTCGTCCTTGCCGAGCCGGGTGAGCGGGCGCATCCGGGTGATCTCCGGGTGGCCGTCCACCAGGACCGCCTCATCGACGGCAGCGTGCACCACCCGGCCGAAGACCACGGTGGAGTCACCGAGGAGCACGGTGCTGTGCAGCTCGCATTCGAGCGCGACCGGCGACGCCGCGACCCGCGGCGGGGCCACCCGGAGACTGGGCTCCGTCGCGACGCCGACCGCGTCGAACTCGCTCGTACCACGGGGGAAGTCCGTACTGGTGGCATTGATCTGCTCGAAGAGATGTTCGGGGGCGAGGTTCACCACGAACGCTCCCGTCTGCTCGATGTTGCGCAGCGAGTCCTTCCGCCCGACCGAGGTGAACTGCACGACCGGGGGTGTGACACAGGCGATGGTGAAGAAGGAGTGCGGTGCGAGGTTGGCGGTGCCGTCCGCGGCGACGGTGGAGACCCACGCGATCGGCCGGGGCACCACCACCGCGGTCAGCAACTGGTAGAAGGCTCGGGACTGCATGGTCTGAGGATCGAAGTCGACGCGCATGATCAGCAGTATCGCGTGCGGCCGGCGGATTCCAGCCAGGTATCCCGGCTTCGCCCCATCGCGCATTCCGCGGAAGGTGTCCGGTGACGGCAGGATCGCGCACCACCGGAGCCACCCGTGTCCGCAGCACCCCTCTGGGACGACTTCGAAGTCCCCGCACACGCCCGTAACGGCCGCACCACCCTGAACCCGTACGACGAACTCTCGGCCTTCGTGCCAAAGCGCCCCGGCGCCCATCTACGCATCTCCTCCGACCGCTTCGGTCTCGAAGCCGGGGTCGACCGGCAGTACGAGGACGCCGAGGACACCCGCGCACGGCTGGGCTGGGGCCCGTTCGCCCAGATCTACAAGGAGAACGACACCTCCGCCTTCAAGAAGCGCAAGGTCGTCCGCTCCGACGGCACCATCGACTGGGTGGTCGTCCGTCCGGAATTCCGCCGCCTCCTCGCCGACCTGGCAGCCGGCGTAATAGACGGCGTCATCTTCTACGACCTCGACCACCTCGTCCGCCAGCCGCGTGACCTCGAAGACCTCATCGATGTCATCGAGTACGTACAGCGACCGGCACTCGGCGCCACCGGCAGCCGCATGAACCTCGTCAACGACAGCGACCGCCACATGGCCCGCATGCTCTGCGTCATGGCCCTCAAGTCCTCCGAGGACACCGGCCGCCGCGTCGCCCGCATGCACCTCTCCACCGCCCAGGAGGGGAAGATCCAGGGCCGGATCGCCTACGGATGGATCCGCAAAGGGGCTGACAAGGGAAAGCGAATCCCGGAGGAGGCTGCCCGCGTCGCCTGGATCTACGAACAGTGCCTGTCAGGAGAGAGTGGCCACGCCATCGCCACCACGCTCAACGCCGAGGGCGTTCCCTCCCCCGCAGGCACCAGGTGGTCATCGGTGATGGTGAACAAAATGCTGCGCAACCCGCGCTACGCCGGGATGGTCTCGTACGGCGGAAAGCACCGTGTTGGATCGGCGCACACGGACGACGGTTGGTCTCTCGTTCTCTTCGACGACAACGGTCATCCGATCCTCGGCAACTGGGAACAGATCGTCACACCCAAGGACTGCGCAACGAACTTTCCGGAATTCTCGCCTGTGGCCGCTGATCGCGTGGCTGGGAGTCGACTGGCATCCGTCTCCCGCGTCTACTGAGCCATGACCCACGTCATGGCCCGCCGCCTCACCGACGCGAGCACCCCCATCTGGCGCTACCCGCAGACGGTGACCGCGTGAACGTCCAGCCCCAGCTCGACGCGCTCGGCATCCATGAAGACGCCGCCCAGGCCATGGCCGACGACCTCCGAACCCAGATCGGCGAACTACGTGTCCGGCTACGGGAGGCCGGGACCCACCTCGAACACCTCGCGACCACCCGCAAGACCGCCCCACCGCCCTCGCCGACCGCGTCCCCGCCCGAGCCGCCTCACCGGACCTGCCCGAACACCCGGGCTACCCGCGCATCCTCGCCGTCTTCAACGAGGCCACCGGTCCCCTTCGGGCCCGTGACGTCTACCAAGCCCTCGACCACGAACTGCTGCCGAAGAACATCGAGGGCCCCCGCGCCAAGCTGAAACGCCTGGTCACGCTCGGCATCCTCACCGAGGTCGACACCGGCAGCTTCACCAGGAAGCAGTAGCCGACCGAAGCCCTGCGACCATCAGCCGCCCCCAGGGTGAGTGGGTGCTTCAGTGCCCTCGCGCAACATGCATGCCGAATACGTGGGACAGTGACCTGCGCGGATGGGTGGGGAGAGCCGCATGGGTGACCGTATTGAGTGGCCGGCGGGGCGTGACAAGGACGCCGCGCTGATCATCAGGACCGACTATCACGATGAGCGAGCGTGGGCGGCCGTGAAAGCCGCGCTGATGATGACCTGGGGTGAAGAGGACGACTTCGAGCCGTACGTCCACATCGTCGATGAGCCGCAATGGAGGGGATTCACGCCGGCTCAGGCTCTCTCCGAGGCATCCGCGTACGCAGAGCGCCGCGGTGTCGTCTACCTCGCAGACCGCGCCTCGATGCAGGAAACCCCAGTCACGTTGCTGGCGCTGTCTCTGCTGACCAGGGAGCAGTGCGAAAGCGACGAGGAGTTCGAGGCGTACGGCGGCGCCTTCCGCGTGGTGCCGTACGGGATCCATGAGATGAACGCGAACCTGATGCTCGCCAACCTGGACTTCGGCGATTTCGCGGAGGTGGCCAGGAACGATTCCGAGGGCGTCTTCCGAGGATTTGCCGACTGAAGAGCTCAGCCACACCCAGCCACATCGCGAGCGGCCGCCCAGCCCTTCGAAGGCGTTGGAAAATGCTGTCGCAGGCAGCTCAAGACCTACGCGGACGTGGCAATGCGACCGCGGCAGCATGGGCCCTGGGTCGGTACGCGGAGGAGGCTGCTCAGTCGGGCGATACCGCTGGCGCCCTGCGCTCGCTGGATCGAGCCAAGTTCGCCTATGACTTCGCCGACCACGTGAGCGAACAGGCGTGGGTACGCTTCGTGACGCCGTACCGGATGGACTACCTAGCTTTCTCGGTCTTTGGCGAACTCAGGCGTCAGGAGCTGGCGGCCACAGCCGACTCCGCAGTCGAGCGCCTCGGCGGCGAACTGCCCGAATCCGGAGTAGTCGTCCTCGCGGACCTGGCATCGGCACTTCTGCGCGGCGGCGACGTAGACCGCGGAGCATACGTCGCCCACCAGTTCGCAGCGGCGGCGGGATCGAAGCCCCACCCCATGGGCCGACAGCGGGCGCAGGCCATCACCGCTGTCCTTCCGGACACCGAGCACGAACCGGCCTGCCACCTGCTGGCGTTCGCGACGTCGTGACACGCACCCGGACGCAGTTCTGCGGTGGGCGGATGGCGCGAGGGGTGTGGTGGGCCGTGCGGCCGAGCGGGGGCCGGCCGGGTGCACGCCCGGAGAGCCGCTGCCGGTCCGGCCCGGTGGTCGTACGGGGGTCGTGCCGGTCAGCCGCGCGGCTTCTGGAGGTAGTCGTAGTAGTGATCGTCGCCTACCAGGACCGACGTGACGTACGCGGGCAGCCCGTCGGCGTCCCGTTCGACCTCCTGCGAGGTCTGTCGGGTGAAGCCGAGCGACACTCCGGGGATCACCGGGTACTCGGGGCGTGATGTGTCGACCGTCCAGCCTCGTTCAGCGGCGCGCCGGAAGAGCTCCGCGGCGGGGGTGGTGAACACCTCGTCCTTCTCCAGCAGGACGCGCGTGGCGGAGATGCGGCCCTCGCCGGGCCACCACAGCTCGACGGCGGTGACGTGGGTCCCGTCGCCTTCGAGCAGTGCCTGTACGCCGACGTGGTCGAGGGTCCACGAGACCTTCGCCGAGTTCCTGCCGGGGCGCCGCAGCACCCTGGGCTCGCCCCATGCCTCGGGCGCGACGGCGAGTACCTCGTCGCGCGTCATTCCCAGCAGGATCGGCGCGACTCCACGCGGCGGGTCGAGTACCAGATCCATGGTCCGTCCTCAGTCCTTCGGCGTCTGCGCCTTGTCGTTCCAGCCCGTCATTTCAGGAAGTCGTAGTCTATCGTCCACCCCTTGTCCTTGAGCATGGCCTGGAACTTCCTGTTGTGCTGAAGGCTGTCGACCATGTCCTTGATGTGGGTGTCGTACTTGTCTCCGTAGAGCGCGCGGATCTCGTCGATGTCCATCTTCATGGCCTGGTCCCAATGGCCGGCGTCGATGAACTGCCGCTGCCTCTCGCGCCATTCGTCGCTCTCCTTACTGGAGCCCGTGCTCGACAACTCGCGGTGGTCCTCGGCGTCCATGCGGATCGAGGGGCCCATGCCCGCCCCGCCGCCGTTCTTGCTGGTGCGGAACCCGGCCGCGTCGAGATGAGAGTAGGACGCCTTCGCCGGAATGTGGTTGATCTCCTGGTCCACGGAATTCACCCGCTTGCCGTCCTCGTCCAGCAGGTTCGCCGGTTTCATCCCGCTGTACCAACCGCCTTTCTCCGTGCACCCCTTGGCGATCAGACCCTCGGGGTCCATCCGGGTGTGCGGGTTGGTGACGTAGGCGACCGGGTTGGGCGCCGGTCCCAGACCGAGGGGGTCGGGGCTGACGTAGCGCGCGGTCTCGGGGTCGTAGTGGCGCTGGTAGTTGTAGTGGAACCCCGTCTCGGCGTCGTCGTACTGGCCGGGCATGCGCAGCGGGGTGTGGGCGGCCGCGTCGCGTTTCCAGGCGGTGGCACCCCAGACGGTGGACCTGCCCCGCCAGGCGATCTCCCCCTGCTCGTCCACGAGTTCGCTGGGCGCGCCCACCAGGTCCGTGACGATCGCGAAGAACCGCGCGTCCACCTCACCGGCCGGTTCCTCCGGCCCGGGGCCGGTGCGGCGTTCGAGCTGGGTCAACGGGCGGTGGCCGTCGTAGTTCCAGGTGGTGGTGATGTGGTGCGTGGTGTCCGTCTGCTCGGCCAGCCGGGTGCCGTCCCACGTCAGGTGCACGGAGTGCGCAACGGTCCGTCCGTCGTCGGCCATGCGGTGCTTCGCGGTGCGCCGCCCCAGCGGGTCGTAGGAATACGTCCACCGGGTGCCGTCCGGGGTGACGCAGGCGGTGAGGCGGTTCTCCTCGTCCCAGGTGTAGTGCCAGGTGTCCGGTTTCCGCGACAGCCGGGTCTTGCGGCGCAGCACGGTGCGACCCGCAGCGTCGTACGCGTACCGTATGCGCCCGGCCGTCAGCACCCGGGTGCCCTCGTAGTGACGCTCGCCCCGGCCCTCGGTGCGCGCGGTGGCGTCCGGCCAGTCGGCGCTGGTCTCGTTCCCCGCGCTGTCGTACGTGTACGACTCCGACCAGTTCTCCGCCGTGACGCGCAGGGGGCGGCCGACCGGGTCGAGGACGAACCCGGTGCTGGTGCCGCGCAGGTCGTCCGCGACGCGTTCCAGGCAGCCGTCGGCGCGGTAGTCGAAGGACTGGGCGCGCAGTGTCCGGCCCCCGGCGGTCAGCAGCTGCGAGGTGAGCCGGCCCCGGTCGTTCCACCCGGAGGTGAGGGTGACCGGCGCCACGGCGGGGCCGAAACTGCGGGTCACTTCGTTGCCCCACGCGTCGTGGGTGAAGGTCAGGGCGTGCCCGTCGCCGATGAGGGCGGTGCGGTTGCCGGCGAGGTCGTAGGTGGTCCGCGCCACGGCGCCGGTGGGGGTGGTGCGGCCGGTGCGGCGCCCGGCGGCGTCGTACGTGTAGCGGCTGGTGCGTCCGTCGACGGTCTCGGCGGTCACCCGGCCGACGATGTCCCGTTCCAGGGTCAGGGTGGAGGTGGGCGAGGTCAGCGAGCTGATGCGCCCGGCCGCGTCGTAGGTGTAGCGGGTCCGCCGGCCGGCCACGTCCTTCGCGATGACCCGGCCCATCGCGTTGTACTCGCTGGTGATCAGGGCGCCGAGCGGGGTCGTGCGGGCGACGGGCCGGCCGGCCGGGTCGTACGCGTAGGTGACCGCGCGCCCGTCGAAGTCGGACTCGCGGGTCAGGTGGCCGGCCGCGTCGTAGGTGTAGGTCCAGCGCAGCCCCTGGGGGTTGAGGACTTCGGTGAGGCGTAGTTCGGTGTCGTACGCGAACGCGTACCGGGCGCCGTCCGCGCCGGTGCGGGAGGCGAGCCTGTCGAAGTGGGTGTAGGCGAAGCGGGTGACCGCGCCGGTCGGGCCGGTGTGCGAGGTGCAGTTGCCCTCCTCGTCCCAGGTCCAGCGTTCCTCGGTGCCGTCGGGCGCCACGCGCCGGGCGAGCCGCCCCTGGGGGAGCCACTCCATCTCGGTCCTCGCGCCTCCGGGGGCGGTGGCGCGGACGGGCCGGCCGAAGGCGTCGCGCTCCACCGACGCGGTGTGGCCGAGGGGGTCGGTGCGGGTGAGCACCAGACCCGCCGCGTCGTGGGTGAGGTGTTCGGTCGCACCGGCCGGGTCGGTCAGGGTGAGGAGCGCGCCCCGCTCGTCGTAGGTGAAGTGCGTCGTCGTGCCGTCGGGGGCGGTGATCCGGGTGCGGTTTCCGCGCGCGTCGAAGGTCTGGCGCCAGGTCGTGCCGTCGGGCTCCGTGACCTCTTCGGGCAGGTTGAGGGCGTTGTAGCGGGTCTTCGACGTGGAGCCGTCCGGGAAGTGGATGTCCGTCAGGTTGCCGTGCTCGTCCCAGGTGAAGCGGGCGGTGTTGTCGAGCGCGTCGGTGCGTTGCAGGAGGTTGTCGTGGCGGTCCCACACGAAGTGGGCGGTGTGGCCGAGCGGGTCGGTCTCGGCGACGGTCTGCCCGAGTTCGTTGAGCTCCGTGACGGTCACGGCCCCGGTCGAGTCGGTGAAGCGGGTGACGCGGCGTTCGGTGTCGTACGCGAAGCGGGAGGAGCACGCGCCGTCGGGTCCGACCGTCTCGACGACCCGGCCCGCCGCGTCGTACACGTAGGCGTAGGTGTGGCCGTTGCGGTCGGTCCACGATGTCACCCGGTGCTCCCCGTCGTAGGTGAAGCGCAGCGGGACGATGCCGGAGAAGGACCTGACCTCGGTCAGGTCGCCCCGGTCGTAGCCGAAGGACGCGACGGCGACGGGCCCTTCGGCGGTGCGCAGCTCCAGACCCAGGACCCTGCCGCTCGCCCGGTCGCAGGCCGCCCGGACGTCGTAGCCGCCGTGGTGGAGGATGGCGGAGGGCATCCCCTCCGTGTCGCGGACCATCTCGACGGTGTTGCCGTTGCGGTCCTCGATCTCGGTGAGCCAGTACAGGCTGCCGGAGGTGTACGGGCTGCCGGTGAACCGGCGTACGAGCCCGGAGTACGGGTCGGTGGTGGCGTAGGTGACCTCCCCGAGCACATCCCGTCCAACGAACGTCAACGGCATTCGCTCGCCTTCGGCCGGCTCGACCGGGTCGTCCGGGGAGGCCGGCAGCCGCGGGTAGACGAGGAGCGAACCGTCCTCTCGCGCCCACACCGCGCCGCCGCCCGTCAGCTCCAGGCGCTCGTCGAGGGTGGAGGCCCAGCTCGGCCCGAAGCAGCGGCCGTAGCGGTAGCCGGATATGTGGGTGCGTCGCAGTACGAGGGGAAGGATGCCGGGGACCCCGAAGTCGGTCTGGGGCAGTACCATTTCCCCGCTCGCGACGTCGACCGGGTCGGTCTTGCACCGCCGCTGGGACAGGGCGACGGCCTTGTCGCGTGCGTCGGCCGAGACGTCCTTCAAGGATTCGGGCCTGCGCTTGCCCGGGTCGTCGACACGGGAGTGTGTGTCGCCGCCGTGGTGGCCCTTCTTGCCGCCGGCGATCGCGTCGATGGCGGTGCGGACGTCGTGGTCCCTGTCCTTGAACTGGCGGGAGGTGGAGTTCACCCGCACCGGAAGGGTCTCCGTGATGTGCTTGGTCACCTTCTTCAGGGCCTTCTCCGAGCCCTGGACCGCACCGTGCAGCACGCTGTCGAAGACCTGCGTGAAGGGGTCGCGGCCCTTGCTGCGCCCGAAGGCCCCCTTCACCCGGCCCAGCGGCGACGTCGCGGCGGTGTGCATCTCGCTGCCGCGCCGCGCGACCTTTCCCGCCCCGTCCTCGAACTCGACGTGGTCGATCACGGTGACTTTCGCCTCGCCCGGGGAGCCGCCCCCGGAGCCGCCGGCCGAGGCGAGTCGCAGCCCGTCGTGCTTGTCTCCCCCGGAGCTGCCACCGTCCCCGCCGCCGTCCGGGGCGGGCAGGGAGAAGGCGTCGTCGGCGATGTCGAGCACCATGTCCTCGACCATCGCCTCCAGTTTGGCGTTGACCGGCTCGGTGACCTTCGCTATCACTTCGTCGACGATCCGGTCCACCGCTTGGTCGATGATTCGCTTGACCACCTGTCTCATCGCGGTGATCTCGGCCGCGCCGATCAGCGCCGACAGCCCGCCGGTCACCCAGGCGAGCCCGATGGAGATCCCCACCGACCCTGCCATGACGGCGAGTTCGGCCTCGGCCTTGGTCTTCATCCAGAAGATGATCTCCGCGAGTACGTCGCAGGCGTCCGCGAACAGCCTGGCAAGCTCGGGGAGTTTCTCCAGATGGCCGGCCTTGACGTGACTCCAGTGCCGCTCCATCGCGTCGACGGCCCAGCCCTCGGACGAGGACAGTATCCGGGAGAAGGCGGCGTGCGCCTCGCCCCCGTGCCCCTCGAACTGATCAGCGAACTCCCTCATGGCTACGGCCATTTCGCGGTAGTCGTCCTCGTCGACGTTGGGAAAGTTGATTCCGATGAAGTCCAGGATCTCGTCCAGCCATCCCGGAATCGTGTAACCCATCCCCGTATCCTCCCGTCGCCCCGCCCGTGCGCGCGAAGAGCAGGAGCCGGAGCGCGCCGTCGACAGAGAACCCTAACGGGTTGCCGTCGTCGAGCGCATGGGTGGTGGAACCTGGCCGAACCCACCTGACGGCGCGTCATCATCCGACACGGGGGCGGGGGTCCCCCCGGGCGCCCAGGACGCGCCTTCGACCACCTCGCCGACGCCTACGCCGCCATGGACGAACACCGCGCTATCAAGTTCCTCCTCACCATCAGCCAGCCGCAACCAGACCGCAACCGCCCACCGAGTGGGCGAACAGCGGTTGCAGCGAGGCGGCAGCCCCGCCTCCCCCACCCCCCGACCTTGACCGGCGGGGGGCGACCGCCCACCCAGCGGCCTGCCAGAACTGCGATCAACTGAACTGACGTCAGTCCTGACCGAACAGCAGCGCAGCCTCCTCGACCCACCGGGCCAGCACACTCAACGCTGCCAGCTGCTCCAGCGCCTGGTGCTCGGACAGTTCGGACACACCGTCTTCGTGTCTGTTCGGATTGCGCAGGGCGGCATAGCTTCCTTCGCTGAAGGCTGCTGCACCGCGCTGCACGCTACGGAAGTGTCGCTGCCGCCATCAGGCCGCAGACGGGGCGACCGGCTCGGGGCGCGTCCTCAGAGAACATGCTCTGACATCCCGGGGGTTGCGTGTTCCTGACCGATCAGCACTCGCGGCGTCCTGTTCGTGCTGCGGACCGGTGCCGCCTGGCGGGACGTCCCCGCGGAGACTGTGGGCTGTTCCGGCATGACGGCCCGGCGCCGACTGCGGGACTGGACCGAAGCCGGCGTCTGGCCACGCCTGCACGCCGCCTTGCTGACCGAGCTTCGCCGCGCCGACCTGCCGGACCTGGACGACTGCTCCGTGGACGGATCGCACGTCCGGGCCCTCAAAGGGGGGACCACGTCGGCCCCTCACCCGTCGACCGCGCACGCCCCGGCTCCAAGCACCACCTGATCGTCGACCGCCACGGAACCTCACTCGCCGTGACGCTCCATGGCGGCAAGCGACACGACGTCACTCAGCTCCTGCCCCTGCTCGACGCGGTCCCGCCGATGCGGGGAGCTTCGGGATGCCCGCGCCGCAACTCCCGCTGCCGGTACGCGGACCGAGGCTACGACTTCGACAAGTACCGCCGCCTGCTGTGGACACGTGGCATCAAACCCATGATCGCCCGACGGGACATCGCGCACGGCTGGGCAAGGTCCGCTGGGCGGTCGAGCGCGCGTTGGCCAGGTTGCACCAGCTCAGACGGCTCCGCACCCCCTACGAACGCCGCGCCGACCTCCACCAGGGGTTGCTCGCCCTGGCCTGCAGCCACATATGCCTCCGCCGCCTTCGGGCCTCATTCTGAAACGATCAGTTAAAGCCCCCTCAGCACTCCGCACAGCGCAGGAACTGCAGGCAGTGCGGGCCAGCCACAAGCCAGGGCGGCGTCGTTCAATGGGTCTTTCCGGTTTGATCACGTGATGCCGAGGTGGCCAGGGGGAGGATGGCGTTGCGCGCAGGGGGGCTGGTATGCGGCGCAGGCTGGCCAGGGCCCGACGGCGCGGCCGGATCGGCCGCTGTTCCAGATCCGTTCACCGGCGCGCCGCGGAACCGTCTCCGACCCGTTTGCGCACCCGACGTACCAGTTCATCCGCGGCCTGGGGCCACTGTGCGTACTGAAAGTCGAAGCCTGCCTGGGTCAGTCGGCCCGGGACGACACGGCGGCTCTTCAGCAGCAGCTCGGTGTCGGAACGTAGAGCGAACGCGCCGACCTCGGCCATCCACTTGGTCGCAGGGAGACCCACCGGTACACCCCTGGCAGAGCGCAGGGTGCGCATGAATGCGCGCTGCGGCAGGGGATGGGGAGCCGCCAGGTTCACCGGCCCTGCGATGTCCTCCCGGTCGATCAAGAACTCCACCGCGCGCAGGAAGTCCTGTTCGTGGATCCACGACACGTACTGTGCTCCCCCGGCGACCGGGCCGCCGAGACCCAGGCGGGCCAGTCCCAGCAGGACGGCGAAGACCCCGCCGGGATCCGGGCTCATCACCATGGCCGAGCGGAGAGCGACCTTGCGCGTGGCCGGCGTTTCGGCCTGCTGCTGAGCCTGCTCCCATGCCTTGGCGATCTCGACGCTGTACGCCCAGTAGGCGGGCACGCCCGGTTCGGTACCGCCGATCACACCGGTGGCCTCGTCGTTGGGGGCGTCGAAGCGGTGCGCGTATACCGTGGCGGTGCTCATCTGCAGCCAGAGCCGTGGCGGTCGGGCAGCTCCCGCAATCGCGGCGCCCACAACCCGGGTGGAGTCGACCCGGGAGTCCATCATTTCCTGCAGATTGGCTGCCGTGTATCGGCAACTCACAGTGCGTCCGGCCAGATTGATGACGACATCGCTGCCGTCCACCGCCGATGTCCATGGCCCCAGGGTCTGACCGTCCCATGGGACCTCACCCGCGCGCCTGGGGCGTCTGGTGAGAATTACGACCTCGTGGCCAGCGGCTTCGAGTGCGCGCTTCAGGATCGCTCCGACTTGTCCGGTGCCGCCAGGAACCACAATCTTCATCGGCTACCTCTCCTTCGTCTCGGGTGAGCCTAGACCAAGGAATTGAACATGTTCAACACGAGGTGCGATCCGCGATTGCAGCCAGCCTCGCCGTACGGCACTGGGCGCTGGACGTCAGTTGGGAGCGTTGTCCGGTTTGATCACGTGATGCCGAGGGTGGTCAGGGGGCGGCTCGCGTTGCGCGCGTAGTGGCGGAGGCCGACGGCGATACTCCGGTGCCCTGCGCCCCGAATCCACCGGGGTGGTATCGGATGACGACAAACCGGCCCGCCGGGCCGACTACGGAGTCCGCAGGCCGGCCCGGGGGGAGAACTACCGGCCTGTCCGGTCATCCCCAGCTGTTCGCGTACACGACCCCGATCAGGTCCTCCGGCGCCCACTCCTGCCGCACCGATGCCTCCGCGCCTCAACCAACCGGATCTCCACATCGTGGCGACCACCCGCCCCACCTGGACGGAAAGCTCGAAACCCCACCGCAGCCCCATCATGTTCTGCTCCATGACGGGTGGCGGCAGCCGTACGAGAACACGGGCCCGTCCGCCGCGACGGCCGCGTCACTGGCCGGCGAGGCGCGCGTAGTCGCCCTGCAAGAAGATCAGGGGGCGGGGATCACCCGCCACCGCCAGTTCGAGCACGCGGCCCAGGACGAAGAGGTGGTCGCCGGCCGGGACGACGTCCGCCACCTCGCACTCGATCCACGCGGCGACATCGTCGGGTATCGGGGCACCCCTGGCCGACCGCTGCCAGGCGAGCCGGCCGAACTTGTCGCCCCCGCTGGTCGCGAACACCGAGGGCAACTCCGCCTGGTGCTCCGTGCTCGACCATCTGGGCCGCGAGTTCCTGCACCGCGCGCTCACCTCGTACGACGTCTTCGTCCACCTCCCGGTCGAGTTCCCCCTGCACGACGGCACACCGCCCATCGTCGAGCACTTCCGTGTTCTCTCGGACCGCCTTCTCCTGAACACCCTTCACGCGGCGGGTGCCCCCGTCCGTACGGTCTCCGGTCCCCTCGACGACCGTCTGGCGGCCTTGGTGGCCCTCACCGGTGCGTGAACGGGGACCGGGGACGTAACACTGCGGCGAGGACCAGATTCCGCACCACCATGCGGCGGGCTGCCCGCGACAGGCTCACGACGGCGGGGACGGTGGTGGGTTCGTCGCGGACGGTGACGGCGTCGGCGGTCTGCGGACAGGCCGGTGCACTGGCGGCCCGACGACCATGCTGCCCCGTGTCGTGTGGGTGCGGTGGTGCGGAACACGGGAGGGTGCGGTGGTGCGGAACACGGGAGGCGCTCCTTCTCGGCGAGGGGTCGCTCCATCCGACCGACCGGAGGGCCAGGTGGTGTCCGGACGCCAGGACGCCCGACCGGTCGGACGACATCGCGATCGCCAGGGGGACCCGGTGAGGGAGGGGCATCCACCGGACCGGCTGGACGGTCAGGGCCGGTACGCCGTCGTTCCCGACCCCGGTGGGTCACCCGGAGGCGTGCGATTCATCCGCCGACGTGGATGCCGGGGCGCAGGTCCGGATCGGGTTCGTTGCTGCGGATGATCTCGCGGGTGACGGGGGCGGTGTCACCGCGGCCCAGGAGGAAGTAGCGGAACATGTGACGCAGCGGGCTGCCCTCGGCCCATGCGAAGTAGCAGTGCGGGCGGACGCCGGTGGCGTTGCGCAGGGCGAGGAGGATCGCGGCGATGGCGTTGGGTGCGGCCGGGGCCCCGGCGCGCAGGACACGGTGGCCGTCGACTTCGGCGCCGTGGACGGTGAGGGTCTCGCTGAAGTCGGAGGGGTCGACGACGTCGATTTCCAGGAAGATCACGTCGGCCGGGCCCGGTACGGGGTTGGTGCCGCGCTGCTCGCGTTCCTTGGCCGCGTACTCGTCCGCGTCACCCGCCTCACGGCGGTTCGCGATGATGTTGATGGACCGGTCGTGGGCAAGGGTGTCGGCGATGAACCGGCGGGCGGTGTCGTCGAAGACGATGCGGTCGGCGCGCAGTTCGGTTGTCCGCGAGACGCGGGAGACCAGCGACACCGCGATGATGCCGGCGATGAAGAAGCCGGAGATGGCGAGGCCGTCCGGCTTGTCGACGACGTTGGCGATCAGTGCGTAGAGCAGGACCGCCGTGAGCAGCGCGAAGCCGACGGTGGGGGTACGTCGGCGGTGGCGGGCGACAAAGACCGTGACGGCGAAGGCCCCGGAGACCATCATCGCGAGGATTCCGGTGGCGTAGGCCCCGGCCTGGGCGTTCACGTCGGCGCCGAAGGCGATCGTGATGAGGACGCACAGGGCGGTGTAGACGAGGACGACGGGGCGTACCGCGCGCCCCCACTCGGGGGCCATGCCGTAGTCGGGCAGATAGCGGGGGACGATGTTGATCAGGCCTGCCATGGCGGAGGCGCCGGCGAACCAGAGGATGAGAATGGTGCTGATGTCGTAGACAGTGCCGAAGACCTCTCCGACGTGCTCGTGGGCCAGGTAGGCCAGGGCACGGCCGTTGGCGGCGCCCCCCGGCTCGAACTCCTTGTGCGGGATGAGGACAGTGGTGACGAAGCTGGAAGCCAGCAGGTAGACACTCATCACCACGGCGGCCGTGGTCAGCAGTCGGCGGGCGTTGCGGATGCGGTCGCGCAGCCGCTGCTGTGTGTCGGCGCCCTTGGCGGTTATCAGCGGCATCATACTCACCCCGGTCTCGAACCCGGACAGGCCGAGGACCAGCAGGGGGAAGGCCAGCAGTGCCGGGCCGACGAGGTCGCCGAGGCCGCCTCCGCCGTCGGCGAGCGCGCCGGTCCAGCCGGAGAGAGCCCCGGGAGTCGTGAAGACGTCGACCAGGCCGAAGGCGATGACAACGGCGTTGAGCGCCAGGAAGACGGCGACCAGGGGGATCGCGACATTGACCGCCTCGTTGAACCCGATCAGGAACACGGCTCCGAGGACCAGAAGCAGCACCACCGTCAGGGCGACCTCGTGCCCGTGGAGAGCGGCGGGAAAGAACGGGTTCTCCACCACATGTACCGAGGCGTCCGCCGTGGACAGGGTGATCGTGATGATCCACGACGTGGCGACGAACCCCAGCAGGACGAGGACGAAGAGCTTGCCCCACCAGAACGGCAGCAAATCCTCCAGCATGGCGACCGAACCCGCACCGTTCGGGCTCTCCCTGGCCACCCGTCGGTACATCGGCAGCATCCCCAGCAGCGTCAGCGCCACGATCAAGAGGGTGGCCAGGGGCGAGACCGCCCCGGCGGCGAGCGCCGCGATCGCCGGGACGTAGGCGAGGCTGGAGAAGTAGTCGACACCCGTCAGGCACATCACTTTCCACCAGGGCTGCGACTCGGCATGGTCGTCACCGGCCGCCGGCCCCACCGGCTGCACCTGATGCCGCAACAACCAGCGCGCCGCCGCGCCCGTCGGCTGTGCTCGCCGCGCCGGACTCTCCACCACCTCCGGGACCCCGGGCCCACCCGTCCGGGCCATCACCGGCCGGCGTCCTTCGCGCATCTCGCCCATGTCTTCGCCCCACCCCTCGCCAACGATCACGGCGTCACCGCGCCCGTGCGGCCGCGACGATCACCACGGCTGCGGGTGCCCGGGACACCGCACGAAAATCAGAAAGGATGAAGTCCTTTGCCCGATCAAAACCGGGGCACACCGAAAACGCCCGACTTCCGGGTGGTGGCCCGGCCCGGGCGGCCGGATCCCCTCCCGGACCGCTCGCTCCCACTCGGCCCGACCGACGGGCGACGGCCCCTTACGCGGACGCTGGTGCGGGGAACGTCTCCGTCATCCGACGGGCTCTGAGCGCGGCGACCGCACCGGCGCCTCGTCCGGCTCCTCGTCCACCGCTCCGGGGAGGGTGAAGGTGAAGCGGGTGCCGGCGGTGTAGGCGGTGTCCAGCGCGATCGATCCGCCGTGGTGTTCGACGATCTTCTTGCAGAGCGCCAGGCCGATGCCGTTGCCCTCGTAACTGTCGCGGGTGTGCAGCCGCTGGAAGATGACGAAGACCCGCTCGGCGTACTCGGGCGCGATACCGATGCCGTTGTCGGCCACCGAGATCTCCCACAGCGGACGCCGTCCCTCCTCGCTGCCGTCGTGGTGGGGACGGGGTACCTTCCGTGCGCCGATGTGGAGGACGGGCGCGGTGTCGGGCGCGCGGAACTTGATCGCGTTGGAGATGAGGTTCTGCAGGACCAGCCCGAGTTGCGTCGGCTGCCCGTGGACCGTCGGCAGGTCCTCGCACGTGATGGTGGCCCCGGTCTGCTGGACGGCGACGTCGAGGTCGCCGACGGTACGACGCACCAGATTTCCCAGGTCGACCTCCCGGTCGTCCGTGTGGAGCCGGCCGACTCGGGAGAAGGTGAGCAGGTCGTTGATGAGGTTCTGCATGCGGTTGGCGCCGTCGACGGCGAAGGAGATGTACTGCTTGGCCCGGTCGTCGAGCTGCTCGGAGTACCGCCGGTCCAGCAGCTGGCAGAAGCTCGCCACCTTGCGCAGGGGCTCCTGGAGGTCGTGCGAGGCCACGTACGCGAACTGCTCCAGCTCCTCGTTGGAGCGGCGCAGTTCGACGGTCTGGGCGTCGAGGACGGCCCGTGCGCGGTCCTTGAGTTCGAGGTCTTCGGCGAGGCGGCGCCGCATGGCGTCCATGTCGGCCGCGAGATCCCGGATGTCGGAGGGGCCGGTGGGGACGAGCACGTGGGCGTAGTCGCCGGAGGCGACCTTGCGGACGTCGGCCCGCAGACGGTCCAGCGGTCGCTGCACGCCGAGCCGCAGTCCCGCGAAGGCGAGCGCCATCAGAGCCAGCACGACTGCGGCGATGATCATGAAGACCGTGTTCCGCGTCTTGCGTATGGACAACAGGTTGTTGCGGGCCCGGTCGCGCTCGGAGGTGGTGTGCTCCTGCTGGGTCTTCAAGGCGGCGCGCAGCGCGTCGAACTGGGCCCGGCCGCTCTCCGCGCGCTCCTGGGCCAGGGTGGTGGGGTCGGCGGCGGCGGCGATGGGCCGGGCCGCGGTCGCGTGCCACTTCTCGGCGAGGTCGCGCACCCGGACGAGATCGGCCGTGGCCCGGGTGTCCCGCGAGGTGAGGGCGTCGAGCTCGTCCATCGCGGCCCGCTGCTGGGCCAGGCCGCTGCGGTAGGGGGCGAGGAATGCCGTGTCGCCCGCAAGGCCGTAGCCGCGGATACCGGTCTCCTGGTTGACCAGTGCGGCCTCCAGGCGCACCGAGGATACGAGGGCGGGTGACCAGCGGTCGACGAGCTGCTGGTTGACGGCCGTGGACCGCATCAGGGCCCAGGCGCCGCAGCCACTGAGGATCAGCAGCACGACCAGGGCCACGGTGGTGCCGGTGCCGAGCCAGCGGCTGGTGCTCCAGCCGGACCGCTCCCGCACCGGTCGGAGTTCTGCCGACGGGGAACCCTCTTCGGGACTCTGCACGGTGGTTCCTCTTTCTGGCCCGGCCTGTTCTGGCCTGGAGAGCGGCGGGAGATCTCGGACTCCGTCACCCACCGGAGCGCGGGCCACCCTACCCTCACGACAACGCAGGTTGTCACGGGCCTTCCATGCGGACTCTCGCTCCTGAGCACCGTCATCCCTCATCCCCGTGCCCGCATGCCTCGGCGTCAGCCTCCCGAGCGGGCGGCCGTCGCGGTCAGCGGAGCGGGGCCGGTCTGGTTCGGGCTGCTCGGCGGGGGTCTCCGTGCCAGTCCAAGATCAGGACTGTGGCATCGTCCTTGAGGTTGCCGCGGCAGGCATCGAGCACCGCGGCGGTCAGGCTCCGGACCGCTTCCCGCGGGTGCAGCGCTCGGGTGTCGTGAATCACCGAGGCCAGGTCGACCTCGGTCGCACCGCGCTCCTGCATGCCGTCGGTGAGCAGCACCAGGCGGTCTCCGGGCAGCAGTTGGAGTTCCTGCAGGTGATACGCGCTGGGACCTGCCACGCCGAACGGCAGGTTGACGGCGAGGTCGACCTCTTCGACCACGTTGTCGCGCAGCCGCAGGGGGCGGGGGTGGCCGGCGTTGACCAGTTCGCACAGACCCGTTTCGAGATCGATGCAGAACAGTTGCCCGGTGGCGAGGCTGTGGCTGTGATTGAGCAGCGCGTTGTGGGCTTCATGAGCCTGCTTGAGGGCGTCGCAGCCGCTGCGGCGCGCCTGCCGCAGCGCTCCGACCAACAGGGTGGCGAGCAGGGCGGAGTTGGTGTCGTGGCCCATGGCGTCGGTGATGGACAGGTGCAGTTTGTCGCGGTCGAGGGTGTAGTCGTAGGTGTCACCACCGATGTCGTCGGCCGGGATCAGCCCGGCGGCGAGGGTGAACTCGGCCGCCTCGCAGGAGGGGGCCGAGGGAAGCAACTGGTGCTGGATCTCCGCGGCCAGACTCGTCCTGGTGGTACGCCGGCCCAGGTGGTACAGGTCGGTGAAGCGGCGGTCCGTGACGATGATGTACGCCAGCGCGTGGGCCGCTTCGCGGACCTGCCGCAGCACGGTGTCGTCAGCGACCTGCAGGGTCACCTCCAGGACGCCGATCAGGTCGCCCCGGTTGGTGACCGGGGTGATGACGCGATTGCCGACCTGCCCGTCCGCTTCCACGTGCTGGCGCTGGCTCCGCAGGACGCGGTCGTAGACGCTTCCCCGCAACTCGATCGGCTTGCCGGTGTCCTCGGCAGCGCCGCCGGCCGCGGCCAGCCGTACCAGCCGCTCCCCGATGAGGTCGACGAACAGGAACGACACGCACTCCGCACCGAACCGCTTCCGCAGGTTGTGCGCGACCACCTCGACGGACTCACCGGGTGGGGCGGCCTCAGCAGCGGCCAGCAGCTCACCCAAGTCTAGATCTGTACCCTCCACAGCAACCTCCAATTCGGCTGCCGAATCTCCTTCCCCGCATCACCGCAACTTCACCTTCGAAGCTCATTGCACCTGGTCAGGGCCGCCCCATGCCTCCGGGCGCGTCAAGCCGTCCCTGCCGGCAGCCTGCGCGGCATGCGGAACGGAAGAGACTGCCCGGAATCTGAACGCCGCAGCCGAGGCAGAAGAAGCCGGAGGGCCGCAGCTCGTACGGGGCGGGCCCGCGGTCGTCGGAAACGGCCGCGGGCCCGTACCCCGGGGAGCCCCCGGGGGTGCCGGTCAGTCCGTGTCCGGGCCGAGGGCCTCCTGCACCTCGTCCCGCAGCAGCCGTACGTACTCGCGGGTCCATTCCTCGATGGTCTCGCGGTCCCACAGGTCCGCCGAGTACTCCACGTCACCCTGCAGGGCCTGCGGAGTCGGGGTCAGCACCATGATGAGCTCCCCCCGTGAGGCGGCCGGGGCGATGTCCCGCACGGTGGTGGTCAGGCCGGGCAGGTCGACGCCGGTGTCCAGCGAACTCTCGTACGCCAGACCCACGGCCAGCGCGTCCGGGATCTCGATGCCCTTGCGTTCCAGCATCGCCGGCGCGGCCAGCCTCGGCGGCATGGCGTGCTCCATTCCGAGGACGACGGACCGGGACACCTGGTCCGTCAGTGAGGCGAAGGTACCGTGCGCCGCCTCACGTACCCGCAGGGCGAATCCGGTGGCCGTGCACGCCACCAGGGACTCGGATTCCCGGGTCTCCCGGGCCGCGTACGAGATGTGCATCAGCACGTCCGCCTGCCCCGCCTTGGCCGCCAGCAACCGGCCGAGTGCCGCTGCGGTGACCACGAACGGGGTGGTCCCGCGACGCGCGGCCAGCCTCTCGACGCCCTCCCGCACCTCGGCGGGCACGGTGAAGCTGACGACACCGCCCCGGCCGCTGAGCGTCTCGGGCCTCGGCCGGTCGAGCGGCAGGTCGAGGGTGAAGGGGGCGCCGTCGAGCTCCTCCACCCAGTAGTCGATCCGCCGGGGGCCGGTCTTCTCCTCGTGCGCTGCCCGCCAGTGCGCGTACTCCACCTGCTGCGGCACCTCGGCCGACAGGCCGTGGGCCGTTCCGGAGACGGCCGCACGGTAGAGCGCGGCGAACTCCTGCAGCAGCACCGTCACGGCCCAGCCGTCGCAGGCGCAGTGGTGCAGCACCAGCAGCAGCGTCCACTTCTCGGCACCGGCACGCAGCAGACGGACTGAGAGTACGTCTCCGGCGAAGAGGTCGTGAGGCGTTTCGGCCGCCTCCAGAGCGAACCGCCGCACCTGCTCCTCCCGCTCGGGCTCCGGCCTCGATGTGAGGTCCTCGACGGGCATCTCCACCGGGCGGGGTTCGAGCACCTCCTGACGCCAGGACCCGCCCTCCTCGGCAACCAGCCTTGTACGCAACGACTCGTGACGTTCCGTCAGCTGCTGTACCGCTGTGTGCACCGCAGCGGGGTCCAGTGGCCCGGCGAAGTCGATCCGCAGCGCCACGTTGAACACCTGCGGTTTCGCGTGGCAGGAGTGCTGGAATGCGAACCGCGCCTGCTGATCGGTGACCGGGCCCTGCCTGAGGACCCTCCTCGGCGCCGTGCCGAAGAGGAACTCGGTCATGGCCCGCAGGGTCGGTTCCCGGTAGAGGCGGGAGAGGGGGTACTCGGTGCCCCACTCCTCCCTGATCCGATTGACCAGCCGCATCGCGGTGATCGAGTGGCCGCCCTGATCGAAGAGCGAGGCGTCGGGGGCGGCATCTTCGGGAGCGATGCCGATCTCGGCGGCCCAGATCTCCCGCAGGCGGCTCTCCCCGTCGGAGCTGCCGGGTCCCGGCCGGGGCGAGTCGACGGCAGGGCCGAGAGCGGGGCCGACAGCGGGGCCGACGACCGCGTCTGCCGGGAGGACGACGCCGGCCGGCGGCAGGTGGGCCCGGTCGAGCTTTCCGTTGGCGGTCAGCGGGAGGCCGGAAAGAACCTGCCAGGCGCGCGGCACCATGTACTCCGGCAGTCTGCGGGCCAGTTCTCCGGCCAGTCGCCCGGTGTAGGCACGCTCCGCCCCGGGGGCGCCGTCCAGGGGCTCGGCCGGGACCACATAGGCAGCCAGGCAGACCTCGCCGTTCTCCCTCCGGGTGCCGAGGACGGCTGCCCGGCCGACGCCGTCGAGGCCGCTCAGCACCCGGGTGACCTCCTCGGGCTCGACCCGGAAGCCACGGATCTTCACCTGGTCGTCGGTGCGGCCCACGAAGGCGAGCTTTCCCTCGGAGGTCCAGCGCACCAGGTCGCCCGTACGGTAGAAGCGCGCGCCGGAGCCGGCCTCCGGGTCCGCCACGAACCTCTCCCGGGTGAGGTCGGGCCGGTGCAGATAGCCCGTGGCCACCCCCGGCCCGCCCACCTGGAGCTCCCCGGTCACACCGATGGGGACCGGCTTGCCGGACTCGTCGACCACCCGAAGGCGCACATTGTCGACGGGACGGCCGATCGCGATCACGTCCTCGCCCGGGGCGGCCCCGTCCTCCGGAGCCGGTGACGCGGTGGACCGGGGCGTGACCGTCTCGCTGACGCACAGCACGGTCGTCTCGGTCGGACCGTAGACGTTCACCGCCTCGTAGAGCGCTTCGGGCCGGGGTCGGGTACGGAACTGTTCGCCGCCCAGCACCAGATGACGCAACGGTGGCTGGTCGGCCGCCGGCAGGCGCAGCACCTCGTGGCCGAGGGCCGTGGGCACGATGCTGAAGGCAATGCCCTTCTCCGCGTACCAACGGGCCAGCGCGAGCGGGTCCTTGCGGACGTCCTCACCGGCGACGACGACGGTGCCGCCCGCTGTCAGGGCGGGCCAGATCTCCAGGAGCGAGGCGTCGAAGCTCTGGCCGCACACGGCGGCGCTGCGGTCGCCGCGGGTGAAGGCGAATCGCCCGTGGTGCCACTGGCAGGTGTCGACGAGGGAGCGATGGGTGAGGACGACGCCCTTCGGCGTCCCCGTGCTGCCCGAGGTGTAGATGACACAGAACGGTGAGTCCCCGACGGCAGGGTCGACCGGGCCACCGCCGTTCACCGGGGCCGCGTCCGGCGGCACGACGGTCACCGCATCGGGCAGCCGCAGGCCCACGGCCCCGGTGCGGTCGCTGATCACCGTGCGGGCTCCACATTCGAGGATGACCTGGGACGCCCGGACGGCACCGAGGGACGGGTCCAGCGGCACGAAGGCGTGTCCCGCCTTCAGTACGGCGAGCTGAGCCACTACGGACTCCGCCGACCTGGGCAGCCACACGGCGACCACCTCGTCGGGCCGCCCGCCCGCCGACCGCTCCTGGAGCACAGCGGCGAGCCGGTCGGCGCGCTCCTCCAGTTCCTGGTAGGTGAGCACGGTGTCCCCGGCCACCACGGCCGGGTGTCCCGGGCGTTGTGCCGCACGCCGGGTGATCCAGGCGTGGACCGTGGTGTCCGCGACGGCACGCTCCGGTCCCCGCTCCCAGCTCTCCGGCACTTCGTCCCCCTCGGCCGGCGTGCGCGCGAGCCGGGACAGCGGGGTGGAGGTCGCTCCCGTCGCGTCGGTCAGCACATCGCGGAAGGTGAGGAAGAACCGCTCGACGGTACTCGCGTCGAACAGGTCTGAGTTGTACTCCAGATGGCAGCGCACGCCCTCCGGGGCGTCCGTGAAGTAGACCGTCAGATCGGTCAGGGACTTGTCCGGGCCCGCGTCCAGCGGGACGGCCTCGATGCCCGGGAGGTCGAAGCGGAACGGCTCGGCCGACTGGAACTCGGCGCACACCTGGAACACCGGGGTCCGGTCCGTCCTGCGCGGAGGGGCGAGCGCGCGCACCACCCTCTCGAACGGCACACCCGCGTGATCGTAGGCATCCAGCGCGACCGAGCGGACCCGGTCCAGCAGGGTCGCGAAGTCGGGGTCGCCCGAGAGGTCCACCCGCAGAGCGAGGGTGTTGACGAAGAAGCCGACCAGGTCCTCCGCGCGCTGCGGACGGTCCGACACCGGGATCCCGATGACGAGGTCCTCCTGCCCGGTGACCTGCCTCAGCATCGCCGCCCACCCGGCGACCAGGGTCATGAAGAGGGTGGCGCGGTGACTGCGCCCCAACTTCCGTACTTTTTCCGAAAGTACGGGGTCGAGCGAGCGGAAGACGGCGCGTCCTTCGGAGGTCATCTCCGAGGGACGGGGCCGGTCGGTGGGCAGTTCGAGCACCGGCAGCTCTCCACCGAGCGTGGCCAGCCAGTGGTCCAGGTCCTTCGCCGTGTCCGGACCGTCCGCCGCGGCACGCTGCTCCTGAGCGTGCCGGGCGTAACTCCACGTGAGAGCCGGAAGACCGGCCCTCGTACCGTCGCGCTCCGCGCGGTACAGGGCGGAGAGGTCCCGGCTCAGCACGGTGGCGGAGGCGGCGTCGACGACGATGTGGTGGAAGGAGAGGACCAGCACGTGTTCGTCGACGCCGGTGCGGACGAGCCGGCTCACGAAGAGCGGTCCGTGTTCCAGGTCGAAGCGACGGTTGCTCTCCGCCGCCAGCACCTCCCGGACGGCGGACTCGGCGTCGGCGGTACCGTCCACCACCGCGAAGTCGAGCTCGGCCGTGGCCCGTACCACCTGCACGGCCGAATCGCCTTCCGCCCGGAAGACCGTGCGCAGCCCCTCGTGACGGGCGACCAGGCCGCGCAGGGCGGTGCGCAGTACGCCGGTGTCGAGCGGGCCGCGCAGCCGGATCGCCTTCACCTCGTTGTAGGCGGTGCGCCCCGGGAGGAGGCGCTCCAGGAACCAGATCCGCTCCTGGCCCGGTGAGAGCACGGTGCCGGGCCGGTCCTCCTCTCCGTGCTCCGGGGTCCGCGCCCGGGGTGCGGACGACTCGGTGTGCCGTCGCCTCAGGGCGTCCAGGCGGGGAAGACCGGCGCGCAGCTGACCCGCTGTGACGCCGAAGTCGACCAGCGCGACGATCTCGTCGGCGCCCGCTCCGGTCACCGCCTCGACCACCGGCAGGACGCTGTCCACGCTGCCGATGAGGGCGCGTTGGTCGCAGTAGCGGCCGTAGGCGCGGCGGAAGACGACGTCGAGGTCGTCCTCGCTGAGCGCCGCCAGGTCGGCGGTCATGCCCAGACTGTTGCTGACTCCGCTGAACAGGGAGAGGGAGGCCCGCATGTAGCGGGACATCGGCTCGAAGGCCTCGGTACGGGCGCTCTCGTGGTCTTCCGCGAGGTACGTGTGCAGCAGTACGGCGACCCGCCCCGCGTCGGGGTCGAATCCGTGGCGCGCACGGGCCCGACGGTAGCGGTCCACGTTCTCCCGGAGCTGTTCGACGCTCTGGGTCATCAGGTTGGTGACCACGCCCAGATCGTGCCGCGCCGCGAGTTCGTACGACTCCGGGTTGCCGACCACCGCCGTGTAGAGCGGCGGCATGTCCTGCACGGGCTTGGGGAAGAGCCGGATCTCGCGCACCCCGTCCCCGGTGGTACGACGGACCGCCTCTCCCCGCCAGAGGCGCCGTACCTGCTCCACCTGTTCGTACATCTCCTGCTTGTGGCGCCCGAAGCGCTCGGGGAAGAAGACGAAGTCGTTGGCGTTCCATCCGCTCGCCACGCCGAGGCCGACGCGCCCTCCGGAGAGGTTGTCCGCCATGGACCACTCCTCCGCCACCCGGACCGGATCGTGCAGCGGGAGCACGACCGAACCGGCGTTGAGACGGATGCGCCGCGTCTCCCGGGACAATGCGGCTGCCAGCACGGCGGGGTTGGGGAAGAGGCCGCCGAACGAGTCGAAGTGCCGCTCGGGCATCCAGAGCGCCTCGAAGCCGTGCTCGTCCGCGAACCGGGCCGCCTCCATGAGCAGTTCGTACCGGCCGCCCTCGGGGTCCGATCGCTCCCGGGGGTAGTCGCCGAAGAAGTAGAGGCTGAAGTCGGCCGTGCGGACGGCGGTTCGCGGCCCCGGCCCGCGCACCGGCTCTGGTACCGACTCCCGGGCGGGTGCGGCTGTGGTGAGGGGTGCGGGTGCGGCCGTAGCGATGGGTGCGGGCGCCCGGGGCGCTTCGGACGCGGTCCTCGGCGCGGGGGCCGGGGGGCGGACGGCCGGGAAGAAGCCGGCCCTCCGCAGGTCCTGGAGCGACTCGCGGACGGCGCACGCCACCTGCTCGATGTCGCTGTCGGAGTGGGCGGTCGAGAGGAAGAAGTTGCGCCACTCCCAGACGTGCACGCCCCGCAGCATCAGGTGGTAGTACAGCAACTCCATGTCGGCGCGGTGCTCGAAGCGGAACTGTGAGCCGAACCAGCCGACTCTCAGGGGGAATTCCTCCTCCTCGAAGAAGGCGTTGAGTCCCGTGGCCAGTTCGCTGGTGCGGTCGTTGAGCTGCTGCTGCAGCCGGGGACTGTGCTCCTTGAGGTGGGCGAGGACGGCACGCGCGGCGGTCATCGACACCGGGTGCTGGAGATAGGTGCCGCCGAAGAAGGTGGTGTCGGCCGGCGGGCCGCTGTCGTCGCCGTAGCTCCAGTACCCGCCGTCGACCCCGTCCATGATGTCCGCGCGACCGGCGACCGCACCGATCGGGAATCCGCCGCCGAGGAGCTTGCCGTAGGTGGCGAGGTCCGGAGTGACGCCGTAGAGCTCCTGCGCACCGCGGAGCGCCGGGCGGAACCCCGTCAGCATTTCGTCGAACATCAGGACGATACCGTGACGGTCCGTCAGGTCACGCAATCTGCGAACGAATTCGACCGGCTGGAGGGAGGGGTTCCGGCTCTGCACCGGCTCGATGATGACCGCCGCTATCTGCGCGGCGTCCCGTTCGATCGCCTGCAGCGCCTCCTCGCTCCCGTAGGTCAGCACCGTCAGTTCGGCGACGGCGCTCTGCGGGATGCCCCGGGACACGGGTACGGTCCCGGCACCGCCGCCCCGGCCCGCGAAACGCCCGAGCACCTGGTCCGCGTGGCCGTGGTAGGCGCCCTGGAAGGTGACGATGCGGTCGCGGCCGGTGGCGGCGCGCGCCAGCCGGATCGCCGCCGCGTTGGCCTCCGTACCGGAGTTGGCGAACGCCACCCGGTCCATTCCCGTCAGCTCGGTCAGCAGCTCCGCCGCCTCCCCGGTCTCCACACTGCGGGGGCCGAGTCGGATTCCCCGGGAGAGGTGCTCACGCACCGGCTCCCGGACGAAGTCCGGCTCGTGACCGAAGAGCAGGACACCGAAGCCCATGGTGATGTCGACATAGCTGTTGCCGTCGACGTCCTCCACCCGCGAACCCTCCGCGCGGCGGGCAGCCACCGGGTAGAGCATCTCCTTGGTCGACGCGCGGAAGCCGACGACCGCCCTGCTGTCGGCCAGTTTCCTGCGGTGGCGCTGAGCCAGTCGTTTGGAGGTCGCGGTCCGCGCGGTGTAGCGGCGCACCAGGTCGTCCAGATGTTCCTGCTGCCCGCGCGATGCGGTGCGGCCCACCATGCCGGAGCCGGGAGCGACCACCACCCGGGGGCCGTGTGCCTGGGGCTGGTCCGCCGGCTCCTGCCCCCCGGGCTGCTCCCCCGGCGGCTGCGTCCCGGGCTGCTCCCCCGGCGGCTGCGTCCCGGGCTGGTCCGCCGGCGCTGCGGCGGGCAGCCGTGCTGCCATCTGCTCGGCGATGCGCTCGGCCAGCCCGGCCATGGCGCTCAGGTCCTGGTCCAGCTCCTGGGTGAGCCCCCCCGAGTCGTTCATCGGACCGCCTCACCGTCGAGCCGGTCGACCGCCGAGGCGTTCTGCACGGCGAGCAGCTGGGAGAGCTGGGTCATCAGCTGGAGCTGGATCTGAGACATCTGCCTCACCTGACGCGTCAGTTCGTCGAGCTCTGCCCGAGTGACGTATCCGGCAGGGGGAGCGACCGCGCCGGACGTGTCGGCTCCGCCGGGGGACGGGACGGGCCGCACCGCCGTCGGAGCTGCGGTCGCCGCGGGCGCGGGTGACGCGGGGGGCGGCGTCGCGAGGGCGGACGGGGCTGTGCGCTGCGACGGGACCGCGAGCTGTGCCGGAACGGCGGCAGGGGTGGCCGGGGGCGGCGCGGGGGCGGCCGGTTCCGTGGCCGCTGCCTCGGGAGCGTGGTGCGGCCCGGAAGCCGCTCCGGACGGCCGGGGCAGTCGCGCCGCGATCAGCTCGGCCAGCAGGCGGGGTGTCCCCGTGTCGTCGAACAGCTCCCTCATCGTCACTTTGACCTGGTGCTCCCGCTCCAGCTCACGCAGGACGTTGATCATGAGGAGGGAGTCCGCGCCGAGATCGAAGAAGGGGGTGTCGACCGGTACCGAGGTGAGATCCTCTCCGAAGCTCTGCGACAGCACCCCCAGAATGCTGTCGAGTATGTGCCCGGCGTCTGCGTTGTCCGCTGCCACGATGGCTTCCTCTCTCACTCGGATGTCGGGTCCTGGGGCCATGGGTGGCGCCCCCGCCCAGTGGTGTCGGTGCTGGAAGCGGTAGCCGGGCAGCGGGATCCGCCGCCCCCCGGTGCCCGCAAGGAACAGCTCCCAGTGCACGTCCGCGCCCGCGCAGTGGAGCTCGGACGCGGCGCCCCAGAGCGGGGCGAGGCCGGCGCCCCGTCGCAGGGACGGGACCGCCCGCACCGCGGGCAGGGCCCGGCGGGCGAGACCGCTGAGCGTGCTGTGCGGCCCGATCTCCAGCAGTACGTCGGGCCGCAGACCGGCGACGGCGCGCAGGGCTTCGTCGAATCGGACCGGTTCGCGGGCGTGGCGCACCAGATGGCCCGCGTCCGGGACCCACCCCGGTGCGCGGGTCCGCCCGTCCAGGGAGCTGACGAGTGGGATCCGCAGAGGGGCGAAGGATGTCTTCTCCGCCAGTGCCCGGAACTCGTCGAGCATCGGCTCCGTCAGGGCGGTGTGGAACGCCCGGTCGACCGCGAGCCGTTCGTGAGGGGTCCCGCGCCCGTCGAGCAGCGCGCACACCCGGTCCACCGACTCCACGGGACCCGCGAGCACCCGTGCGCGCTCCCCGTTGGTCACGGCGAGCTCCAGGCCGGGCACCGCGGCGACGAGCGAGGCCGCGGACTCCTGGTCGACGGCCGCCGCCACCATCGCGCCGGGCGGGCAGTGCCGCCGCATCAGCAGTCCCCTGGCCGTGACGAGCTCCAGCCCGTCCGCGAGGGTCAGCGCCCCGGCCGCGTACAGTGCCGCGTACTCCCCCACGCTGTGGCCGGTCACGGCCTGCGGGGCGATGCCCGCCTCCTGCCAGAGCCGGACCAGGGCGCACTGCAGTGCGTACAGGGCGGCCTGCGCCGTCCCGGTCGGCCAGGTGCCGCCCTCCGGACCGCTCTCGGCGCCGGGGCCCATGCCGTCAGGGACGGGACTGCCGGTGAGCAGCCCCGCGAGCAGTGGGTCGCCGGTGAGCTCGCGGTGGAGGCTCTCGCAGCTGTCCAGTACCTCGCGCACCACGGGGAACCGCTCGTACAGATCTGCCGCCGCTCCTGGGTACAGGGCGCCCTGACCGGTGAACTGGAAGATGACTGCGGGTTGATCACCCTCCCTGGGTGCCGAACCAGTGACGGTGTGCGCGGAGGCGGCTCCGGCGAGCCAACCGTCGAGGGAGTCAGCGAGTGCGGACGGGGTGGCGCCCCGGACGGCGATCCGGTGTCGGCCGTGGGAGCGGCCGAGCGCGGCGGTGGTGACGAGATCGGCCGGGGGAAGCGCGGCCCGTCGCCGCAACTCGTCGCGCAGCGCGCGGGCGTTGTCCGCCAAGGCGTCCTCGGAGGTCGCGGAGACCAGGAGTACGTCCGGCGGAGCGGCCGAGCCCGAACGGGGAGCCGGTTGGGGGGCCTCCTCCAGAATGAGGTGCACATTGGTGCCGCCGATGCCGAGGGAGGTCAGCCCCGCCCGGCGGGGGGTTGCGGTCTCCGGCCACGGCTGGGGCGACCGGGGCGCGTAGAAGGGGCTGTCGTCCAGCCGGAGCAGGGGGTTGGGTTCCTCGAAGCCTCCGATCGGCGGGATGACGCCGTGCTTCAGAACCAGCAGGGCCTTGACCAGGCCGGCCAGGCCGGACGCCACGTCGAGGTGCCCGATGTTGGTCTTGACCGCCCCGAGGGCGCAGTAGCCGGTGCGCTCCGTGTCCTCCCGGTACGCGGCGGTGGCTCCCTCCAGTTCGATGGGATCGCCCTTCAGAGTGCCCGTGCCGTGGGTCTCCAGATAGCCGATGGTCTCCGCGCCGACACCCGCGTGGTCCAGCGCCCGGCGGACGGCTACCCGCTGGCCCTGGGCGCTGGGCGCGGCGAACGCCTTCTTCCCGGAGCCGTCGTTGCAGATGCCCCAGCCCCGGATCACCCCGTGCACGGTGTCACCGTCCGCGAGGGCCCGGTCGAGCCGCTTCAGTACCACGGTCACCACCCCGGTACCTCCGACCGTTCCGTTCGCCGCGGCGTCGAATGCCCGCAGTCGGCCGGTCTTCGAGAGGATCGATCCCTTCACGTAGTGATAGCCGAGGACTTGGGGGAGGTGTATGGCGGCGGCTCCGGCGAGGGCGACATCACAATCGCCCAACAACAGTGACTGGGCGGCCAGATGGACGCCCACCAGCGAACTTGAGCACGCGGTCTGCACATTGACGGCGGGGCCGGTGAGACCCAGGCGGTAGGCGACCCGAGTGGCGTTGAAATCGGTGAAGTTGCCCACCAGGATCTGCATTCCCGCCAGCCAGTCGGTGACATCCTCCTCCGGGAGAACGTTGTTGAGCAGGTAGGACTGCATGTTGTAGAGGTGGTAGCCGGTGCTGGCGTAGACCCCCACGCGGGTGCCGTCCCGCTCGTCCGGACGCCCGGCATTTTCCAGGGCATGCTGCGCGCACTCCAGGAAGATGCGCTGCTGGGGGTCGGTGAGACGGGCCTCTCGGGCACTCATCCCGAAGTGCCGGGCGTCGAACCCCGCGATGTCGTCCAGGACCGCGGAGGCGCCGACGAAGTCGTCGCGCCGGTACAGTTCCTCCGGAACACCGGCGGCCGCCAGTTGGCTCTGTGTGAAGCGCGTGATGCGGTCCTCACCGTTGCGGACGATGCGCCAGAGATCCTCGGGGGTGTCCGCTCCGGGCAGGCGGAAGGCCATCCCGATCACGGCGATGCGCGGGTCCATGTCGTCGGCGCCCATCAGCCGCGCCCCTCCGGCACCGGATCGTCACTCTTCTCACGCCGTTTCCCGAGGTCCGGGGTGGGACGCCGGGCGGCAATGTCCGGCCGACGGCGCACGATCACCATCACCAGCAGCGCGAGGCACAGGACGATCGCCAGCCCGTGCAGCGTGGCCACCACCTGGAACGGCGAGAAGGACTCCAGCAACGACCCGCTGATCAGCATCCCGAGGCCGAATCCGGCGTTCTCCGTCGACGCGGAGAGCCCGAAGAGGCGGCCGCGCTGCTCGTCGGGGACGTCCTGCAGCCGGGACACGTAGACGACCTCGGTGACTCCGTCCGCCGCGCCCGCGACGAGCGCCATCACGAGTGTGGGCACGGTCGGCAGGCCGCTGAACACGACGATGAACGCCCCCGACATGACGCAGGCGCCGAGCGCGAAGGTGCGCTCGCCCGGCGTGTGTCCGGTACGGCCGGTGTAACGGGCCAGCACCTGCTGGGCGATGATGGTGCCGACCGCCCAGGTCGCCCAGAACTGGCTGATGAAGGTGGCCGGATGATCCGGGTCGAGCAGGCTGGAGTAGACCGGTAGCGCGACGTTGTGGGAGGAAGATCCCAGTCCGTCCACGGCCCGCACCGCGATCATCGCCATGAGCAGCGGCGCGGAGGCGAGCAGCATCCGGATCGTCCACCGGGGGGAGGCAGGCGCCCCGTCGGCGTCTTCTTCCGCCCCTCCTTCCCCGTTCTGTTCCGCGTTCCCGTCCGTGTGGCGGGGGACCGGCCTCGTGCGGATCGGCAGCAGGAGCAGGATCGTCGCCGAGACCAGGAAGGTGGCAGCGTCCAGCGCGAACGCCGTGCGGTATCCGAGTTGCGCCACCACGATGCCGGCGGAGGAGAACCCCGCGATCATGGCGAGTGAACGGCCGGTGACCAGAAGGCCGTTGGCGCGGGTACGGAGATCGGGGCCGACGATCTCCGGGATGCTGCTGCGCAGAGCCACCTGGGAGAGGGTGGAGCAGGCCCCCGTGATCACGGCCAAGCCGTACAGCAGGGCGACACGGCCCGTCTCCGGCGCGAGCAACAGCGCCAGGAGCGCCAGCGCCTGACAGGTGTCGGCGCCGACGATGAGGCGTTTGCGATCGTACGCCGAGACCAGGCGGCCGCTCACGAACCCGGCACCCACGCTCGTGCCCAGTCGCACCGCCATGAAGAGACCTGCGGCCAGTGCGCTCCCGGTGACGTGGTAGACGAACACGTTGAGCGCGACCATGTTGAGATAACTGCCGTACGCGGATATCCCGTTGCCGAGAACGAGCAGCCGGAAATGCTTCATGCGCACCTTTCCCTGGGCGAGGAGAGGGAACCGGCGCACCATTTCCCCCACGGAGTCCATCTGGCCACCTGTGTACCTGCCAACTCCGTCAAGCCTTGCCCGTCCGTTGCGCGCTTCACACCAGGGGAGACGGTGATTCGGGGGACGATCCGCCTGCGGATCGTCCGTGCGTGCGGTCGCCCGTGGGCCCCGGCGAGCGGGACAGGGGCGATCAGCCCGACCAGGGCTGCCCCCGAGCGCCCCGGGCGGGCCGACCGGCACGCAACGGATGCGACAGCGCGTCACCGGCTCGCACGGCGCGCTCGGACGTCAACTCAACTGTCCCTCACGTGAGTTGACGCCCTCGCATCAGCCGATCCACGAGCCGGGACCGGTTCGTTCGACTCTTCGGCTCCGGCTCCCGCTCCCGCTCCCGCTCCCGCTCCCGCACGTGGGCTGCCCCGCTCCATGAGCGCCGCACTTCGACCGGCCCTATGATCATGCCCCTGACATATCATCACCGCCGGAGGAGTCCCACCGATCATGCGCATGACTCGCCTCACCACCACCGTCCTGGCCATCGCACTCGGCTGTGCCGGGGCACTCGCCACCGCCCCCGGCGCCTCGGCTGCGGCGGGCTGCCAGTACAAGGTCGTCTGGCCGACCGCCGGGGTGTACGAGAACCCGAACCCCAGCAGCGTGGTGGTCAAGACCAAGTACGCCGGTGACATCGTCGGCGCGTCGACCTGCGAGGGCGCGTCCTACAACGAGTACGGCTACGTCCTGGTCACCACCGATGCGGCTGCGGACGGCCGGGGCTGGATGCGCGAGGGGGCTGTCGTTCCCGTCTGAGGCCGAGGTCGCGCCTCTCCGGCATCCGCAGGGCATCGCGGGCACCGTCGAGGTCCCGGCGGTGCCCCGGCGGTGCCGCAGCTGCGGACCACCCGCCGGCCGTGTCCCCACCCTCACGGGTCAGTACGCCTACGCCTGGTCCAGCGCCTCCCGCACCACGCGCTCGCACAGTTCGTGGGTGGCGAGCGCGTCACGCGCACTGAGCGTCGCGCCGGTGCGTACCGCGTCGAGGAACGAGGTGACACAGCTCTCGATCCCGCGCTGACGTGCCACGGACACCCAGTCGCCGCGCCGGCGGAGGCTGGGCCGGCCCCGGTGGTCGATGACGTCCGCGAGGTTGAGGACCTGCCGCTTGCTGTCCTGGCCGGAGACTTCGAGGACCTCCTCGGTGGAACCGCTCCGGCGGTTCATCATGCCGAGGGCGGTGAAGCCGTCGCCGGACAGTTCGAGTACGACGTGGTGCATCAGCCCGTCCTCGATCCTGGCCCGCACCGAGACGCGGTCGACGGGGCCCGGTGCCAGGAAGCGCAGCGTGTCCACGACGTGGATGAAGTCGTCCAGCACCATCGTCCGGGGGTCCTCGGCCAGTCCCACCCGGTTCTTCTGCAACAGGATCAGCTCGCGCGGGTGGTCGGCGCACTGCGCGTAGCCGGGGGCGAGACGCCGGTTGAAGCCCACCGCGAGACTGGTGCCGCGTTCCTCGGCGAGCTCGACCAGCCGGGTGGAGTCGGCGAGTTCGTACGCGAGCGGCTTGTCGACGTAAGTAGGGACGCCGGCTTCCAGCAGTCGGGTGGCGATCTCCGGGTGGACGTTCGTCGGGGCGTGGACGAACGCGGCGTCGAGCCCCTGCTCCAGCAGCGAGTCCAGGGTGGTGTGGCACCGCGCGGCGGGGATGCGGTGCGCGGCGGCGACGGTGTCCAGCGTGGCGGGGGTCCTCGTCTGGAGGTGCAGTTCGATCCCCGGCAGAGCGGTGAGCACGGGCAGATACGCCTTCTGCGCGATGTCTCCGAGTCCGATGCAGCCGACCTTCACGAGTACTCCTTCGCCTTGCCGTGTGCCCGTCCTTGATCGGCAGCATACGGGCGTGACGCCGGCGGCCGGTTGGTGAGGCCGGTCACGCGCCGACGGCAGCCACCGGCGCAAACGAGCCGACAGCGCGCCCGTGATGATCGTTCAAGGGCTGTCCCGCCATTCCTGGCGGGTGCGCGGCGTCAGCTACGGCACCTCGCCGCGTTGTCGGAACGTCCGCATACATCCAGTATGCGGACGCCCCTCCGCCGTGCGATGCACCGCATCCGACGCCGCGCACTGATCCACCACGCATTGCGGGCAGCCCTCAGCCCTCAACCGTCCGAACGGGCGCCGGTTCGCACCGCGCTGACCGGGTCACTCATGCGGGGCATTCGGCGCGTACGGACTCCCGCAACGCCCTGCTCACCCGCAGAGTGACCAGGTGCAACGAACCAGAATGACCGTGGCCGTCCTTGTGGGAGTGGCTGTCGCCACCATGTCCGGCTGTGTGACGGTCGATCCCGGCGGGCCTGCGGCGCCACCGTCGGCGTCGAAGGGGCCCGTCCAGGAGGTGGAGCCGCAGATCGGCCAGCCGCCCGCCCGTGAGGTGCTGGACGCGCTGCCGGAGGCCTCCCCGTCCGCGTCCCGTCCTGCGCCCGCCCCGGCTCAGGTGTCCCGGCCGCACGTGCCGCCGCCGGGCGGCGCTCCCCGGCCGACCTACCCACCGCCGCGCCCGTCCGTCCCGCTCCCCGCACCGGCGGTCTCCGGCCTGCCCCGGCTTCCGGCGTCCGGCAAGGGGGTCTGCGCGCTCGGGCGCGGTATCGGGGGGTGGTCCGCCGGTAGCCCGCAGTCCAGGATCTGCGACCAGGCATACGGCCACTGAGGCGGCCGGTCCGGCCGGGAGGATCACGGGGCGGGTGTGGCCACGACGCGGGTGCTGTCCGCGGCGGGTGGGGCCGCGGGCCGGGGGCGGGTGGCCGCGGGTCAGGGTGTCCTGCGGAGCCGCACCTCCAGCCGGTCGATGGCGGTCCTGACACCGTTGCCGCGGCCTCCGTCGGGGAGCGCGTCCGCCGCCTTCCGGGCACGGTCCAGATGGTGGCGGGCGGCCTCGGGGCGATGGAGCTCGAGGTAGTCCGCGGCAAGGCCCAGGTGCAGCGTCGGGGAGAAGGCGTGCAGGGCGAGCAGATCCTGACGAGCGGCCGGCCGCTCACCGGTCAGCCCCTCGGCCGCCGCGTTCCACGCGCGCAGGTCCCAGGCCAGTTCGTCACCGGGATCGTCCTGGGTGTCGGCCATGTAGTGCGCCAGGGTGCAGCGGTGGAACGGGGCGGCGTCCTCGCCCAGCTCGGACCAGAGGGCGGCGAAGCGGTTACGGGCCTCTTCACGGTCCCCGCCGTGCAGGAGCATGACCGCCTGGCCGATCCGGGTGCTGACGGCGTCCGTGGACGACTGCTGCTGCTCCGCCACTGCGGCCTCCCTCGTGCGGGTGATGCGGCAACGGAGGCCGCGGGGCGGGAGCGGGCCCTGCACGGGTGCGGGACGGGGGCGGGAGCGGACCCGGAGCCTTCCGGCGGGGCGTGCCGGACCCGGCTCCGGTGACGGGACAGACCCTAGCCGCACCGGTGGGCGATCACGCTCAGGCGCGGCAGGACGGGGCTCACGCTCCGCCCCCGCGCCCCCCGCTGCGTACCCGGCGCGTCCCCTCCCCCCGGGATCAGCCGATGGTCAGCCGAGGTTCGGGATGCACCAGTCGATGGGCTCGTGGCCCTGGGCGGCCACGGCTTCATTGATCTGGCTGAAGGGCCGCGACCCGAAGAACCTCTTCGCGGAGAGGGGCGAGGGGTGCGCGCCCTTCACGACCACGTGGCGCGATTCGTCGATCAGCGGGAGCTTCTTCTGCGCGTAGTTGCCCCAGAGGACGAACACGGCGGGCTCGGGGCGCTCGGCCACGGCGCGGATCACCGCATCCGTGATCTTCTCCCAGCCCTTGCCCTTGTGCGAGTTGGCCTCGCCGGCACGCACGGTGAGGACGGCGTTGAGCAGCAGGACCCCCTGCTCGGCCCACGGCATGAGGTAGCCGTTGTCCGGGACGGGGAGACCGAGCTCCTCCTGCATCTCCTTGTAGATGTTGCGCAAGGAGGGGGGCGTCCTGACGCCGGGGCGCACGGAGAAGCACAGCCCGTGCCCCTGTCCCTCGCCGTGGTAGGGGTCCTGGCCGAGGATGAGGACCTTCACCCGGTCGTAGGGCGTGGCCTCCAGAGCGGCGAAGACCTGGTCGCGCGGCGGGTACACCGGCCCCTTGGCCCGCTCTTCCTCGACGAAGTCCGCAAGTTCCTTCACGTACGGCTTCTGCATCTCGTCGCCGAGGACGCCGCGCCAGGACTCGGGCAGCAGCAGGTCGGTGTCGCTCACGTGCACAACCTCCGGAAAGCAATCGGTTCTTGGAGAAGAACCTACCCGGCCCCTCTGACAGCGGGCCGGTGTCCCCGTTCGCCCGATTACCAGCTGGCCTTGCGGTACAGCTCCCACATCTGCATGACGGTCTGCGGGTCGAGGGCGCGCTCGCCACCGCCGATGTCCTCGCCGGCCGCGATGTAGAGCTTGCCCTGCCAGAGAGGCAGCAGCGGGATGTCCTGGACCAGGATCTGCTGGGCCTCGGCGAACTGCTTGCTGACCGCGCCGCGGTCGCTCTCCTGGCGCGAGGCGGGCAGGATGTCCTCGGTGATCTTCTTGTTGACGTACATGCCCCCGGTGGCGCTCTCCTTACCGACGAAGGGCGCGACGAAGTTGTCGGGGTCCGGGAAGTCGGGGAACCAGCCGCGGCCGAAGACCGCGTAGTCGCCCTTGTTGAAGCCCTCCTGGAACGTGGCCCAGGGCGCGCCGCGCAGGGTGATCTTGAAGAGCCCCGACTTCTCCAGCTGCCGCTTGATCTCCTCGAACTCCGGCGCGGTCGAGGAGCCGTAGCGGTCCGTGGTGTACCAGAAGGTCATCTCGACCGGCTCCGTGATCCCGGCGTCGGCGAGCACCTGCCGGGCCTTCTCCACGTCGGGGTCCCCGAAGGTGTCGAAGAAGCTGGTGGTGTGGGCGGCGATGCCCTTCGGCACGATGGAGTAGAGGGGTTCGGCCGTGCCCTGGTAGACCTTGGCGACGAGGGCGTCCCGGTCCACGACACGGGCGATGGCCTCGCGCACGGCCCGCTTGCCGGCGACGGGGTCCTTCGGGTTGAAGACGAGGAAGCGGATGTCCGCGCCCACGGACTCGACGAGCTGGAGACCCTTGTTCTCTTCCTTGTTGCCCTGGAGGCCGATCACCTCGTCGGCGGTGAGGCCGCGGTAGGTGGCGTCGATCTTGTCGTCCCTCAGCGCCGTGACCATCGCGTCGGACTTCTCGTAGTACCGGATGGTGACCGAGTCGTTCTTCCGGTCCGCGAAGCCCTTGTAGCTGTCGTTCTTCTTGAGCTCCGCGACGCTGTGGGGCTCGTAGTGGTCCAGGACGTACGGGCCGGATCCGGTGACCGAGTTACCGGTGCGGAGCTTGTCCTTGGGGTACTGGTGCGGCGCCACGATCGACATGGCCGGGGTGGCGAGAACGAAGGGGAAGGTGGCGTCGGACTTCTTGAGGTGGAAGACGACCAGGTCGTCGCCCTTGGTCTCCACCCGGTCGAGCGAGCCCAGCAGCCCGAGCGGACCGCCCTTGGCCTTGATCGCCACGATGCGGTCGATGGAGTACTTGACCGCCTCGGCGTCGAGCGTCTCGCCGTCGGAGAACTTCAGGCCGTCCCGGAGCGTGCAGCGGTAGGCCATGCTCGTGGAGTCGGTGAAGGTGCACTCCGCCGCGTCGGGCTGGGGCTTCGTGCTGCCCGTGGGGAAGGACACCAGGGTCTGGAAGACGTTGCGCATCAGCTCCCAGGAGTTGTCCCAGGCTCCGGCCGGGTCCAGGGTCGAGGGCGAACTGGTCGTCCCGACCGAGATGTGCTGGTCGACGTCCGAGCCGGCGCCGGAGAACACACTGCAGCCGGCGACGAGTGACAGGGATGCTAGGGCTGCAGCAGCCTGCAGACTGGCCCGGTAGAACACGTGCACGCTCCTCGATCAGCCGTGGGTCGGCAGACCATACCGCAGTGCCCCACCGGGCCAATCACCCGGCTCGGCAGGGCACTTGCGTCAATCGGGGCGAACCGTGGCAGGCTGCTCAGCCCACTCCGGCATTCAGGAAGATTCCCCCGTCGATGACGAGCGTCTGTCCCGTGATCCACCCCGACTGTTCCGAGGTGAGGAAGGCGGCCGCCCCGCCGATGTCCTCCGGAACTCCGAGTCGGGCCATGGGATAGGCGGCGGCCACTTCTGCCTCGCGCCCCTCGTACAGGGCCTCGGCGAACTTGGTCTTGACGACGGCGGGGGCGATCGCGTTGACGCGGACGACCGGCGCGAACTCGTGGGCGAGCTGGAGCGTGAGGTTGACCATGGCGGCCTTGCTCATGCCGTACGCGCCGATGAAGGGCGAGGCCGAAATACCGGCCACCGAGGCGATGTTGACGATCGCACCGCCGTTCTGCGCCTGCCATGCCTTCCAGGTCCGCTGGGCGAACCCGAGCGCCGAGATCACGTTGGTCTCGAAGACCTTGCGCGCGACGTCGAGGTCGAGCTCCGCCATGGGGCCGAACACCGGGTTGGTTCCCGCGTTGTTCACGAGGAAATCGATCCGGCCGAACGCCTCCATGGTGCGCTCGACCGCCTGCGCCTGGTGCGCCTCGTCGTGCGCCTTCCCGGCGACGCCGATCACCCGGTCGGAACCCAGCCGCTCGACGGCCTCCTTGAGCGCCTCCTCGCCGCGGCCCGTGATGCAGACCCGGTCGCCGCGGGCGACGAGCGCCTCGGCGACCCCGTACCCGATACCCCGGCTCGCGCCGGTGATGAGCGCGACCTTCCCACTGTCCTGCACAGTCATGATGGCCTTCGTCCTTCGGGTCAGTTGAGCGGGCCGCCGGCGACGTACAGGACCTGGCCGGAGACGAAGCCCGCGTCGTCGCCGGTGAAGAAGGAGATGGCGTTGGCGATGTCGTCGGGGCGGCCCACCCGCTGGACGGGGATCTGGGTGGCGGCGGCGGCCTGGAACTCCTCGAAGCCCATCCCGACGCGGGCCGCGGTCTGGGCGGTCATCTCCGTCACGATGAACCCGGGCGCGACGGCGTTGGCGGTGATGCCGAACTTGCCGAGCTCGATGGCGAGGGTCTTGGTGAAGCCCTGGAGACCGGCCTTGACGGCCGAGTAGTTGGCCTGCCCCCGGTTGCCGAGCGCCGACGAGGAGGAGAGCGAGACGATACGCCCGAACGTGGCGTCCACCATGTGCTTCTGGACGGCCTTGGCCATCAGGAACGCCCCCTTGAGGTGGACGTTCATCACGATGTCCCAGTCGGACTCGCTCATCTTGAAGAGCAGGTTGTCGCGGAGGACCCCCGCGTTGTTGACCAGGATCGTGGGAGCACCGAGTTCGGCGGCGACGCGCGCCACGGCGGCCTCCACGTGCGACGCGTCGGACACGTCGCAGCCGACGGCGAGCGCGGTGCCGCCGGCTGCGGTGATCTTCTCGACGGTCTCCTTGCAGGCCGCCTCGTCGAGGTCGAGTACGGCCACGGCGCGGCCCTCGGCCGCCAGGCGCACGGCGGTCGCGGCTCCAATGCCTCGCGCCGCTCCCGTCACGATGGCGACACGCTGCTCGGTGGTGGACATGCTGGGTTCTCCTCGCCGTTGAGTCGCGGCCCAGCCGGCACCGGGAGAATCCACCGCGCCGGACCCTCCCGGTGCGACCCCCGCTGGCTGAGCAAGCGCTTAGTACTGTGGTGGTTGCGACGCTAGAAGCCCTGGCACCCGGTGTCAACGGCCTGGGCCGTGTCCGCACGCGCAGGGGCGCATGTCACATCCGGAGGAGACGCCGGAGGGGCTGCCCGCGACCGACCGGTCGTGGACAGCCCCTCCGGGAAGGTGCGGGGTGCCGGGTGCTCAGCGAACCAGCAGATCGAGCAGGCGCTCGACCTCGGCCGCCGGGTCCAGCGTCAGGCCGGTGTGCACGGGGCCCGGCTGGACGACCGTGGAGCGGGGGGCGATCAGCCAGCGGAACCGTCGCCCGGCGTCGTCACCGGCCGCCTGGCCGGCCGCGTCACCGCCGCCGCAGACGTTCTCCACCGCCCGCAGCGCGGCCCGTACGCCCACGAGGTCGGCGGCGGGGTCGAGCGCCCGCAGTTTGCCCTCGTCGAGGTGGGTACGGGCGGCGACGAAGGAGTGCGCCCGGCTGTAGACGAGCACACCCGCGTTGAAGCATTCCCCGCGCTCGACGCGGGGGACGACGCGCAGCAGCGCGTACTCGAAGACCTCGCGCGTACTCATCGGCTCTCATCCTTCTCCGTCGACTGCGCTCTCGGAGCGAGGCGGTCGGCGAGCCAGCCGGGGGCCTTGGACGGGCCGGTCGGCGCCGGAGCGTCCATGACGATGCGCTCGTGGATGGTGGCGGCACGGGCCAGCAGGGGCACCACGTACGCGCGCCGCAGGTCGTCCGTCGAGTCGAACCCGGGTTCGCCGGACAGCCACTCGTCGGGCACCTCGGCCGCCACCTCGGTGAGCAACTCCTCGGTGACGAGCGGCGCCAGGGCGGCGGCGGCTGCCGCGATGTCCGGGCCGGTGGGCGCCAGTACGTGGTCCGAGGCGTTGTACGGCTTGGCCGCGGATGCCTGGGCGCCCGGCCAGTTGTGGTGCCAGATCATCGTGGCGCCGTGGTCGATCAGCCAGACGTCGCCGTGCCAGACCAGCATGTTGGGGTTGCGCCAGGACCGGTCGACGTTGTTGATCAGCGCGTCGAACCAGACGATCCGCCCGGCCTCCGCCGGATCGACGTGGTAGGCGAGCGGGTCGAAGCCCAGCGAACCGGGGAGAAAGTCCATCCCGAGGTTCAGGCCGCCGCTCGCCTTGAGCAGCTCCTGCACCTCCTGGTCGGGCTCACCGAGCCCGATGACCGGGTCGAGCTGCATGGTCACGAGCTCAGGGACCCGCAACCCGAGGCGGCGGCCCAGCTCCCCGCAGATGACCTCCGCGACCAGGGTCTTGCGCCCCTGACCGGCCCCGGTGAACTTCATGACGTACGTACCCAGGTCGTCGGCCTCGACGATCCCGGGGAGCGAGCCGCCCTCACGCAGGGGCGTGACATAGCGGGTCGCGGTGACCTCTTTCAGCACTTTCGCAAGCCACCCATCTCTTCAACCTTGCCATCCACCAACACCCTCGTGCGGGTGCGGCGGGGAACCGAGCCGACCAGCGACGCCGGGAGAATCCGGGGGCTTCGACCGACACGCCGTTCTCCCTCGCTCCCGAGCAGCCCGCCGATGGCGCCGCGCCCCTTCGCTGCCGCCCTCCGGCAGGAAGTGAGCAGAGTAACTCAGCGTGATCGAGGGACGCGAATGCCGAGTCGGCTCGCCAAGGTCCCGACGGACTCCCCGGCTTCGAGCACGGTGGAGGTGCAGGTGTGCCGGAGCGTGTGAAAGCCGCTCTCCGAAGCCGCACCCTTCCGCGTACTTGTCGGTCGGTGGGGTCTCGCGCGAGCTGCGGCGGAGGGCAGTCGGTCCGTCGCGGCGCGCGATCGGTGCCGCGACGGACACGGGGTTCGTCCCGTGCCCACTCGGCTACCCCGACCACCTCCCGGCAGATCTCCGCACCCTGGCGACAGGCTCACCACCGCCGACCGGGGCGGCCCGCACGGGCTGCCGAACGTGGCTGGGGGGAGTTACGCGAGACCCCTCTTCTTCGCTTCGTCCGGTGGAGCCGCTGTCCGGCCCGGACATGGACGACACGACCATGTCCGGGCCGGCTGCCGGCACGGGCCGGGTCACTTGAGGTTGGGGACCTCGTCGCGGGTGACCACGTAGGAGCTGCCGTACACCTTCTGCAGCTCGGCGACGGAGTTGGACTGGGTGACGTAGGTGTCGGCCCAGGTGTTGAAGAAGCTCCAGCGGGTGCCCGTGGACTGCAGTTGGTCGGGGTCGGGGATGGGTCCGTTCTCGTGGAGGGCGATGGGCATGGTTGAGCCGACGATGTTCTTGACCGAGGCGTACAGGGAGGTCAGCGGGGCGTAATCGCCGTTGGGCGCGTAGGTGTCGGCGCCGGCGATGTCGACGTACGCCTTGCCGGGGTAGAAGGACGGGTCCGGCGAGCCGTTGTAGGGCATCAGCCAGATGAGGTTGTGCAGGCCCTTGGTCTGGGTGAGGTAGGTGTAGGCGAACCTCCACAGCCGCTGGTACTGCGAGCCTCCTTCCTTGCTCCACCAGAACCACGTGCCGCCTGCCTCGTGGAAGGGCCGCCAGATCACCGGGACTCCGGCAGCCTGGAGCTGCTGGAGCTGCCCGGCGGCGTTGTCCAGGCGTTGGAGGAAGGACGTGTACTCGGCGGTGCCGGGGGTGAGGACGGAGTTGATGGACACCGACATCTGGGAGCCCTCGTAGGTGTCCGGCTTGGTGGGTGCTCCCATGTGGTAGCAGATCATCGGGATGCCTCCCGAGTTCCACCACGCCTTGGCCCGCTCGACCTCACCGCTGTAGAGGAAGTCCATGCCGCGGACGGCGGGATACTTGCCCGTCTTGTCGTGCACGTAGTTGATCTCGTAGTCGGGGCCGTTGACCCAGGTGGATTCCTGCTGCCCCGACAGGATGTGGTTGCCGTACTGGCTGTAGAGGTAGCACAGCAGATTCTTGGCCTGCTGGGTGGCGCCGGGCGAGACGGGTGCCACCGAGCATCCCGGCGCGGGAGTGCCGCCTCCGCCCGGGGCCGACCACTTCTGGTTCGACCCGCCGGTGCAGTTCCACAGCTCGATCGCGGTGCCGTTGGCGGTGCCGGCACCGGTGGCGTCCAGGCACAGACCGGATTGGGTGCCGGTGATGGTGCCGTCGGCGTTGACCCGCCACTTCTGGTTGGCACCCCCGGAACAGGTCCAGATCTCCACTGTGGTGCCCGGAGCGGTCTGGTTGTTGTAGGCGTCCAGGCACATCGAGTTGTTGAAGGTGCGGAGTTCGCCTGCCGTGGTGGCGTTCCACGCCTGGTTGGCGCCGCCGTTGCAGTCCCAGAGGTCCACCGCGGCGCCGGCCGTCGGCGAGTTCCCCGCGACGTCCAGGCAGCGGCCCGAAGCAGCGCCGACCAGCGCGGTGCCGGTGGCGGCTGCGGCCGACCGGACGCCGTGCGCGGTGACGGCAACCGCCGCGGTGGCCACCAGGACCAGGGAGAGGAGAAGGCGCAGTGCCCGGCCGGGTGGCGCGGGGTGCCGTACGACGGAACTGTCCATCATGCCTCCGAAAGCAAGGGGTGTCGTCGGGGTGTTCGGGCCCAGCCGCCGTCAGCGCGTGCTGAGACGCGACGGCCGCGGCGCCGGGCGTGCCGCGCTCTCGGTGGGGAGTCCCGGCGGGTCGCGAGTGCGATCCCCCTGGCCGTCACCGTCCCGGCGCGGGTCATGGGGCGTGCGGGGTGTTGCCGGGCTCCTCCTTCATGTTGGCCATGACCAAGGAGGCGCGGCCGTGCGGGTAGTTGTCCCAGCCACCGGTGACCGGGGCGCCCGAGGGGAGGATGTTGCCGGCGTCGCTGCCGAGGCCAGGGCGGTGGTCAGCAGGCGCAGCCATCCGCTGCGCGCGATCGGCCCGGTGTCGGCCGTGGATTTCCGTTTCACAGGAGTACTTCTCGGGTGTGGGGGTGGGACGGACTGGCCCGACCACGGGTCAGACGCGGCTCCATTTCTGGTTGGGCCCGCCGGTGCAGTCCCAGATCTCGGCCGGGGCGCCGTTGGCGGTGGCACCCCCGGTGACGTCGAGGCACCTGCCGGAGGCAGTGGCGGTGATGGTGCCGTCGGAGTTGAGGCGGAACTGCTGGTTGCTCTGCCCGTTGCAGTCCCAGATGTCGACAGCGGTGCCGTTCGCGGTGCCCTGCCCCTTCACGTCCAGGCACTTGCTGCCGAAGACGCGCAGCTCGCCGGCGGGGGTGGAGGTGAAGGACTGGTTGGCCCCGCCGTTGCAGTCCCAGATCTCCGCCAGGACGCCGTTGGTCTTCGCGCCGCCGGTGATGTCCAGGCACCGGGCGGAGCCCTGCCCCTTCAGAGCGGACGTGGTGCCGGTGGGGGGCGTGGTGCCGCCGCCGGAAACGACGTACATCGCGACACCGTGGGCGGGCACGGCGGCGCTGACGGTGCCACTGGTGGTGCCGGAGGTGTGCGCCCACAGGTCGCGCAGTGTGTAGTTCGACGCCGATCCGAGACCGATCTGGGCGGCAGAGGTGGACACAGTGGCCGTGCTGCTTCCGCGGTTGAGCAGAACCACCGCGACGGAGCCGTTGGACATCGGCTTGGTCCACACCTCGGTGTCGCCGTTGTCCACGATCCGGTTGCCCTGGCGGCCGCCCCAGTCCTGGTCGACGGCGATGACGTCGGTGTTGGTCAGGATCGACTTGGTGGTGGCGCTCATGGTGCGCAGGTCGTTGCCGGCGATGAGGGGAGCGTTCATCAGCGCCCAGAGACTGAAGTGGGTACGGGCTTCCGTGTCGGACAGGCCGGAGTTGCCGACCTCCAGCATGTCGGGGTCGTTCCAGGCGCCGGGACCGGAGATACCGGCCCATCCGGGCTGGGCGTCGACGATGCCCATCACCGAGTTCCAGTTGGCCTGGATGTCACCGGTGGTGCGCCAGGAATTGCCGGCGGCCGGCCCCCACTGCCCGACGTCGTCGCTGCCCCAGTTGCAGATCGCGAAGAGGATCTGCCGACCGGACTTGCCCAGTGCGTCGCGCATAGCGGTGTAGCGGGCCTGTCCGCTGAGCCCCTGGTGGTCGCCGCAGTTGTCGTACTTCAGGTAGTCGATTCCCCAGGACGCCCAGGTGTTGGCGTCACGCTGCTCGTTGCCCAGGCTGGCGGGGTAGCCGGCGCAGGTGGTGGTCCCGGCCGAAGAGTAGATGCCCAGCTTCAGTCCCTTGCCATGGACGTAGTCGGCCACGGCCTTCATGCCGTGGGGAAATTTCGCGGGGTCGGGGACGAGATTGCCGCTCCCGTCGCGGGATTTCACCGACCAGCAGTCGTCGATGTTGACGTACTTGTACCCGGCAGCCGCCATGCCGCTGCTCACCATGGCGTCGGCGCTCTGGCGGATCAGGGTGTCGCTGACGTTGCAGCCGAAGCTGTTCCAGTCGTTCCAGCCCAACTGCGGTGTCCGAGCCAGACCGTTGTCGAGAGCCTGGGCCTGTGGAGCGGCGGTCAGTGCGAGGAGTGGCAGGGCCGTGGCGGCCAACGAGGCGGACAGCAGGGTGCGGATGAGTCTGCGCACAGGGGTCTCCTGGGAGGAAGCGGGTTCGATCGGCGGGACGGTGGTGCAGTCCACGACCGGAATCTTTTGCGGGAAGGCCGGCTGGGCAGGGCGTACGGAGCCGTTACGGCACCTGACCATCCGAGCCGTGGCATGCCACTCGCCGGCAGGAGGCGGGTGTGGGCGGACCGGCCTGGACCGCGCGAGCTCGGTCCGGACCGGGAAGAGCCGCGGCACCAGTGAGTGGCGCCCACCGCGCCCGTCGGATACGGCACTCCCTCCGACAGCCCGACCCGGCGCGCACAGCGCTGGTCCGGAAGCGGAGAGAAGCACGAACCAGTCGGCAGCGAGAGCACCGGATGTTCCCAGATCCGATGTGCCGGCTGTCGGCGGCTCGTGCCAAGACGCTGGAGCGGATGCCCGGCGATGCTCACGGAGCGAGCTCGCAGGTCACCCGGACCGGGGGGCTGACACGGTGAGGCGTCCTCACAGTGACGACTCGCCGTGTCCCTGTCAAGGCTCACGATCGGGAAGCCCGACGTCGCTGCCGCTCACCGACTAACCGGTTAAGTGAGAGAGGCCGTGTTGTTCGAGGTCAGCGGGCTTGAAGGTGACGCGACATTTCCCAAATAGCAACATGATGGAACACCGCAATCGGGCAAAAGCCTTGACGGTGCCATGACTTGGTTCCTACGCTCGGCCACGCCCGGTCCCTCGGACACGGTCCATCCGCACGGACCGCGCCCGCTACGGCGTACTTAACCGTTACACCCCATGAACAACTCGCAGCCCCACACTGCTCCATGGGAGCGTTCCCACTGCCATGGTCCGACAGAGCCCACCCCCCACGTCGCGCCGCCGCCTCTCCGACGCTGCGCGACGGCCACCGCTTCGGAGGACAGCCATGAGAAACCACCTGTCAACGGCTGCGGCGTCCTGGCCCGGTCGGACTGGTCGTCGCCCTTCTGCTGGGCGAGATCGGCACCCGGACACAGACCGCGCCAACCGCGCAAGCAGCCACCGCTCAGTTCCCGGCGCGAAGTGGGCGGATCCCGTCGACAACTCCGTCACCGGTCGATCACCCCGGTCGGCCTGTCCCGGTCGGACAGCTGCGCCACCGTCTGCGCCAACTCCACGACGATCCTGAAGGGCTTCCAGAGCCTGGGGGCCGGCACTGGGAGGATGGGCGGTGCCCAGCGCGCCCACCAGCACCATGGATCGCTTCGTCGGTCACCCGCAGGGCTGCTCTCCGTCGGGCGCGGAGTGCTCCACGACGAGCTTGAACTCGACGTCGTCGTGTCCACTGTGTCCGTGGTTTCGCCCTGCCGGCCGAGAGGGCCGTACTTCCGGGTGAACCCACGGGCGACCGTACCGATGTCGACCAGTTCGTTCAGTGCCCATCGCCCACCAGGCCCGGGGCGGCGGCCTGCGCCCTCGCGTCCGTCCGCCCACCCGGCCGTCACGCCGAAGCCCCGGTGCGGTACGAAGTCGATGTGAACGAAGAGACCCAACCCGCGACCGTGCGTGTGTTCATCGCCCTCGCCCCGCCCGACCACGCGAAGGAGGAGCTGGCCCGGGAGCTGCGGCCGGCCTACGCCACGCACCCGCGGATGCGGTGGAACCGCATCGAGGACTGGCACATCACCCTGGCGTTCCTCGGCGAGCTCCCGGTGGAGACGGTGCCGGCGCTGCGTCCGCTCCTGGCCGGCCTCGCGGCGGCGCACCGACCGCCCCGGCTGGCGCTGCGCGGCGGCGGCAGCTTCGACGACCGGGTGCTGTGGAGCGGGATCGACGGCGAGCTCGACACGCTGCACGAGCTCGCCGTCGACGTGCGGAGCGCCGTCAGGAGTCACGGTGTCACCTTCGCGGAACGGCCCTTCCGGCCGCATCTGACCCTGGCCCGTGCCCGCCGGGGCGACCTGACCTCGGCGGGTGAGATCGCTGCGGGGCTCGCGGAGTTCCGCGGCGGCGGGTGGCCCGCGGCCCGTCTGCATCTGGTCGGCAGCAACGTGGGTCGCAGCAGCGGTCCGATCCACTACCGCGACATCGAGGCATGGCCGCTGGGTGACGGGAGGGCGACGGGGGCGCAGGACCCGGACACCGCCTGACGCGCGCCGCGGTACGCACGCCCCGGCCCCGGTACGCCACGCGCGCCGGGGCCAACCCTTGGCCACATTCCGAACCAGTCCCGTAGACTTCGAGGCCTCATCGGTGGCCGGTCAACGCAGCTTGATGCAGAGGCAATTGATGAGGCATCAGGACACGGACGGGACGAACGGGGCTGTCGCGACCGGCGTGGTCGGTGGGGCGACACGTCGGGCCGAAGGCCCGTCGGTACGGGGTAGGGGACCGCTCGTGGGCCGCATCTGCGGCGTCGGGCGGGCCGTTGGGGTGGGCGTCCTTCAATGGGAGCGTGCAATGCCATCAGTCATCGTGGGCCGTACAGGCCCCTTCGCCGGCCAGAGCGTGGTTCTCGGCACCGCACCTCTCACGTTCGGACGCAAGGGCGACAACGGGGTCGTGATCGTGAGCCCGAGCGCCTCCCGTCTGCACGCCGAGATCGTCAAGGAGGACGTCGGCTACGTCCTCCACGACCGCGACAGCAGGAACGGCACGTACGTCAACGACCAGCGCGTCACCCGCCACGTACTGCGCGCCAACGACTGCGTGCGCATCGGTGACGAAACCTTCCTCTACGAGGCGCAGGACGTCATGGAGACGGTCATCGACCTCTCCCAGCTGCACCTGCCCCGGCTGAACGCGGCGGCGAACCCCGGCATCCTGCGGGTCACCGTCACGGGCGGCGGTCCGGTGGGACTCGCTTTCGCACTGGCCCTGGAGGAGGCGCTGAGCGGGCGGGTGGCGATCACCGTCTACGACGGCCGATGGGTGCGGAAGGGCTCCGAGGTCGTCTGGAAAGACGAGTCCCAGGGCAACGTCCGCCGTCAGCAGGTCGTGACGGTCCAGAGCCGGCAGTACCTCGCGCTCTCCGAGGAGGTGCGCTCGGCGCTGTTCGACGACGGCGCCGCGTACTCGGAGATGTGGCCGGTGGGGCCGGATTCGGTCGACGGCCGGCCGCCCCGCAACATCCGGATCGCCTACATCGAGGACCGGCTCCTCGCCCTGGCGAACACGAGGCCGGCCATCCAGCTCGTGCCGCTCCGGTTCGACGCGGCGGAGCGGCGGAGCCGGCTCGCCCAGGAGCACGTCCTGGTGATCGGCGAGGGCGGGCGCTCCCGCACCCGCGACCACTTCGCGGACCGTTTCGGCACGGCCGACGCGTCCATCTACTCCCTGGACGGCGAGCACATCCAGGACGTCGTGCTGGGCCTGCGGGTCAGGTCGCGCCTGTCGGACCCGATGAGTGTGCTGCTCACCGTGTCGCAGAACCGCTTCCTGCTCAACTCGTTGCGGGGCGAGGGCTTCCTGAACATGCGGCTCACCCGCGAGGAGGCCAAGAGCGTGATCGGGATCGATCCGGTCCGCCAGGTCTTCGAGGAGTGCATCGCGGCGCGCCCCTGCCTGATGAGCCGCGAGGAGGACAACGAGTTCCGCTGCTCGACCCACGGGACGCTCTTCCTGCCCGCCCTGCTGCGCAGCTCGCCCCTGTGGAAGGAGATCCGGCAGGGCCTGAACCTGTTCGGTGTGGCCGAGGACGATCTCTCCGCGATCACGTCGTTCCGGCTGGACATGGTGCAGCGCCCCCGGTTCACGGCCCAGCTCCTCCGCCCCACCGCGACGAGTCCGGGGACGTACGGATTCCTGCTGGGCGACGCCGCCAACGCCATCCACTTCTGGCCCGGCCGCGGCCTCAACAGCGGTCTCGCCTCGGCCACTTCCCTGGCCCGGTCGCTCAGCCGCGCCTGGCGGGGGAAGCCGTTGCGGGACGCCGACTTCATCCGGCACGAGGCGGCGATGTCGATGCTGCAGTACCGGCACAAGAGCCGGGCCTGGAACGCCATGGTGACCACCGACGAGCAGGGTGTCACCCGCGCCATCAAGGACATCATCGCCCGCAGCACGGAGGCGGGCCGAGCGGCAGCGCAGGAGGGGCCCCGGGAGCCCGAGCGGGAGGCCGGCCGGGCGCCGGGACGGCCCGACCTGGACGAGTTGCTGGACCGCATGGCGGCGATCCGTGATCGTCTCGCCCCCCGGCTGCCGGGGCTGCCCACCATGGAGCAGCTCCGCTCCCACCTGGCCTCGGTCGACCCGGCGACCCTCCGCACCCTCCAGGAGAGCGGCGCCTGGGACACCTTGATCGTCGGTGGGGAGGAGGCCGACATCGACCTCTTCTACCAGTCCGACTCGCCGGTCTACGTGCCCCGGCCCGGGGGTCCGCATCCGGCCGACCCGCGGAGTCTCCCGTCGGCGGGCGTTTCCTGAGGGCTCTCCCTGCCCGGGGGGACGGTGCCCCGCCGGGGCGCGCCCGCCGGGCGGCCGCCACCGTGTCAGCCGGTGCGTTCCCGAAGCCGGTGTGCGTGCGCGGGGTAGACGCCGAGCACGCGCACCTCGGAGGAGAAGAACCGCAGTTCGTTCAGGGCGAGGGCGACGCGCGGCTCGTCGGGGTGCCCCTCGATCTCCACGTAGAAGCGGCTGGGACTGAGCCCCGCACTCATCTGGTAGCTCTCGATCTTGGTGAGGTTGACGCCGCTGGTGGCGAATCCCCCGAGCGCCTTGAAGAGCGCGCTGGGAATGTTGCGCACACAGAAGAACAGACTGGTCATCGTGGAGCCGTCCGGCTCGGGCCACGCGGTCGAGTCGCGGGAGAGCACCACGAAGCGCGTGGTGTTCTCGGGGTCGTCCTCGACCGCAGGCCGCAGCACGTCCAGCCCGTACAGAGCCGCCGCGGCGGGCGGGGCGAGCGCGGCGTGGCGGGGATCGCCCAGCTCCGCAACCTCGCGGGCCGAACCGGCGGTGTCGTCGCTGACGAGGGTGCGCCAGCCGCCCTCCCGCAGCAGCTTGCGGCACTGCCCGAGCGCGTGCACGTGGCTGCGTACGCACTCCACCTGGCCGAGAGAGGCGCCGGGGACGCCCATCAGGTCGAAGCGGATCGCGAGGAAGTACTCCGCGACGATGAACAGGCCCGACTCGGGCAGCAGATGGTGCACGTCGGCGACGCGTCCCGCGGCGGAGTTGTCCACCGGGATCACCGCCACGTCGGCCGCGGAGAGCGTCACCGCGTCCAGCGCCTGCTCGAAGCCCGTGCAGGGGACCTCATCGCACCCGGGGTACAACGCGTTGGCGGCGGTCGCCGAGTTGGAGCCCGGTTCCCCCTGATATGCGACGATCGTCACCTTGTTTAACCTTCCGCCGTGGAGCCTGTTTTCCGCGAGCGCCGGAGTCTCCTCCGCGTAACCGCATGTACGCAGTATCGGAGTACGGGCCCCGTCCGGGCACACCGGGTGCGGCGCACCGGGCCCTCACGGCGCGCGGGGCCGAGAACCACGTCGAGCGCCCCTGGCGCACCGGCCCCGCGGCGCCTCACGCATGACCGCGACTCCCCCGGGGTGACACCCCCCGATCGATCCCTCACGATTCACCCAGCGGTGCCCCGAATGCCCCGGAAGCCGGATTCGCCCGCAGGAACATCGGTCATCGACACAGAGGTCGCGCGCACACATTGACAGGGACACGCCCCCGCGACACTCTCGGAGAGCGCTCTCCGAGCCGGCTACGGGAAGCCGGTCTCCCCTCAGCACCCGTCAGGAGCCCACGTGTTCAGACCACCTCACGCTGTTTCCGGCCGCCCGCGCGCCGGACGTCGATTCGTCTCACTCGCCGCACTCGGCGCCCTCGTCGCGTCCTCTCTCACCCTCCTCACGGCGCCGGGCGCCTCGGCCGCCGACACCCTGCTGTCACAGGGCCGGCCCGCCACCGCCTCCTCGGCGGAGGGCGACGGCTACTCCGCCGCGGCGGCGGTCGACGGCAACCTCACGGGTACCCGGTGGGCGAGCCAGTGGAGCGATCCGCAGTGGATCCAGATCGACCTGGGCGCCACCGTGAACCTCAGCCGGGCCGTCCTGACCTGGGAGTCCGCTTACGGCAAGTCGTACGAGATCCAGGCGTCCGACAACGGCACCGACTGGCGGAGCCTGCGTACGGTCCCCCAGGGCGACGGCGGCACGGACGATCTCACCCTCTCCGGTTCCGGCCGGTACGTACGGATGCTCGGCACCCAGCGGGCCGGCGGCTACGGCTACTCGCTCTGGGAGTTCCAGGTCTACGGCAGCACCGGCACCACCACCCCGCCGGCCACCGGGGGCGCGGTGAAGGTCACCGGATCGCAGGGGAGCTGGCAGTTGCAGGTGGGCGGTCAGCCCTACACCGTGAAGGGCCTCACCTGGGGCCCCTCCGTCGCCGACTCCCCCAAGTACCTGCCGGACGTGAAGTCCATGGGCGTCAACACCATCCGCACCTGGGGCACCGACGGTTCGACCAAGCCGCTGCTCGACGCCGCGGCGGCCAACGGCATCCGGATCATCAACGGCTTCTGGCTGCAGCCCGGCGGCGGCCCGGGCAGTGGCGGCTGCGTCAACTACGTCACGGACACCACCTACAAGAACGACTCGCTGGCGGAGTTCGCCAAGTGGGTGGACGCCTACAAGTCGCACCCGGCGACCCTGATGTGGAACGTCGGCAACGAGTCGGTACTCGGCCTCCAGAACTGCTACAGCGGTACGGAGCTGGAGGCGCAGCGCAACGCGTACACCACCTTCGTCAACGATGTCGCGAAGAAGATCCACTCGATCGACCCGGACCACCCGGTGACCTCGACCGACGCGTGGACGGGCGCCTGGCCGTACTACAAGCGCAATTCGCCCGACCTCGACCTGTACTCGATGAACTCCTACGGCGACGTCTGCAACGTGCAGCGCGACTGGGTGGCGGGCGGTTACACCAAGCCCTACATCATCACGGAGACCGGTCCGGCCGGTGAGTGGGAGGTCGCGAACGACGCGAACGGCATCCCGGAGCAGAAGACCGACGTGCAGACCGCCGCGGGGTACACCAACGCGTGGAACTGCATCACCGCCCACCGGGGGGTGGCGCTCGGTGCCACGATGTTCCACTACGGCACCGAGCACGACTTCGGCGGGATCTGGTTCAACCTGCTGCCCGGCGGGTTCAAACGGCTCTCGTACTACGCGGTGAAGCAGGCGTACGCCGGCTCGACCGCCGGGGACAACACGCCCCCGGTGATCAGCAACATGACCGTCACCCCGGCGTCGGCGGCCCCGGCCGGGAAGGAGTTCACCGTCCGCGCGGACGTCCGTGACCCGGACAACGACCCGGTGACATACAAGATCTTCCTCAGCGGGAACTACGCCACCGGTGACAAGGCGCTGGTGGAGGCCGCGTGGCGGTCCACCGGGAACGGCACCTTCGCCGTGACGGCGCCCGAGAAGCTGGGCGTCTGGAAGGTCTACATCCGTGCGGAGGACGGGCATGGGAACGCGGGCTTCGAGACGAAGTCGGTGAAGGTGGTGGCGCCGTCGGTGGACGGCACCAACGTGGCGCTGAACAAGCCGACGACGGCCTCCTCCTCGCAGGCGTCGTACGGCGACTGCCCCTGCACCCCGGCGATGGCCACGGACGGCAACCCGGTCACCCGGTGGGCGAGCGACTGGAGCGATCCGCAGTCCATCCAGGTCGACCTGGGGGCGCGTACAGCGCTGCGGACGCTCCAGCTCCTGTGGGATCCGGCTTTCGCATCCGCCTACGAGGTGCAGCTCTCCGACGACGGCACCACCTGGCGCACCGTGTTCACGACCACCACCGGCAACGGTGACATCGACACCATCGCCCTCGGGCAGACGGCCCGCCACGTCCGCCTCGCGCTCAAGGCCCGTGGCACGGGCTGGGGTTACTCACTGCACGAATTCGGCGTGTACGCCTGACGGACCGGCGTCGCACTCCCCCTCCTCCGTGCCGCCGGTGCCGGACGGGCACCGGCGGCATCCCACCCCCCTCCAGCGGAGAGGCACTCCATGAAAGGCACGAAGAACCAGAAGGGCGCCGCGAGAAGGCTCTCGGCGATCCTGGTCGGCACGGCTCTGGCCGCCACCCTCCTCGGCGTCGGATCGACCCTGACCGCGGGCGCTCCCGCCGCGTCGTCCGCCACCGTCGTGGCGGGCGCGAGCACGGCGGACTCACCCCACATGGGGCACGTCGCCGCAGCCGCCTCGGCAGCGTCGGCGGACGACGTGGACGGAGACGGCTACATCCCCGCCGTCCCGCCCGTCACGGGGGTGACCCCGTCGTGGGGGACGCCCGCGCCGCGCTACTTCCACGAGTTCCAGGCGAACTGTTCGGTCACCCACACCGCGCCGGACGACCCGATCGTCTTCCCCGGCCAGGCCGGCGCGTCCCACGACCACACCTTCATGGGCAACACGACGACCAACTCCCAGAGCGTGACCGCCTCGCTGTACGGCGGCAACACGACCTGCAAGGTGCCCGGCGACTCCTCGGCGTACTGGATGCCGTCCCTCTTCAAGGGCGACACCAAGATCCTGCCGACCGGTCCGCAGGTCATCTACTACAAGGCGGGCGTGACCGACTACACCAGCGTCCGTCCCTTCCCGAAGGGGCTGCGCTACGTCGTGGGAAGTCCGCTGCAGAGCGCGGACCAGTTCCGCGCGCTCAAGGGCTGGGTGGAGGGCTGGGAGTGCGGGGAGAGCTTTGGGAACATCGACTTCCCGGCCACCTGCCCGGCCGGTAGTCAGCTCAACATCCGGATGCAGGCGCCCAGTTGCTGGGACGGGCTGCACCTGGACACGCCGAACCACCAGGCCCACATGGCGTATCCGGTCGTGAAGCCCGGCACCAACGACAACGTCTGCCCGGCCGACCACCCGGTGGCGCTGCCGATGGTCGAGTTCAAGATGGCGTTTCCCGTGAGCGGCGACATGTCGCAGGTCAGGCTGGCGAGCGGGCGCGGGTACTCCTTCCACTACGACTTCTTCAACGCGTGGAACGAGCCGACGCTCCGGGCGATGGTGGACCACTGCATCGTCGGTGGTCTGCAGTGCGACGCCCGCGGCTGGGACCAGAACCACCCGGAGGCCGGCGCAGCGCTGAACGCGGAGTACCGCCTGCCCTAGGGGTACTGACCCGTACCGGCCCGCTCCACCCGTGAGCCCCCGGTCCGTCCCGTTTCCCGCCCCGCTGCGGGACGGGCCGGGTCGGAGCGGTGGCGCACCTTCCTGGTGGAGACGCCGCTACGCCGAGGCGCGCACCACGAGTTCGGGGTCGAAGATGACGGCGGTGGGTTCGGTCCGCGTCCCCTCGATCTCCTCCTGCAGCAGGCACGCCATGCGGGCCGCCATCTCCTCCATCGGCTGGCGGACCGTGGTGAGCGCCGGTTCGGCGGCGGTCGCGACGCTGGAGTCGTCGAATCCGACGACCGCGACGTCCTCGGGCACCCTGCGGCCAAGCTCCCGCAGGGCGTCGCAGACGCCTCGGGCCATGACGTCGTTGGCGGCGAACACACCGTCGATCAGCGGGTGTTCACGTAGCAGGCGGCGGAGGGCGGACGCCCCGCTGTCGGCGGTGAACCCGCCCTCGGCGACGGGTACGTACGGGTGGCCGTGGCGTTCCATCGTCTCCCGGAACCCGGCCAGCCGGTCCTGCGCGGCCGGCAGGTCCAGCGGTCCGGTGATGGTGGCGACGCGTCGGCATCCACGGGACAGCAGGTGTTCGGCGGCCAGCCGGGCGCCGTCCCGGTGCGCCAGGTCCACGTAGGTCACGGGGGCGGCGACCCCGGGGCGGGCGAAGAGCACGCACGGCAGCCGCTCGGCCGCGAGGAGCGCGGGCAGCGGGTCCTCGGCGTGCGTGGAGAAGATCAGCGCGCCGTCCGCCCGGCCCTGCCGGAGGTACTCCACCACGTCGTGCCGGGCGGCGTCCGTCTCCGCGAACATCAGCACCGGGTACATCGAGCGGGGCCGGAGGAAGCCGACGACCCCGCTGACCACCCGGCCGAAGAAGGGGTCGGCCAGCGCCTGCGTGGCGAAGACGTTCTGGCCGTCCTCGGAGTCGTCCCCCGCCCCGGAGACCACGAGGGCCAGGGTCCGGGCCCGCCGGGTCACCAGGGCCCGGGCGGCACCGTTGGGGGCGTAGCCGGTCCGCGCGATGGCATCCCGTACCGCGTCCTGGATGGCGGGGTCCACGTTGCGGATGCCGTTGACCACGCGGGACACGGTGGCGCGGGAGACGCCCGCCTCCCGCGCGACGTCTTCGAGCCTGGGGGCGCGTCTGGTCATGCCGGTACCCTACCGGCGGAGCTCAGTGGCCGGGGAAGCGCTCTCCGAGGAAGCGGCCGTCTCCCGTGGAGCGGATCTCCACGGAGGCGACCAGGGGCAGTCGCCCGGCGCTGGGCCCCGCGTGCACCTCGTACGTACCCGGCTCGGTGAGCCAGCCGCGTTCCCGCGGGGACCAGTGGTGCAGGGCGCGGTGCGGCACGCGTACGGCGGCGGTGACGGTCTCGCCGGGTGCGGCTTCGACGGACGCGTATCCGGCCAGCCACCGTACGGGGCGTTCCACCGCCGAGCCGGGCCTGGCCAGGTACACCTGCACGACCTCCCGGCCCCGCCGGCCGCCGGTGTTGCGGAGCCGTACGGAGACCGTGAAGGCGGTCTCCTCGTCGGCCGTCTCCGTTGACGGGGTGACGGACGCGCTCTCGTACCCCCACGTCGTGTAACCGAGTCCGTGGCCGAACCAGTAGGCGGGGGCGCGGTGTTCACGCAGCCAGGCCCGGTGGCCGATGTGCGGGCCCTCGGCGTACCGCAGCACGCCGTCCACCGGCCGCGTGGCGCTGACCGGCGCGTCGGCGAGGATGGCCGGCCAGGTGGTCGGCAGCCGGCCGCCCGGTTCGGCGGCGCCGAACAGCACGTCGGCCAGTCCGGTCCCCGCCTCCTGCCCGGGGAACCAGGCAAGCAGGACGGCGGGAGCATCCTCGCGCCACGGCATCTCCACCGGTCCCCCGGAGTTGACGATGACGACGGTACGCGGCTGGGCGGCGATCACCGCGCGGACGAGGGCGTCCTGGTCGCCGGGGAGCGCGAGGGTGGTCCGGTCGTGCCCCTCCGACTCGCTGTCCTGGGTGGTGCCCACGAACACGACGGCCGCGTCCGCCGAGCGGGCGGCGTCCACCGCTTCCGCCAGGGCGGTCGCACGGTCGGGCCGCGGCGGCGCGGCCGTCACGAGGATGGCGCGTCCGGTCTCCTCGGCGAGCTCACGGCGGGCCACGACCAGCGCGGGCCGCCCGGCGGTGAGGGCGATCTCCCCGTACTGGCTCGGCGGGTTGACGTGCACCACCGCCGGGTCGTCCGTCTCGCGCGGGAACACCCCGTCGACCAGCGGCGTGCCGTCGACCGTGAGGCTCATCCGGCCGAAGCCGCCGACGCCGAAGGTCCAGGTGCCGCCCGCGGCGGGCAGCAGCCGCGCGCTGATCTCCACGGTGTGCGCGCCGGGCGGCAGGGGCGGCTCGATCTGCCGCCCCGACTCCCGGTGTCCCGCGTACAGTTCGGCGCCGTCCGCGGCGAGCACCCGCAGCAGCGTACCGGGCCGGCCGTCGCGCGGGTCGTGGCACCCGGGGCCGCCGAGGAAGGGGGGTGCGCCCAGGGCCGGGCCGGGGGCGTGCACGACCCGGACGGTGGGAGCGAGGGTCTCGCGGAAGGCGCCGAGCGGCGTGGAGACGTGCCGGGGGTGGACGCCGGCGCTGCCGCCGCCCTGCACCCGGGGGTCCGCCGCCTGCGCGCCGATCACCGCGAGGGAGGTGAGCGAGGCCGGGTCGAGGGGCAGCACACCCCGGTTGCCGAGGAGCACGCACCCGGCCGCGACCGCACGGCGCAGCAGGGCGCCCGGCTCCTCCGGTTCCACCACGGGCCCCGGGGAGGGCGCCGGATCCGTCGGAGCGGAGCGGTGGAGCGCGCCGACCCGGTCGGCGAGCCGCAGCAGTCTGGTCACCTTCTCGTCGACCGCGGCCATGGGGACACGCCCGTCCTCGATCGCCCGGCCGAGACGGTTGTCCCAGGGGCTCTCGGGGCCGGGCATCGCCAGGTCCAGGGCGGCGAGGGCGGTGGGGACGGTGGAGCGGACCGCGCCCCAGTCGGAGACGAGGACGCCGTCGAATCCCCACTCCTCCTTGAGCGGCCGTGCCAGCAGCGGGCTCTCGGCCAGCGTGGTGCCGTTGACGGCGTTGTAGCCGCACATCACCACCCGTACCCGGGCCGCCCGCACGGCGGCCTCGAACGGGAGGAGGTAGACCTCGCGCAGGGTGCGCTCGTCGAGGTCGACGGAGACGGTGAGGCGGTCCGTCTCGGAGTCGTTGGCGACGTAGTGCTTGGCGGTCGCGGCGACGCCGTGCGCCTGGATGCCCCGGATCAGGGCGGCGCCGGTGCGGGCGGTCAGCTCGGGGTCCTCGGAGTAGCACTCGAAGTGGCGCCCGCCCAGTGGGGACCGGTGCAGGTTGAGGGTGGGCGCCAGCACGACGTCCACGCCCTTGGCCTTCGCCTCGACGGCGAGCAGGGCCCCCAGGCGCTCGGCCAGGTCCTCGTCCCACATCGCGCCGACGGCCGACGCGGACGGGAGCAGCGCGGAGGTGTTCCGCTCGTCCCAGCTCTCGCCGCGCACCCCGGCCGGCCCGTCCGACATCGTCATCGGGCGCAGCCCCACGGCGGGCTCGTCCGCGGTGCGCCAGGTGGTCGCGCCGGTGAGCAGGCGAACCTTCTGGCGCGGGTCCAACTTGTCGAGCAGCCGGGCGATTTCTTCCTGCGTCACCGAGTTCCCCCTCGCGAGGCGTTCCCCGCAGGGCGTGGAGAGCGCTCTCCCAGAGCATCGCCAAAAGGCCCTCGCGTGTCAACGCGCAAGGACGCCGGGAGGGACGCCGGGAAGGACGCTGGACGACACCTCGGGCGCGCGGGAATCGCCGTACGGGGACGGCGACGGCTCGCGTACGGAGGCGCCCCCGCTGCGCGGGCTTCCCGGCGGCCGGCAGGTCTCCTGCCACAGGTCGCGGACGACGGGACGCCCCCGGACACGACAACTCCGTAGCAGCCGCCGCGCCCGCCGCCGTATCCTCCGCGCACCACCATCCGAGCACCGCTCGCGCAGCCGCACCCGCATGCCGCAGCAAGGAGCCGCATCCATGTTCACCACCCGCCCGACCCTCCAGGGCACCTTCGGCATGGTGTCCTCCACCCACTGGCTCGCCTCGCAGTCCGCGATGGCGGTCCTGGAGGACGGCGGCAACGCCTTCGACGGCGCCGTCGCCGCGGGCTTCGTCCTGCACGTCGTCGAGCCCCACCTCAACGGCCCCGCCGGCGAGGTGCCGATCATCCTGGCACCCCGGGACGGCGGCGTGCGGGTGCTGTGCGGCCAGGGGTCCGCCCCCGCCGGGGCGAGCGCCGCCCACTACCGTTCCCTCGGTCTGGAGCTGGTGCCCGGCACCGGTCCGCTGGCCGCCGCCGTCCCCGGTGCGTTCGACGCCTGGATGGTGCTGCTGCGCGACCACGGCACCCGTACCCTCGCCGAGGTGCTGCGGTACGCGATCGGGTACGCGGAGGACGGCCACGCTCCCGTCGAGCGCCTCGGGCAGACCGTCGAGACCGTCCGGGAGCTCTTCGAGAACGAGTGGAAGACCTCCGCCGAGGTCTACCTGCCCGGCGGTACGTCCCCCGAGCCGGGCAAGCTCTTCCGCAACCCCGCGCTCGCCGCCACCTGGCGCCGGCTCCTCGCAGAGGCCGAGAAGGCGGGCGGCGGGAACCGGGTCGCGCAGATCGAGGCCGCACGGACCGTCTGGCGTGAGGGCTTCATCGCGGAGGCGATGGTCCGGCAGGCCGCCACACCCACCATGGACACCACCGGGACCCTGCACACCGGCACGCTGACCGCCGCCGACGTGGCCGGCTGGTCCGCGTCGTACGAGGCCCCCGCCACCTACGAGTGGAACGGCTGGACCCTCGCCAAGGCCGCCGGCTGGAGCCAGGGTCCGTCCTTCCTCCAGCAGCTCGCCCTGCTCCCCGAGGAGCTGCCCGCGTACGGCTCCGCCGAGTACACGCACCTGCTCATCGAGGGCTGCAAGCTCGCCATGGCCGACCGGGAGGCCTGGTACGGGGACGCCGCCGAGGTGCCCCTGGGCACCCTGCTCTCCCCCGAGTACAACGCCCGGCGCCGCACCCTGATCACCGACCGGGCCTCACGGGAGCTGCGTCCGGGCAGCCCCGACGGCCGTACGCCGGTTCTCAGCGCGCACGCCCTCGCGGTCGCCGCCGGAGAGCCGGGCTTCGACGCCATGGGCCTCGCCGCCGCCGGGGTCGGGGAGCCGACCGTCGCCAGGGACGGCGCCACCCGCGGCGACACCTGCCACGTCGACGTCGTCGACCGGTGGGGCAACATGATCTCGGCGACGCCGAGCGGTGGCTGGCTCCAGTCCAACCCCGTCATACCGGAGCTGGGCTTCCCCCTCGGAACCCGGCTGCAGATGGCGTGGCTGGACGAGGGTCTGCCCAACACCCTCACCCCGGGCCGCCGCCCCCGCACCACCCTCACACCGTCCCTCGCCCTGCGCGACGGTGTCCCGGTACTGGCCTTCGGTACCCCCGGTGGTGATCAGCAGGACCAGTGGCAGATCCACTTCTTCCTCGCCGTCGTGCTGCGCGACCGGGTGCGCGGCGGGCTCGACCTGCAGGGCGCGGTCGACGCCCCCAACTGGCACAACGACAGCTTCCCGGGGTCGTTCTACCCGCGCGGGATGCGCCCCGGCAGCGTCACCGCGGAGGAGGGCATGGACGCGGGGGTCGTGGAGGAACTGCGCCGCCGGGGCCACGACGTCACGGTCGGGGACGCCTGGTCGGAGGGCCGGCTCTGCGCGGTCGCCCGCGACCCCGGTACGGGCGTGCTCTCCGCCGCGGCCAACCCGCGCGGCATGCAGGGCTACGCGGTCGGCCGCTGATCCCTCTGGCCGCTGATCCCTCTGGCTGCTGATCCCTTCGGCCGCTGATCCCTTCGGTCGCCGCTCCCGGTTGCCCCGGTCGCATGGAGGGCGCCGCACAGCTCGCTCACACCGTCCGCTGCCAGGCGATTCACGCCGTCCGCTCGGGGACGATCAAGCCGTCCGTGCCGGGGCGATCTCGGCGATCAGACCCTCGACCAGGGTCTTGATCTCGTCGCGGATCGGGCGGACGGCGGCGACGCCCTGGCCGGCGGGGTCCTCCAGCGTCCAGTCGAGGTAGCGCTTGCCGGGGAAGACGGGGCAGGTGTCGCCGCAGCCCATCGTGATGCAGACGTCGGACTCGTGGACCGCGTCGACGGTGAGGATCTTCGGTTTCTCGGCGGAGATGTCGATGCCGACCTCGGCCATCGCCTCGACCGCGGCCGGGTTGACGGCGGCGCCCGGGTTCGAGCCGGCGGAGCGGACCTCGACGCGGTCTCCGGCCAGGTGGGCCAGCCATGCGGCGGCCATCTGGGAACGGCCGGCGTTGTGGACACAGACGAACAGGACGGACGGCTTGCCGGACTCGGCCATGGTGATCGTTCTCTCTCGTCGCACGACGGCGGTGGCCGCCAGTCACTTCAGCGCCCGCTGGTATCAGCGAACCATGATGTGAAAGTATCAGTGCATGCTGACTTCAGTCGATCCTGATGTGATGCGAGTTCTGGGCGATCCACTCCGCCTGAAGATCGTGACCCTGCTGGCCCGCGAGACGCTCTGCACCACTCACCTCGTGGAGGAGACCGGAGCCAAGCAGACCAACCTCTCCAACCACATGAAGATCCTGCGCGAGGCCGGTGTCGTGGAGACCGAGCCGTGCGGCCGCTACACCTATTACAAGCTGCGACCCGAGGTCCTGGCCGGGTTGTCCGAGCAGTTCGCCGCGCTCGCCGCGTCCGCCCGTACCGCCTACGAGAACAAGAGGGCCTGCCCGTGACCTCCACCGAGCCCACCACCGCCCGGGACGCCGGTCCGACCGGGGACGACTCGGTCGTCCGCAAGCTCTCCACCCTCGACCGCTACCTCGCGGTGTGGATCCTGCTCGCCATGGCCGTCGGCCTGGGCCTGGGCCGCCTCGTCCCGGGCATGGACGACGCGCTCGCGAAGATCGAGGTGGGCGGGGTCTCCCTGCCGATCGCGCTCGGCCTGCTCGTGATGATGTACCCGGTGCTCGCGAAGGTCCGCTACGACCGGCTCGACCGCGTGACCGGCGACAAGAAGCTGATGGTCTCCTCCCTGGTCATCAACTGGATCGTCGGGCCCGCGGTCATGTTCGCGCTGGCGTGGATCTTCCTGCCGGATCTCCCCGAGTACCGCACCGGGCTGATCGTCGTGGGCCTCGCCCGCTGCATCGCCATGGTCATCATCTGGAATGACCTCGCCTGCGGCGACCGGGAGGCCGCCGCCGTCCTCGTCGCTCTCAACAGCGTGTTCCAGGTCATCGCCTTCGGCCTGCTCGGCTGGTTCTACCTCGACCTGCTGCCCCAGTGGCTCGGCCTGGGCGACGGCCAGGGCCTCGACGTACCCGTCTGGCACATCGCGCTGAACGTCGTCGTCTTCCTCGGCATCCCCCTGCTCGCCGGGTTCCTCACCCGCCGCGTCGGCGAGGGGAAGCTGGGACGGGAGAAGTACGAGCAGCGCTTCCTGCCGAGGATCGGCCCCTGGGCGCTGTACGGGCTGCTGTTCACGATCGTCGTCCTGTTCGCACTCCAGGGGAAGACGATCACCTCCCAGCCGCTGGACGTCGTACGGATCGCGCTGCCGCTGCTGGTCTACTTCGCGATCATGTTCTTCGGAAGCTTCCTCCTCGGCAAGGGCCTCGGCCTCGCGTACGACCGCACCGCCACGCTCGCGTTCACGGCCGCCGGGAACAACTTCGAACTGGCCATCGCGGTCGCGATCGCCACGTTCGGCGTCACCTCCGGCCAGGCCCTCTCCGGCGTCGTCGGCCCGCTGATCGAGGTGCCCGTCCTGATCGGGCTCGTGTACGTCGCGCTCGCCTGGCGCCGCAGGTTCGCCGCCGACGCGGTGACGACCGCTCCCTGACGCAGCGGATCGGCGGGGTGGTGGGCCGGCGGTGGCGGGGCGGGCTCATTGCCGGCTGCCACCTCCGCTGCTGGAGCCGCGGAGGTGGTGACGGGCGGCAAGATCCCGCTCGTCGCCCGCCACGACTCCCCGGAGCGCGTTACTACTCCGCCACTGCCCCGCCTCTTCATCAACCACCTGCACGATTCGGTCCGTGGAAGACTGCGTACGAGCGACACCGACACTGGTCGGCGGACGGCACATGGGACCAAGTCTGTGCGGCTGTCCTGGCCGACGCCGACTCGGAAGGCCGCATCGGCTGGTCGACGGTGAGCATGGACTCCACCTCCTGCCGGGCCCACCAGCACGCCGCCGGGGCCCGCAAGAGGCCGCCGCGCCTGGCGGGAAATAGGCGGACGCCTCCGCAGCACCGCCCCGAGGAGGGACTCGGACGCTCCCGGGGCGGTGTGACCTGCAAGATCCACCTCGCCGGTGAGGGCGGACGCCGCCCTTTGGCCCTGCTGATTACTCCGGGTCAGTGGGGAGACGCCCCGCAGCTTCCCGATCCTCGACCGCATCCGAGTCGGCCGACTGGGCGGCGGGCACCCGCGCACCCGCGCACCCGCGCACCCGGCCGGACCATCTCGGCGGCGATAGGGCCCACTCCTCCCACCGCAACCGCCGCTACCTGCGCCGATGCCGGACGGAGAAAACCATCCCCGAACCGCAGAACCAGCGGGCCAACCGCAAGCGCCGTGGCAGCGAGGGCGGCCGGCCCATCGGTTTCCACAAGACGATCCACAAGCGTAGGGACGAGGTCGCGCGGACGATCAACGCGCTGAAGAACTCGCGGGCCGTGGCGACGAGATATGACCAGCGCGCCCACATCTTCCACGACACCGTCACCCTCGCCTCGATCCGGCTCTGGCTCCCGCCCATGAGCCGGCGGGCTCAGCTCGATGCCTGGGCGCCGGTCAGTTCCGTGATACGGATGGCGGTCTCCTCCGGCAGGACAGGCGGCTCACCTGTGGTCCAGACGGCCCGCACGGACATGCGGTCGATGCGCCAACCGCTGTCGGTGCGTCGGAAGTTCCCCTCGTAGATTCCGCCCACTGTGAAGAGGGGGTTGGCACTCTCGCCCCTTGCTCGGAGCGTGGAGTCCAGATGGACGTGGGTCATGTGGGCATTCCAAGAGGCATGGGCCGTCCGCGCGCCCGGTTCGGCCTGGACGAGGACGTCGGAGGAGATGTGCAGGGTGGCGGCGAACCGGCCGGTGGCCTCCTCCACGTGGCGCACCGCGTCGGCACCTTCGGCCACACCGAGCGGCGTCGTCGTCCGCAGATCATCAGTGAAGTAGGCCCCGGGCCAACCCTCGTCGAACCGCCGCTCGTCCATGGTGCGGAAGAAGCCGCTGATGAGGGTGGTGATCTCGAAGTGGTCCCGGAGATTCGTTGTGCTCGTCATCTCGTTCATGGCTCGATCATTCGGCCTCAACCGCGCTTGAGGTCAAGACGTTCCCTCCCCCGTCGCCGTCAAGAGACCGCGCCAGGCGTCGTGGCTTCGAACATGATCCGCCGGACACGCCCTCACGCAGTCGCGTCGTGGCGAGACAGATCTTGAAGGCGCACGGGACGAGCCCATCCGACGTCGTCATGTCTCTCACCTCGGCAAAGAAGGCCGTACGCAACCGCTCCACAGTCGCACGATCGAGCGGGCCAAGATCATAAAGGCTGGAAACCGCAGCCCATACCTGCTCCACCGGTCCGCTCAGATCGATGGGGACGGTCTCCCAGCCCACCGCCGCGAAGCCTGCTGGTTCGAGGACTTCGTCGAGCCCCTCACGACTCCGTGTCCTTCTGTCCCCCAAAGCCGGGATCCGCTGCGAGGCCGGCGTCTCCTCGATCGTGCGCCGCAACAGCGTGAGGAACCGTTCATAAGCCTCGCCGCCTACGGCCCCGCCTCCCACCACACAGGCCAGAACCCCACCGGGAGACAACACCCGGGCGATCTCGGCCGCGACCTGCTCGATCTCGCTCATCAGCATCAGCGCCATGTGGGAAACGCAGGCGTCGAAACTGTCGTCGGCGAAAGGGAGTTCCTGCGCTCGGCCCTCTTCCAGCTTCGCTGCGGAGAGCGCCGGTCGACGTCGCGCCAGCGCCAGAGAGTGCGAGGACAGGTCCACTCCCGCGAGTTGTCTCCCGGCCTTGCGGGCCAGCAACTCGAGCAGGAGACCATCGCCGCAGCCAAGGTCCAGTACGCGCATGCTTCCAGCCACCTGATCGCACAAGATCTCGTAGCTTGACCGGCCGTCCGGAGCATGGCCACGGCCGAACGCCTCCGCGGTCACTGCCGGGTACGCGGCGTGGAACGCCTGCAGAAACACCTCTTGCGGTGCGGTGGTCGTCACTCACCCAACGTACGCCGCAGGCCAATGGCACGGCCGTCCTTCCGTCGGAAAAGCTCGCTTGGAACCTGCGGTCATCCCGGCAGTCCCCGCACGCGAGAAGGACGCGTGTTCAGACAGAACAGTGCTCAAGACCTGTGGATCAGGGGCGCGAGGCGGAGGGCGTCCCTTGCGAAAGGTTCTGTGAGGTCACCGAGGTCCTGCCGCTGCTCGGAGCAGCCAGCCTCCGCCCCAACACCTCAGCCACCGAACTCTTCCCCGTACCGGGCAGCCCGCCATCACGATCAACATGACGACACCCTCGCACCCCCGACCACCGTCCCGGCCAGAACCGGGCGGCCATCCTCGGCTCGGTCATGCGGCACACCAGCTCGTCCACAGGACGTGACGATTACTCGCTCGGACACTCACCACTCGGTGGACGACGTCACGTGCCGCCCCCGCCGGCCACCTCCGCGTCCCACCTCGCCTTCAGGGGCCGCTCAGGCCGCGGCGGGCGTCGCCAGCAGCCGTCCCATCCCGGCGAGGACCGAAGGCTCGACCCGGTAGTAGACCCAGGTGCCACGCCGCTCCGACGCCAGCAGCCCGGCCTCCTTCAGCTTCTTGAGGTGGTGGGACACCGTGGGCTGGGAGACTCCGACGTCGGAGATGTCGCAGACGCACGCCTCCCCGCCCTCGTGCGACGCCACGGCGGAGAACAGCCGCAGGCGCACCGGGTCGCCGAGCGCCTTGAACATCCGGGAGGCCGTCTGTGCCTCCTCGGCGGACATCGGGCGCTCGGTCAGCGGCGGGCAGCACGGCACCACGCCCCGGCCGTCGGCGGACTCGATCAGCGGCAGCACCTTGGCATTCGACATACGTCTATGTTGACACACGTCGAACCAGTTGGCCCGGGGTCGCCGCTCCTAAGCCGATCGGGTGCCGACCACCGCGCGACACCCCCCACGTCGCGGCTCGCCTCGCGCGGGCACTTCGGCAGGGCGCGCGAGCTCGCCGCCGACGACCAGCAGGCCCGCGCACCCCCGCCCCCCCCGGTTTCGACATCCATCTATGTTGACGCTCATCGAATCAGATGCCATGCTGGACTGCGCAAGTCATCGACAGATGTCGAATCACGCAAGGAGCCGCCGTCGTGAACGCGCCCGCCACCACCGCACCGCCCGTCGTCGTGATCGGAGCCGGACCCGTCGGTCTGGCCGCCGCCGCCCACCTGATCGGCCGCGGCATCGAGCCCCTGGTCCTGGAAGCCGGGGCCACCGCCGGCGCCGCGGTGCGCGACTGGGCACACGTACGTCTCTTCTCGACCTGGGGCGAGCTGGTCGACCCCGCTGCGGAGAAACTCCTCGCTCCCACCGGCTGGACCCGGCCAGACCCGGACACCTACCCCTCGGGCGGCGACTGGGCCGAGCTGTACCTCCAGCCGCTCGCGGACGTCCTCGGCGGCCGCGTACGCCTCGGCGCACGGGTCACCGGGGTCTCGCGCACCGGCCGCGACCGGATCGTGGACGCCGAACGCGACCAGCAGCCCTTCGTCGTGCACCTCACCCGCACCGACGGCCGGGAGGAACGCGTCTACGCCCGCGCCGTCATCGACGCCTCCGGCACCTGGGCCACCCCGTCCCCCGCCGGCGGCAGCGGACTGCCGGCCCTCGGCGAGAAGAGCGCCGCCGACCGGATCACCTACCGCGTCCCCGACCTCAAGGACCCGGCCGTCCGCGCCCGTTACGCGGGCCGCCGCACCGCCGTCATCGGTTCCGGCGCCTCCGCCTTCACCGCGCTCGCCCAACTCGCCGACCTCGCGAGGTCGACCGACGGCACGGGAACGAAGGGCGTCTGGGTCCTGCGTCGGGGCATTTCCGGCTCCACCTTCGGCGGCGGCAGCGCCGACCAGCTCCCCGCCCGCGGCGCCCTCGGACTCGCGGCGAAGGCCGCCGTCGACGACGGCCACGCGGACGCGGTCACCGGCTTCCGCACGGAGGCCGTCGAACGTGACGCGGACGACCGCCTGGTCCTGGTCGGCGAAGACGGGCACCGACTGGAACCGGTCGACGAGGTCATCGTGCTGACCGGCTTCCGCCCCGACCTCAGCTTCCTGAACGAGCTCCGCCTCGGCCTCGACGAGCGCCTCCAGGCCCCGACCGCACTGGCCCCTCTGATCGATCCCAACCAGCACTCCTGCGGCACCGTCTACCCCCACGGGCACCGCGAGCTCTCCCACCCGGAATCCGGGGTCTACCTGGTCGGCATGAAGTCCTACGGCCGCGCCCCCACTTTCCTGGCCATGACCGGATACGAGCAGGTCCGCTCCGTCGCCGCCGCCCTCGCCGGTGACCTCGAAGCCGCCGACCGCGTCGAACTCACCCTCCCCGAAACCGGAGTCTGCGGGGGCGCCGGACTCTTCGACGCCCCCACCACCGCCCCCGACGGCGCGCAGACCGACGGCGGCGGCTGCTGTGCGGCACCGGAACCCGCCCTGGTCCGACTCGGCGTCGGCGTACCGGCCACCACCGCCGAGGACGAGGCCCCGGCAGGCGGCTGCTGCGGCTCCTGACCGGCCTCGACACCCAGCACTCAGGGCCGCGACCCGCACGGGGGTCGGGTGGCGGCCCACGCGGCACCGAAGCGCGTACCCCCGCACGGGGTGCCGGGTGCCGAGGTGCCGAGGTGCCGAGGTGCCGAGTGCCGGGGCGCCGAGGTGCCGGGGCGCCGCGACGAATTCCTGGCGAGCGCCGCTCCCGCACCCTCGCGAGCTCGTCCTGGCCACCGCCTCCCGCGGCACCTCGCCCTCCACTCTCCACTCCCCGGTTCGGCCTGCCCCTCGGATCACGCGGGGCTCGACCCGTACGGGCCGTCAGCGCACCTCGCGGCAGCGCCCTCAGGGGCAGACTCCTCACTCTTTCATGTCTTTTGTCGGACTTTCACGTCCACTTCCTGGACACCCATAAGCTACGTGACGGTCCTGTCCGGCAGTGTGACGCTCGTGGTGGACGATGTGCCGCATCTGCTGGGTACGGGAGACACGGCCCGGTTCTCCGGGCTGAGCAGCCACTACTACTCCACCCACGACTACCCCGCCCTCACCCAGACGATCGTGAGTTACCCCGGGGACTGACTCTCCGTCATGTGTGGCGGCGGTCAGGTACGCAGCACCCGGGAGAGGTAGGCGGCCAACTCCGGCGCACCCTCCGGTTCACAGCGCAGGGCGAGGTATCCGTCCGGGCGGACGAGGAAGCCCGTGGGCCGTTCGGCGCGGTAGATCCGGCGGAACTCCTCCCGGCTGTCGCTCCACACCGGGACCCTGGTGTTCCCGTCCGTGCGGCCGCCGGTGCCGAGTACCGCGACGACGGGCACCCGGCCGTGCGAGCGGTGGGAGACCTCGGCCACCGCTCCGCCGAACCGGTCCAGCGTCGCGGTGTCCGGCCCGTAGAGCACCAGCATGTGGTCGGGTGCGCGCCGCAGCAGGTCGAAGAGCCTGACCGGGTAGGTTGCGAGCGGTCCGAGGAGCCCTCCGCAGTCGGGTGCGCGGTCACCGGAGTCGGGGGCGTCGGCGGCTCCGGAGAGCGCTCCGGTGAGCGGGCCGTCCCGGTAGCCGACGAGGAGTTGGGCCTCACGCAGCATGAGGGTGGCCGGGTCGTCGGGACCGGGCCGCACGCCGCCTCCCGTGGCGTGCCGTACGGTGCGGCCGACGACCTCCTCCCCCACCGGTCTGCGCTCGGCGTCGTAACTCTCCAGCAGCGACGGCGCGGTGAGGCCGGCCGTCGCCAACGCCAGTTTCCAGGCGAGGTTGACGGCGTCCTGAATGCCGGTGTTCATGCCCTGGGCGCCGGTCGGCGGGTGGATGTGCGCGGCGTCCCCGGCGACGAACACCCGGCCCTCGCCGTAACGGTCCACGATGCGGTGGCTGATGCGGAACACGGAGGACCAGCGCATCTCGGAGACCGTGGCGGGTTCGGGGGCGAGCCGGTCCACGACCTCCTGGACATGGGCGAGTCCGGGGTGCGGGCCCTCCTGCGCTCCGTGCGCGACGTGGCCGGGCGGGCCGTCCGCCGTGGAGAGTCCGGGCGGCACCAGCATCGACATCCGGTAGCGCGAGCGGCCGGGCAGCGGGATGCAGACGAGCAGATCGTCGGGCTTGCCGTCGTCGCCGAGGTGCGTCGAGCGGACCCCGTACCCCGCGGGCAGGCTCCAGTCGGTCTCCACGTCCGCCAGCATGTACTCCTCGGCGAACGCACCGCCCTCGAAGGTGAGCCCGAGCCCCTTGCGGACCGCGCTGTGCGCCCCGTCGCACCCGACGAGGTAGCGGGACCTGATGTCCCGGGTGGCGCCGGACGCCGTCAGGACGCTGCTCCACACGCCACCGCCGTCCTGGACGAAGGAGATCAGCTCGGTGCCGCGCTCGACGGACGTGCCGTGCCGTTCCAGGTGCGCGGTGAGTATGCGCTCGGTCTCGTACTGGGGCAACGCGGCGAAGGTGTACGGGATGTCGGCGGGAAGTTCCAGGTCGATACGGCCCTGCTCCTCGCCGTTGACGTAGGCGAGTTGGCCGCGCATCGGGACGGCGGCGTCCAGGGCGTCGTCGATCACCCCCGCGCGGTCCCACAGCTCGAAGGTCCTCGGCTGGATTCCGACCGCCTTCGCGTGTGGAACCGGGGCCTGCAGTCTGTCGATCACCCGGCAGGCGATGCCCCGGCGGCGGAGTTCCAGTGCGGCGGTCAGGCCGACCGGCCCCGCGCCCACGATCAGCACATCGGTACGCACCACGTCCACTCCCGTCCCACAGAGCCCCCGGGATTCCCTTCCATCGTCGCCCCGGCACCGTCCCCGGGCGACCCCTGCCCCGCCGGGAGCACCGGAACGGGGCACCGGAGCACGGGTGGGCCACCGGCGCGGGCGGGCCGAACCTGTGAGTGGCGGCCGTTCCGGAACGCGGACCGGGGCCGGTACGTTCCCGGGGTCCAGCCCGCAGTACGACGGAGGGAATGACCCGGCATGAGCACCACGGGCACGACGAGCAGCACGGGCACGACTGGCACCACTGGCACCACTGGCACCACTGGCACCGCTCAGGACCGTGAACCGCAGGGCCACGGATTCCGGCCCGGCAGACGCGCCGTGGTGGCCGCGGTGGGCGCGGCCGGGGCGGTGGCGGCGCTCGGCGCGTGCGGGGCGTCCGAAGGCTCCGGCAGTTCCGACGGCTCCGGGGCGAAGAGCGGCACGGTGCTCGGCAGCACCGGTGACGTCCCGGAGGGCGGCGGCAAGGTCTTCGCGGACCAGGGCGTCGTGGTGACCCAGCCGAGGGCCGGGGAGTTCAAGGCGTTCTCGTCCACCTGTACCCACCAGGGCTGCGCGGTGAGAGGGGTGACCGACGGAGCCATCACCTGCCCGTGCCACCGGTCGACCTTCGATCCGTCGACGGGCGAGCCGACGGGCGGCCCGGCGACCGTCGCCCTGCCCGCGAAGAAGATCAAGGTCGCGGACGGATCGATCACGCTGGCCTGAGAAGGGCCGGTCCCCGGCATTGCGCGACGGCGCCGGGGACCCGATGATCCTGAGCATCCGCTCGGACGACGGGAAGGTGCCCCATGGCCACCACTCAACGGCGAGGCCGCAGGATCATGCTGACCGACGAGGAACGCGACGTCTTTCTGACCGAGCGGCGCACTTGCCGGGTGGCCACCGTCGGCGCGGACGGCCACCCGCACGTCGGGGCACTCTGGTTCGTGTGGGACGGCACTTCGATCTGGCTCTACTCGCTGACCCGCAGCCTGCGTTGGGCACAGTTGCACCGGGACCCGCGGGTGGCGGTGGTCGTCGACGACGGTGACGAGTACGGGGAACTGCGCGGCGTCGAGCTGCGGGGCGAGGCCGTCCCGGTGGGCGAGATACCCCGCACCGGGGAGCCGTGCCCCGAACTCGCGGCGGTGGAAGCGCTGTTCCCGGTGAAGTACTTCGGGATCGACGCCATGCCCCACGACGGCCGGCACGCCTGGCTGCGCCTCACCCCGGCCACCGTCGTCTCCTGGGACTTCCGCAAACTCCCGGACCTCGGCTGACCGGCGCGGCACTAGCCGTAGCTGATCGGCCGGGCGGGGCCGGCGACCGCGGCGACGGCGTCGGCGAGGGGGCCGACATCGTCCGGGGTCAGCGGTGACACGGTGATGCGCACCCCCTGGGGTGTGTCCGTCCGGAACCTCGCCCCGGGCGCCACCGCCCATCCCGCGTGCAGCAGCCCGGCCACGGCGCCGGTCTCGTCGCTGACCGGCACCCAGACGTTCATCCCGGTGCGTCCGTACGCGACGACGCCACGATCCGCGAGGGCGGCGACGAGCGCCGAGCGGCGTTCCCCGTACGACCGGGCGACCGAAGCCGTGTCGACGGCACCCGTGCTCCAGAGGTGAACCACGGCGCGCTGGAGCAGTCGGCTCACCCACCCCGGGCCCAGCCTCTGCCGCCCCGCCACCCGGTCCATGGTGACTCCGTCGCCGGTCAGCGCCGCGACCCGCAGGTCCGGACCGTATGCCTTGGCCACGGATCGGACCATCGCCCAGTGCCGGGTGGCCCCGGCCAGGGGGTGGAGCGGGACGTCGACGAAGGCGTGTCCGTGGTCGTCCTCCACGAGCAGGACCTCGGGGTGCGCGGCAAGCAGGGTGCGCAGCTCTTCCGCCCGCCGCGCACCGATCGCGGCTCCGGTCGGATTCTGCGCGCGGGCGGTGACGACGAGCGCCCGGACCCCCGCGCCGAGGGCCCGTTCCACGGCTGCGGGCAGAGGCCCGTCCTCGTCGACCCCGACGGGTACGGCACGGAGTCCGATCGCGGGAATCAGGTCCAACAGGCTCCCCCAGCCGGGGTCTTCGAGGCCGACGGCGTCCCCGGCCCTGAGGTGGGCCGCGAGTACCCGCTCGATCGCGTCCAGCGAGCCGGAGGTGACGACGATCCCGCCCTCGGGGACCGCGTCGGCGGCGAAGGCCGCGCGCGCGAGGGCGTCGAACTCCGGCACCACGGGCAACTCGCCGTACATGCCGGGGTTTTCGTCGGACGTCCGGACCGCCTCGGCGAATGCCTCGGCCAGTGGGGGCAGCAGCGCGGGGTCGGGGTTGCCCTTGCCCACGTCCTGCACCCCCGGTGGCGCCTCGATGCGCATCGATCCGCGCGTGGTGGTGGCGGGGCGCGGGCGCACCCGGCTGCCTCGGCGTCCGGCAGTCTCGATGACCCCACGCTCCCGCAGGGTCCGGTAGGCGGCGGCGACGGTGTTGGGATTGACCTCCAACCGCGCCGCCAACTCCCGCATAGGGGGCAGCAGTTGTCCGGGGGCGAGCTCACCCGAGCCCACCCCCCGTTCCACGCTCGCGGCAATGTCCGCCGCGCGTCCACCTGTGACCATGTACTCTCCTAGCACAAAAAGCATTATGCACTAGTGCAATGGAGGAAGCAATGCCGGACATCGCCACGCCCGTCGACTCCCACCCCGCGGAGGACGCCCGGACCGGCGCCGCGGACAACGCCCCGTACGTGGCGACCGAGCGCACCACCCCCACCCGCTCCAAGGAGCGCGCCTCCTACGACCCCGAGGTCGTGCACCCGATACTCGACGGCTCGTACCTCTGCCACCTCGGCTTCGTCCGCGACGGCGCTCCGGTGGTGCTCCCGACGCTGTACGCCCGGGTCGGGAGGCGCCTGTACATCCACGGCTCGACCGGTTCCCGGCCGCTGCGCCTGGCGAACGCCACGGACCCGGGCCTGCCGGTCTGCCTGACGGTGACCCAGGTCGACGGACTGGTCCTGGCACGCTCCGCCTTCCACCACTCGATCAACTACCGCTCGGTGGTCGCGCACGGCATCGCGTACGCCGTGACCGACCCCGACGAACGGCGGACGGCCCTCGACGCGATCGTGGACCAGGTCGTCGCGGGCCGGTCCCAGGACTCACGGCCGGCGGACGCCAAGGAGCTCGCGGCCACCGCGGTCATCCGGCTGGACCTGGACGAGGTCTCCGCGAAACTCCGCACGGGCGGCCCCAACGACGCTCCCGAGGACCTCGCGCTGCCGTTCTGGGCGGGCGTGGTGCCGGTCGCCCGGACGTACGGCACTCCCGTCCCGTCCGACGACCTCGACCCGTCCGTACCCGTCCCCGAGTACCTCGCCGCGCGCTGAACCGTACGCAGGGTTGTGTGTGCGGGGCCACACACCGGGGGCCGCACCGGAAGCACGGCGGCCCCGGTCGGCGAGGGGCGAACGGCCGTCAGGCGGACGCTCCGCCGGCCCGCATACGGTCGCGTTCCTCCCCCGCGCCCCCGTCTTCCGCCGCGCCCCCGTCCGCCGCCGTGCCCCGCGCACCGGGCCCGGCCGGCCCGGAGGCCACCGGCCCCGAGGGGGGCTTCGGGGCGGAGGACTGGGCGATGTAGGCACCCGCCAGTACGACGAGTCCGCCGGCCAGCTGCGGGCCGGAGAGGCGCTCGCCGAGCAGTACCCACGCGAGCACGGTCGCCACCACCGCCTCCAGGCACGCGACGACTCCGGCCACCTGCGGGGAGAGCAGCCGTACGGACACCACCCCGGTGAGGTAGGCGAGCACGGTCGCCAGCAGCACCACCCAGGCCAGCAGGAGCCAGGCCGGCACCCCGTGGCCGTTCATCCGCGTGGTGGAGCCGAGCACGGACCAGTCCATGCCCCACGGGCGGGCGACCAGGGTGAGCAGCACGGTGCCGACCAGCAGTCCGTATGCGATGACCCCCACCGGGTGGGGCGGCTCGCGTCGCGCCCCGCCGCCTTCGTCCTCCGCGCCCTGGTCCGAAAGGACGAAGTAGCCGACCTGGCAGCAGGCGGCCCCGAGGGCGAGCAGCAGGCCGAGGGGGTCGAAGCGCAGGCCCGACCACACTTCCACGACACAGGCGAGGCCGGCCGCCGCGAGCAGCACCCCGAGGACGGCGGCGCGGGTGACCGGCCGGCGTCGCACGAACCGGACCCAGCCCAGTACGAGGGCGGGCGCGAGGTACTCGACGAGGAGTGCCACACCCACCGGGATGCGGGAGATCGCCGCGAAGTAGCAGGCCTGGACACCGGCGACGGCGAACAATCCGAAGGCGGCCAGCAGCACGGGCCGTTCCCTCAGCAGGTTCCGGTGCCGCCACGCGGCGGGGGACATGACGAGCGCCGCGCCCGCCACCCTGAGCCACACCACGTGCAGCGGATCGAGACCCGCCTCGATGAGCGGCTTGGCCGCCACCCCCGAACCGCCGAACGCCAACGCGGAGGCCAGGGCGAGTCCCAGACCTGCACTTCTCACCTGAGACGCCTGCATCGGCACATCATGTCAGGCGTGACCGACGCGGTCACCCCTGTCGTGGCCCCGGTCCGGCCGAGGGCTTCAGGAGGAGAGCGGGTGCCCGGTCGTCGCGTCCACATGGGCGGGTACCTCGTCGTGCCGGTCGCCGACCGTCGACGTCCCGGTGGGCTCGAACAGCAGGATCGCGGCACCGGTCGGGGCGTACGGCCTGTGCTCCGTACCCCGGGGGACGGTGAACACCGCGCCTCGGGCGAGCACGACCGTGCGCTCCCCCGCCGGCTCGCGCAGCGAGATGCGCAGTTCGCCGTCGAGCACCAGGAAGAACTCGTCGGTGTCGTCGTGGGCGTGCCAGACGTGTTCGCCCTCGACCTTGGCGACGCGAACGTCGTAGTCGTTGACGCGCGTGACGATGCGAGGGCTCCACAGGGCATCGAAGGAGGCCAGGGCCTTGTCGAGTGCGAGAGGTTCGTTGCTCATGGGCCCATCGTTCCCGACCCCGCAGGAGGGACGTGAGTGCTAGGAATAGCACATGCCGCAAGAATCCTCGCATGCGGTCCGTGAGACCGCCCCGCACCGTGTCGTCGTCATCGTGGACGAGAACTCGAATCCCTTCGAACTCGGTTGCGCGACCGAGATCTTCGGCCTGCGCAGACCCGAGATCGGCCATGATCTGTACGATTTCAGGCTCTGTTCACCCGCTCCCCGCACGCTGATGCGGGACGGGTTCTTCACGCTCACCGGAGTCGAGGATCTGGAGGCGACCCGCTCGGCGGACACCCTGGTCGTCCCGAACCGGCCGGACGTCGGGACGCCCCGGCGCCCGGCCGTGCTCGACGCCGTCCGGCGGGCCCACGAGCGGGGTGCGCGCCTGGTCGGCTTCTGCAGTGGCGCGTTCACCCTGGCCGAGGCGGGGATACTCGACGGGCGCCGGGCCACCGCCCACTGGCAGTGGGCCGACGCCTTCCGGGCCCGATTCCCGGCCGTACGCTTCGAAAGGGACGTGCTGTTCGTGGACGACGGCGACATCCTCACCGCCGCCGGGAGCGCCGCGGCGCTCGACCTCGGACTCCACATCGTCCGCCGCGACCACGGTGCGGAGATCGCCAATTCCGTGAGCCGGAGGCTGGTGTTCGCCGCCCACCGCGACGGTGGGCAGCAGCAGTTCGTGGAACGGCCATTGCCCGACCTGCCCGACGAGTCGCTGGCACCCCTGCTCGCCTGGGCCCAGGAGCACCTGGACTCGGCCGTCACCGTGTCCGGGCTCGCGGCGCGGGCGGCGGTCAGTCCGGCGACGCTGCACCGTCGCTTCCGTGCGCAGTTGGGCACGACGCCACTGGCGTGGCTGACGGGGGAACGGATCGCCCTGGCCTGTCGGCTGATCGAGCGGGGGGAATCACGCTTCGACGTCGTCGCGCGACGCACCGGGCTCGGCACCGCCGCCAACCTGCGCGCCCTGATGCGCCGCGGGACGGGGCTCAGCCCCTCGGCGTACAGAGCCCGGTTCGGACCGGCGTCCGGCTGAACCCCGTACGGGCGCAGGCAGCCCGGCAGGGGTACGACGAGACACGACGAGAAGGGCCCCGCGGCCATCCGGCCGCGAGGCCCTTCGCTCCCCGGCACTCCGTACGCACGGCCTCAGTTCTCGTCGGCGAGAATGAGGTAGAGCTTCTTCTTGGCGTCGTTGATGACGGCGAGTGCCTTCTGGCGCTGGTCGGCGGAGCCGGTCTTCCAGACCTGGCCGAACGCCTCCATCAGACCGAAGCCCGCCTGCCGGATCTCGTTCACGCTCTCCCAGTCGACACCGCGGCCGGCGTCCTCCCAGGGGGCGTCGGGACCGGACTCGGCTTCCGCGCTTCCGGCCTCGGTGAGCGTGAACAGCTTCTTGCCGCCCTCGCTCGCGCTGACGATCAGGCCCTCGTCCTCCAGCAGTTGCAGCGTCGGGTAGACCGAACCGGGGCTGGGCCGCCAGGCCCCACCGCTGCGCTCGCCGATCTCCTGGATCATTTCGTAGCCGTGCATCGGGCGGTCCTTGAGCAGCGCCAGGATCGACGCACGCACGTCACCGCGCCGCGCCCGTCCCCGGCCGCCACCCCGCCCGCGGCCACCCCCGCCGAAGGGCCCCCCGCCGAACGGGCCCCCTCCGAAGGGGTTGTTGCCGCCGAACTGCGGCCCGAAGGGACCGAAGGCGGAACGCCGGCCGTCGAAGTCTCCGTGGCCCGGCCGCCCGGGCCCACCCTGTCCACGACCGCCACGGCCGCGCTCGTTCTCGAATCCATGTGAACGCATGACGCGCTCCTTCCGTTCTTACCGGACCGGTACGTTCGTACCGATGGCTCAACGATATATCGGAAACTATCGCCGAGCAAGGATCCCCGAAGCCTCCCGCCCGGCCGAGACCCGAGCCGGGCAGTTTCCCTGGTCCTGGCAGCCCCACTGGCCCGGCGGTGGGGCGACCGATAGGTTCCGGATCATGAGTGTGGAGACCGAGATCGTTCGCGAGGCGACCCCCGAAGTGATGGAAGCGTTCGCGCGCCTCCTCCCCCAGCTCTCGTCCCGGGCCGAGCCCCTGGACCGTGAAGCGGTGGAGGGACTGGTGCGGACGGATACCAGCACACTGCTGGTGGCCCGTGTCGACGGCGTCGTCGTCGGAACGCTGACGCTGGTGATGTCGCCCTTGCTCTCGGGCCTGCGGGCGCACATCGAAGACGTGGTGGTCGATGCCGACGCGCGCGGCCACGGAGTCGGCGGAGTGCTGATCGACAAGGCCCTCGCCCTGGCCTCCGCGGCGGGAGCCCGGACCGTCGACCTCACCTCGCGGCCCTCGCGGGAGGCCGCGAACCGCCTGTACGAACGGGCGGGTTTCCGGCGGCGGGAGTCGACCGTCCACCGCGTCACCCTGGACTGAGAAGTGCGGACCCGTGGAGGGGAGGCGCGGGTAGGACACGGCCGGGGGAAGCGCGGCGAACCGGGGGTGCCCGGGAAGCGGGGGCCGGCCCCGCGAGCCCTTGACGGTGGCCCTGGTTACGGTCGCCCCATGAGGATCCGTATCGTCGACGCGTTCACCGACCGCCCCTTCGCCGGCAACCCCGCCGGTGTCGTCCTGCTGGACTCCGGGGAATTCCCCGAAGCGGGCCCGCTGCAACGGATCGCCTCCGAGGTCAACCTCTCGGAGACGGCCTTCGCCCATCCGCTGGCGCCGGGCGGTGTCGCGGACTGGGCGCTGCGCTGGTTCACCCCGACGACGGAGGTGGACATGTGCGGGCACGCGACGCTCGCCACCGCACACGTCCTGGAGACGACCGGGGCGGCCACGGGCGCCGTACGGTTCGCCACCCGATCAGGGGTGCTCACCACCGTCGCCCGGCCCGGCTCCGCCTACACGATGGACTTTCCCACCTCCTCCCTCACGCCCGAGACGGCGCCGGCGGGACTGGCCCGGGCCCTGGGCGCCGAGCCACTCCTGACCCTCGGCACCGCCGAACACATCGGCGATCTGCTGGTCGAGCTCGACGACGAGGCGACCGTACGCGGGCTGACACCCGACTTCGCCGCACTCGTGCGGTGTTCGCGGCGCGGTGTGATCGTCACCGCCGCCGCGGAGGACCCCACCCTGGGCTACGACTTCGTCTCGCGGGGCTTCTTCCCCGGGGTCGGCATCGACGAGGACCCGGTGACGGGCAGCGCACACACCGCGCTCGCCCCGTTCTGGTCGGCCAGGCTCGGCCGTGACGCGCTGACGGGCCTCCAGGGCTCCACCCGCACCGGACTGGTCCGCACGGAGCTGCGCGGAGACCGGACTCTACTCACCGGCAACGCCGTGACCGTCATCGACGGGGAGTTGCTCGCCGCGCTCTGAGCCGGCGCCCCGGGCCGGTGCTCCGGGCCGGCGGCAGGGGACCGGTCCGCGAGGACGCCCGCGGTCGGGGGCCGCCCGCCGCCGCGGCGACTCACGGTGTGGGCAGCCAGTCCACCTTCCCGGCGAGGAGCGCGTATCCGACGAAGGCCCCGATGTCGAGGAGCGCGTGCGCGGCGACCAGCGGGCCGACCCGGCCCCAGCGCCGGTAGAGCAGGACGAAGACGACGCCCATCACCATGTTGCCGAGGAAGCCCCCGATCCCCTGGTAGAGGTGGTAGGAACCACGCAGCACCGAACTGGCCACCAGTGCCGCCCGGGGCGTCCACCCCAACTGGCCGAGCCTGCGCAGCAGGTAGCCGACCACGATGACCTCCTCCAGCACCGCGTTCTGCAGCGCGGAGAGGATCAGCACGGGGAACTTCCACCACACCTCGGGCAGCGACTCGGGCACCACCGTGAGGTTGAAACCGGTGGCCCGCGCGACGAGGTAGAAGGCCAGTCCGGCACTGCCGATGCAGGCGGCCACCGCGACGCCGCGCCGCACGTCGGGACCGGGCCGGGTGCGGTCGAAACCGATGGTCCGCAGGCTCGCGCCCTCCCGCACCAGCAGATGCGCCACCAGTGCGACGGGGACGAGAGCCGTTGCGATCCCGAACGTTTGCCATGCCAGATCAAGCCAAGGACGTCCTGGCGCGTACGAGCCGTTGAGCGTGGCCGCCTGCTCCTTCAAGCCCCCCGGTTTCGTCAGTGATCCGACAAAACTGATGAGCGCGGAGACTCCGCTCGCGCCCAGCGACAGTGCGAGCACCAACACCGCCTCGGAGCCCAACATCCTTCTGGAAAGCGACTCTTGGGGACAAGAATCAGCCACGCGCCCCACCTTCACCGGTACACCCGCCTTTTGTTCTGCAATCGCGTCTCATGCCACCCGCCGCACCGCTAGGGTCTCGAAAGCAAGTACGAAGATCATGCGCGACAGGCCGGGGGACGAGCACCATCACCGATGGTGTGGTCCCCCTTTTCCTTGTTTCATTCTCAAGGAGGGGCACCACCGACATGGGACGTCACAGCTTGCCCGACCGCTCTGCGGCGGACAGACCCGGGGCGGCCTCCGCGCCGCCCCGCCGCCGCGCGGTCGCCGTCGCCGGCGTACTCGTCGTCGCAGTGGCCGCCGGCGCGGCCGTGGTCGCGCGCAGCGGCCTGCTCTCGTTCTCCGAGCCGTGCGACAAGGACGCGGTCCGGCTCACCGTGGCCGCTTCACCCGACATCGCCCCCGCCGTACGCGCCGTCGTCGCCCGGGCGCGCAAGGACGAAGTGCGTACGGACGGACGCTGCATGGACGTCGAGGTGGTGGCCGTCGATTCGTACAAGGTCGCCAACACCGTGGCGGCCGGCGGCAGGACCCCGTACCAGGTCTGGCTGCCGGACTCGGACCTCTGGCTCGACCGGGCGAAGGGCGCGGGGGACGGCATACCTCTCACGCCCGGCGATTCGGTGGCCACCTCCCCGGTGGGGTTCGCCGTGGTGCCGTCCGCGGCGAAGTCTCTCGGCTGGCCGGACAAGCGGCTGGGCTGGGCCGAACTGGTCGCCGCGGCCCTGGGGTCGGACGGCGCGGTCCGGCTCGGGGCCGCCGATCCGGCCCGCAGCGCCACCGCGCTGCTGGCGCTCACGGCCATCGGGGCGTCCTCGGCCGACCAGGGCGGCGACAGCGACACCCGGGCCGCGCAGACTGCGAAGATCCTCTCGGAGCGCATGTCGGAGAGCGATCCGAAGGCCGCGGAGACACTGATGCGCGACGATTCGGCCGCCGAGCAGGGCGACGCCGGACGGAACCAGGCCCTGATGATGTCGGAGCAGGCCGCCTTCGCGCACAACGAGAAGGCCACCGGGGGCGGAAAGGTCGACCTCTTCTACCCGAAGGACGGCAGCCCGCAGCTCACCTACCCGTACACGCTGGTGGACGAGACGTCGATGACCGTCGAGCAGAGCCGGACCGCACTGCGTCTGATGACGCTGCTCAGGGACAGCGGCTCGGGCGGACCCGAGGCCGTCCTGCCCGCCCACGGGTTCCGGCCCCCGGACGGCAGTGCCGTGACGCAGGTCGTCCGGGCGGCGGGCGGGAAGGACCCGCAGCCGTACGCCGAGGCTCCCGCCACCGCTCCCACCGATGCCGAACTGCAGGAAGTGCTCGGCATGTGGACCATCACCGTGCAGAGCGCCCGGCTCTTCACGGTGGTCGACGCGTCGGGTTCGATGGCGACCCCGGTCCCCGGCCGCGACGAGTCCCGGATGGACGTGACGAAGGAGTCGCTGCTCCAGGCGCTGAGCCAGTTCACGGACGAGGACGAGATCGGTCTCTGGGAGTTCGCCACCACCCTCGACGGCCCCAAGGACTACCGCGAGCTGACCCCGGCGGACCGCCTCGGCGACCGTACCGCGAGCGGCGCCACGCACCGGGAGGAACTCGCTGCGGCCTTCGACGAGCTGGAGCCCGTGCCGAACGGCGCCACCGGCCTCTACGACACCACCCTCGCCGCGTACCGGGCGGCCGTGGCGAGTTACGTGCCGGGCAAGTTCAACGCGCTGGTCATCCTCACGGACGGCTCGAACCAGGACGACCACGGGATCTCGCGCAGCGGCCTGATCCAGCAGCTCAAGGGAGTCGCCGATCCGGAACGCCCGGTGCCGATCCTCGCCATCGCGGTGGGGCCGGACGCGGACCGCGAAGAGGTCGCGGAGATCGCGAAGGTGACGGGCGGTGGCGGTTACGAGGTGAGCGACCCCGCCGAGATCCAGTCGGTGATCCTGCAGGCCATCATGACGGCCAGTCAGGCCACCCTGCCCGAGTAGACCGGCGCCGGCCGCCCGAACCGCGCCCCCGGGACCCGGGTGGCACCCTCACTGTCAGCGCCTCCGTCTACCGTCCACCCGTGAACAGGACCGACATGGACGACCCGCAGGACGTGGGCGTGGCGTTCTGGACGCGGATCCACGCCTTCGCGATCAGCGAGGAGCCGCCACCGCCGGACTCACCCCTCGCTCGCGTACGCGCCTTCACCGCCGAGTACCCGTCGGTGGAGCTCACGGAGGAACACATCGGGGCCGCGGTCGCGGGTCGCCCGCTGCTCCCCTGAGCGGGCCGGTCCGCCCGCCCGCGCGGATAGGGGCACGGGCGGCGAGCCGTGCGCGCGGGCGCTCACGGCTTCGGGAAGCCGACGGGCCAGGTGTGCACCGGCTCGCCGCTGCGCGCCAGCTCGCCGTACCTGCGGGTGGTGGCGGCGAGGGCGGCTTCCCGTCCCAGTCCCGCCTCCTGCGCCCGGTGGTAGGTGTCGACCTGCCAGGAGGCTCCGTTGACCCGTCGGCGGCACCGCTCCTCGATGATGCCGAGGTAACGGTCGCGGTCGGCGGGCTCGATGTTCCAGGCGTCGAGCCCGGCGGACGCGAGGGGCAGCAGTTCGTCCCGTACGAGCTTGATCGCGGGGACCTTCGCGACTCCGCCGGACCGGCCCGGGCGCGGCCACAGCAGCTCGGCCTCGATGCCGTACCTGCAGGCGTTGTCGAAGTTCTCCTCCGCGGCCTCGAAGGGGAGCCTGGTCCACACCGGACGGGGTTCGTCGGCGAGTGCGCGCACCAGCCCGTAGTAGAAGGCGGCGTTGGCGAGCACGTCCGCGACGGTCGGTCCGGCGGGCAGCACCCTGTTCTCCACCCGCAGGTGCGGCGCCCCGTCCGCGACTCCGTAGACGGGGCGGTTCCACCGGTAGATCGTCCCGTTGTGCAGGACGAGTTCGGCGAGCGACGGTACGCCGCCGTCGTCGAGCACGCGCAGGGGGTCCTCTTCGGAGAGGATCGGGAGCAGGGGCGGGAAGAAGCGGACGTTCTCCTCGAAGAGTTCGTGCGCCGAGCTGATCCAGCGCTCTCCGAACCAGGTCCGCGGGCGCACTCCCTGGTTCCGGAGTTCGGGCGGCCGTACGTCCGTGGCCTGCTGGAACAGCGGCGGCCTGGACTCCCGCATCAGCTCCTTGCCGAACAGGAAGGGCGCGTTCGCACCGAGCGCGATCTGCACCCCGGCGACCGCCTGGGCGGCGTTCCACACGTCCGGGAACCGGGCGGGGGTCACCTGGAGGTGCAACTGCACTGAGGTGCACGCCGATTCGGGGGCGATCGACGCGGAGGTGGACACGAGATGCTCGACGCCCTCGATGTCGATCGCGAAATCCTCGCCCCGCGCGGCGACCATCTCGTCGTTGAGAAGGGTGTAGCGGTCCACGTCGGAGAGGTTGCCGAAGACCAGGTCGTCCGGTCCCAGGGTGGGAAGAATTCCGATCATGACAATGCCGGCGTCGACTTCGGCGGCCTTCCGGTCGGCATATGCCAGCCCGGTGCGCAGCTCCTCCGCGAGCTGATCGAAAACTCGCCCGCTCAACCGGTGCGGAACGATATTCACCTCAAGGTTGAACATCCCGAGTTCTGTCTGGAAATCCCGGCTGGCGATGCGCTGGAGCACCTCGGCATTCATCATGCGGGGCGTGCCGTCCGAGGCCGCGAGATTCAGCTCGATCTCCAGCCCCATGAAATTTCGGGGGCGGTCGAACCTCCGCTCCTCCAGCAGCCTCTCCAGTCCTTCCAGACACCGGGCCAGCTTGCGCCGGTACGCCGGGCGGTCGGACAGGTCAAAGGCGTGCGCCACGACCTTCTCCCCCATCGAAGAATCCCTCCATCAGTGGCGGCCCGCGGCCAGGTCGCTCGCATCTCGATCGATAATGCCCCGTAGAAGTGATCCATAACGCCTGCGGAACCGTGCGGCGCCGGATAGGCTGGGGCCGCTCGGCCATCAGGCACATTCCGTAGGCATGAGGTGGGCGGCTCATTCCGTCTCGCCTTCCCCGCATACAGGTGGCGGAAACACCGCTCTTTTTGAGCCGACCGCGAAATGTGAAAGCCCGCAGGCGGAGCCTGGAGCATGCGTCGCGAATCACCAGAAACTCCGCATTTCAAAGACGCAAAACGGCCTTGCGTGTCATATGACCGACAGCTAGTGGAAACACCAGGCGAACACTTGTCATATAAACTCCGCTCATGAGGCCGATAGTCGACGCGTCCAGCCGTCGGCCGGCCTCCTTCTGACGTCCCGCATGCCGACAGCGCCGTCTGCACCCACCCGCGCATCACCGTGTCTCCGAAGCGAGAGGCGACCCACCATGCCGCTTCATGTTCCCCCGGCCCCCGCGCCCGCACTGCGCAGCGTCCTCACGGCACTCGGTTCTCCCACCGCGGTCCGCGAAGCCCGCACCCCCGCCCTGCGGTCCGCCCAGGGACCGCTGAGCCCCGAACTGCCCCTGCCCGTACACGTTCTCGACCGGGAGACCTCCGACCTGGCCGCACACGCGACCCGTCTCGCCGGCTGGCGCTTCCTGATCCGCGCCGAGTCGGGGATCGTCGCCGGGGCCGACACCGTCCTCACCGCGGACGGCTGGGCGTTCTCGCACTTCTTCGAGGGCCCCTATCTCGGGTCGACCGAACGCGCCCTGAGACAGGCCGAGTCGACGGCCACGCTCCACCAGCCGCGGCTGCTCTCCGTGCCCGAGCTCTACATGCTCACGCTCTGGCTGCACGGTGACACCGGGGCCGACCCCGCCTCCGGTGCGGTCGCGCCCAACGACATCCTCGTCCCCCTCGCTCCCGCACCGACCGGGATTGCCGCACACCGGCCCTACCGGGCCGCCGATCTGCTCCCGGTACTCACCCGGCGCATCGTGCCCCGGCCCGGTCCCCTCGTCGGCTCGGCCTGACCCGCACCGCCCCGCCACACCGTTCCTCCGGCCCGCCCCCGCCCCGCGCGGGGGCGGGCCGTCGTACGTCTGCCCGCCCGGCGCACACCCCGCCGAAACACGCCCATGGCCCACTCGGACTACTCCGCACCCCCCGAAGAGACGGCGACCGCCTGGTGAGCCCTCCGCGCGGGTGACACCTCGGCGGAGCGTGAAACGAGCTGAGCCGAAATCCCTGCGGAACGCGGCGTGTGGCGCAACACTGAGACGGACCGGCCCTTACGGGAAGGCCGTTCGGCACGCACCCGAACCCCGCAACCACCACTCGACACAGCGAAAGAACCCCCATGTGCCAGCATCAACCCCCCTGCCCCACCGCCGAGTCAGCCGCCCGGGAGGCCGCCCGGCTCGTGGCGCACCACCCGGAGCAGGGCTGGAGCCTGCTCTGCAACGGCGTTCTGCTCTTCGAGGACACCGGCGAACTTCTCCCGGACGGACAGATCATCGCCCCACACCGCCCGCTGGCCACCGGCCGGGTGGTGAAGGCCGCCTGAGAAGGCCGCCCGCGAGCCCGCCGCCCGAGCGCCCCCGCTTCCAGGCGGTACGGCCAGGGGCCGGCCCGGAGAGATCTCCGAACCGGCCCCGATGCATGTCCGCGTGCCCGCGTCCACAGGTTCGTACGTTCGTACGCCCGCCCCGCGACCGTCAGTGGTCGTAGGAGTCCAGCGGCGGGCAGGAGCAGACCAGGTTGCGGTCCCCGAACGCACCGTCGATCCGGCGCACCGGCGGCCAGTACTTGTCGGCCGCCGAGACACCCGCCGGGAAGACCGCGACCTCACGGCTGTAGGAGTGGTTCCACTCCCCGCCGAGCGCGTTCGCGGTGTGCGGGGCGTTGGCGAGCGGGTTGTCGTCCGCGCTCCACTCCCCCGAAGCCACCTTCTCGATCTCGCCGCGGATGGCGATCATCGCGTCGCAGAACCGGTCGATCTCGGCAAGATCCTCGCTCTCGGTCGGCTCGATCATCAGGGTGCCGGCGACCGGGAACGACATGGTCGGCGAGTGGAAGCCGTAGTCGATCAGCCGCTTGGCGACGTCGTCGATGCTGACGCCCGTCTCCTTCGAGATCGCTCGCAGGTCCACGATGCACTCGTGCGCGACCAGGCCGGCCGGGCCGGTGTACAGGATCGGGAAGTGCGGCTCCAGCCGCTTCGCGATGTAGTTCGCCGCGAGCACGGCCACCTGCGTGGCACGCTTCAGACCCTCGCCGCCCATCAGCCGGACGTACGCCCAGGAGATCGGCAGGATGCCGGCCGAACCCCAGGGAGCGGCCGAGATCGGTCCCACGCCCGTCTCGGGACCCGCGGAGGGCTGGAGCGGGTGGTTGGGCAGGTACGGCGCGAGGTGCGCGCGCACGCCCACCGGGCCGACGCCGGGACCGCCGCCGCCGTGCGGGATGCAGAAGGTCTTGTGCAGGTTGAGGTGCGAGACGTCGCCGCCGAACTTGCCGGGCCGTGCGAGGCCGACCAGCGCGTTGAGGTTCGCGCCGTCGACGTAGACCTGGCCTCCGGCGTCGTGCACCTCGCCGCAGATGGCGGCGACGTGCTCCTCGAAGACACCGTGCGTGGACGGGTAGGTGATCATCAGGACGGCGAGCTCGTCGCGGTGCTTCTCGATCTTGGCGCGCAGGTCGTCCATGTCCACCTCGCCGTCGTCGGCGGTCTTCACCACGACGACCTTCATCCCGGCCATCACGGCGCTCGCCGCGTTGGTGCCGTGCGCGGAGGAGGGGATGAGGCAGACGGTGCGCCGGTCGTCGCCGTTGGCGCGGTGGTAGGCACGGACGGCCAGCAGACCGGCGAACTCGCCCTGCGACCCGGCGTTGGGCTGGATCGACACCGCGTCGTACCCGGTGACCTCGGCGAGGCGCTCTTCCAGCTCACGGATGAGGGTGAGGTAGCCCTCCGCCTGCTCGGCGGGGGCGAAGGGGTGGAGCGCGCCGAACTCGGGCCAGGTGATCGGTTCCATCTCGGTCGTCGCGTTCAGCTTCATGGTGCAGGAACCGAGCGGGATCATGCCGCGGTCGAGCGCGTAGTCGCGGTCGGCGAGCCGCCGCAGGTAGCGCAGCATCGCCGTCTCCGAGCGGTGCTGGTGGAAGACCGGGTGCGTCAGGTAGTCGTCGGTGCGCAGTGCCTGCTCGGGGAGCGCGTCGGCGGCCGTACCGTCAAGCGCCTCGACGTCGCCCCGCGCGCCGAAGGCGGCCCAGACGGACTCGAGGTGCGCACGGGTGGTCGTCTCGTCGCAGGCGACCGAGACCAGGTCGGCGTCGACCAGCCACAGGTTGACCCCGCGCTCGCGGGCGTCGGCGACGATCCCGGCGGCCTTGCCCGGCACACGCACGGTCAGCGTGTCGAAGAACGAGTCGTGCACGACCTCGGCACCGGCGGCCCGCAGCCCCTCGGCGAGGATCGCCGCGTAGCGGTGGGTGCGCCGGGCGATGGTCCGCAGGCCGTCGGGACCGTGGTAGACGGCGTACATGCCGGCCATCACGGCGAGCAGCACCTGCGCGGTGCAGATGTTGCTGGTGGCCTTCTCGCGGCGGATGTGCTGCTCGCGGGTCTGGAGGGCCAGGCGGTAGGCCTTGTCGCCGTCCGCGTCCACCGAGACGCCGACCAGGCGCCCGGGGAGCGAGCGGGCGAACTTCTCGCGTACGGCCATGAAGCCGGCGTGCGGGCCGCCGAAGCCCATCGGCACGCCGAAGCGCTGGGTGGTGCCGACCGCGATGTCGGCGCCCAGGTCACCGGGTGAGGTCAGCAGGGTGAGGGCCAGCAGGTCGGCGGCGACGGTGACGATCGCGCCGAGTTCGTGGGCGTGCTCGATCACGGGGCCGATGTTCCGCACGGCCCCGGAGGCGCCCGGGTACTGGAGCAGCACACCGAAGACACCGCGCTCGGCGATCTCGGCCGGGATGCCACCGGTGAGGTCGGCGACGACGACCTCGACCCCGGTCGGCGCGGCGCGGGTCTCGATGACCGCGATCGTCTGCGGGAGGGTGTCGGCGTCGACGAGGAAGACACCGTTCTTGACCTTGCCGACGCGCCGGGCCAGCGCCATGGCCTCGGCCGCGGCGGTGCCCTCGTCGAGCAGTGAGGCGCCGGAGGTGGGCAGACCGGTGAGGTCGGCGACCATCGTCTGGAAGTTGAGGAGGGCCTCCAGCCGGCCCTGCGAGATCTCCGGCTGGTAGGGCGTGTACGCCGTGTACCAGGCCGGGTTCTCCAGCACGTTGCGCAGGATGACCGGAGGCGTGAAGGTGCCGTAGTAGCCGAGCCCGATCATCGGGGCGACCACCTGGTTGCGGTCGGCGAGCGTACGCAGCTCCGCCAGGACCTCGGCCTCGGTGCGCGCCGCCGGGAGGTTCAGCGCCTCGGCGCTCTTGATCACGTCGGGCACCGCCGCGGCGGTGAGCTCGTCGAGCGAGCCGTAACCGACCTGCGCGAGCATCTTCGCCCGGGCCTCGCCGTCCGGACCGATGTGGCGCTGCTCGAAGGGGATGCCCTGCTCCAGCTGGGAGAGCGGCGTGCGGCGGGGGGTCATGATGGAGGCCTCCTGGTCTGACACGACCTGCGAGGGGCACCGCGGCGCGGCTGCCCGTACGGCCTCCCCCTCTGTCATCTCGACCTGAGAGCTTCACCGGCGCGCACGGGGCGTACCGGCTTTCACCGTCGGTGAGGGTGGACCGCACCGGACATGTGCCGGGTGGGACCGCCCTGCTTTCCAGAGTGACCTCGTCCATGCGGTACGGGGGCCTGAGAGATTCCGGGGAGGATTTGCTCCTTCGGCGCCTCCGGATTCAGCACCGGAGGCTCTCCCGCACGGGGTCAGCAGCCATGTGCCAGCCTACCAGCGGGGGTATTCGCCGTTTCTTCGAGTGGCCGATATCCGGAATCTGCACTTCTGTAGGGGCTGTGGAGTAGAGGCGAGCCCCAGTCGTCGTGACCAGCGGGAGGCACCGTGCAGACCGACATCGATCCGCGCGCCCTGATCGGCCGCAAGGCATTCGACCGCGCGGGCGTCAAGATCGGCACGGTGGACGAGGTCTACCTCGACGACGCCACCGGCGTCCCGGAATGGGCCGCCGTCCGCACCGGCCTCTTCAGCAGGGACGCCTTCGTCCCGCTGGAACCGAGCGAGTTCGTCGAGGACACCCTGCGGGTTCCCTTCGACCGCACGCTGATCCGGGACGCGCCCGACTTCGGCGTCGGGCGGCACCTCTCGCCCGAACAGGAACTGCAGCTGTACCGGCATTACGGACTCGACTCCTCCTCGGTGACCGATCCGGGCCCCGACAAGGACTTCGGCAGGCTGGCCGGCCAGGAGGAGTAGTCCACCGGGTCCGCCACCAGCGGCAGCGGGTCGGCCGGGTGCAGTTCCGGGTCGTCCACCCGGAACGTGCGCACCCGGCCGGGTGGGTCGCCCGGCCGCTCGAACCGCACGGTGACCCGCCCGACTCCGCTGCCCTGCACCCAGCCGTGCCCGTACGCCCCGTGCCGCACGTCGAGGCCCGGGTACCAGCGCCGCGCGGCGCGCTCGGCGGCCTCGTCCCCGGACGGGTGGGCCGTGTCCGCTCCCGCTCCCGCGACCGCGGGCCCGGGCGACGCGTCGGCGGTACCGTGCTGCCCCTCCGCCCCCGTGGGCGACCCGGAGGCCGGTCCTTCTGGTCCCGCCGACTGCGCCTCGCGCTCGGCATGGGCCTCCCGCTCTGCCTGCGCCGCCTGCGCGAAGAGGTCCTCCTGCGTGTAGTCCGCCAGGCCCGTGACTCCCACTCCCAGCAGCCGGACGCCCCCGGTGGTGTCCACCCCCTCCAGAAGCCGGGCGGCGGCCTCACGCACCACGCCGGGGTCGTCGGTGGGGCCGCGGAGCGTCTCGGAGCGGGTGAGGGTGGAGAAGTCGTAGCGACGCACCTTCAGCACGACGGTGCGTCCGGAGCGTCCGGCGTTCCTCAGCCGCTCGACACACCGGCCGGCCAGCCGCTCGACTTCCGTCCGGACCCGCGTCCGGTCGTGGAGGTCCACCTCGAAGGTGTCCTCGACCGAGACGGACTTGGCGTCGCGCTCGGCGACCACGGGCCGGTCGTCGAGGCCGAGCGCCATCCGGTACAGCGAGACGCCGTGGGCCCTGCCCACCAGCCGTACGAGTTCGGCCTCGCCCGCCTCTGCCAGGTCGTGGACCGTGGTCATGCCGGCCCGGCGCAGATGGTCCCCGGTGGCCGGGCCGACCCCGGGCAGGGTGCGTACGGGCATGGGTGCCAGCAGGTCCCGTTCGGTGCCCGGCTCGATGAGCATCAGCCCGTCGGGCTTGGCTTCCTCGGAGGCGATCTTCGCCAGCATCTTGGACCCCGCGAGCCCCACGGACCCGCTGAGTCCGGTGACCGCCAGGATGGCCTCCCGCAGCCGCTCGCCGACGGCACGGGCCGACGCGGAGTCGTCGGCCGTCCCGCCGGCCTCGAGGTCCACGAATGCCTCGTCCAGGCTGAGTGGCTCCACCAGCGGGGAGAGGCGCCCCAGCAGCTCCATCACCTGCTCGCTCACGGCGCGGTACAGGGAGAAACGCGGCACCAGGTAGGCGGCGTTCGGCGCGAGCCGGCGCGCCTGGGCCGTCGGCATCGCCGAGTGCACACCGAAGCGCCGGGCCTCGTACGAGGCGGTGGCGACGACCCCGCGCGGGCCCACCCCGCCCACCACGACCGGCTTGCCGCGCAGACTGGGCTTGGCGGCCTGCTCGGCGGAGGCGTAGAACGCATCCATGTCGAGGTGGAGGATGGTGGGCGCGGATCTCACACCGCCGATGGTGCCCTACGCCACTGACAACGACACCGCCCGGCACCCGTTCGGAAGGGCGGTGTCCGGCGGTACGGCCACCGGGGTTCAGACGGCGCGGTTGCGGCGCCGGGCCAGTTCGTCCGTGGGGTTGTGCCCGATCAGGGTCTCCCCCGTGTCCACACGCTCCCCGTGCAGCTGCGACAGCGCCGCGTCCACGTCCCGCCACACCACACCGACGGCGATACCGAAGACGCCCTGGCCGCCCTGGAGCAGGTTCACGACCTCGTCCGGCGACGAGCACTCGTAGACGGTGGCTCCGTCGCTCATCAGCGTCATGCGCTCGAGGTCCTGGAATCCGCGGGCCCTCAGATGCTGCACCGTGGTGCGGATGTTCTGCAGAGCCACACCCGTGTCCAGGAACCGCTTCACGATCTTGAGAAGCACCACGTCCCGGAAACTGTAGAGACGCTGGGTCCCCGAGCCGTACGCCGGCCGGACGCTCGGTTCGACCAGTCCCGTGCGCGCCCAGTAGTCGAGCTGCCGGTAGGTGATCCCGGCCGCCGCGCAGGCCGTCGGCCCGCGGTAGCCGATGTCGTTAGCCCCCGCGACGCCGTCCGACACCGGGACCACCGGGTGCACCGGTTGCCTGATGGTGTGGTCGGCCCCACTGCCGTGCTGCGGATACGGTCCGCCCGCCGCCGCACCGTCGCCGCTGCTTCTCACGCCGACCTCCGTCCTTGACCTGCCCCCTCGAAGGTAGGCAGTCACCGGGGGTGCGTCAACGATCGCCACACTCGGCACGCCGAGTGATAATCACCCTGAGGGTGGTTTCCCGTGACGTCGGACCGGGAAAGGCTTCTCGAATGCGCGCCCGCCACCCGGTTCGCGGGGTCACTGGCTGTTGGTGCCGAAGTCCTCGGGCGAGATCTGGTCGAGGAACTCACGGAACTTCTCGACCTCGTCCTCCTGCTCGTCCGGGATCGCGATTCCCGCGTCGTCGAGCACCCCGTCACTGCCGTAGATCGGCGTGCCGGTGCGCAGCGCCAGCGCTATGGCGTCGGACGGTCGCGCGCTCACCTCCACGCCACTGGCGAAGACGAGCTCCGCGTAGAAGATCCCGTCCCGGATGTCCGTGATCCTGACCTCGGTGAGCTCTTGGCCCACCGCGTCCAGGACATCCTTGAAAAGATCATGGGTCAGCGGCCTGGCAGGGGCCATCCCCTGCTGGGCGAAGGCGATGGCCGTGGCCTCGCCGGGACCGATCCAGATGGGGAGGTACCGGTCGCCTCCCACTTCACGCAGGAGAACGATCGGTTGATTGGAGGGCATTTCCACCCGGACACCGACAACGTCGAGCTCGTTCACACAGCAACCCTAGGACGTGCTCGCCATGTTTGGGTAGTCGGGCTCCGCCGAGGTCAGTGGGAACGAATGCGCAGGGCGGTCTGCACGAGTGCCGCGTGCAGCCGTACGGACAGCTCGGCGATCTCCTGCGCGGTGGCCTCGGCACGTGCTCTGGTCTGCGGATTCCTGTGTCGGCGCAGGGGCGCCACCACCTGCTCGACGAGCCCGGCCTCCCGCTCGGCCGCGGCACGCACGGCGCGCAGGTGGCGCGGTTCCAGCCCGAATCGGCCCAGATCGGAGACGAGTTTGGCGACATTCACCGCTTCGGCGTCGTACCCGCCCTCGGGCTCGGGCACGATGAGGCCGTAGGACTCCCACTCGGCGAGCTGTTCCTCGTCCGCGCCGGTGACGGCGAGGAGCTCCGCACGGCCGATGCGGGCCGCGGTCGGCGCTCCGGCCGTCGTGTCCCAGCAGCCGTCCGCGAGGTCCTTCTGGCCCCCCGGGGAGGGCAGGGCTGCCTGCTCCCCCCGGGCCAGTGCGTCCAGATACTCCCGGATGACCTTCAGGGGGAGGTAGTGGTCCCGCTGCATGCGCAGCACCTGCGCGAGCTTCTCCACGTCTCCGGAACTGAACTTCCGGTATCCGGAAGGCGTCCGCTCCGGCTCGACGAGTCCCTCCGCCTCCAGGAAGCGGATCTTGGAGATCGTGACCTCCGGAAACTCCTCGCGGAGCTGGGCGAGCACCGCGCCGATGCTCATCGCACGCCGGTCCGCGGCGGCGGTGCCGTTTCCGGCACCGCCCTGGGATGTTCGCAGCATGGGCCTTCCCGGGGTTCCCCCGGACGTGGTGGTCCGGGGCAGGGTCACACGCTCCGCTGGCTCGCGTAGAAGACCAGCCGGTACTTGCCGATCTGGACTTCGTCACCATTGGTCAGCGCGACGGAATCGATGCGCTCACGGTTGACGTAGGTGCCGTTCAGGCTGCCGACGTCTCCCACGGTGAAGCTACCGTCCGCGCCCCTGCGGAACTCCACATGACGCCGCGACACGGTCACGTCGTCCAGGAAGATGTCACTCTGCGGGTGACGGCCGGCCGTCGTCAGGTCGCTGTCCAGCAGGAAGCGGCTGCCCGAGTTGGGGCCGCGGCGGACCACCAGCAGGGCGCTCCCTCCGGGCAGAGCGTCCACGGCCGCCTGCGCCTCCGGGGAGAGCGACGGCAGCATGGTCTGGCCGGTGACCTCGGCGTCGTACGCCTCCAGTCCGGAGATGGAGATCGTCGACGTGGTCTCGGAGGCGCGCTCGGGGATTCCGCCCTTCAGCGGCGCGCCGCAGTTGGAGCAGAACCGGCTCGTCGCGGGATTCCGGTGACCGCACCTCGCACAGAGGGCGACACCCGGCCCCACCGGGGCGGGGTGGAATCCGGTGCTCGGCCCGGAGTCAGAAAAACCTATGCCGGAGGCACCCGCCTGCGCCCCGGAGCCGTCGCCCGAGGCGGACAACTCGTCGCGGAAGAGGGGACGCTCGACGCCCTGCTCCTCGTCCTGGCCGTGCCGCGGCGCGCGATGGCGGGCAGCACTGTTGCTGTCCTCGCGTGCGCTCTTTCCGAACAACTTCGCAAAAAACTTCACGGGCGATTCCCCTTGACCGACATAGACCCGCCCGTGGGGCAGGACGAACCCTGACTGAACACACCTGCCGACCCGGACATCCTCACAACGTCCGTATCCACCCGACAGTTTCCACCACGCACCGTGGATACGGTGCGGCGACCCCCCGTAACCCCGCACACCTGCTTGGAGTTGCGAAGAGTCTGGCCCCGCCGCTGGACCACTACGACGACGACCGAGCGTAGTCAGGCTGCTTCGCAGGTCGCAAGGCATCCACCACAATGTCGTCGGCCCGTTCCACCAGCGCCGTCGCCTGCTCCTTCTCCAGGGTCTGGACCACCCCGCCCGGGATGTTGAGGGCGGGCTCCAGATCCTGGGGCCTGCCGATCACCTCGAAGGCATAGGGCGCCGTGACCGCGTGACCGTCGACCTTCACGGCTCCGGCGTCCCCGGAGAAGTACGTACTGGCGACCACCCGCACGCCGTTGACCTCGATGGCCTCGGCTCCGGCCGCGCGGAGCTCCTGGATGGCGTCCAGCAGCATGTCCGGGGCGACCGATTTCGTCGGGTCGTCGATGGTGAGAGTGATTCCCGGCCCGTGGGCCGCGACGGTACCCGCGAGGATACCCAGTTGCCGCTCCTTCTCCAGCGTCTGCTTGCGCGCCTCCTCGGCCTGGTCGGAACTGTTCTCCAGTTCCGTCCGCTGGGCGTCGAGGCGCTGCTTCTCGTCCTCCAGCCGCTGGGTCCGGTCGTCGACCTCGTCGAGGATGCGGACCAGGTCCTCCTGGCGCGCGCCGCGCAGGGCGCTGTCGTCGTTGTTGGACCGCACCTGGATCGCAAGACCCAGCCCGAGGCCGAACAGGAGCAGCGCCACCACCAGTTGGGCCCGGGTCACGCGGGGCGGCCAGAGCCCGGCGAGCAACCGCTGACGTCCGCTCAGCCCGTTCTTCTCCGAGGCGTGTGCGGCACGCGTCTCCCGGGCCGGGTCGCCGGCTCCGTCACGGGGCATCTCTTCGTCGCTCATCGGCGTCAGGCCCGGAAGACGTGCCGGCGGATGGCGGCGGCGTTGGAGAAGATGCGGATGCCCAGAACGACGACCACACCCGTCGACAACTGCGCGCCCACGCCGAGCTTGTCGCCGAGGAACACGATGAGCGCGGCCACCACGACGTTGGACAGGAACGACACGACGAAGACCTTGTCGACGAAGATCCCGTCGAGCATCGCGCGCAGTCCGCCGAAGACCGCGTCGAGCGCGGCCACCACGGCGATCGGGAGGTAGGGCTCGACCACCGCCGGTACCTCGGGCCGGACGAACAGTCCGACCACGACTCCCACGACCAGGCCCAGTACGGCGATCACGATGTGCCCTTCCCTGTGTCGGCCGCACCACTGCCGGTGGCTGCGGCCTTCGGTTCTGCTGTGCGTACGATCAGACTCGGCGCGGCAGGGAGCCGTACCTTCGCCTGGTCGGTCAGGCTGGTCCGGATGTCGAAGCCGTCGTGCAGGGCCTGGAGGTACAGGCCGTCCGCGCTCGACCGGAACGCCGAGGCCAGCTTCTTGCTCTCCCCCACCGCGAGCACCGTGTAGGGCGGTACGAGCGGCCTGTTGTCGACAAGTATGGCGTCCCCCGCGGCACGGATCGCCGAAAGTGCCGTCAACCGCTGCCCGTTGATGGCGACGGCTTCCGCTCCGGACTCCCAGAGGCCATTGACGACCCGCTGCATGTCCCGGTCCCGGACCCGACTGGTGTCGGCGAAGCCGCTGGTGCCGCGCGGCCCGTCGTCGCCCTGGTCGGTCTCGTCGGCGTCGTCCACGACGAGTTTCACCCCGGGGCCCTCGACGGGGGTGGCCCCGGAGAGCAGGGCGACCAGCTCGCCCTGGTCCCCTCCGTGCTGGAGGAGGGCCGCGCGCTGCCGCGCCCCGACGTCCTTGCGGAGCTTCTCCACCTCTGATTCGAGGGAGTCGGCCGCGTGGGTCTCGCCGTCGATGCGGTCGATGAGCTCCTGGCGTTCCTTGGCCACGACCGGCGCGGACACCCTCGCCTGGGCGGCCCCGAGGGTGACGACGAGAGCGATGAGGACGAGTCCGGCGGCGAGACCGAGCTTGGCCCGCGCCTGGCGGGGAAGCCCCGCCGTCCCGTCGCCCTCACGGCGCGCAGCGGCCTCGGCGTAGCCCTCGTCCAGGCTGTGGTCCATCACATGGGTCAGCAGCGACATGGAGGCGTCGGGGCGAGGGGGCGGAGCGGACGTACTCCGTTCGGGGGGCGGCTGCGGCATGCCGCACATCGTCGCACGTCACCCCGGCTACCGCCGAATGGGCCTGCCCACACGGCTCCGGGGAGCCGCCGGTGTACGGCAGGCTCCCCGGAGACGGGTGGGGTGCGGGAATCAGTCCCCGGCGCTGTCGACGACCGCGGCCCACTCGTCCAGGAGCAGTTGGGCGGAGGCGTCGTCGGGGCCCTCGGCCCACAGGTGGGTGACCGCCTCGGCCGGGTCCGGCAGAACCATGATCCATCGGCCGTCCGCCTCGACGACGCGGACGCCGTCGGTGGTGTCCACATCCCTGTCGCCGGCGGCTTCGACCACCCGGCGCATCACGAGACCCTTGACCGCCCAGGGCGTGGCCAGGTCACGGCGGAGCACGTGGGCGCGCGGAATGCGGTCGTCGATCTGGCTCAGGGTGAGCTGGGTGCGGGCGATCAGCCCGATGAGCCGGACGAAGGCGGCCGATCCGTCGAAGACGCTGCTGAACTCGGGGACGATGAATCCCCCGCGCCCGTCGCCTCCGAAGATCGTGTTCTCCTCGCGGCCGACCCGGGTCAGGTCGTCCGGCGAGGTCGTCGTCCACTCCACCTGGGTGCCGTGGTACGCGGCCACCTGTTCGGCGACCCTCGTGGTCGTCACCGGCAGCGCCACCCGCCCGCTCCGGCGCTCGGCGGCCACCATGTCGAGCATGACCAGCAGCGCACGGTCGTCCTCGATGATCCGGCCGCGTTCGTCGACGAGCGAGAGCCGCTCGCCGACCGGGTCGAAGCGCACGCCGAACGCGGCGCGCGCCGAGGAGACGATCTCGCCGAGCCGGACAAGCCCGGCACGGCGGGTCTCGGCGGACTCGGTGGGCCGGGACTCGTCGAGTCCTGGGTTGATGGTCAGCGAGTCCACGCCGAGCCGCCCGAGCAGGCTGGGCAGGACGAGTCCCGCACTGCCGTTCGAGGCGTCGACCACGACCTTCAGACCCGCCTCGGCGATCCCGGAGGTGTCGACGTTGCGGAGCAGGGAGCCCGTGTACGAGTCGAAGACGCTCGACGGGAAGTGCAGGTCCCCGATCTCACCGGGGAAGGCCCTGCGGTACTCCTGGCGGGCGTAGACCCTGTCCAGCTTCCGCTGCTGGGCCTGCGAGAGGTCGGCGCCCCGCTCGTCGAAGAACATGATGTCGACCGAGTCGGGGACACCGGGGGACGTCCTGATCATGATGCCGCCGGCACTTCCGCGGGCCGTCTGCTGACGGGCCACCGGCAACGGCACGTTCTCCAGATCGCGTACGTCGATCGCGCTGGCCTGGAGGGCGGAGATGACCGCGCGCTTCAGCGCTCGGGCACCTCGCGAGTGGTCTCGCGCGGTCGTGACGGTCGACCCCTTCTTCAGGGTCGTGGCGTAGGCGCCGGCGAGACGGACCGCGAGTTCCGGGGTGATCTCGACGTTCAGGATTCCGGAGACGCCGCGGGCTCCGAAGAGGTGCGCCTGTCCGCGCGACTCCCAGATCACCGAGGTGTTGACGAAAGCGCCCGCCTCGATGGTCTTGAAGGGGTAGACCCGCACGTTCCCCTGGATGATCGACTCTTCTCCGACGAGGCACTCGTCGCCGATCACGGCGCCGTCCTCGATGCGGGCGGCCCGCATGACATCGGTGTTCTTACCGATCACGCAGCCCCGCAGATTGCTGTGGGAGCCGATGAACACGTTGTCGTGGACCACTGCTCTGTGCAGGAAGGCACCGGACTTGACCACGACGTTCGACCCGACGACGGTGTGCTCCCGGATTTCGACGTCCGCCTCGATCTTGGCGTAGTCACCGATGTAGAGCGGGCCGCGGAGGACGGCGTCCGGATGGACCTCGGCGCCTTCCGCCACCCACACGCCGGGAGCGATCTCGAATCCGTCGAGCTCGACGTCGACCTTGCGCTCCAGCACGTCGGCCTGGGCCTTCACATAGCTTTCGTGCGTGCCCACGTCCTCCCAGTAGCCCTCGGCGACATAGCCGTAGATCGGCTTGCCCTCCTTCATGAGCTGCGGGAAGACGTCGCCGGACCAGTCCACGGAGGTGTCGGCCTGGACGTAGTCGAAGACCTCGGGCTCCATGACGTAGATGCCCGTGTTGACGGTGTCCGAGAACACCTGCCCCCAGGTGGGCTTCTCCAGGAACCGCTCGACCTGGCCCTCCTCGTCGACGATCGTGATCCCGAATTCCAGCGGATTGGGGACACGGGTCAGGCAGACGGTGACGAGTCCGCCCTTCGCTTTGTGGAAGGCGATGAGATCGGTGAGGTCGAAGTCGGTCAGCGCGTCGCCGGAAATGACGAGGAAGGTGTCGTCCTTCAGCGCTTCCTCGGCGTTTTTCACGCTTCCCGCGGTGCCGAGCGGCTTCTCCTCATTGGCGTAGGTGAGCTCCATCCCGAGCTCTTCCCCGTCCCCGAAGTAGTTCTTGACGAGGGAGGCCAAGAACTGGACGGTCACCACGGTCTCGTTGAGCCCGTGCCGCTTCAGCAGTCGGAGCACATGCTCCATGATCGGCCGGTTGGCCACGGGAAGAAGTGGCTTGGGCATGCTCGAGGTCATCGGGCGAAGGCGTGTGCCCTCGCCGCCAGCCATCACGACGGCCTTCATGTCGGAAACGTCCTCCTAGAGACGACGGTAAAGCCGACTTCGCCCGTCGGGCGGCATCGCGAGGCATCTGCCGCGGTCCGGCCACACTGCACGGCACCGCTTCAACGAACTCAATCGGCTGTTGCGTCCGCCTTCACCAGCCGGCGGACTTGAACCACGTACAGGAGTCCTGCCCACCAATACAGAGTTGTACCCCACCCGGCGAACGCCCATCCGAAAACTGTGGCCAACGTTTCAAGCCAACCACTTCCGTCGCTGAGCAGCAACAAGGGGAAGGCGTACATCAGGTTGAAGGTTGCAGCTTTCCCGAGGAAGTTCACCTGGGGTGGCGGATAACCGTGCCGGCGGAGGATGCCGACCATGACCAGGAGCATCAACTCCCGGGCCACGAGCGCTGCCGTGAGCCAGAGCGGCAGGATCTCGCGCCAGGTGAGCCCGACGAGAGTGGAAAGGATATAGAGCCGGTCCGCAGCCGGGTCCAGGAGCCGACCGAGGTTGCTGATCTGATTCCACCGGCGGGCGAGCTTGCCGTCGAGGTAGTCGCTGATACCGCTCAGCGCGAGCACCAGAAACGCCCAGCCGTCGCTCTGGGGGCCGCCGAACACCGGGCGAAGGATCAGCCACAGGAAAAGCGGTACCCCGACAAGGCGAGCCATGCTGAGGATGTTGGGGATGGTGAGGACCCGGTCCGTCTGAACCCGAGTCTCCTGGACCTCCACCCGGGGGCCTCCTGTGTGAAGAAATGTGCCAATGATGCCCCCTGACCCTACCGTCAGCGACCGCGCCCAGATGCATCAGGGGTCGGGCAGCCACCCGTGAACGCAGAAAACCCCCGTGCCCAAAGGCACGGGGGTCTCCCGGAAAAATTGTTCGGCGGCGTCCTACTCTCCCACAGGGTCCCCCCTGCAGTACC